>JAEWFW010000003.1 GCA_023388635.1 Bacillota bacterium
GTTCCGCTTCGGTTGATACCCTACCGATCTTCTCACGCAATCGCTTCACATGGGTATCGACTGTCCGCAAATCTCCGAAGAAATCATATTCCCATACCTCTTTTAACAGCTCTTCTCGGCTGAAAACCTTCTCCGGTTTTTTCGCCATATAAAATAACAGATCGTATTCTTTAGGAGTTAAGCCGACTTCGTGACCGTCAATATGGACAGAATGGGCATCGTCATCAATGATAATATCGGGAAAAATCAACACATTCGAAGATTGGTTATCTGTTTGTAAATATGCCGTCGCCGAAGAACGCTTCAACAAAGCCTTGACGCGCATTACCACTTCCCGGGGGCTGAACGGTTTCACCACATAATCATCAGCACCTAATTCAAACCCTTGGATGCGATTCTCTTCTTCCCCTTTCGCAGTCAGCAAGATAATTGGCAGAGTTTTTTCTTTGCGCACTTTCGCACAAATTTCCCATCCATCCATACCTGGCAACATAATATCGAGAATCAACAAATCGTATTCCTGATTGCATATTTTCTCATAAGCGCCACTGCCCTCTTCCGCTTCATCGACTTCATATCCTTCCCTCTCCAAATACAGACGCAATAATGTGCGAATGCGATCTTCATCATCGACTACCAAGATTTTTTCTCCCAGCGCCATTTCCTTACCTCCCCATCTATTCCTGCGAAACACCTGTAATCTTTTTCAATTTCTTGACTTCATCGGCTTCGAGATGACGGTACATCCCGGAACGCAAATTACGCAACGTCAGAAAACCAATTTTCTCACGCCGAAGTACCAATACGGGATGTCCGACCTCTTCCAGCATCCTGCGAATTTGACGATTCCGTCCCTCGTGAATCGTAATTTCTAACACCGACACCTCATCTTCTGTTTTCAGCAACGTCACCTTCGCAGGAGCCGTCATGCCATCCTCTAACATCACACCTGTTGCCAACATATGCAAAGCCTCATCGCCGACGATCCCTTCCACCTTTGCCACATAGGTCTTGTCCAATTCATAACTCGGATGAGTCATGTGATTCGTGAGTTCGCCATCGTTCGTGAGCAATAACAATCCACTCGTGTTGTAATCCAGTCTGCCTACCGGATAAACACGATCTTCGATATCCGTTATTAAATCAATCACCGTTCTGCGATTTTCCGGATCAGACACAGTCGTCACATATCCCCGTGGCTTATGCATTAAAATATACACTTTGTTCGATAAGCCGATTATCTGTCCATTGACTTTGACAATATCTGTCTGCGGATCAACTTTATAGCCAAGCTCCGTGACAATCTCACCATTGACTTCGACCGCCCCATCCTCAATTAATGTCTCACACTTTCTTCGCGACGCAACTCCACAAGCTGCCATATACTTTTGCAATCGTTCCAAATGCTCTTCACCTTTTCTATGTAATCATATTTTAATTTCATGCCGTTCAATAATCGATCAATAGTGCTTTAACAATATCCTCTCCTATTCTACACCAAATCTCGCAGAGAATAAACAATGGAAGTCAAGAAATGGTATTTGATCATGGTAGTGCTGCAAATAAAAAGGTCTAGTCCCTGCTTATAACAGGAGCTAGACTTTTTTATTCGTCAATTATTGCCCGAACACCAGCAAACAGATATACACAGCAGCCAGAAATCCCGCCAAATCCGCCAACAATCCTACTTTCAAAGAATAACCTATCTTCTTGATCCCTACGCTGCCGAAGTACACTGTCAGCACATAAAGCGTCGTATCGGCGCTGCCTTGAATTGTGCATGCAATCCGACCGAGCAGCGAATCCGGTCCGTAGGTATTGAGGATATCGGTGGTGATCCCTAGTGCGGCACTGCCGGAAATGGCGCGGATGATTCCTAAAGGCAACGCTTCTTTAGGAATCATCAACGGTTCTAGGACAGGCGCAACTAGTGATAAAAAAAAATCCAATGCCCCCGATTCCCGAAATACGGTGATGGCGACGATCATCCCAACCAAATGCGGCATAATCGAAACAGCCATGCCGAACCCTTCCTTCGCTCCTTCAATAAACGTCTCATAGACAGGAACTTTTTTAAAGACATACGCGTACAATGGAATTCCCACGACCATAACCGGGATTGCCCATGACGATAGCGTTCCAATGACTGAGAGCATTGCAATATCCTCCTTGAAGCAAGTTCTTAATTCAGGTTAATGCATATGTTTGTTTCTCCTGCGAAAATATTTATCTGCAAGAATTGCGACAATAAACGCGACAATTGTCGTAAACAGGGTTGTGAATACGATTTCCGTAGGATCCACCGAATCAAATTTCAAGCGCAATCCGATGATTGTCGTCGGTATCAACGTAATGCCTGAGGTGTTGATTGCCAGCAACGTGCACATGGCTTTGCTCGCCACCTCTTTATGATTGCGGTTTAAGTTCTGCAATTCCTCCATCGCTTTCAACCCCAATGGTGTCGCCGCATTGCCGATCCCCAATAAATTGGCACTGATATTTGACAGAATATAGCCCATCGCCGGGTGATTCTTCGGCACTTCTGGAAATAAATAGCTGACCGCCGGTCCGAGTACATTGGACAACTTTTCAATCAATTTCGCTTCTTCGGCAATTTTCACAATTCCCAACCAAAAAATCATAATACTGATCAGTCCGAGACATACGCCAACTCCCAGTTCCGCGCCTCTGAGTACAGAATCTGTGACTTTCTCCATATTCCCGTTGATGCCTGCATAACCGACACCACAAACAATGAAAAACAGCCAAATTGCATTAATCATCGAAAGATACCTAAGAACCGCTCAAATAAGCTCTTCTTCTCGACTTCGCGGTCACTATACAATGGAATAATCGCTATAATTTCTTCCTGAAAGCTGACGACAACATTACCAATTTGCTGATCCTTTTTGATCGGAGCTTTTACAGATTCAGGGATTTTCCATTCATAAGAAAATTGATCCTTTTCCTCTTCTGTCACAGGATAGAAAATTTCCTTTGTCGCCACGACATGGATGTTATCTTCTTTGCCCTTCTTCACGCTGACTTTCTGCAACGGTTTGTTAATCTGTAAAACTGGTTCCCTTTTGTATGTCGTAAAACCGTAATCAAGCAGATTGGATGAATCTCTCCACCAGTCCGGTGCATTGAGCACGATCGTCGCCAATTGCCAATTATCTCTGCTGGCTGAAGACGCCAAGCAGCGACCGGCTCTCACCGTGTAGCCCGTTTTAACTCCGTCACCGCCCGGATATAAATTGAGCATTTTATTTTTGTTATAAAAAATCCGATCGTATTCTTCTCCGTCCCAGGGAACCTTTTTCACCTTCGTGCTGACGATTTCTTTAAATACAGGATTGCGCAAACAGTACGCCAGCAGCGTTCCCATATCGGCTGCCGTCGAATAGTTGCCTTCACCCCAATCAAGTCCATGGGGATTGGTAAATTTCGTATTCGTCATGCCGATTTCCACTGCCTTTTCATTCATCTTGACGACGAAATCTTCCATACTACCGCTGACATGCTCGGCAATTGCCGTGGCAGCATCATTACCGGAACGTAACATCAATCCATACAACATATCATGCAACTTCATCTTTTCATCGACTTTCAAATATATAGAGGAGCCTTCGACTCCAGACGCTTTATTACTCGTTTTAACAATACTGTTGAGGTCAGCGTTTTCAATCGCTACAATTGCCGTCATGATTTTCGTCAAAGACGCAATCTTCATCTGCTGCCTTTCATTCTTTGTATAAAGAACCCGACCGCTTTCCACATCAACTAACGCTGCCGTTTGGGCGCTGATAGCCACCGCATTTCCTACCCCTGGGCTTCCGGCAATTAATAAGACACAAATAACGATCAACAAACCTTTAATAACTGACTTTGATAGACATCCATGATTTGGCAACATAACTTGTTCACTCCTCCCACTACCCATACTATATGACCTGTCTGCAATGAGTAGAACGAAAAAAACAAGCCCTTTCATACAAGCAGAGAGCAAATTTCTTGATCGGATGTAGACGCATATGCTAGAATCGTGCTAACTGCTAGTCAATAAGCAGCACGATCTATTAAATACTACATATAGAACTACGGAGGAGATACATATGAGTAATGTAGATAAGTTAAAAAAACAACATAGCGACATCCTTGCGCTAATCCAACAGATTGATACCCTTGCTGGGCAAGACTTGAAGAACAATGCGAAAGAAATCGCTTTTCAAATTAATTCATTGTCGGGTAAACTAAAAATGCACCTCATGTCCGAAGACCAATTTCTTTACCCTTCTTTAATGAATAGCGAGAATTCATCTGTAAAAAACACGGCACAAAAATTCAATCAGGAAATGGGTGGACTTGCCGACAAACTCGGTCAGTTCGTACAGAACTTTAATACGGCTTCAAAAATCCTGCAAAATGAAGGCACTTTTACAGTCGAAGCCAAAAAAATGTTCCAATTGATCATCGACAGAACCAACCGCGAAGACCGTCAGCTCTACCCTTTGATAGACGGTACTCTGTCCTAATTTCCTAAAAAATAAAACTGAGAGTAGCGTCAAGGACAACAAGCGACTTGTTTGCCTCTACGCTACTCTCAGTTTTACTATCTACACCCTGTTTATCCAACTCTAGGAACTTCGTCGATCCGCTAGCTACGGCTCTGTCTATACTACAACTTGTTTTTCTTATCTGTCGCTTGTCTAATTTTCTCGACAAACTCCGGCGCCATGTCGAGGATTCGGTCAAACAAATATGCATTATGATCAAATGACAACAGCCGTATATCTCCCTCACGGATGATCAGAAATGCCATCGGAGAAATCGACACCCCGCCGCCGCTGCCACCGCCAAACGGATAGCCTGTCTGCTCTTTTTGTTCGCCGATATCGAACTCCGTTCCGCCGGCAGCAAATCCGAATCCGACGCGTGATACAGGAATAATAATACTCCCGTCAGGCGCCTCCACCGCATCACCGATCATCGTATTGACATCTATCATTCCTTTAATATTATCCATTGCAACAGTCATTAAACTCTGAATTGGATGTTCTGCCATGACGAACCCCTTTCTTGTACAAATATAAGAGCCTTAGCCCTGCATATATAGCATAGCCTACCTTAAATTGGAATATACAGTGAAGTTTCGTCTGATAATAATTTCGTTTGTAATCCGGTATGACACTGATGTCCGGCGATGCCTCCAAGGCGAGTAACGAGAATAGATGCTGCAATAAAATTCCCTTGATTGCCCATACAAATCCCGTAAAAGGCGCGGCTATCGCCGCATCATCGATGCCAATGACGGTATTCCAGCGAAATTGCACGAGATGGAATCCTCGCAGCGTATCTTTGAGCTTGCCACGGACGTTATGCATCTGCTTGATAAAATTTTGCATATGATCCATCGCTCGCTTAATTGCGGAGAAGCTGACCTCATGCTCCTGGTCGCTGACTCCCGTCGATAGAATCCGCGTGACATCTTTCCAATGCACGCCGAATTTATGTCCATGATGGACAATCTCCAGCATCGGGAATTCCTTTTTAATTTTTATCAGATGACTGATCACCACAGCGACTGCGATATAATCCTTCTCATCGCCATTGCGCTGTAATGTCAGTTCTACAGTAGAGTTAACAAATAAAATAAATCCGAGTAACAAGCCGAACAACAGCAAAAAGAACCAGCACCAGAGCATACGCGCATCCCCCATCATTGGATAATACAGTATCGTCCTTATACTAGTTCAGTATTGCCATATTTTTCTTCTATTAATCAGACACGATCTTCTTCGAATAAGCTGCGGATTTGCTCTTCCTCTTCGATTGTCAGGTCAGGGATCGGCGGCAAATCGTGCAAGTTTTTCAGACCAAAACAGTCAAGGAAGTCTGCACTCGTCTTATACAAACGCGCTCTGCCGATGCCCTCCCTTCTGCCAGCCTCTTCAATTAAATTGCGCTGCAATAACGTATGGATCGCCTTTTCCGACTTCACCCCGCGAACCTCTTCCACCTGCGAACGAGTAATCGGCTGGCGGTACGCGATAATCGCCAGTGTTTCCAAAGCCGCCTGTGATAACATCGATTGCTGATTCTGCTTCGCCAGCTTTTCATAATACTCGGCATGCTCCGCACATGTCACTAGTTGAAACACATCGCCCAATTCAATGATCTGTAATCCGCGGTTTTGCCTGACGAAATCCGACTGCAAATCGTACAACAGATCGACGGCGTCCTCTTCATCCGTCTCCAACACATAAGCGATCTGCTTTGCCGTCGTTCCTTCCTCTCCGGCTAAATACAGCACGCCTTCCATAATCCGCTTTCTTTCTGTATCGTCCATTTCGTTCCTCTCCACCCAATTCTCTAGTGTACCGTCGGTATGATAATAAAATCTTCAAACAGTCGATCCTGTATACATGTCACTTCACGGCTTTTCATCAATTCGAGAATCGCCAATAATGTCGCGACAATTTCATTGCTGCTGCGCATTTCCAGCAATTTGGAGAAAACAAGTGTCTCTTGCTGCTGAATGCGTGTGCGAATATACGCTATTTTCTCTTCTACAGATACCTCATCTTTTTGGATCGTCGCAATCGACGGCGGTTTGTTCCTGCGATGGAATCCCTGAATATACGCGGCGACCAAATCGTAAATCGATATCCCCTCCACCGTCGTTTCCATCTCCTGATCACTAAATCGCTCCAGCGACGAAGGCGGTTTCGCAAGGTACAGACCGCGGTGATTCTCGCGTTCCTTCAAGATATCGGTCATGTTTCTGTATTTCTTATATTCAATTAAACGCATCATCAATTCTTCTTGGGGATCGTATTCCTCATACTCCAAATCATACGGCACGATTTCAATCGGCTTCGGCAGTAATTTTCGACTTTTAATCGACAATAACGTGGCCGCCATGAGAATAAATTCACTGGCTATGTCCAGCTCTAAACGCTGCATTTCACGCAAATATGCCAAATACTGCTCGGTAATTTCGTTAATCGATATATCGTAGATATCGACTTCCGCTTTGTCGATCAAGTGCAATAGCAAATCGAGCGGTCCTTGGAAACTCTCCAATTGCACACTGTACGCCATTTACCGAGTCCCCAGAACATTTCTGACATTCTCCATCACACTATGTGCCTTGATGCGTGTCTTTCTCGCCCCTTCATCTAATACCTCACGGATGTATTGTGGGTTGCTCACCAACTGCTGCTTTTTCTCGTGCATCGGTTGAATGACTTCCACCAACGTATCTGCTAACTGTTTCTTGCACTGTGTACATCCGATAGTTCCGGCTCTGCATGCACTGCCGATCCCGTCGACAATCTCCGGGTTGAATAGCTTATGATACGCATAGACACTACAAATTTCAGGGTTCCCTGGATCGTCCTTGCGTACGCGATTTGGATCCGTAACCATTGTGCGGACTTTTTGATTGACTTCTTCCGGACTTGCCGTCATGCGTATGTAATTCTTATAACTCTTGCTCATTTTGCGGTTATCCAAACCGGGCAGTACTTTGAATTCAGTCAGTTTCGCAGCCGGTTCTACAAATACATCTTGCTCGTATAAGAAATTAAATCTTCTGACGACTTCCCGTGTCAATTCAATATGTGGCAACTGATCCTCTCCGACCGGGACAACTTCTGCGTTGCATACGAGGATATCTGCAGCCTGTAACAATGGATAGCCGAGAAATCCATATGTGTTAATTTCCTTTTCTTTCAACTGCTGCAACTGATCTTTATATGTCGGCACCCTTTCCAACCATGGCAACGGGATAATCATTGACAGCAACAGATGCAATTCGGCAATTTCTTTAATATCCGACTGTCTAAAAATTGCACATTTCTCCGGATCAAGTCCTGCCGCCAACCAGTCACAAGCCAATTCAAACACACGATTCTCCAATTGATCTACTTCTTGGTACGCCGTCGTCAATGCATGCCAGTCAACAATCGAAAAAAAGCAATCATACTCGTCCTGCAACGAGACAAAATTCTGTAACGCACCGAAATAGTTCCCCAAATGCAATTCGCCCGTAGGTCGCATGCCGCTCATCAAAGATTTTTTTGTCGTTTCTGTCATAAAGATCCTCCTACTTTCTCAAACAAATTCACTTCTATGTATAGTAATATCGCAGTAACACCAGTCACTCTTAAAAATAGATAACCTTATTATATAGCGTTTCCCGTCATCACTGCAACCCAATCCTGTTGAGAGTTTCCGATTTCCTCTATCCGATACTCCGGATTTTTGTTACTATACTATCATAACGAAAATTACGCTAATGAGCAAACTCCATCGCAAAGGACACTCCTATATGAATAGAAAAAATGATTTTCTGAAAATTCTCGCCGTTTTGCTGATGCTAATTGACCATATCGGAGCCGTATTTTTCCCTGAAAACTTATTATTCCGCGTCGTCGGTCGATTAAGCTTCCCACTTTTCGCTTATTGTATCGCCGAGGGATACTTCTATACATCATCATGGAAAAAATACAGCTTGCGCCTGTTCTTATTTGCGTTGATTTCACAAGCTCCTTACTCCATGCTTTTCGACACATGGCGGCTGAATATTTTCTTCACCCTATGGCTGTCTTTACTGGTGATCCACTGCTTCGCAAAAAAAAATTACATCGCCGGTGCATTGCTCCTTGGTATCGCCTACGTCGCCCCCATTTCCTATGGCATATTCGGGGTTCTTTTGCCGTCCGTCTATTTCTTCCTGAAAAACAACAGAATCCTACTCATAGCCACCCAATTAGTCATAACCTATCTTTACAGTATGTCAATCGATGTCACCTATCAAATGACTTCCGTCTTAGCGACGTTTTTGATCTGGTATACTAACAGCCTGCCGGTCAATATCTCTATGAACAAATACCTCTTTTATTGGTTCTACCCACTTCATTTAATCCTTCTCTACCTAGCCGCCCATCTGTAAAAAACAAGTAAGTTTCCACGATCTCAGCTAGTATCCCTGACGGCAACATCATCCTCTGAATATAATGCTGTATAAACAGATTGACAGCGAGGAGGAGAACTGACGGGCAATGCGAACATACAAAATATTTATACTCGACCACCGGTCGTACTGTTTAAACAGTATCGGCGATTCCTTAGCGCAATTGGGTCACCAAATTTTCTACCAATCTTCTTGGGATCCCAAAGAAGTCGAAGCAGGAATTGCTTACTTCAAGCCGGATATTTTAATGACCGTCGGATATAACCACGCACTATTCGGCGGCTTTTTGGAGCGACTTCCTACGTTATGCCAAAAATACCGGTTGTTTCATATCTATTGGGCAACCGAAGATATGATTCACCATGACACATGGTCAATTCAAGTCGTACAAAAAGCAAAACCTGACTACGTCTGGACGATCCATCCTGCCTGCGTCGAAAAATATGAGCAATACGGCATCCCTGCGAGTTATTTGAACTTTGCCTGCAATCCCCGGCTATTCCCAGCAAAGCAAAAAACCGACCAGGAAATCTATAATATCGCATTTGTCGGCACGACCCACCTATTTACCAGAACCTATCGATTTGATAGCTTGCAGCATCTCTTATTCCCGCTGATACGCGCCAATAAAAAAACACATATCTGGGGCTCAGGATGGAAAAAAGACCGGGCACAAATCAAACAGGAATTCGGCGCAATCGTGCCAAATGATTGGCTGCAAGGCCATTTGCCTTACAAAAAATCTTCGTCGATCTACCGTTCTTCCAAAATAGTACTCGGCGTACAGAATGCCGATGATCAAGTCACACAGCGGACATTTGAAATTTTGGGCAGCGGTGCCTGTATGATCGCCAGCAGAACCAGCGCGTTGACAGAACTATTTCAAGATAAACATGAAATCATTCTCACCAGCTCGCCGGAAGAAACATTAGAATTAGTAGACTATTATCTTGCCCATCCTGAGCTGCGTCACCAAATCGGCGCCAATGCACGCGCCAAAGTGCTAACACAACACACCTATCAACAACATTTGCTCGCCCTATGGCATTGTGTGGAGCCACTAATTGAATTACGTAGCCCCATTAGTAAAACAGCGACGGGCGAATATTTAATAGAGGAGCGATAGACATGAACCTCAATACCGTTCTCGTATCCGGCGGTGCCGGTTTCATAGGTTCACAATTGATCAAACAATTGCTCCCCCAATCCAGTAAAATTTACGTCATTGACAATCTATCGACGGGAAACTTGAATAATATACCAAATTCATCGAAAATTGTATTCATCAAAGGCAGCGTCACCGATAAATATCTCCTGCGGGAGATCATGCCGAAAATAGACTACGTTTTTCACCTTGCCTGCTCCAATCTCGTGAAATCCGTAGACGACATGGAGCTTGATTTCCATACAAATTTATACGGTCAATACATCCTCTTACATGCTGCCAAGACATATGGGAAAACGCTGAAACGGATTGTATACACATCAACGGCATCGATTTACAGCGAAGCGGAAATTCTCCCAACGCCGGAGACATATTACAAAATCCGCCTCCCCTACGCTGCCAGCAAATTTTCCGCAGAACATTATTGCAGTGTTTTCTACCATATGTACTCCTTGCCGATTACCGTACTGCGCCTATCTAACGTATATGGTCCGGGACAGACGACGACAAACCCCTATTGCGGAGTCGTCGCCAAATTCTTCGAAGCCTCCTTAAACGGCGATCCCTTGCCAATCTATGGCGACGGTCAACAGACGCGCGATTTCACCTACATCGCCGATACATTGAATGCTATCCTACTCTCAGCGACCAGACCCGAAGCCATCGGTCAAATTTACAATGTCGGCACAGGTATTGAGACACCGATTTTGACATTAGCCAACCATATCCAAAACATCACGGGGGCGACCGAAGCCTCGATCATTCATCTGCCGAAGCGCTCAATCGATATCATCGCACGCCGCAGTATCAATGCCGACAAAATAAGAGAAGCACTGCAATGGGACACCCAATATTCCCTGATAGCCGGACTGACAGAAACACTCCGTTGGATCGAAAAGGAGCGGATCATACAATGAAAATCTTTCACGGAATCGTCGAAATCGCCGGACAAATGGGGATATTGTGCGGTGCTCTGAAAAAACGTGGACATATTGCCACCGGTTACAATACGTTTCATTCCTATTTAGGTTACCAGGAACATCTAATCAACACAGACGCCGGAAAAATACAAGAAATGTTCGAGACAATTTTGAATTTTCACGACATATTTCACTACCATTACGGAGCAACCATCTGGTCAAATTACACAGACCTAGCCCGGATTAAAGCCGCCGGCAAAAAAGCCGTCATGCATCATTGGGGAAATGACGTGCGATTCCACGATCTCGCCAGAATCAACAACCCTTATGTATACACAGGTGATTCTCCACCCAATCATATCATCGGCACTAGATTGGCTAATTTAGCATTGCATATATCTGATGCCATCGTGCAAGACCATGAAGTCTTACCCTACGTCACTCCCTATTACAAAAATGTGCACATCCTGCCTTTGGCAATCGATCTCGAAAAATTTCCACCACACTACCCGGATATCAATAAGACGCGCCCATTAATATTACATGCGCCGACCAATCCTGAATTTAAAGGGACAATGTATATCGAGACGGCAATCGCCCATTTGCGCCTGACCCATGATTTCGAATATAAACGGTTGGAAAAATTGAATCACGCACAAGTCATTCAGCTATACCGAGACGCCGACATCATCATCGATCAAATACTCTGCGGCTCCCACGGCTTACTCTGTGTAGAGTCAATGGCATTAGGCAAACCGGTCATCAGCTACATTCGTCCCGACCTGGTCCCGACATTCCCGGCAGACATCCCGGTCGTCAATGCCAATCCCGCCACGATCACAGAACAACTGCGTACCTTGATTGAAAATCCTGCTTTGCGAAATACTTTGGGAATCCAAGGTCGTCAATATGCCGAAAAATACCACTCGCGAGACGTCGTCGTCGATAAACTTTTGACAATCTACGCCAATCTAGCGTGAAAGGAGCTGCTTCCCTTTGATTTCATTGGAGAAAAAAATGTTCTTTCTGCCAAATAAATATTTTATTCGCGGCAACACATTGTTTATTGCCTTTAACCTTTCCGCCATACCACGTGACATGTCCGTCGTTTCTATGGCACTGCACGTACAATTACCACGGCTGCAAACCTCGACAATCGTCACAGCCAGAGAAATCGTATCTGCATGGAATATACGATCTATGAAAAAGGGTGCCACCCCGTTACGTTCCAAAAAGATATTTGTCCAGACAAAACATGCAGCGAATCGACCGGAATGGACCGTAAACGTCACGCCTTTTCACAGAAAATGGCGCTCACCATCCAAAGGCAATCACGGTCTTCACATCACATTCAAAAACAGAAATCTTACCTATCTCGTCAAACATCCGCCTTACCTCGTGCTCGACACAATATAACGCCGTACACGAACAGCCTATAAATTCCCCTGAAACACAGCCTTTGCATTCAAAGTCAAACTGGAATGCAAAGGCTGCTTCATTTCTATTAATGGAATCCACTGTCAATGAATATACATATAACATGCAAGATAACACTTGACAAACAACCCCTCAGGATTTACAATTCATTTTATTCACATCAAAAAACTATGAATTAAATCAAAGTTAGTCAGGTAAAAAAGGAGAGGAGTTATTGAGCTTTTCATGGGAATTCGTAATTGCCAATATGCCACTGTATGGTAAAGCAGCCCTGTTGACATTGCGGTTAGGAGTTACTGGCATCATCTTTTCATTGATCATAGGACTGCTTTGCAGCATCGTCATTTTTTATAAAATACGCATCCTGAAAACAATCGCCAGAGTGTATATAGAACTGTCGCGAAACACGCCGCTGCTTGTGCAACTGTTTTTCCTGTATTATGGGCTGCCGCAGATTGGCATCAAATTGAGCGCCGAACAATGCGCCGTAATCGGGCTAACGTTTTTGGGAGGCAGCTACATGGCGGAATCGTTCCGCAGCGGACTGGAAGCCGTAAGCAAAACGCAATTAGAATCGGGGCTGAGCATCGGTTTATCAAAGCCGCAGTTGATACGTTATATCATTTTGCCCCAGGCATTTTCCGTGGCACTGCCGTCACTCGGGGCAAATGGAATCTTTCTATTGAAAGAAACTTCCCTGTTCAGCGTCGTCGCCCTAGCCGACCTCGTCTACGTGGCCAAAGAACTTATGGGGATGTACTATGCGACAAACGAAGCACTGACAATGCTCGTCATCTCCTATCTGATCATTCTGCTGCCGATCTCGCTCCTATTATCTCGTTTAGAAAGGAGCGTGCGCCATGCTGAATTCGGGAATTGAAGTCTTGACGAGCGGTAGAAATCTAGAACGGTTATTCGAAGGGCTGATCGTATCGGCAAAAATCTCACTGATCGCCGTCATCATATCATGTGTACTAGGTATCATCTTGGGTATCATCATGACCTCACGTTCCAATGTGATCAGATTGCTTTGCCGTATTTATTTGGAAATGATCCGCATTATCCCGATTCTCGTCTGGCTGTTTGTCTTCCACTTCGGACTGCCGAGATTATTGAACATCCACATAGAAGCAGAACTTTCTTCCATCGTCGTATTTTCTTTATGGGGTACGGCAGAAATGGGCGATCTTGTCAGGGGCGCCGTCCAATCTCTTCCTAAGCATCAGATGGAATCGGCGAAAGCGATTGGACTGAATAAGATCCAATCCTACTATTACGTGATCATACCGCAAGCCGTACGTCGAATTGTACCGGCAGCGATGAATCTCGTGACCCGGATGATCAAGACAACCTCGCTCGTCGTATTGATCGGCGTCGTCGAAGTCGTCAAAGTCGGACAGCAAATTATAGAAGTTTCAATTTTGAACAACCCACTTGCTTCCTTCTGGGTATACACACTGATTTTCGTTTTATATTTCGTCGTCTGTTACCCCATCTCGCTACTATCGAAAAAACTAGAAACACGGTGGGAACAATAAATGGTCAGTCATCGGATCCATTATCGAAAAGGAGGAAACTATGAACGCAGAAGCTAAAATTCCTTTACTGGAAATCGTCAATCTGCATAAGACATACGGTGACATCACAGCATTGAAGAACATCAACCTGACCGTCAACCATGGAGAAGTCGTCGTCATTCTCGGTCCGTCCGGCTGCGGAAAAAGCACGCTGCTGCGATGTCTCAACGGGCTGGAGCCTGTGCAAGGCGGTGAAATCAGATTGCGCGGTGTGAATATCATCGGCGAACAGACAAAGTGGCACGAAATACGCCAAAAGATCGGCATGGTATTCCAAAGCTACGACCTGTTCCCGCATATGACAATCATCGATAACATCCTGCTCGGACCGCTAAAGGTCCAAAAAAGGCATAAAGAAGAGGCGACGGCACAAGCCGAGCAATTGCTCGACAGAGTTGGATTACTGTCCAGAAAGAATTCCTACCCGCGGCAATTATCCGGCGGGCAAAAACAAAGGGTCGCGATTGTCCGCTCTTTATGTATGAACCCAGAAATCATGTTGTTCGACGAAGTAACGGCTGCGCTCGACCCTGAAATGGTGCGCGAAGTACTCGATGTCATACTTGGGTTAGCCGAACAAGGAATGACAATGAGCATCGTCACACATGAAATGGGCTTCGCCAAATCCGTTGCCGACCGCATCGTATTTATGGATGAAGGCGAAATCAATGACATCGCATCGCCTGCCGACTTTTTCGACAATCCGCAGACCGAGCGTGCGAAACGGTTCTTGAACACATTTAATTATCAGTAACCTTGAATACGTTTAGCTACTAGTAACATGAATCATCGCTAATTAAAGCAAATGATTCTCAGCAACATAAATAAAATTACCAATAAAATAAAAAGGGGCTGGAAGAAAATGAAACACACGAAAAAAATAGTACTTATAGCTTTATCATTGATTTTATCGATCGGAGTATTTGCAGGATGCTCTAAATCGTCTTCGGAATCGACAATTGCTTCCATAGAAGACAGAGGTACAATCCGTATTGGAGTATTCAGTGACAAACCGCCTTTCGGATACGTCGATGCCAATGGCGACAACCAAGGATTTGACGTGTATATCGCTAAGCGCTTTGCAAAAGATTTATTGGGAGACGAATCAAAAGTAGAATTTGTACTAGTAGAAGCGGCAAGCCGTGTAGAGTTCCTCGAATCGAACAAAGTAGACATCATCCTCGCCAATTTTACAGTCACTGAGGAACGCAAACAACGTGTCGATTTTGCCAATCCGTACATGAAAGTCGCTTTAGGTATCGTCTCGCCAACGGGTGAAGTCATCACCTCCGTCGATGACCTGCAAGGCAAAACGCTAATCGTCAATAAAGGAACGACAGCAGAAACATACTTTGCAAAAAATCATCCGGAAATCGAGTTGTTGAAATTTGACCAAAACACAGAAGCATTCCAAGCACTAAAAGACGGACGCGGAGCTGCACTCGCCCATGACAACACATTGCTGTTCGCTTGGGCTAGAGAAAACACAGGTTATGAAGTGGGCGTCTCGACACTCGGCGACCTCGATGCGATTGCACCGGCTGTCAAAAAAGGCAATGACGAACTGCGCAACTGGATCAACGATCAACTGACTGAGCTGGCAAAAGAGCAATTTATCCATGAAGCCTACGAACAAACATTAAGACCTGTATACGGTGATACTGTAGATCCGGAAGATGTTGTCGTCGAAGGCGGACAATTCTAAAATTTCAACCAAACATTGATACAAATAAACGGGGATGCGGCAAAGCTACAATGAAGTAGTTAGCAGCATCCCCTATTCTGTTCCCTTCAACACTTTGACACTCCAACACTCTTACACCCAACATTTTTGCGCCTCAACCCCTCTTCCACATATTTTCCACTGCTGCCTCAATCAATCCCATGTTTAGATGAATATAATATACCATTGCATACGCGACGTCTTATCCGATAGCTAAAAATTCTTTTTATAATGTTAAATACGGGAGCGTTTTATAATGGATATACACCAAGAAAAGCAAAATGTCATACAAAAGATTGTCTTTTTCGTCAGAGCAGAATGTGATTCATTCCTCAATGACATCATAAGAGATTTATCCAACCATCATCAGACTTGCAAAATCGTAATCCGCAGCCATATGGAATACCCATTGATTGATCAATGGATGCATTGGGCGACCGTCTGCTGGTTTGAATGGTGCGACGATCTGATTATCTATGGAAGCCAGCGGGAAATCGCCAAACAAAAGAAAATCATCTGCCGCTTGCATAGCTACGAAGCCTTTACAACATATCCAAGTCGGGTCTGCTGGGCTAACGTAGACAAATTGATCTTTGTCGCCAACCATATCCGTGAATATACCGTCAATACCTTTGCCATTGACCACACGAAAGCAATCACCATACCTAACGGGGTAAACCTCAAGTGTTGGGATTTTCAAGACCAACCAGCCGGTTTCGACATCGCCTATGTTGGATATATCAATTACAAAAAAAGTCCTTTACTACTCTTACAAGCATTCAAAGCAATCCACAATCACGATCAGCGTTACAGACTGCACATCGCCGGAACAATCCAAGAACCCCGCTATTCTTTGTACCTAAATCAAATGATCAAAGAAATGCATCTGGAAAATCACGTGCTTTTCGCCGGATGGCAAACCGACCTCAACCAATGGCTGGAAGACAAGCAATACATCCTCTGCACAAGCGTATTAGAATCACAAAACATGAGCGTCATGCAAGCAATGGCAAAAGGAATCCAACCCTTAATCCATAATTTCGTCGGCGCGAAATCAATTTACCCAGAATCGTATATTTGGAACACCATCGATGACCTCGTCGCAATGCTAAAAACCAATACCCACAATCCATCCGAATACAGGAGCTACATCGAAGATCACTACGCGCTGCCGTTACAATTGGAGAAAATACGCCGAATGATAGCAGACATGTGTATGACAAATGACACGATAGTAAATTCAGATATTTCTATAACAGATACCTCTATATCTAATATCTCTACAACACCCAATCCCCTACTAAATAAAGAATTTGACTACAACCGCTATTGGAACTTTCGCCTCAACAAAAAGTTTTCCATAGAAAGCGTAGGCTATTGGGGACTTGGTGAACTATACAATCAATTACTCTATGAAAAGCGGCTTACCATGTTAGAAAATACACTGACAGAGCTATTCCCCTCTGATAGCGCATTAAAGATACTGGAATTCGGACCGGGAACTGGCATCTTCACCGAACTATTTAAACAGAAAAATGTAGCAGAATACAGCGCCATCGATATCACACAAATATCCACAGCTACCCTCAGCAAGCAATATCCACAATACAAATTTATACACGGCGATATCTCCGACAGCAAACATTACGACGGATCCTACGACTTGATCTTCGCCAGCAACGTCTTGCTCCATATGACATCCGAGAACAATTTTATCGCTACGATCAACAACATAGCTGACAATTTAAAAGACGACGGTTTCTGTATCCTAATGGACCCGATCAGCTTGATAAACACCAAAAGTGAATCGGAGCACGTTATCATTCGCGATATCACATACATGCGCACTATACTGCAAGACTGTGGACTTGAACTGCATGCGGCAATCCCTTTGTTCTTTTTCATGAATTACCCATTTGATCGGAAACTATTAAAAACACAGAACGAAAAAGCGAATCAACTCTTCTCGTATATTAGCAGGTTATTCGCAGATACTTCATTGTCGGATGCCGAAAAACAACTGATGGGAAATTATCTGATAGAACGTGAAAAAATGTTGATTCTTGATAAAGGATACGGACTGTCCGAAAAAATGCTGATAATCCACAAATCTGGATATAAATCCAACACAAATATTACACTCAATTTCTATCTAAAAATTTCTGAAATACAAAACAAACTATCGACATTACAAAATTCCCTCTCTACAATTTCAGCATCATCGAATCATTACCTTAATCAATTGAATATATACTTAACATGTTTAGAAAATGACAGTTAATAAATCGCGATTGGTCTATAAGGATCATCAATAATGAAAGCCTATCTCTTTTGCGAAAAATTACAATTAGCACCTTATAAACAAAAAACAATCTACTGAAAGTAGCAGGGATTCACCTCATAGATTTTCTACAACAACAGATAAGTAAAAAGTTGAACGAAAAAATGTTTTTTCGCCCAACTTTTTATTTTAGAGACTAATTGGACAGTCCCACCTAAAAGTGATATTTTATTCCGCTTTGCTTCATAATTTCGTTCGCCGTATGCCTTGATTTTATTTTCCCATCAACTGTGAAGTTGATGTTTTTTATAGGACTATACCAAATATCGTGATCGCCCTTGCCATGCCTGACAAATGTACAACCATTTTGCTTGAGTATCTTTCTTACCTTTTTCTCGTATTCCGCCATCAAACATACACCTGCTCATGACGTTCAGAACGAAAGCAAAGGGATATTGTTTTTTCAACAGTGCTATTATGATTAAGAGATAAAAGTTCAGGAACAGCGAATCGTACACGCTCTATAAGAGCGTCTAATGAGCCTGATTCAAGAACTAATCCTTCTATTGTTTCACTTGTAGCAATCCATACAGCAGCTTCATTATCCCATGTTAAATTCACAGTATACTCCAATATTAACACCCTCCAATCGTACTTCTGTTGCTATTTATTATATTCTATTGTACCACGGAGTAGCATTATTAACAAACGAAGGAGGCTATCAGCCCCTTCGTTTGTTGTACAGTCATAATAACTTATCGTTGTACCGTTTTTAAGCAGTTCCACAATCAAACTATCGATATTTCCAAGATATCACCGTGTAACAGTAAGATAAACTAATAAATCGCTATTGGACCATAAGGCCCCTCAATAATTTCTATGTTCGTTTCAAAAATCTCTGTCAACACTTCTGCATTCATAACCTCTTCTACTGTTCCAAAAGCAGCAATTCGTCCATCTTTCATCGCACAAATTCTATCAGAATATTTGGCTGCAAAATTGATATCATGCATAACAGTCAGAATCGTTCTGCCAAATTCATCAGCAGCTTGCCGCAAATGCTCCATCATTTGCACAGAACGTGCGACATCGAGATTGTTCAGCGGCTCGTCCAAAAGTACATATTCCGTCTCTTGGCACAGAACCATCGCGACATATGCTCTTTGCCTTTGCCCACCGGAAAGCTCATCTAAATATCTATTTTCCAGATCCGTCAAATCCAAAAAATCAATATATTTAGAAATAATCGCTTCATCCTCTTTCGTTAACCTTCCTTTAGAATAAGGGAAACGCCCAAACCCAGCTAATTGCCTGACAGTAAGCCTCGTTACAAAATGATTTTCTTGGCGCAAAATAGTCAAAATTTTTGCCAAGTCGGCTGATTTCGATTGAGAAACATCCATATTGGCAACCTCAATTTGACCTTCATCAATATTCAAAAGTCTGCCAATCATCAAAAGTGTCGTAGACTTTCCCGCTCCATTGGGTCCAATTAAAGAAGTGAGACCGGCCTTTGGCACATTAATACTCAAAGGTCCTATTTCTACCTCATCAGTATACGATTTTTTAACATTATCAATTTTTATCATAGCGCCCTCTTCCTTAAAATTACCATTAAGAATATGATTCCACCAAACAGCTCAATAATAACTGAAACAACGCCTTGAGCATTGAATATATGGTACATAAAAAAGTATGCAGCCGTCATTATCAAAAAACCTATAGCGAGAGCCATTGGGAAAATATATCTGTGGTCATACGTTGGTGCCGCCTGATAACTTAAAGTCGCCACTAAAAATCCAAAGAAAGTAAGCGGTCCAACCAACGCTGTCGAAATCGACATCAAAACAGAAACTAATACAAGCGTATAAATTACGCTCATTCGATGATTAACCCCAAAAGACGTAGCGACATCCTTTCCCAATGACAACACATTTAACCTCTTAGAATAAGAAAACAGAAGGATTGCCACAACGATGACAATCGGAATTACAAATGGATAATATGCAGCATCCGCGTTATTGACAGAACCAAACAATCTTGCCTGTAAAATATCAAACTCCGATGGTGCAAGCAGCCTTCTCATAAATGATGACAAAGACCTCAATCCCGTTCCAATAATAATTCCGACCAAAAGCATAAGCTGTAAATTTCCATACTTTCCGGAAAGCAACCATCCATACAGTATCAAGCACAATAAGACCATAGCCATAACTTGAAATAAAAATGATCCGATACCACTAAAACCTATAAATACAGTGGCACCAAAGAAAAACATTGTGCTAGTGTGAATTGTCGAATAAAGTGCTTCAAACCCTAAAAGCGAAGGGGTTATAATCCGATTATTGGTAATCGATTGGAAAGCAACGGTCGACAAACTCTGACAAACGACAGCAATAAGCATCGCCACAACAGCAGCGATTCTTCTTTTAACAACCGGAATAAACGAAGGCGAATCGATTGGAACCGGATTGTTATAAACCAACAATCCATAGGTCGCAAGAGCACCCAAAGCAATCAATGTCGTCAACAAAATCCAATAACGTTTTTCTTCCTTTTTAGAGCGAAAAGCTCTAGCTGATCTACATTCCAATCCGTTCATCCTAGCCTCCTTTGTTTCCGTCGTCTCAATAAAATAGCAATAAATACGACTGAGCCCACTGTTCCAAGAATCAAAGAAACAGGAACTTCAAAAGGCATAATAATTCTTCGAGCAACGATGTCGCAAAGAGTGATTGTACCCATCCCTAACACACATACCCAGGGTAAATTGCTCCGCAAATCATCACCTCGATACATGGAAACAATATTCGGTACAATTAAACCTAAAAAAGGTAAATTCCCAATGACAGCTGCGACAATTCCGACTGCAAAAGAAATAAGCCCAGTGCCGAGAAGCACGATCCTGTTATAATTCTCCCCGAGACTTGTTGCCAAATCTTCCCCGAGTCCAGCCAACGTCAGCCTATTAGCATATATAAAAATCAGTACGGTAACGATAATAATCAACCATAAATATTCATATCTTCCAACTTGAATTGGTGCAAACGAACCGACAAACCAAGTTTCAATATTCTGCGTCATTTGAAAAACGAGACCGATAAACGTGGAAATTGCAGAAATAACAGCTCCAAGCATCATCCCAATAATCGGGACAATTAAAGACGAGCGAAGTTTCACTCTCCTTAAAAACAAAAAGAAAATCATCGTTCCTATAAAGGAAAAAATGATCGCACCAGTCATTCTTAGCAATAAGGTTGGTGCAGGGAACAATAAATAAATAAACATCAGTCCTAAGCCAGACCATTCAATCGTTCCTGTCGTGGTAGGTTCTACCAAGCGATTCTGGGTAATCAGTTGCATTACGAGTCCTGCCATTGACATTGCAGCTCCCGTAAGCATCAGCGCCACTGTTCTCGGAATACGCGTGATGAAAAACATATCAAGCCCGTCGGCTTGTCCTCGTATATCATAAACTCCGGTAAACAGCGATATAACACCTAAAATCATAACAACTATAATCGCCGCTATAAAAAGCTTTGTCCATATTTTATTTTGACTATAAAGCTGGGGCTGAGAATCCTCAGCCCTAGCGATTTTTTGTATTGTATTTTTTGGCACTTCTTATGCTCCTTTACACTACTTTAAAGTATTTGCAAGGTTCTCAAATAACTCTAGATATGTTTGTATTGATTCATTCGTGTACGTGTCATTTGGCGCATAAACGATCTGGCCTTTAGAAACTGCCGTTGTATTTTGCAGAGCAGGTGAATTATCGATAACATCCTGGGCAGGAACTGCATCACTAGCACCAGATACTGCCGCATCACGGTCTAGTACGAAAATCCAATCAGGATTACTTTGTGCAATTGCTTCTACAGAAATTTCGTCACCTTGGTGATCTGAAGTAGCACCACCGACTTCTAATGCCGGAACCCAGCCGAAAATTTCATACATTGGTCCCCAAACACGTCCAGATTTTGGAGCTGAGAAACCAATATTTCCACCAGAAACTACAACACTCATAACTGTATCTTCTCCGTTATATGCGGACTTCGCATCTTCAATAGCCTTATCGAAATCAGCGACCAATTTTTCGGCCTCCGCATTTTTGTCGAAAATTTTCCCCAAAGCAATTGTCGAATCCTTCAGTCCATTGACTAAATTTTCTCCCGGTGTAGCAGCCGCTTCCGAAACATCAAAATTGAGATTAATCACAGCCGCATTTGGCACTAACTTCTTAATATCTTCATAAAAACTAGCAAATCTTTGACCGACAATGACAAGCTCAGGGTCTACGGCCGCTATAATTTCAAGATTTGGTTCACGATGATTTCCAATATCTAGAACTGACTCATCAGCTACATATGGTAAATCCGCAGGCATTACAGCCTTTGGAGCAGCCGCTAATTCAATTCCCCAATCAACTAAAGTTTCAAACGTTCTATTATCCAACGCAACTACATTTTTAGGATTTACAGGAACAATAACTGTTCCATGAACATCAGTGATTTCAACCGTTGTAGCTTTGGCAGGCTCATTTACTTGCCCATTCGTTTTACCATTTCCAGCAGTATTGCCAGTTCCAGCGGGTTCACTAGTTCCATTGCTTGAATTTGATGAGCAAGCAGCCAACATCAAAGCAAGCGTTGCTATAATAATAGCTAATTTAAAAAATTTAGATTTCCTCATAATCTCTCTCCCTATATACGTTTTATAGACAAGCAGATTATTGAATCGATAAAATTAATATCTTTATAGTGCACAGTAACAACGCAGTAATCGATAATGATTATCAAATTCAATGCTCTGGCGCAAGTGTACTATAAACTTACGATTCATGACAATGGACAATCCTGCATGTTTTATAGACATTCCCGTAACTATCTCGTCAGCAGCTGGAGCCGATTGACTATTTGATCAAGCAAGCATTCATGCATCGCTGCATTATACATAAAATGTACGCCCAATGGGATCGTAATACAATGTCCGGCTGAACGACCTTCTCTCAATTGATTCCATAAGTAATGGAGTTCCTCCGCTTCCTCGGGTGCCATCGAATCTTCAATTAATATTACAATATGATTGCTTTGCAACTCCGCAATCGATTTGAGATCGGCAAAAGCCTGCTTACCGAATTCCTTGACAGTATCAGGTGGCATAAAGCCCAATTCATCGTAGAAAAAATCAGTCAATTTAATTGCATGCACACCGTATACACAAAATTTTCCTCCACGAATTCCTGCAATCACAATCGGTTCATCAGCAAAAGTATTTTTTACATGTGCCCTAGCATTCGCAACCTTTTGATCATATTCAGTCAACCATTTCCCTGCCACCGTGGTCAATTCAAGTAAATCAGCAATCACCAACAATCGCTCTCTCCATGAGCAGCGTTTCCAATCGATAATCTCCAACGCAGACGTAGCACTAAGTTTATCATGTATTTCTTTATTAACCGGACCAGATATAATTACATCAGGCTGTAACAATTGAATCTCCTCTAAACTTGCACGCCAATTATTTAACCAATGCCGTTTCAATGTGATTTTAGGAATGATCCCTAAAACAGAAAAATCACCATCAAATACTTCACATAAATTTGCAATCGATATTTGTGCTCTAGCTGCATACTCACTGGGCGCAATTCCCATATACTTTTTAAAAAGGCGACTAAAATATAATTCGTCAACGTACCCTACGGAATAGGCTACCTCTGCCACCGACAACTGTCTTGATGCCAGTAACTGTAATGCCATTCGCAAACGAACCGTCTGGACAAAGCGATACGGACTCAATCCCGTATGCTCTTTAAATGCTTGATAAAATCGCCTCTCGCCCACACCCGACTGGTTGACCAAATCTACGATATCAAATGTCGTATCATAATGTTCGAGCATTTGCTGCTTTATTTCAGCAATGTAATCATTCAGATGCTTGGTATCCCGCGAAAAACTATCAAAATATCTTAGAAAAGCTGCCGCTATCATATACAGATACGCTTGAAGCTGGTAATAAATCGGTCCCACCTGTACCTCTGCGCCCTCCTCAAATGCTGCTATCCAATGGTTTAGCAGAGGAAATTTAATATGGGAAATCGCAGGTATGTTGTCTATATTGTGTTTTTGGTCTTTCATACTTTCATCGAACCAAAAACAATGGATGAAAACTACTTTGCAAACAGTCGTCGTTCCGTGCCTCAATTGAAACGGAATCCCAGCGGGGATATAAAAAACCTCCCCAGATTCAATCCGCTCCCATTCTGTTCGCATGGTGTAACACATGATCTCAATACTCTGATGCTGACATATTCCGAATACATGAGTATCGAATATCATTTCTGGAGTCGAAGACGCATTTTTGCAATCAATAGATTGTGTTCCCTTATATGCAAGCGTCGGAATATCCAACAAATTACCATTGCTCATAAGCAATACCTCGTCTTTCTTTAGTTTATACAAGGGTGAAATTTGCCAGCAATCTAAATACAAATCTACTAACTACTTAATACTACCACGAATTGATAATGATAATCTATCTCTTTGGCGGAATTTTATAGCTAAAAAGTAACACCTTCTCCTCTTGGCATTAAGATACACCGCGCAGTTGAGCGGAAAGGCGTATATTCAATGGTATTATCTTCAAACATTATGAATACATTGTATCTATATTATTATCGTGCTTTTAGCACATTTTGGAGGGTTCATAGATGGACAGCAATAACGGATGGTTTCAATTAGAAAGACAAAAAGAGAATCCCCGACGCGCGACAGGTAGACAAAACGAGCAGATCAATTACAATCAACCTCGATCACCTTATCCTAGCGCTCATAAGAACGGTCAGCCGATGGCTGGCGAAGTGCCCCGCCTAAACATAACCCCCGCAAAAACACGGAGCTCAGATATATCTCATTCGCATGCTTATATGGGCGGTAATCCAACGGCTGCCGAAGTGCACCACAAAAACGTAACGCCCGCGAAAACAGAGAGCCGGGATGTACCCCATTCGCGTGCTTATACGGGCGGCAATCCGATGACTGCCGAAGCATCCAGCCTAAACGTAACACCGGAATCGAATGTATCCCATTCACAGACAGTGGGTGTACGAGGTCCTGTTCTTATACAGGACACCGCTCTCCATGAAACTTTGGAGACATTTGTATTTTCCACTACACTGCCGAGGCGCATACATGTAAAAGGATATGGCGCTTTTGGGTATTTTCGCACCACTCACTCGATGAGCGAATATACTAAAGCCGAATTTTTGCAAACACCCGGTCAACAGATGCCGGTAGCGGTCCGCTTCTCCCTGGCGTCAAGTAATCTGGGAACGCCGGATACTTTAAGAAATGTGCGTGGATTCAGCACCAGATTTTATACTGAGCAGGGAATCTTCGATCTGCTCTGCAACCATCTCCCTATCTTTTTTGTACGCGACGCGATTCGTGTGCCGGATGTGATCGCCCATCTTTCTCCCTCACCAGTGAACAATCTGGCTGACCCAGAGCTGTTTTGGAGTCTGTTTGCCGAATATCCTGAGACAACCAATATGCTGGTATGGTTTTTTTCAGATTTGGGAACGGTCAAAAGCTTGCGCCATATCCCGGGATATAGTGTGAGCACCTATGTCTGGCGGAACGCGCAGGGTGTTCGGCGCTATGTAAAATACAATTGGGTTCCCATGGCTGGGCAACAGTACATTGATCGGCAAGAAGCCCAGGCGCTGGCATGCAAAAACCCGAACATCGCCGGGAACGATCTATATAACCATATCGCCCAAGGCAATACCGTTGAATATGAGCTGCGTGTACAATTGATGGATCCCGAGGATGCAGAGACACTTCCATTTGATCCTCTGGACGATACCAAGGTGTGGGACGAAGCCCAATATCCCTATTTGCCCGTCGGGCGGATGGTTTTAAACCAAAACCCGGATGATTATTCCCAACAGGTCGATAAATTGGCCTTTAATCCGGCGAACCTGCTTCCCGGGCTAGAGTTTTCAGATGACAAGGTTCTACAAGGACGCACATTTATTTATTCGGATGCACAGCGCCATCGACTGGGTCCTGATTACCGTAATATCCCCGTCAATAGACAGCCAGATTGGTCTCCTGCATCAATGGTATCCAGTGGAAACGGCAGATATGTCGCCGGTGAGATTATGCGTGCCGAAATCCCTAACCCAGACAATTTTACGCAAGCGGGTCAGAGATATGAATCATTTTCTGCGGTGGAGAAACAGCACCTTGCAGACAATATTGCATCGGAACTTGTAGCTGCCAACCCTGATACCCAGCGCGCCGTCTTGAGACACGTGGAACTTGCATCTCCTGCACTTGCGGAGACCATCAGAAACCGAATGATTTTTTATTCCAGCACTACTAGAAAATAACCCTATTACTCCGATACATCCGTATCTTCGGAATTAGTGAACTTTTATGTAGCTGTAACCTCAGCAAGAGCGGCATGGTGATCTGTCCATGCCGCTCTTGCTTTATCTCTGGTTAGTCACTAAATTAAAAAAATTCAGATGGAGTAAAAGAATCCCCACCTGAATTAAGAACTTACTTTAAAGTAAAATTAACTTCTATGCTCCTGTTGGACCAGTTGGACCTGTTGCTCCCGTTGGACCTGCTACTCCTGTTGGACCTGCTACTCCCGTTGGACCGGTTGCCCCCGTTGGACC
>JAEWFW010000041.1 GCA_023388635.1 Bacillota bacterium
ACAACGCCGACATATTAAGGATGGTGGAGCCAAGCGGGATCGAACCGCTGACCTCCTGCGTGCAAGGCAGGCGCTCTCCCAGCTGAGCTATAGCCCCTCTATGGCAACTGTTGTCATCATCACCGACAAAATTTATATTAACACGGAATGCTCATGAATGCAAGCATAAAAAATACGCATAAAAAAATTTTTTTACTTGAAAACCTTTCCCGCTTCCTTCGTTATCGAATCATCATCAAATCCGAACATTTCACTAATCGTAACAAATTCATAACCTTGCGCTTGCAATTCATCAAGAATCATCCCGATCGATTCGGCAGTCGGTTTAAACAAATCGTGGAATAGCACAATGGAGCCATCACGCGCCTCATTGACGACTGTATTAATAATTTTCTGCGAGTTTTTATGTTTCCAATCTTGAGTGTCGATCGACCACAAAATAATCGGCTTGCCAGCGATCTCCTGCACTACCTGATCATAAGAACCATACGGTGGGCGGAAAACAGCCGGTCTAACCGCCGCAATATTGAATATGACCTCTTCTGCCTTCATAATCTGCTCACGAATTTCTGCATTGCTCAATCTCGGTAATTGCGGATGATTCCACGTATGATTGCCTAATTCATGTCCTTCATCGACAATCCGCTGAATGACTTCCGGATAAAATTCCACACGATTCCCTAAAACAAAAAAAGTCGCTTTGGCACCCCGTTCTTTCAATTCATCGAGAATCAGCCCTGTATTCGTCGAATGCGGTCCATCATCGAACGTCAGCGCAATTTTCTTAGCCGGTGCCTTTTCCACTCTTTCAGCTTCTTCCCGCAACTCAATATCCCAAAAATCTGTATTCGTTTCTTGGGTATCATTCACGACCTGAGGCTGCTCATCAATATACATGCGCTTTCGAAAATCTTCATCTAAGATATCAACAATTTCCGTATATAACACAGGAATACTTATTTTACCGACAGCCTGAGGTCCCACTTGGTATTCCTTAAAACGCAGCACCAGGTACTCTTCCGTCAGTGTAAAATTCTGAAAATTGTCAGTCGTTGGAGCCGTTCCCTCTGTAATCCATTTTTCGTCAAATAAATTGGTATAGACTTCTCGATCATTTAATTTCGCGAAACTTATTTTTGACAGCCGCTGCAAATAATCGGAGTTATCGCGAAAAATATCACTAAAACTCAATATTTTTCCGTTGATTACATCGACATTGACGGTAAACATATTGTCAATATAATTAGCCCCGCCCAAAAATTTTGACTCGGAAAACACCATCGAGAGATAATTATCCGAATAATATTCAATCTCAAACGCGACATTCATATCGTAAGGCCAACGCTCTTCCCTGCGGCGTTCCTGCATAAACACCTCTTGCTCGAATAATTGTACGCGCTGCATCACTTGATTGACTATGAATTTATCGACGGTCATGATTGCAGTTGAAGGATAATGGACAGCATATTGATACTCTTCATTCTGCTCAACTAACGATTCAATATTGATATTGGGATATTTAGACTCCACGAAAACTTCCCGTTCCATGGGAGAATGATCCGAAAGATTGATTGTTTGCGGTATGGAATTGATCTCGTCAGTATAGACAGTGTTCTCTTCGCGTATCTGATACACACTCAAAAGCAATACTCCGGTGAAAATAAACATCAATATTTTATAGAAAACTTGCTTCTTTTGCAAAGTACTCACCTCAATGGTATGGCATTCCTATGTGTGTTATTTTATCCGGTTCCAGTAAAAAAATTTCATGCGAATGGCGATCAAATGTCCTTTATTAATTTCCAATTTCGCTTACAGAAGGGGATAATCCATACCAGTCCAATCGAAATAAACAGGCACGCCATTAAAAACACCGCACCCACGGAAGGCTGTTCAACATTCCCTCCCGTACCTGTGTCTGTACTGCTCAATTGGAATAGGACATTCGATATACTATATAAAAAATGCGATAATACCGGCACCCAAAGATTCTTATATTTTAAATACAACAAACACCATATGACACCAAACATCGCCGCCCCGAACACGTTATCCAGATGAAACAAGGCGAACAGCAAAGAACTGAGCATCACCGCATGGGATGTACGAAAATTCGCCCGTAATTTGCCCAGTAAATACCCTCTAAAAATTATCTCTTCAAAAAATGGAGCCAAAAAACCTGAAACTATCACGACAGCGATTTGCGTAACTCCGGTAGCCGCCATCCCCGAATCATCGGCAGGAGCAAATCCTATTGCCAGCATGCCAGACGCCACCAATAAAAGCATTCCCCAAGAAAAGACACCGGTAAATATCGCCGATTCAAACGCTTCGCGATAGGTAATTTTTATCGATGGAAACCACAAAGAAATTCTTTCACCCTTCTTCCGTAATTCCCAATAAATCCAAACAATTGCCACAAGATGGAAAATTATCGTCATGATCAATCTGCTTTCCATACTTCATCTCCTCGCCCCTTACAGATGACACCCATTATAACCTCTCAACTTAGCAAAAACAACCGATATGAAAGGATTTCAATCGGTTGCCGTAGCA
Source organism: Bacillota bacterium (assembly GCA_023388635.1). Lineage (GTDB taxonomy): Bacteria > Bacillota > Bacilli > Desulfuribacillales > Desulfuribacillaceae > JAEWFW01. Next base: position 2,557 of record JAEWFW010000041.1, read on the forward strand.
TCAATCTATCAATATGTGGGCTATACAGTGGCAAAACGCTGTAAGAACATTTTCGTCCGCTCATGCTGGGGATGATTGATCACGTCGTTTGCACGCCCTTGCTCAACAATTACCCCGCCGTCCATAAACACAATATAGTCTGCCACATCCCGGGCAAAAGCCATTTCATGTGTGACAATCACCATTGTCATATCTTGATTTGCCAACTCTTTAATGACTTTGAGAATTTCGCCCGTAAGCTCAGGATCCAGCGCACTCGTCGGTTCATCAAAAAACAACACTGCCGGATTCAAGGCAAGAGCCCGGGCAATCGATACGCGCTGCTGCTGACCTCCGGAAAGCTGATATGGGTATGCATCTGCCTTATCTTCCAGCCCCATTTGCCGGAGTAATTGCAGAGCACGTTCCTTGACTTCATGCTTATTTTGCTTCATCACATGGATCGGCGCTTCCGTAATATTGCGCAACACAGAGAAATGCGGAAAGAGGTTGAAGTTTTGAAACACCAATCCGAAATACGAGCGTATCTTCTTTAATTGTGCCGCATTTCCATAGACAGCTTGACCCGAATCGTCACTGATCACCATCGGTTCCCCTTTATAATAAATGCTGCCGCCGTCAATGCGCTCCAGCATGGTCGCACAACGAAGAAGTGTCGATTTTCCCGAACCGGAAGGTCCGATAACCGCCAATACCTCTCCCTGCTCCACAGAAAGGGAAATATCTTTCAATACCTCCAAACCGTCGAATGATTTTTGAATATTGTGCATTTCAAGCAATTTCATTGTGACAACTCCTATTTATAGTAATTCATCCGCTTTTCGCAATACTCCATAATCGCCGCCACCACATAATTCATCACATAGTAAAACAGTCCGGCAACTACGAACGGCAATACCGATGCCTTTGCCGACGCAAGTGCTTTAGCAGCCGTAAACATTTCGCCGACAGCGATCACCGTAGCTAACGAAGTATCCTTGACAAGCGTAATCACTTCATTCGTAATTGATGGCATAATACGCTTGATGACTTGTGGCAGAATAATACGGAAAAATGTCTGCATCTTGCCGAAGCCCAGCACCTGAGCCGCTTCATATTGTCCGGACGGCATAGATTCAATCCCACCACGATAAATCTCTGCGAAATACGCAGCATAATTCAGTACAAAGCCGATCAGAACCGCATAAAATCTATACTCATTTGTAATCGATATGCCAAAAATATAATACGGTCCAAAATACACCATCATCAATTGCAACATTAACGGTGTCCCGCGCATAATCGAAATATAGATCTTTACAATCCAACGAACAATTTTCATCTTCGAAAGACGACCAAAAGCCACCAGTAATCCCAGTGGCAGTGATAGCACTAACGTCAATATGAAAATTTCTACTGTAACTAATAAGCCGGTAAGAAGCTGACTGACGATGACAGCCAGCTCCTCCGACATAAAACCTGATTCCATTGCCATTTGCTGTATGGCACTTGTGTTGATCATAGTAGCCTCTCCTGTAACTTGCCTATTCTGTATATCTATTTTCCAATCGTAGTAATATCTTTACCAAACCAATTATCAGAAATTTCGGCAAGTTTTCCGTCGTTCGCCATTGCTATAAGAGTGGCTTCCACCTGATCACGCAATTCTGTGTTACCCAATTTGAAACCGACACCGAATTTCTCTGCACCTACAACTTCATCTAAAACTTTGTATTTTGCATCTTTTCTTTCAATCATATAACGAGCGACAATCTCATCCATGACAACAGCCTCGACTGCTCCGGATTCAAGCTCCATCAAAGCATTTAAATTCGTATTCGTTTTCACCAAAGTTTTTAAAGAATCTTTAAACCCTGGGTTACCGTCAATTGCCGATAGCGCACTGGAATCATCCTGTACCGCAACAACTTTACCTGCTACATCAGCTAATGTTGCTATATCGGAATTGTCAAGTACGACTACAATTTGGTTATTATTCATATATGGCTGTGTCCATTCGTATTCACTTTCGCGACCGTTAATCGTAAATCCATTCCATACGCAATCGATATTTCCACTGTCAAGCTCCATATTTTTGGCATTCCAGTCAATTGGCTGTAATTTTAATTCCATGTTTAGTCTTGAAGCAACTTCTTTGGCTAGATCCAAGTCAAAACCGGTAAAAGAGCCATCATCGGCGACAAATCCCATAGGCGGGAACTCCTTATCAAATCCTACAGTAAATGTTGCGTCTGCGCTGCTATCCTTCGAACCACATCCAACAAGCATACTAATACCTAATACTGCCACTAATAAAAGCATAATAAATTTTTTCATAATTTAACCCCTCCACACTTTCCCATATTTATCTAATTTTCATTTTCTCATGTCATCATTGTAACATGTTACCACACTAAAGTAAATAATGAATTTAAAATTCCTGTACAGATACAGGAATTTTCGAACTTGTACAAATTCATCATTGCCACTGCCCTTTTCCCGATAAAACGACATTCCATTGCTCTATAACAAGCGTTATTTCATATAAAATTGATTGTACAATTGACCTTTCATTTCTTCCACATGCCTATAGTGGTCCGCATGCGCTAATCCGGAAGCCGCCTCTTCATCAAGCACGACCGTGATTTCGCCCTCGCATAGCTGTATCGCTGATGCGGTTATCTGAGACGTGATCGGTCCCTCCAGGCATTGGGCAACGATATCAGCCTTCTTCTTGCCATTGACAATCATCAGAATATTCTTAGCTTCCCGAATGGTTCCCACGCCCATTGTCAACGCGAAATGGGGCATTTGGCTGCGTTCAATACCGGCTTTTTTGTAGAATGCCTCATAATTGTCATCTAACGTTTGTTTGGTCAGCGCCTGTACCCGTGTTCTCGATCCGAGGGAAGAACCCGGTTCATTAAATCCCCAATGACCATCTCCACCAAGCCCTAAGAGCTGTAGATCAATCCCCCCGGCATTCCTGATTTGTTCTTCATACCACATACAAAATTTATCCGGTTCTTGTGTTCGGCCGTCAGGTATATAAATATTTTTCTGTTTGATATTGAGATACTGCAGAAACTCTTCGTGCATAAATCTCGCATAACTTTGATCCAGATTATAGGGCTTCTCCAAATCCATTCCCACTCCAAGATATTCATCGAGATTAAATGTTTTGACCTGTGAGAAATCAAGACCCTCTTTGTGCATCCTGATAAGTTCCTTATATGTACCAATTGGCGTACTTCCGGTCGCTAGACCAAGCACGCAATTCGGCTTTGATTTTACTTGATCTGCAATGATTTGCGCCGCATAACGACTCATTTGCTCGTAATCTTTTTTGATGACAATATCCATGACCATACTCTCCCATCTGTAGCATACTATGTGTAAAAAAATACACTGATTTAATTATTTTAGCACAGAAATTCCTAGAATGACACGATCATTTGAGGATTTTTCATTGGATGCAATGCAGCCAGCCTGATCCTTTAAATCCGGCTATTCAGCAATTCCCTGCAAAAACATAGCGCAGATGTTTTTGTGCGATTTCACAAAGTGAGTATATGGTTGTAAGTGGGGTAGGGTCTTTGTCCTGCATTTTATACCGCGGAAAAAAACGGCTGATATGCAATGGAATTTGCGGATTGATTGATGCCAACCACGAACAAAGACGCTCCATCTCATCTATGCTGTCATTTTCCCCGGGAATAATCAGCACCGTAACTTCAACATGGCACTGCTTTTCTGCAAGCATAATCGTTTGTTTGACCGTTTCCAGATCACCGCTGACCATGTCGTAAAACCTCTGTGTGAATCCTTTCAGATCAATGTTCATCGCGTCGATATACGGCAGCAGATCGCTCAACGGCTGGCGACAAATCATTCCGTTTGTGACAAGGATTGTTTTCAGTTTGCGTTCATGTAAAAGTTTCGCACAATCACGAATATATTCATAAGCAATCAAAGGCTCGTTATACGTAAACGCCACCCCGATATTTCCATACGCCACAAGTTCCTCCGCCCTTTGTACAAGCGCCTCCGGTGATACATATATAGTTTGACTCGACGCATCCGCCATGGCAATTTCGCTGTTCTGACAGAACGGACAGTGCAGATTGCATCCATAACTTCCGACAGATAAGACCATGCTTCCGGGATGAAATTGTGCAAGTGGCTTTTTCTCAATCGGATCGAGTGCCAGCGATGTCAATTTCCCGTAATTATTACAAGTAATCGTGCCGTTGATTTGTGACCGTACGCGACACGCCCCCGTTTGCCCTGCACCGATATTGCAGTGTCGAGGACATACATCGCAGATCATTGATGTCTCACCACCTCGAAACGGAACAACTTAACCGGTTCTTTGACAGAAATACCCGCCTTTTGTTTGGAAATCGCAATCTGTTCTTCTACTGTGTTTACTCCCGGCAAATTCGGCAGCAAAAGTCCACGTCTCCCTCCATTTTGTACAATCACGCCATAGCGTTGAACATCCAGCATTTCTGAGGAATCAATTGCCTCAGGCTCCCCTAAAACATCGACACTGTAAACGAGTTCCGGCAGTTCTTGTTCAATAACCGGATCAAAGCGTGAATCATCTATGGCAGCCGATACAGCGTTCCGTATAATCTCCTCTGCTACGCTGCCAGTCATCGGTGAAATCGTGCCGATACAGCCGCGAAGTTGACCGTGTTTTTTAAGTGAGACGAAAACACCGGCACGAGCATTCAGCAGTTCCTCCGAAAGAGAATCCGGCAAAGACACGTATTCCCCCGTTTTTATGTAAGTTTCTAGGCTGATCCGTGCCAAGCGGACATAATCGTCTTCGTGCTCTTTGATTTCGGTAAGCCGTTTTTGTTCCAGCAGTATATTTTGCTTCCCATAATTCCTGCTCGCATCCTCTCCGGTCACCTCAAACAACGCAACCGCATATCCGACTCCGAACGTGCCTTCATAGGAAAGTAATTCATGGGTAATCGCTTTACTGTCCAGTACACCAGCCATAATCTGAAATGAACGCAAACCGCATTCCGCCGCCGCTTCCGCAAGCTCTGGCGAAAGGCGTAAAATGGTAAGAAAGTCTCCCCCGGCAAAGGCATCGGTAATTTGTCTGTCAAATGCCAGACCCTCAGATGCAAAACCATAGGGACCATCTTCTTTCAGTTTATGAGAGAGATCGCCGCTGGCGATTAACACTGCGCGCCGTCCGAGCCGCTCCACTGTTTTAGCAATACATTCTCCAAAGTGATAATGGTCAATTGCCGATAATCCGGACAGTCCAATGCGCACAATTTTATATTCCGAATACACTTCATTCAGGAAATACAACGGCACCATCGTCCCGTGATCAAGCGTTTTTTTCTTCTCACCGAGTGTCCCTGCAGGCAGTTTTTCCCGATAAGCAATTTGTGAGAGCTCATTGACAAACTGCTCATCGTAATCAACATGAAATTTCACTTTATGTGCCCCGAAAGCTTCCATGTCCCCATTGGCAGAGCTTCCCGGAGATATATGGATATAGTCTTGGTACATAATCGAGTGTGGTGTAATGACAATGATCGTATCCGGTCTGAGATCGGCAATGCGACGCATTACTTTTCTGTATGCATCAGTGCTTTTAGCGATTTTTTGTTCCTCACCCTTCCCAATCTCAGGAAGAATCATCGGTGGATGAGGTACAGCAACGGCAGCCAAAATGGGGGTTTGCTTTTTCTCTACTTTATTACCTTCTAAACTCATATAAATCACCAACTCACTTTATCAATTATTTATTGCTATTTTGTTTTTTAGATCATATTCTTTCTCCTACCGATTTCAACTGTATTGTTTACACTTGGATTATACCATATTTTTGGATGCTACTTTGTTACATGATTAGTGAATTCTAATTCCGCTTTTTTACATGAATTCATACTTTCTCGAGATAATACTACTATATATAAAAATTTCCAAATGGAGGTATAATATGGATAATCAGAAAACCAACAAAAAATCCTTGCAGCTTGATGCTTTCCGCGTCAGCCATGACAATGGTAATCTCACTACAAATCAAGGTGTTGGTGTTAGCAATACAGATGATTCTCTCAAAGCAGGTAAACGCGGTCCAACCCTAATGCAGGATTTCATCTTTCGAGAAAAAATTACTCACTTTGACCATGAACGAATCCCCGAACGGATTGTGCACGCACGAGGTTCGGGCGCACATGGTTATTTTCAGGTTTATGAAAATCTGTCCCATCTAACTAGAGCTCATTTTCTTAGCGATCCCAATCTGGTGACGCCGGTTTTCGTTCGTTTCTCTACTGTTGCCGGATTTCGCGGTTCCCCTGATACGGTGCGTGATGTGCGCGGTTTTGCAGTCAAATTTTACACTAAGGAAGGCAACTATGACATCGTCGGCAACAACATGCCGGTGTTCTTTATCCAGGATGCCATTAAGTTCCCCGACTTGATTCATTCCGTAAAGCCTGAACCGAACAATGAAATGCCTCAGGCAGCATCAGCACATGACACCTTTTGGGACTTTGTAGTGAACACCCCGGAAACCATGCATAACGTCATGTGGCTCATGTCTCCCCGCGGTGTTCCCAAAAGCTATCGCATGATGGAAGGATTCGGCATTAACACTTTCCGTCTAGTCAACGCCAAAGGTGAATTCAAATTTGTAAAATTCCATTGGAAGCCTATTCTCGGTGTTCATTCGCTTGTATGGGATGAAACGGAAAAACTTGCCGGTAAAGACCCTGACTTCAATCGCAGAGATCTTTGGGAAAGTATCGAAAAGGGCGACCCGGTAGAATTTGAACTCGGCATTCAAGTGCTTAATCCTGACGATGAGTTTAAGTTCGATTTCGATATTCTGGACTGTACTAAACTTTGGCCTGAAGAGTTAGTTCCTGTTCAGAAAATTGGCAAGATGACATTGAACCAGAATCCAGACAATTTTTTCGCAGAAACAGAACAGATAGCTTTCTGTCCAGCCAACGTGATACCGGGTATCGATTTTAGTAACGATCCTATGCTGCAGGGTAGGTTGTTCTCCTATCTCGACACGCAAATTTCCCGTTTGGGAGGTCCTAACTTCCAGCAGATTCCGATTAACCGCCCGCTGCCCAAGGTTAACAATAACCAGCGCGATGGTATGCATCGCATGACGATTGATGAGGGACAAACGAGCTATTACCCGAACTCACTAAATAATAATCAACCTCATCCAGCTAGTGATGAAGAAAGCCATTTCGAACACTATCAAGAAAAAGTCGAAGGTCATGTTATCCGCGAGCGAAGTAAAAGCTTCCGCGACCATTACACGCAGCCCGCGATGTTTTGGAATAGCATGTCTTACTGGGAAAAAAATCACATCATTGATGCTTTCCGGTTCCAGCTAGGCAAATGTAAAAATAAGAGCACACATCAAAAGCTCGTAGATATGCTGGGCAACATTGATCCAGAGCTCGCCCAAAAGGTTGCGGAGGGATTGGGAGCAACACCCCCGGCAAACGCAAAAAATCCTACGGACTTTTCCTCACCCGCACTCAGCATGGCGAATACTGCGAAAAGTCCGAAAACGAAAAAAGTGGCTATTTTAGTTGGCGACGGTTTAAGCAGAAAACAATTTGATGCCGTTACCTCTGCCCTTACGGCTTCCGGTGCTTATTTTGATATAGTATCTAATAATTTGGGAATGGTCACCGCCGATGACAACAGTACGGTGGAGTGCAATAAGACATATACAACTACGACTTCCGTCTTTTACGACGCTGTTTATATTCCTGGAGGCTCCCATGCAGAGTCCCTCAAAAATTCAACTGATGTACAAGTTTTCCTTTGCGATACCTTTAACCATTACAAGACAATCGGTTTAAGCGGCGAAGCGGAGATGATCCTCAGCCTGCTGCGTACAGCACAAGATGCTCCGGGTATCCTGTGTAATCCAGGCACGGATATGAAAAGCTATGCTGATGATTTTCTTGCATTGCTGACCGAGGGTCGCCATTTCAAACGTAATATCTGATAAGTGGGAGTCTTATTGACGACTAGTCATTAGATAAAATAAAAGAGACCTTAGCGTTCCATCAGAAAGATAATCTGAGTACGCTCTTGGTCTCTTGTTTTATGCTATGTTAGCGAATATGTCGCTAGCAATATTACAATCCTTTTTCTCCACAGGTTAAACAGTATGACAGTGCTTATTTAGAAAAGCAATCACATCAATATGGAAATCTGCTCGCTTTTTATCGTTGTGGATTGAATGACGTGATGCGTATTCTTCTTTAGATACTATATCTGAGCTACACTTCTCACGAAATTTCTCAATTGCTTCGTTGCTTACGATCCGTTCGTCTTCGGCAATAGCTATAAATGTCGGTATCGACAAGCTTGATGCATTATCCATAGCATATGTACACCCATCATTGATTTCTTTGAACATACGCAGGGACATTCTGTTATGGTATAGAGGATCTTCCTTAAATTCTTTTTGTTTTTCCACATCGCTTGTGATATCTGAAAGTGGTAACTCTGTATCTTTTTTAGGAAGTGGCACATCAGGGAACACGTAGCTTAATGTCTTTGCCATAATAACTTTAAGCGGGTGTGCTTCTTTATATAAACCTAGCCAAGGAGACTCAAGTATCGCGCAGGTAAAATCGGATTGACCACATTTAAATAAGTAGTTGCTGGCAATATTGCCGCCCATGCTATGACCATAAAGGGCAATTGGTTTATTAGGTGCCTTTTGCTTGATATCGGCAATTATAGTGCTGATATCATCGAGAAAACTTTGATAACTCGGAATGACCCCGAGCTTTTTCTCAGGTAGCTTTCCATGACCGCGCTGATTAAATACGATGCATGCATAGTTCTCCGAAACCAAATGATCTACAAAATCTGCATAATTGCCTGTGTGCTCACCAAAACCATGACATATGACTAGAATACCCTTAACCGATTCATCCTCGACGTTATAGGCTTTCCCTGTAATAAGTGCTCCGTCTTTGGCTTTCAGCATAAAATCATTATTCAGCATTGCTACATCTCCTCACCCTTATTTATTGCGATGCGAATACAACACTTGGCATTTCATTATCATTTTACCATAAATGTGTACGTACCACATGTATTGCGATCAATAAAAGTACCAAAAGTTGACGCACAGTCAGGCATAATCCTATTGCTGGTAGAATGTAAATAGTACAAAGTAAACGTGACTAATTTCTATAAAGCAGATATCATAAAACTCACAGAGAAATACAGGAGGAATAGCCATGCCGCAAGGGAATAGATTTTCACAGCAGTTCAAAGAAGATGCTGTCAGGTACCGCAAGGATCATCCGGAACTAACGTTGAAGCAAACCGCCAAAAATCTAGGAATCAGTGATTCTGCTTTGAAGAGTTGGATGAAGATTTCGAAGGATTCGGATGGAGTTGTGAAGACACGAGGATCAGGCAATTATTCAAGCAATGAAGCAAAAGAAATTGCAAAGCTACAAAGAGAATTACGTGACACAAAGGATGCGCTTGAAGTATTAAAAAAAGCGATCGGTATTCTGGGAAACTGACAGAGGCTATTTATACTGCCACGACAGATTATACGAGGGAAGTGGAACAGCGTCCCGAGAAACACCGAGTCTCTGTCAGCAGAATACTGAAATATTTAGGTGTTTCACGTTCTGGATATCGTGCCTGGCTACAGCGGACCCCCTCAGATACGGAGAAGAGAAAAAAGAGTATCAAGGAACAAATTCAGAAAATCTATGATCAATTTCATCAGGTTTATGGAGCGCCAAAAATAGCGGCTGAATTGTATAAAGACAGTGGGTAATTATATGCGGGAAATGGGACTACGTGCTCATTGGGTAAAACCATATACTCATACAACAATTCATCCTGACTTTAGCGATTCCTTGCAGAATATATTGGATGAACAATTTAATCCGGATACACCAATACCGTGTGGGTGTACCTATATTTGGACATTCGAAGGATTTGTGTATTTAACCAGTATTATGGATTTATTCTCAAGGAGAATCATTTCATGGGTTCTTAGTCGAACTCTGGAGGCAGTTCATGTGGTAGAGGCAGTAGAAAAAGCGAAGAAAGCACGCCCGATTGATCAGCCATTAATATTTCATTCCGATAGGAGCTGCCAGTATGTTTCCGAACGCTTCTTAGGAGCGACAGAGGGGATGATAAACAGTTATTCGAAAAAGGCATTCCCATGGGATAACGCTTGCATAGAGTCCTTCCATGCGTTAATGAAACGAGAATGGATATATCGTTTCAAAATATTGAATTACAGCCACGCTTACAAATTAGTGTTTGAATATATAGAAACATTTTATAATACAGTACGAAGTCACAGTTATTGTGGTTATCTTTCTCCTGCTGAATATGAGGAAGAATATTCACGTAGTCTGGAAGAAATCGCATGCGAAGTCGCTAGCTAAAGCTGAAAGAATAGTTGCATTTAATTTGTACTTTTTATTGACATAGGACCACTCATAGCTAAAGCTCTTTGGAACCACCTGCATAGCAGGTGGTTTTCGTTGTACAAAAAAGCCCGCGCCCAAATCTAGAGCGCGGACAATCTCTAATCTATTTTACCTTTACTACTGCAACCTATGTTTACCACTAAATAGATTGTAAAGCACTTGCGCCATCTCCGCACGGGTAGCTGTGTTCTTAGGGTGCAATGCATCGTTATTGCCGACAACTGTCCCTGTTTCAACCATAAATGTCAATGCCTCTGTAGCCCATGAATCAATTTGCTCAAAATCGGTAAATTCCGTTATTTTCTTTCCATAATCGCCATTTGGCAATTGGTTGACAAATTGGAACGTATTGTACAGCAGCGTGAACATTTCTTGGCGGCTAATCTGGCTTTCGGGTGCGAATTGATTGTCTCCTACTCCTTTTGTGATTCCAAACCGCTTTGCCGTTGCAAGATAGCCTGTATAGTAGGTGTTACCAGCATCGATAAAATTGTCGACTGGGTTCTCATCCGGCAAAACGTCGTAAGCACGCATTAGCAGAACCAACAGCTGAGCACGCGTCAACGGTATGTTAGGACTATAGTTTCCTTCGCCCGTACCATAGGTAATCTCACGTGCCGCAATAAAAGTAATGGCTTTATAATGCCATGACTCTGCTGTAACATCACTGAAACTAACTGGATTGTAGCCAACCGCATACATTGAGAAATGGTTAGTTGTGAACCAAATCATACCGCTGGCAGAGTCATAACTACAGCTCTTAACAATCTCCAGTCTACCCTCTTCATTGATATAACAAATGATAATCGAGTTCAAGTCCTCGCCATCTTCAGGTGTGTACGGTATTCCGACTGTAACATTTCCAGAAAACTGCTCAACATCCTTACCACCACGAGAGACAGTGAAATCAAATACTGGGCGGTTGCCTACCTGCTGTTGAACATCGGCTGATAGCGCTGACGTATCCATACGGGATATATCCAGTGTTAAATCATCGCTAGTGTCAGCAAGCAGTCCTTCCAGAGTCCTATCATCAAACATAACAGTAGCTATAGGCGTAACAATTGTCAATTGACGGACTTGAGCCGCTTTCATTTCTGCCAGAGCCTCTGGTAATAAGACAGTATCAACCGAGCCTGCTTGTGCCAGTGCTTCGACTTGTATGGTGAGCTTTACTCCATCATCTTGTTGTTGCTCCAATGCTGCAGCAATCTGCCCACCAGTTACGGTAGCCGATGCATTGCCGCTATCTTCAAGTTTGGCATGTACCGTAATAACTCCATTCACTACTGAATTTTGAGTAGTATCATTTCGCCCTGGTGGTGTAGCGTTGTCATCCTCTTGATCCTCAGGTGACGTAGGTGTGGTGCTGCCACCAACCTGAACGGTAAAACTACGCTGACGAACAGCCTCTTCCGCAATCGTCGCTAAGCTATTGATCCTCTGGAAGCCTGAGGCTTTCATAATCAACCCACTTGTAGGTGGCAAAGCATACACCGTAATGGTAGCCTTGCCGTTCTTCAAGCCAGTCAGTTCTCCATCATATATATCTGCAACCGAATCATCGCTTGATACATAGACAAGGCTCGCTTGCCCAATAGCTGCATCCTTGTAAGAGAATGTAGGTTCAACGATCATTGTACCGCCAGCATACAGATTCACTTGGGCAGGCAATTCCCTGCCACCAGACATGAGTGAAAAATCAAGAATATTTTTCATTATGTCCATGCTAGCCGCCGAAGCACTTCTCTCGCACGAGACAACTGACCCTGTTCCGCTTTCCGAATTCACCGATAGTGACAGTGTCTCTGTAACAGATCCATCTTCATTAGTGACAGACTTGAACTTATCTTTCATAGTATCTGTCAATTTAAATTCAATCTCAAAGACGTATTCCTCGCCGATATCCAAGCTATCAAGCATAAAGCTATACATAAGCTCTCCGCCAGCTTCCACCTTTATTTCAGCATTTTCAGCCCTAAGGTTACCTTCATTTACAGCCTTTCCAAATATTCGCACTGTGCTTCTATCCACTAATTCAGCTTTTGCATCATTTATATCGATTACACTACCCACAGGAACCTCCTGCTCTGCTGTGGCAAGAACCGTATCTTCATATAAAAGCTCTGCTCGCAGACGAATTCCTGTCAGATTGTCCGGAGCTTCCCAAAGGTATGTGAAGCTACTATGTTCACCTCCCACAAGACTTAGCTGGAATCCGGCAATGCTATCTTCACCGTTATCTGTCACTTGATAAATTTGCATCGATAATGGATTCAGTGCGCTCAACGCTAGATTCTCTACAGAAACTTTTACAGGAACTATACCGTTTGGCTGCGGCATTTCTATAGGAGACATCTTCAGACCGGCGCGCATTCTATTCACATCGTAATCAGCAGTCATAAGTACCCGCGCATCAATATCTTCCATTACAATCTGTCCTAACAAGCCACTGTCCGGATCTGCTACTTCCTTATATGTGGACGGTCCTTTAACATAGACTGCTCTTAGACTGCCATTTGGCAGAATTTCGAAATCAATGTCGTTATAGTTGGCCCCTGTGCTCTCTGTAACCTGAATCGGATTGCTCCAGTCAGCAGGGCGGTATGTCTTTTCGATTACATCGCCGGCTTCTACATAACCGCTTGTGCCGTTAATATCCTTGACTTTATTATAATCAATCGTGTTGCCACTTTCGTCTTTATCAGGGTATACAAGTGGAGTAGTGCCGTCCTCTTCGTAAAACGTCTCTGTTGCTTCATCTGCTAAAGTCAGCCGTGCCGCATATATATGTTTTTCCTTAATTTGATTTTCAGCTAGGGCTGCTTCATCAGAATTCGGATCGATCCCCTCAACAGTTACAACATCAGTTTCTCCCCAAAGAACATAGAGATTGTCAGCATCTGCCTTGACCATAAATTCGTTTGCACCATTTTCTGGTCGCACAGCTAGCTCTGGTCCACGATAGGCGCCGTTGGCCTTATTCCAAACCATAACAGGAACAGACCCTTTCCCATCTTCTGCAACAGTAAACTCCAATAGCGCCTCTCGTATCAGATAACCCACATCGAAGGACTGTATCTCTCCGTTTTCTCCAAAGAATAGGTATAAGGTATCGTTAAACTCAGCAAATACTAGATTATACAGTCTACTATCGTTGTCAGTAATACGTATGGCCGGATAAAAAATCTGCTCGTCAAAATCGTAAAGCTGGATAAACAGCTCCTGATCTGCTGTCGTATTTGTTTGCCCATCCATATCAATTGCATACGCCATCGCCGCAAAGTTTTCATACCCGACAGCATTGTAGTCGGTAATGTATGGGTCTGAATAAGGAAGCGGAGTAAGAGCTACTTCACTAGTGACAGGTTCCCTCATCCATATTCCTGTAGCAGAATCGATAAAGTCTCCGTCCGCCTTTACATAGGTCGATACATCAATAAACCCTTGATCATAGAGACCTGTCGTCGGAGTGACTTCGTCCCAGCATTCGTTTTCAAAATCATAGAAGCGATAGGCTAATGTCGAATAATAAGGATTCAGTATATCGCCCAAAACCTCGCTGTCATCAATGGCTTTATATTCAGTTTTCTTATAAACGATCATCAGTCGATCTTTTCCTGCAGCATCCTGTGTATACACTACATAAGGCTCTGTATCAGCATAGTAATCAGGTGCCGCATCAGTATCACCGACCGTCTTATGGGTTACATTCTGAACTTCGCCAAATTCCTTTGTAGCTTTATTAAAGAATCGAGTCTTAATATCTTGATTGTTGAGAGTATCAAGCACACTATCGCCTGCTTCTATCTGAGAATCAGCACTTGACCAAGTCAACACTACCTTATCGCCTAGATCACATAACCAAGGCAAACCATCGGTTGTATCGTCGTCATCCACCTTCTGGGGAGCAGTCCAGCGACTGCTATCATAGATTGAATAGTATAGCTGAATGCTGTTGCTATATTCTTCAATACCACTGTCATCAAGGAACACAAGTAATTGGCTATCATCTCCAATAGTCGCTAACAGCGTGTATGGATAAGGATACGCTCCTTGACTTAAAATTTGCTCATTAAACGGCGGTGTAGTCAATCCACCCCTGAGTAATGCGCCGTCATTTGGCTGCCATAGACCACGCTCACGCAGATAATCACGTGATGATATATTGTAAGCTTGTGCATCCTGATATAGAAACTCTGAATCTCCTAGCATATCAGAGATACTCGACCGCCCATATCCGAACAAGCTATAGGATTTTTGAGCTATTTCCCATGTATACTCATAAAATAATATCTGGAGAGTAAGCTTAGCAGTCAATTTAACATCTCCCGTACCCTTCCCCGATGTATAGAAGCGGAAATCAAAAGCCGCCTTCCCGGAAACAGTTACGGATGCCCCACCACCCACCTTAGCTCCTGCCGATATTTCAATCGTCGGTTTAACAAATAGCGAGCCATAAATCGTAAAATCACGTTCAAGATCATCGTCGTCCGCTTTGCTAAAATCGATTTCCCCTTCTCCGTTGAAAAATCTCTTTTTACCCTGATACTGCTCAATTACCATAGTTGCTGTAATCTCACCCTTGAGCTCCAGTTCTATAAACAGAGTAATGCCAATAGGAGTAGGACGTTCCGCCGTCTTCTTATATGTACCATCCAGCGTTGCCGTCATGAACATCTCTTCAAAATAATAATCGCCTTCATGAAACTTCATGCGCAGGTATAGTGCTGTTGATATTCCGACCTCCCAATCACTCGTAATCTTTGTAGCTTTCTTATTGGGTCCGTCCTTATCTACTGCCTTTTTACTGGTTTCATCTGTTTTATCCTTATCGCCGTCCTTCGCAGATTCCTTAATCTCATCTGCTGCTGTACCGTCTTCGTCTTTCACTTTACCTTCATCTTCTAAGCTGTCTTGCCACTCTTTAGTAAAACCAAAGGCAATTAAAAATCCTTCCTTAGTTTCCTTACTATAATCCGATAGTTTTCCTGCTAATCCCAAATCAAAGGCCGCATCCACCGTTCCGACAAAATCGATTACAGGTTTCGCAGGCGTCTTGAAGGAATTAAGCAACGAAAATGTATCCAGCTTTCTCTTAAAATCGAAGCCAACCTTATGCTCCATATAGCGATTCCCATACTGATCCTCAATCTGCATCGTCATCCTGTCTCCCGGCAAAACTCCGTTTTCATCAGGGTTAAAGGTGAAGGAGAATATACCATTAGCCGGTCTTACCTCAAAGGGCATACCACGTAAGATTCCTTCCTTGGAGTATATACGTATCCAAGCTTTAGCAGGCGATAACCCCTGGGTGTTGGCATTCACCATAAATGTGAACTGATAATCTGTTTTAGAATTATCAATCCTCGACGTATCGCTCTTGCCATTAACTTTGAAATCATAAGGAGTAAAGTTGCCATATTCATCAATAACAAAGTAAGTGTCATCATAGGATTTAATATATCCGCTATAGCTTACGCCATTATAGGTTATTAAAATATTGTAATGTTTCCCAATCTCAAAATCAGTATGTTTAATAGAGAAATATCCATCCTTATCTGTCACAGTCGTATGTCCATTTACATTTACCGACGCATTTGAAAGATTTACCTCTTTATAATTTTCCGGGCTTATTATATCCCGCGTACGCAACGTAACTGTGCCATGAACCTCGACTGGTAGCGCAGATTCAGACTTTCGCTCAAAGAAATAATAAATCAGCGGATGGTCATACTTCGAAATATAGTTGAAGGAATTTCCGACCACTGGTACTCTGCTAAAGCTATGTTCGTAAGCACGAAGATTATTTTTTTCCTCACGTGACAGGTCACCGTTCCCATCTAAATCGCCGGAATAATCTTGCCAAACAATGCGATATCCATCAGCAGGTATCCCTGTAAAGGAATATACTTGATTTGTATATACTGGTGAAAGTATAATCGGTCTGTCCTTATCCCCAGGGACAATATCTCCCTCTTTAGGTATATAGGCAACCGTGCCCATATCCTGTGCAGGACTGTTTGGGTATACCTTTGCCGTCAGTCTCTTATCATCAAATAGCATTGTAATCGTTGTTAAGGTTTTTTGCGGTGTGAACATCAGCTCGCCTGGCACAGCGGGATTCACACCAATATGATTTGCCTGTTCGGCATAAAAGCTTACATATGGATCGGATAAATTATTAAGCGCTAAATTAATCTCACTATTATTGTCAAAATTTTGCATCCGGCGCTCGTGTGCGTTTGTTGGCAGCCATCCCTGGAACAAGGATCTCGGATTAATTCTTTCTACAGGTACTATATTAGTGTAGTTCAATGTCCCATAGCTATGTAAAGCCGACACCCCAGCGACCGCATTGCTACCCTTTCCAACCACGCGAAAATCTAAGCTATCTAACATCCCAATATGCATTACAGTATTGCCTGGGAAGGTGTTGCCTATTGTCTCTCCTTTATTGGTGTCATATTCAAGTTTGACATAGGCATTTTTCGCCTTGTAAATAGGTACAATTCCAATCTGATCACCACTCATCAGCACCTCACTGAAAAGAACTGTTTTCCCATCAACATCCTTCAATTTATTTGTTCGAAGGTCATTCATATTAAGGCTTTCACCTTCGATTTTATAAAAGCCACCCGTACCCTTGCGCTCAATTTTATAGCCCCATAGATACACCTTCTGCATGACGTCCTGACTAAGACCATCAGCAAACTTTGGCGCGAAATATACCGTATCCTTCGCACTGTAAGCGCGCCTAGATTCTCCAACCGCATCACCAAAGGTCAGACTGCCGATGTAGATGTAGCTACCGGCTTTTGATTGGTTCTTGGCCGTCCAGGTGCGGGGGACAACGCCACTGTCTGGATCCTCTGCCTCCTCCATATTCTTGAGCACGATAGTATATGCCCTTTCATAGAGCTTCACCCATTCAACACTGAGGGTTGCATTTATATCGCTGAAGATGTATTTAGGTTCAACTGCGAGGTAGAGTTTATTTTTTGTTCGATCTGATAAATGTATCGGTTGCATTGCCGCTTCGCCAAGCGAACGCTCTGATGTCTGCAAAATGTCATAGCCAGGGTATTGCCTAAACCAAAAATCATGGCGATCTCCGCTTTCTATATTATCTACATGATAATCTCCAGCGCCCAGGACGGCATTTGCTCTATATCTTGCAAAATAATTATAGCTTCTTTCCCAAGACTCTAGCTTCCACTTGACACTGACATAATCTGCAGTAGAAAGATCCGCAGGAAAGCTCATATAGTTAGTATAATTGTCACTATGCTTCATTGCGCGGAAATCCCAAGCATTTACACTTACTGAAGCCAGACCATCCGAGCCGATAGTCACGTGCTCTGATGGCTCTAGATCCTCAGGTTTCAGTGTCTTTACAATATAGGTATTCCCATTCTTCGTAATAACATCCCGTTCGGAGCTAGCTTCCAAAAGATCCGATTCTGCCAGCATGAAAGGTTCACTCAATCGTGACATCATAGGTGACTGGGATGCTTCAATGGCGATTACCGTCTGTGTATTGCCACCAGCTATACTATCAGCATTTTCGGAGTCCAATCTGACCAAAAACTGTCTTTCATCTCCTGTCTCCTCTGCCATCAGAGGAATACTGACTGTTTTCGTTTCTTGCCCTGGTACAAACATAAGCTCTTCTAATACCGGCTGATAGTCAATATCTGCCTCTGCCGATAGTGCTACTGTACCAAGCGTTACACTGCCGTAGCGATTAATCCCAGAAGTACGTCGTACCGCTACATCTACACTGTCTGCTGGTCGCTGCACAGATATTTGTTTCTTTTCCAACTCAAAGATAACTGGTTCTTTAACATCATTATCTACGATATTCATGTAGCCTGCTGTATTTTCGCCAAGCGTCCCTCCTGCCATATCCAATAGCAACAATAGTACCTGCTCCTCATCCTCGGATATGTCATCATCAATAGTATGGAAACGCAGCTTTTTCATGTATTCTCCTTCAGCAAATTCGAATCGGTAAGTTACCCCAGGAAGCTCCTCATATAACTCCCGCTGTGCGGCAAGAGCAGCTGCCTGTTCCTCCTCATTCGGCTCACGCCAGTTATTGGTACGTTGGGATGTAGTTCCTGTAAAAGCATCCCGCGCCGCACGCAGCCCGCTCTTCTCTTCCTGCACCGGAGCAGCGAGCTCTAAATAGTCCGATCTTGCATCATATACCGATGATATAACAGTGTCATCCGCAATATTGACTTCTTCATCTATCGAAATTGTACCATATACAGACGATATAACTGTGTCATCTACTTGCGGGAAGCTTTCAATCAGCGGTTTCGCTTCAGGATTTTCCGGCAACTCTTGCTGCTTACGCCCCAAAGGTACGCTGATGGAATAGTCCAAACCGTATTTTGCGGAAATATCCACTGCTTTGAAGGTGACACTGGCCTCGCCAAGCGTGCCTCCCTTGCGTACAATGGCAAATTCCACAAATGATAAATCCTCGGATGTGCTCATCTTTGTAGTAAGAAACTCAAAAACTCCATTAGGGTACTCAGCCTCATCGACAGCTTGCTGTAGCGTTTCCCTAAGGAGCGCCTCGTCCTCCAGCCCTGCCCGTAACTCTGCCGCAAGAGCCTCCATAGGTAATGTGGTTAAAACCATACAGCATACCATCAGCAATGCTATGACTTTTTTTACTTTTTTCCAACCGCCTCTACCTCTCTTCATACACACCCTCCCATTATTTTGCCTTTTCAGCTCGGCGATACCAATCTGTGCTATAAGCTGCAAAGTATATATAAACAAATAGCACGACATTATATGACTGCAGTCATATTTTATATTGATTATATATTCTCATGTATGGCAATTCAATACAATTGTTTTATTAATATTGGAAATCTCTAGATAGAGAACAGAAAAATAGTAGGAACGAGTTAAATAAGGGGGAAAAGGCTAAGGGATGCTTGTCGGAGCACCCTTTTGGTACGGTCAAACGGTACCACGGAGCACACTATCTGTTATGCAAGGGGATCGAAAAAACCACAGCGGAGCTGGGGCTTAGTTTTCTTGCGTACAATTTACGGCGAGCGATCAATATAGTGGGCACGAAGAAGCTCTTGGAAGCAATTCAGGGGTAATTCCCTGTTGCTTTTTTATGTTCCAAAGAAATAGATGCAAAATGTTCAAAAAATCTGCTTAAAAATCCCTAAAAAACGCAAAAAACCCTTATTGTATAAGGGCACTGAAAAACCCCTGTTTCTCGAGAACGGGGGTTTTTCAGTGAATAATTATACGTTGAATTTCTTAGAAAAATAGGTAAAAGATTGTTAGATTCTATTTAAAATAAAAAAATAGCCCTC
>JAEWFW010000045.1 GCA_023388635.1 Bacillota bacterium
TGCTCCTGTGGCTCCTGCTGGACCCGTTGCTCCTGTGGCTCCTGCTGGACCCGTTGCTCCTGTTGGACCAATCGGTCCTGTTGGACCCACTGGTCCTGTTCCACCGTCATCTATTACTAAGGACACATCATCAACTAAAAGATCCGCGCTACCTGGTTCTGATAATTTATTAATTACCACTAATACTTGTGTTGCTCCCGCAGGCACAGAATCCGTCACGCTATATATCTCCGTCCAAACGTTTTCATTGATACTTGGCAATCTATCTCTTGGAATATTGATAATAAGAATATTCCCCAGAAAATTTAATGCCGCATCATAGCTTCCAATGGATATAGATACAGGCGGACTGATCGCTGTTCCTACGGTTGACAACGAAACCATAAATTTCATTCTGTCTCCTGCTGTTACTGGGACATATTGTACAATAAATGAATTAATAGTTCCGCCTGCCAATTGCGCTGAATAAAATCCTGAATGGCTGTATTGACTGGTAACAATAGCATTATCTCCAATCCAAGGTGGCAACGAACCGCTTTCAAAACTTCCGTTAACGATCAACTGATTAAAAGACAATCTCCTCTCACTCCCATCATCATAATTTAGAAACAAAGTATGTGTCATGCTGTAACATATACTTCACAATTATGATATTCAAAGTTTGCCATGCTGTTTGATTTGAATGCCATCGTTGCTACGCCTGATTTTACATTGATCTTATACATTTTGATACCTATCTAAATATCCCCAAAATCCGTCCCACAAGCATCACACTTCACCGTATGATCTTTAATTTTGGAAATGACTTCTCCGCATTTGCATATCCAGCCGTGAACTTGGGCGGGATTGCCGTATACGACTGCATGGTCGGGTACATCTTTGGTGATGACGGCACCGGCGCCGATCAGTGCGTGCTTTCCGATGACGACACCGCAGCGGATTGTGGCATTGGCACCGATGGATGCCCCCTGTTTGACCAGTGTCGTCAGATAATCTTCCTCCGTATTGCGTGGATACCCGCTACGCGGTGTCCGTACATTGGTGAACACCATACTCGGTCCGCAAAAAACGTCATTTTCCAATATGACACCTTGGTACACACTGACATTGTTCTGTATTTTCACATTATCGCCAATCTTCGCTCCGCCCGCAATGAATACATTTTGACCGATTTTGCATTGTTCCCCGATGACCGCGCCTGCCATGATATGGCTGTTATGCCATATTTGCGTGCCTGCGCCAATCTGTATCGGATCATCGACATAGGCAGACGGATGTGCAAAAAAGTCTTTTGGCGCATGCTCTTTTTGTAAGCATGAAGAAGCGTCGACGAGCAACTTCGTGACGGCGACGCCTGATTGGCTGTCTGTGACCGGTGTGCTGCGGTTTTCCGTACATTGTATGAAATGCATGATTTGTTTTTTTAAAATATTGCATTCGGCAAATTGCATCTGTTCGATGCCATTATCTTGTATGTTCAAATCAGAGTCGACGCTTTTGTTGTATACTTTTAAGGAATTCTCATTTTCATTATAGACAAGCATCCCTTTGTCCCCTACGATCATCAGCCCCCTATGGTCCTCCGGCGATAACCATGACACATGCAAATGTGCCTGTACTCCGTTGACGAATTCGATATGCAAGTATACATCGTCTTCAATATTCGGCTGAACCATCGCATGACCATGGGCATGGATGTGTTTCACCTGTGAATCGACCAGAGCCAATAAAACAGCGATGTCATGTGGTGCAAAGCTCCACAGGACATTTTCTTGGTTGCGAAGTTTCCCCATTTTTATCCGTTGCATGGTAATCGATTGAACGGCTCCGATTTTCCGTTGTTTCACATACTGGATGATTTTCTGGATCGCCGGTTTATACAGCAGCACATGACCAACCATCAGGATTCGTTCGCAACGCGCTGCCAATTGATGCAATTCTACGGCGTGTGCCGTCTTTAATGTCATAGGTTTCTCGAGTAATACATCTTTGCCGGCGAGCAGGAATTCCTTTGCCAATGTATAGTGCGTAGGTGCCGGCGTGGCTATGACAACATGCGTGATCTGCGGATCATTAAGAACACTCAGATAGTCGCCCGTGATGTTTATTTCCGGATAGAGCACAGAAAAATTGTGTCTGACGGCTTCCGACGGATCGACAATCGCCGCCAGTATGCCCATATCGTATAAATTTTTTACGTAGTTCTTTCCCCATTGCCCCGCACCTATGACGGCAATTTTACACATTGGGCTCACGAAGCAACGCCTCAAGAAGTTTTTTGTTATTGCGTATTTTCTCGTCTTCCGGCTGGTATTGCAATGCCAGCTCGTTATGTTCATAGGACTTCTTATAATCGCCGATTTTGTAATAACAGACACACAACTGCAAATGCGGATACCACGTGTGGTATGCCGGATAGGTGAAGCTCCATCTATCCTCATCCGGTACACGTTGGGTAGCTAGTTCATACCAGAATATCGCATTGGAATAGTTTTGTTGTTTATGAAAATTATATCCAATCCTCGAGCACGCTTCCGCTCTCGGCGGGGCAAATTGGAATGTGCGCATTAGGGATTCCCGTTCTTTTTGCAGGTCATTTAAGCATGCGTGACAATCCCCTTGGAAAATACACGCGAAAATCTTATCTTCCACCCAACCTTCTTTCATCTGAATGTTCTTCTCATACGCCTCAATGGCATCTGTGTAACGTCCGTTTTCCCGCAATTCGTTGCCATAATAAAAATAATCTCTGGCAGAGAATGTATCTCTGCGTTCGACTTTTTTCTCGTAAATCGATATCGTTCTGCCAACCGCATGCTTGATCTTTTTGTGAGTCACTGCCACATCGGAGTTGATAATCTTTCCGTGTACATTTAAATATTGATGGCAATCTCCTTGCCAAGTGAAGTTCTTCTCGCGCTTAACGAGACGGTTTCTGCGATATCTCAGCGTGACATTGCCATACTGGTCGGTTCCCGCATCGTAGTACATTGACACCGAATCTACCGATGGATCTAACGTCTCTTTTAATTGTTTGAATTTCTCTCGATCCTTTTCTAAAATGACGTCGTCGGCATCGAGATATAAAATATAGTCTTTTGTCGCATATTTAAACGATTCGTTGCGCGCAGCGGCAAAATTATCGATCCATGGAAAATCGAAGATCCGATCCGTGTATTTGCTCGCAATTTCCTTCGTGCGGTCTGTCGAACCCGTATCGACAATATTGATTTCATCGACAAGATCCTTTGCGCTTTCGAGGCATCTTGCCAAAATCTCCTCTTCATTTTTGACGATCATGCACAAACTGATTGTGACCATGAACTCGCACACTCCTTTTTAAAATCCAAATCCATCTTTTTGTAAACAAAACTTGGTATTTACCGAGCCCTTGGACGCTGGTAAATACCTTAGCTACTGTTACATATAATCAATATTTTCTAAATCAGAACTACTTTCCCGTTTTTTTCTGCTACATCTCGCGTAGCGTTTCGTGTATCGATAATCTTCCGCGCATGCTGCACCAGCCAATCGTAGTCAATCGTAGAATGATCTGTGGCAATCAGAACGACATCGGCATCCTCTACATTCCGCTCCGTGAGTGGCACAGAGACCAGCGAGTGGGTAGCGATTTCTATTCGCTCTATATACGGATCGTGGTATATGAGTTGTACGTCGTCTTTCAGTAAAAGTTCTGCCAAATCTACCGAGGGCGATTCCCGGTGATCATTGACATCTTTCTTGTATGCCATTCCGATGATCAAGACCCTAGCTTTAGACGGTGCAATTCCCAGATCATTTAACGTACGATGGACAATATTTCTGACAAAATGCGGCATGCTGCGGTTGATTTCTCCGGCAATGCCGATCAACTTTGTAATAAAATTGTACTCCCTTGCCTTCCACTCCAAATAGTGAGGATCGACGGGAATGCAGTGTCCCCCCACCCCAGGACCCGGATAAAACGGCATAATACCAAAGGGCTTCGTAAATGCGGCATCGAGCACATCCCACACGCGAATCCCCATCTTGTCACATAGCAGCGTAAATTCATTGGCAAGGGCTATATTGACGGCACGAAATGTATTTTCATAAATTTTAGCCATCTCAGCAACGCGCACACTGGAGACGGAGACGATATTGGCGATGATCTGTTGATAAAAGAAGTTCCCGACTTCCAAGGAATCCGGACCAATACCGCCGACGATTTTATTGATTTGCTCCGTCGTAAACTGTTGGTTGCCCGGGTCAATTCTTTCTGGTGAATGGCACAGATAGAAATCTTCTTCCACTTTGAAATTGATTCTCTCTAAGATCGGCAAGGCGACCTCCTCCGTTGTTCCGGGATATATGGTCGACTCAATGCAGATCAACTGTCCGCGTTTCATATGTTTCGCCGTTTCTCTGACAGCACTTTCCACATGTTGCAGATCCGGCATGAGATTTTTTGTCAATGATGTGGGAACACATATGACGATAACATCGGCACTCTGAATATGTGAAAAATCCTCCGTTGCTGAGAGCTTACCAAGATATACGAGCTTTTTGAATTCTCTGTCTTCTTCATTAACTATATAATTTTCGCCTTTGTTAAACTGCTCTACCCGAGCAGCATTACGATCAATTCCTACAACACGAAAGCCGTTCTTTGCAAGTTCCATAGCAATCGGCAATCCCACATAGCCAATGCCGATGACGCATATGACGGCTTCCCTGTTGCGGATCTTTTCTTTCAGTATGTGTTTCATACTCAGCTCACCTCAGTCAAAAATTTACCTACGGTGCGGACGACATGCGTGACTTGTCGATCTGTCAATTCAGGGAACATTGGCAATGACAGCACTTCTTTGCAAGCACGCTCTGCCACCGGAAAATCTCCGGGATGATATCCAAGTGACGCATAAACCTTTTGTAAATGCATGGGAATGGGGTAATATACGGTTGATCCGATACCATGTTCCTGGAGATATAGTTGTAATTGATCACGTCTAGGTGTTTGTATCGTATATTGGTGATAAACGTGATACGTATTATGAGGTTCGATCGGTAATTTGATACCTGCCGCATTGATGCTCTTTAGATCATCCAATAGCTGACCATACCGGGCTGCCACGGTTCTGCGCCGCTCTGTCCATTGTTGCAAATACTGCTGCTTCACAGCTAAAATAGCAGCCTGCAATTCGTCAAGTCTGCTGTTGCATCCCAATATTGTGTGGTGATATTTTTGCCCTGCACCGTGTACTCTGAGCAGTTTAATTTTCTCGTACAGTTCCGGATCACTCGTCAGGATCATGCCACCATCACCGAAAGCACCCAAATTTTTCGTCGGGAAAAAACTCAAGCAACACAGATCGCCCAAACCTCCGATGTGTTTATCTTGAAATTTTGCTCCTAATGCTTGTGCGGCATCTTCGATGACTTTAATATTTCTTCGCTTGGCGATTTCAGTGATCGCATCCATCTGCGCCGGACATCCGTATAAATGAACAGGTATAATCGCTTTTGTCTTCTGAGTAATTTTCTCTTCTATCGATGAAGCATCGATATTCCATGTCTGCTCATCAATATCGACAAACACCGGCTTTGCACCTACTCTACTGATTGAGCCTGCCGTCGCAAAAAAAGTGAAGGGCGTTGTAATCACTTCATCCCCAGGACCGACACCGCACGCCAGCAATGAAAGATAGAGTGCGTCGCTGCCGTTTGCCACACCGACTGCATACGGTACGCCGCACATCTGTGCTATCTGCTGTTCCAGCGTTTTTACATGATCCCCTAGTATAAACTTACCTTCGTCGATACATTGACTGATGACTCTCAATATTTCACTTTTTAATACTCTATTTTGCTCATGCAAGCTAAAACTAGGAACACTTTCTTGCTTATTCCTACTCCCCATCTTCTCGTTCCCTCACTTTCTACGTTCAGCACTCTATTCATTATATGGATGGGACTCCCTAACGGAAACCTTGTCATTTGCTGATTTATTCCCAATGAACACACGTAAAACGCCAATTTTACATAATGTAAAGTACATATCATTCTGATAAAGAAGGTAGATATATATGGATATGGACAAACCCTTAGATACAAGCGAAACAAAGATCCCCAATCGCTTTTCCTTGAGTATGATCCATCAGAAATCAAGACAAAAAAAGCTATTTCTCAATTCAGGACAAATGCAATTTTTACGCTTTACTTGTGGGCAAATCATCACGTTACAAATCGGTATGGTGCGCACCGATGTCAAAATCGATTTGCAAAACCTGAATAGCGCCCCCGACATCCTTTATATAAATAAATCAGCGGCGGCTTCATTCCCATATATCATGGGATACCGATTAAATGTTGTCCACCATACAAATAACCTATTGATTCTCGGTTCAACTCTCGGTTATAACGTCTCAAAGAAAACCTGGAATCGTTTCACTAAAGTTGCTTCTATAAGAAAACGCGCTTACCTCGCCTTGGAAAAAGGGATACTTTTCTCTTGCTTCTGTCTCGATCATGTCGATTGGCGAAATAAACAAGTCAATTCCTATTGTATGAACCCTCATACGCATAAATGGGAACACAGAAAACTCCCTGTTCCGCAAGTCTTTTACTATCGCGGTGACAAAGTTCGCATAAACAATTATCAGCACAAAGGAAATGTCACCGACATTCATTGGATCAATGCAAAGCGCATGTTTGGAAAATGGGAAACCCATTTAGCATTACAGCATTTTGAAAAATTTCATACCCATTTGCCGGAAACAACCCTTCTATCACTGCCGACTTTAAAAGAATATTCGGAAAAATATCAATATTGCTTCGTAAAAAACAACATTGGCAGTTGCGGGCACAATGTTTTTCGAATCGAAAAACAAGCCCATAGCCAATATATATGTAGCAGCGGCGGAAGTATGGTACGCCATCAGGTCTTTTCTGGTCTCGACGATATGTATCGCTTCCTGAACAAAACGATGAGAAAAAGTTGTATCATCCAACAAGGAATTTCCCTCGCCCAAATCGATGGCTGCCCGTTTGATATGCGTATACTGATCCAAAAGAACATTCACGGTATCTGGGAATTATCTGCGCTGAATTTCCGCATTGCCAGTCCTGATGCCGTCGTCACCAATTTCTCCGCAGGTGCACGCGACATCATGACTGTCCCAGGTGATCCATTACCTTATCCGCATTTGACATGGAGTACACTGAACGATTTCTCATTAGCAGTTGCCTACGCGCTGGAAACATCCCTTGGCTCCCTAGGTGAAATCGGTCTCGACGTGGCAATCGACAACCAAGGCAACCTATGGGTGATCGAAGCAAACAGCCGCCCCAACATCATCGCCTACCGCAACGCTACCGACGAAGCACTAACAACGATTCTCGGAAATCCACTAGACTATTCGGTTTTTCTCAACCGGAAGTATTATGCAGAACGATCGCAATAATCTCTCTGAAAATATTAAAGGAACTGTTGCATAAAAGTGAGCAACAGTTCCTTAATTGGTAGTAACAGACCGTATATTATGTTACAATATTGTTGAGATTCCAAAATTTACATATTTCACTTTATTGATGAAGAATCATCGGGTAAATCTGAAATAATAATTCGTTCAGCCAACATATATTATGAAAATTGTTTCGTCAGGTTAGCCATTTCAATCGCCACAACAGCAGCTTCATATCCCTTATTACCGGCTTTCGTACCTGCCCTTTCGATGGCTTGCTCAATCGAATCGACAGTTAATACACCAAAAATTACAGGCAAACTGCTTTTGAGATTGATTGCCGCTACTCCTTTCGCGACCTCGCTGCATACATAGTCGAAATGCGGTGTCGCACCTCGAATGACTGCTCCCAACGTAATGACAGCATCATACTCTCCGCTCTCTGCCATTTTCTGTGCAATCAGCGGTATTTCATATGCTCCGGGCACCCATGCGACAGATATATTTTGTTCATCAACTCCATGACGTTTTAACCCATCAAGTGCACCGGACAGCAATTTAGACGATATAAATTCATTAAACCTCCCGACAACAATGCCCACCTTTAGCCCTTGACCAATTACATTTCCTTCAAATATTTTCATATTCCCATTCCTTCCCTATAATAATAGTCTACAAAATGATCCATAAGCTACATATGAAGCATGTGCCCCATTTTTTCCTTTTTCGTTCTCAAATATCCGTTATTGCACGTGCAACTGCCGACTTCTAAGGGTACACGCTCGTCAATGCGCAATCCGTGTCCTTCCAATCCTTTTATCTTTTTAGGATTATTCGTCATCAAACGAATCTCTTTTACACCTAAATCTTTGAGAATCTGTGCACCAATACCATAGTCCCGCATATCTGCCGGAAATCCGAGTTCAATGTTTGCCTCCACCGTATCATATCCCTGATCTTGCAGCGTATAAGCCTTAATTTTATTTGTCAGCCCGATTCCTCTTCCCTCCTGACGCATATAGAGCAATACTCCGCAACCTTCATCCTCGATTTTTCTCATTGCTGCATGCAATTGAGAGCCACAATCGCAGCGCAGTGATCCAAATATATCACCTGTAAGGCATTCCGAATGTACGCGGACAAGTATTGGTTTTCCACTATCCACATCACCTTTGACTAATGCCACATGTTCTTTGTTATCAAAACGGTCATTGTATACAATAAGGCGAAATTCGCCGATCTCTGTCGGCAGAGTTGCCTCCGCCACTGCTTCTACATGCTTCTCATGGGCTGAGCGATACGCAATTAAATCTTTAATTGTAATTATTTTCATATTATGCTGCTTAACTAATTCTAAAAGCTCCGGTACACGTGCCATTTTCCCTTGGTCGTTAATCACTTCACATATTACACCCGCCGGATAACTTCCACACATTTCGGCAAGATCCACAGCAGCTTCCGTATGACCGGCACGCACCAAGACTCCTCCTGATTTCGCTATCAGCGGAAAAATATGACCAGGGCGTCTAAATTCGTCTGGTTTGGCGTTAGATTGCAGCATATCGGCAATCGTTTCCGATCGTTCGTAAGCGGAAATTCCCGTAGTAGAACGCGGACCATCAACCGATACAGTGAACGCAGTGCAGTGTACATCTGTATTATTTGTCACCATCGGATGCAAATTCAATTGATCTGCCAACGTTTTATCGACGGGAACACAGACGAGACCTCTTCCGTAATTAATCATAAAATTGATATTCTCAGGTGTTGCTTTTTCTGCCAAACAAACAAAATCGCCCTCATTTTCACGATCCTCATCATCGACGACAACGATGATTTTCCCCGCTTGCAAGTCTGCCAACGCTTCTTCAATACTATCAAACATGATCAATTCCCCCCAAAATTTATATCATTCCTGTAGAATGTAAATATTCCATATTTAACGTGCGATGATTCGCCGCTTTTTTCTCCTGTAGATCTGGATTTTCATTGCCTGTAGATAACACTTTCTCCACATATTTTGCGAATAAATCGCATTCGATATTGACGAGATCACCGACTGTCTTATCGCCTAAAATCGTAATCGCTGTCGTATGTGGTATGAGCGATACCGAGAAGAAGTTTTCCTCTACGTTGATTAGAGTCAAACTAATACCATCAATCGTCACAGAGCCGCGGAGTATCATATAACGTGTCAAGGCAGGATCAGATTGAAAGGTATAAATAACGGCATTCGCATGTACTTTCTTCTCCACAATCACAGCAGTTCCATCAATATGCCCGCTGACGATATGCCCGCCAAAACGCCCTCCTGCTTGCATCGCACGTTCCAAATTGACTTTGCTCCCTACCGATATATGCTTTAGGCTAGTCTGGGTAAGCGTCTCAGGCATCACATCAACGGTAAAATACGTGCTCCTATATTCAGTAACCGTCAGGCAAATTCCGTTCACTGCAATGCTATCGCCAATTTTGACATCTTGCAGAACATGGCGCGCTTGAATTGACAAACGCTTGCCAAATCGATTTGCTTGCTGTATAGATTGAATCGTGCCTACTTCCTCTACAATGCCGGTAAACATAAATTCCCCTCCTCATCCTTGACTGTTCTCCAACCATTCACTAATCATCATCCACTTATCATTCACTAACCGTTCGTTACTGTTCATTATTTAGCTCTTTCTTTTGGGTATCCGGTTACGCAGATATCGCCTTCCAGTAACTCTATATCCAAATCGATCAATTCCGCGGCTTGAGCGACATACTGATAACCAGTTCCGCCAAATGCCGGCACTGCTTTGGCGCCACCGAGAATCTTAGGTGCAATAAACGTAACGACTTTATCGAATAGATTATCTACCAGAAAACTCCCTTGAAGGTCGCTTCCCCCCTCTACCATGACACTGGTTATGCCAATTTCCCCCAGCCATCGTAAGCAATCTTTCATATCGACTCTCCCATCAGTGCTTTTACTGACAAACACCTGTACACCCATCTCTTTCAGAGATTGTTCTTTCTCAACATCTCGATCGTGTGTACATATGATAATCGTCGGTGCTTCTTGCACATTTAAAACATTTGCCGTTTCCATAATCGACAACCGACTGTCAATAATGATACGTACCGGATTGCGCCCACCTTCCGGCAAGCGAGTCGTCAAAAGCGGATTATCAGCGATGACGGTACCGATTCCTACCATGATGCCGTCAACTTGATTGCGCATTTGATGAACATGTCTGCGTGACAGTTCGTTCGTAATCCATTGACTGTCACCTACAGAGGAAGCAATTTTTCCATCTAACGTCATTGCCGTTTTTAAAATGACAAACGGTATTTTAGTACGGACGTATTTGTTGTACACTTCGTTCAAACGCGTTGCCGCTGCTTGCAACAGACCTATCTGAACCTCGATTCCCGCATCTTCTAACGCCTTCACTCCTTTACCGCTGATTTGCGGATTTGGATCAACCGCCGCAATATACACTCGCCGAATACCACTGCCGATCACCGCCTCTGTGCAGGGAGGTGTTTTGCCGTAATGATTACACGGCTCCAACGTCACATACATTGTGCCTCCTTCGGCATCTCTGCCTGCCATATTTAATGCATGAATTTCTGCATGTTCTTTGCCGGCACGCAAATGAGCTCCCATTCCTACAATGCGTTGATTTTTGACAATAACAGCACCTACCAACGGATTCGGTGAGGTTCTGCCTTCGGCGGATGCCGCCAGTTTCATTGCAAGCTCCATATACTGCTGATCGTTCATTTGTTTCACCTCCCATACAACATTAAATTTTTTCTTCGAATAAAGCCCTATATTTCCGAATGTCAAAAAAGACCCCGAAATTCGGGGTCTTGGAACATATCATATGACAAATATAAATTCATAGAAACATAGCACGAGATTAATCGCCTATGCAGTGAATTAATATACCTTATGATATGACTGACAATTCCATCCAGACTTTACTGTCGGCTTTGGATTTTCACCAAATCAACAATTGTCAACGCGACAATCGCTCGCGGGCTTGTTTACACATCACCGCCGGTCGGGAATTACACCCTGCCCCTTTCAGTCAATCAACATACATTATGAAATTGTAACGGATACAATCCTATCAACAACTCGCTTATGACGAATTATTATTTTATAATATATACCCTTTCTCCTCAATTGTAAAGTGTCTTATTTCTTTATAGCCACAATATTCATTCGTAAAATCAGATTGTACAGATAAACCCAGTGGCAGTCCAGCGGCGATACAGGCAATTGTAACATGTTTGTTGCTCTTCGTCGTAACATTCTTCATAGTCGTTGTCCACTTCGAAATCCGCGCATTTGGCATTCCAATTGTCTGCTTTACGGTCTCCGTTGTACAAGTCATTTTTTTTGCAAATTTCATATGTTCCATCGCTGTTTTTCTTGGCAACAGCCATGACTTGGTGATTGAGGTAGACGAGTTTGGCAAATTTGCTGATGAAGACCGGCTGATCGTCTTGTAAATATTCGCCGTTTAAAGTAATGATCCGTTCTGCTCCAAGCCGTTGGCACATTTCTGCCGCCGGCAATGTGACATCATATTCCCCTACGCCATTTTTCCCGCGAAATGTTCCATCGTTTCCTGCAAGGCGTAAGCCCACTCCCGCCAAAGCTCCAATGACACCGATACCGGTGCCGCCGAATTCTTCAAGCCGCACTCCGCCGATTTCCTTAGCGACAGTATATGCCTCTTGTTTGCTGAGGACTTCTTTTTGTGCTCGGATGCCAAATTTGATCAATCTGTCGACATCCTGTAATTGATCCAGCCGACACAGGCATAGCCCCGGATCGGATGTCGCAGCCATCTCCGACTGTAAAATCTCCACCGCCTTTTTCCAAATGATCTCAAGCTCGACACCGTCGATCTCTGCAACAAAGCACATCGAGCTGTTGTGGGAAGTGTATTCAATATCTTCGTGCAACAGCAATTGGTGTCTGCTAATCCCATGTTCCAGGGTGCCGCCTAATGCTATCACTTGCTCACTAATCAACTCTGAGACTGTACCGGTGCTCGTACTTTTTGTCAAATCATCTGTATCGTCAACACATAATAGGAACTTCAATGCGTCCCCTCCCCCTTTATAGAACCTAGATTTTTTCATTGATTTATCGTGTATTCATCAATTTATTTTGGTGTACGAATTCCTTCGCCGTCTACGATCATCTGATACATTTGATCGTCAATTTCCAGTTCCAGCACGTCCCGATAGAAATTCACGACTTCCGCTTTCAAATCAATGTCACTGTAATATTCAGGGTATAGCGTCACTCCCGACCATAACATCGCGAAAAATGTCTCTACGCCATTATGCCCCCAGCGCGTGACACCGACGGGAATATTATACACCTGATCGGTATAGACTGCCCGCAGCCCCTGCCATTTTGCATCGGATTTGAGATACTTTGCTGTAATCGGATCGTTACAGACGATTCTGTCCGGATCCCAAAGAAATATCTGTTCCATGCTGGCGTAGTAATTTTCACCATCACTTTCCATCGGCTCACCGACAGACACGTTCATAAATCCTACGGCTCCGGTCCAATCAGCTCCTATAGAATTCTCGCCATCTGTACGAATCGCCTCGTTGATAGAATGGTAGACACGCAACCGCTTGTCCTGTGGGATCAATTGACTTCGTTGCTTAACTAACTCGATTGTCTCACGATAGTAGTCAGCAATGTGCTGTGCCTTCTGCTGTGGTTTGCCGCCGAGCACTTCTCCAACCAATTCAAGAGCGGTAAGTTGCTCATCCATTGAGCTGTATCCGATTACTATATACGGAATGCCCAATTTTTCTAGTTTGGCAGTCTCAGATTCACTAATATAAAAACTGTTTTTGATAAAAATCACATCAGGAGCCAGTGCCATCAACGATTCTGCGTTAATCGAACCGTCCCCCTGAACGACAGTTACTTCTGAAAGCTTCGAATAAATCTCCTGCAGTAAAGAATTGCGTTTCACACCGTTAGGACAGGCTACCATCATGTCGCCTGCGCCGATCATCACCATCACTTCCCCAGTGAATGAGTCGATGGCTGCCACCGTCTCTACCTGCTCAGGCAGCGTCACCGATCTTCCGACCATATCGACGACAACTCTATCATTATCGACGTTAGCTGTATCGAGAGGTTTTACCCCGCATCCACCCAGCAGTGCCAATACACAGGTTACTATAAAAATCGCTTTCCAGCACATGATCTGCTTGTTCGTTCGTTTGTCAAACATACTCTAACCTCAATTCTCTTTGAGTGTTTTCAACGGGATCATCTGACGGATGACATCTGTATCCGTCACCGCATCTTGTACAATTTTCCCTTCAATTTGATAAATTGCCCGCAAATTTTCTTCTGTAAACACTTCACTCGGCAATCCCCGGGCAAAGATTGTATTGTCACTCATCGCCGCTACCTGAACGGGAATTCCTTGATTTTCTAAATAAAACGCATGGTTAGGAGCGTGAGTAGCCATGATAATTGTTTTCCCTTGCTTTTTCACTAAATCGACGGATGTTTCTAAAAACAGCAGCTCATTATAGGAATCGAGATGCGCCGTCGGTTCGTCCATGATAATCACCGGGGTATCCTGTACTAATGCCCGTGCCAACATCGCCATCTTCATCTCGCCACCGCTGATTTGCGTATACGGTCTGTCTGCCAGATGCAAAATGCCGATTTCCTGCATCATCTGCCGGGCGATTTCATGATCCTCTTTACCGGGTGAACCGAAGCCGCCAATATGGGCAGTCCGCCCCATCAGGACGACTTGCCACACTTTGTAAGGAAAATATCGATCATGAACTTGCGGAACGTATGAGATTTTCTTGGCTAGTGTCGCCGGTCGATATGTGGAAACGGCTTTGCCATCGATCAAGATTTCGCCGTTATGCAAACGGTTGATTCCGAGGATGCAATCGAGCAACGTACTTTTTCCGCACCCGTTGTGCCCCATTAAACACCACATTTCGCTCTGTCCGACATGCAAATCGATATTTTCAAAGATTGTGCGCTCACCGTAAGCAAAAGCGGCGTTCTCGACGCAAATGATTGACTCATTTGACAGCATCCTGCCACCCCCCGCCTTTTGTTTTTTTCAATAGAAAGATAAAAAACGGTGCACCGATTAACGCGGTCAATACCCCTAACGGAATTTCCGAAGCCGTCATGCTTCGGCTGATTGTATCGATCATCACCATGAAAGCGGCTCCGATGGATACGGATAACGGCAGCAGTCGCTGATTGTCATTCCCGACAATCATTCTACCGATATGTGGAATCACCAGCCCCACCCAGCCGACAATGCCCGACAGACAAACGGCACCGGCTGTC
The DNA here is from genome assembly GCA_023388635.1 of Bacillota bacterium. Taxonomy (GTDB): domain Bacteria; phylum Bacillota; class Bacilli; order Desulfuribacillales; family Desulfuribacillaceae; genus JAEWFW01. Next base: position 14,812 of record JAEWFW010000045.1, read on the forward strand.
GACAATGTCGCTGCAACGATAATCAGCAGTTTGCTGCCTTTGACATTGATGCCCATCGTCCGCGCCTCTTTATCACCCATGGAAATGACGTTAATTTTCCAGCCAAACAGCAGCAATACTGCCATACCCGCTACGATCGGAATTAAAGCCCAGAAATCCCTGTATGCCACAGAGGCGACGCTTCCCATCAGCCAGTACACAATTGCCGGGAGTTCACTGTTGACATCAGCCATGTATTTGAGCATCGTCAACAATGCGCTAAACATCGAGGAAATAATCGTCCCGCCTAGAATCAACATTACCGTCGGTACCGATTTATAAATTCTCGCTGTCCAATAGCTCATCGCGACCGCTAATATTCCGAACGCAAAGGCGAACATGTACGTATACATATAGCCGCCGAACAACAAGATTGCCAATGCGGCACCGAAACCGGCACCGGAACTGACTCCGAGCAATCCCGGATTGACTAACGGATTGCGGAAAACTCCTTGGAACGCCGCACCGCTAATTGCTAAACCGGCACCTACAAAGGCTGCGGCAATTGCCCGCGGAAGGCGCAACTGTGTCACAACGGTCATTGCCTCTCTGCTGACTTCATACTCGCCAAAGTCAAATACGATAGCAAAAATTTTCAGAATATCGGATATAGATACAGGATATCTGCCAATAAATAGTGAAATAAAAATAAATCCCAAGGGAATTAAGCAAAAAATAACAATCGATAGTATTTTTTTCATTGGCTGCTTCCTTCGTCAGTTTTATATCTTGCTAACGAACCATTGGCATTTGCCGCCACATTATCAATACTCGCCTTACTATTTGCCGCGAAACCGTCGGCAATGATCATATCGGCACCGGACTCTACGATATTGCGGCAAATGACCTGACCGAGCGTGATAGGTGCCTCCAATGTAATCCGGTTGATCTGTTTGACAGCATCCCGCAAACGGTTCTTGGCAATCGGTGCCGTACTCCTGACGGCGATGACCGGGCGGTCAGCAGAGTTGATTTTGACCGTCGTTGTCAGAATGCGCTTCGGCTCCGTCGCTTCCTGCAATCCGTATTCCTTGCCTTTGTCACACTGATATCCGCTAACGATAGGAGCTTCTCCGTTTTGATCTGATATTTGCAAACGACATCCTCGAGGGCATACGATGCAAACAAGTTGATCGTCTGCAACATCGGCGATTTTTTCGTACTTCAGCTCGTTAACAGAAAAGGACGGTAATTGCTCTTTTAGCGATAATATTTTCTCTTCGGAAACATTGCTATTTCCCTTCTGTGCAGTGATCCATTGTGCCGCAGCCAAACCTGTCCGCATACTAGCTACGGTCACCGTATCGACTAGATCGTAAATTTGCGTCACATTGCCACAGGCAAACACGCCTTCAACAGCAGTCGCACCATCCTGATTGACGGCAATGCCATGCTGTTTCGTCAATTCATGCCTGTCGTGCTCAGGCTGACCCTGGTTCCACAGTTCTGCTTCCGGTATCAGCCCTGTGGCAAGCAGCAACGTATCACAGCGGATGTACTGTTTTTGACTGATGATCGCTTTTCCCGTTTCGTCAACCGGCGCAATCGTCACTCCTGTCAAACGCTGGTATCCGTGTGTTGACAGAAGTGTATAGCCGAATCGAATCGGCAACTGAAAATCGGCGACGCATTGGACGTAGTTTCTCGCCAAACCCGACGCTTTTTCACCTAAAATGAGTTTTACCTGAACGCCTTCCAGTGTCAGACGTCTCGCCATGATTAAGCCGATATCTCCTGAACCGAGGATGACGGCTGATTTACCTGGCAAGTAATTTTGCATATTCATCATATACTGGGCAGCTCCGGCTGTGTAAATGCCTGCCGGACGGCTGCCGGGAATTTTCATTTGTCCGAGTGTCTTCTCCCTGCATCCCGTCGCCAAGACGATGGCATCAGCCGTAAATGTACCGGCTCCCCAATGTTTGCTCGTATACGATAAGACAAAGGGGCGCTGATTGTAATCAATCAATGTGATCGTCGTCGAGCTGACTATATCAATCGCCTGCTGTGAGAGCTTTTCACGCCAAATTTCCGCATATTCCGGTCCGCTGACAGACTTTTCATGGAGATATAGACCGAAACCGTCGTGAATACACTGCGGCAGAATTCCTCCCGGATGGGCATTGCGGTCAACGACTAAAATCTTTTGCACCCCTGCCTCGCCGGCACTCCATGCCGCTGCCATTCCCGCAGGTCCGGCTCCGATGACAATCAGTTCAAAATGTGTATGATTTTCCATGTCACTTTACCCTTCCCTTAATCAGTTGGCTTCCTTTGGTACTCTTGACAATGCGTTCAGGCGGCACTTGCCATTCACGACTCAAAATCTCGATGATCCGCGGTGTGCAAAAGCCCCCCTGGCATCTGCCCATGCCGGTTCGAAGGCGTTTCTTCAAGCCATTGATACTCTTCGGCGGTAACGGTTCTCGCAAAACCCTGATGATATCCTCTTCTGTCACCTGTTCACATCGGCATATGATATTGCCACCTGCTGCGCTCGATTTTTGCGGGGAAAGCTGAGGCTCATAGGTTGCCTTCGGGGTGAAAGTCAATCCTTCTTCCCGTAAGACGTCCACCATCAATGACGTCAGATATGGAGCTGCCGTCAAGCCCGGGTTCTTAATTCCCAAAGCGCTGACAAATCCATCGGCACTGCGGCGAATCACAAAATCTTTGTCTTCTTTTGCAACATTTTGAATGTTAGCACGCACACCGGCAAATGATGTAATGACCTTTCCCATATCGATATCCGGTAAAATTTTTCGTGCGACTTTCTCAATATGCGCCAGACCCTTCCGCGTCGTCTCGACATTGTTGTAAGAAGGTACATTTTCCGATGTCGGTCCTGCTATGATGTTTCCTTCGACTGTAGGTGTCAGCAGACAACCTTTTTCATCGCTTTCCTGTGCCTGATATATGACATGCCGCAATCCATGGGCACCTTTGTCAAATACATAAAATTGTCCACGGCGCGGCTTGATAATTAAATCCGCCGGACGCACCCAGCTCTCCACCTTGGCAGCTGCCTCGCCTGCCGCATTGACGACAAAGCGTGCCTTCACTTCACCCGTATTCGTCTGCAATCGATAAAAGCCCGTAGATCTTTCCAGATGGCACACTTCTGTGTCAAATAAAAATTCAACGCCGTTTTTGGCGGCTGATTGTGCCGTTCTGATAATTAACTGAAACACGTCGATGATTCCTGTCGAAGGCGCATACAAAGCCTGGATGACTTTAGGATTCAATCCCGGCTGCATTGCCCGCGCCTGATCACCGTCGATGATTTGCATGCCTTGTACGCCGTTTTTCAGTCCTTTTGCGTATTTCTCAGCAATCATCTCAGTTCCCTCACGGTGAAACGCGACAAACAGTGAGCCGATGTATTGCACATCGATCCCCAATTCGCGGCAAATTTCTCGATACATTGCATTTCCTTTTACACAGGAAATGCCTTTGAGGCTTCCTCCGCGCGGGTGAAATCCCGCCCCGAGAACACCGCTGTTCGCTTTTGTCGCCCCTTCCCCAAGGTCATAGCCCTTTTCCAAAACGACGACATCCAACTGATATTTACTCAATTCCCTAGCGACGGTCGCACCGATAACACCACCGCCGACAATGGCTACATCATATATTTCAGACTGTATAAACATATTGCGTCACCTGCTTTACGCCAATTATTACTGTTGCATTGAATTATTTTCGGTAACATTGAATTATTTTTTGTTTGCTTTGTTTTTTACTATGACAACTACCACGACGATTGCCAATGCCGTCACCAATAGAACACTGATCATCAACATATAGCTGCTTTCGCCCGCTTCATCAGTTTGGCTGTCTTGCTGATTGGCAGGTACAACCGGCTGATTTGCCGATTGATCTTCATCTACCGATTGGGGTTGGTCGCCAAGTTTACTTTCATTTTCGGTTTCATTTTCATTTGTCAATTCAGGTTTATTCACTGGTTCAGTTTCATTTTTCGATCCATTTCCGTTTGCCGATGGATTTTCACTTATCGACTGATTTCCGTTTATTAATTGATTTTCGTTGGTGGAGTTATCGGCTTTCGCTGTATTGTCGGCAACTATTTCACCGCTTGCTTCCTGTCGGGCTGTCCCGTCGGATGAACTGGGAGATTGTGCATCTGCCACTTGCGAACCAGCTTCCGGTGTAGTTCCGGCGTTTGCCTTCGTCGTAAAAGTGACCGTATGTGATGTGTCGATCTGAGTGCCGTTTTTCGCCGTAAACGAGCTGTCTATCAGCAAATGATATTTCGTATTGGGTTGGAGATTATTCAGCGGATCGACATAGATATTGCGTCGGTGTTCGCGGTCTATCTGATCATCGGGAAAGAGGATATCAATGGCTACTTCATTGCCATCAACGTCTTTCATAGTAATCGCGTTGCGGTTCACTTCTTGGATAGCGAGATTGACTACATTTTTGTTAAACAACAGTTCCAATGTCGCGTCTACCGCTACCTCTGTCTCGCCATTCGCCGGAACGGAACTCACTAAAGTTAGTGATACATCCTTACCCTCACCGCCTGCATCGCTGTCGGCGTATACCTGCGGAACGCCAGACAACATACTTATCAACAAAAGACATATGACAAAGTTACTAAAAATCAGCTTTTTCAACAATTACAACACCTCAATACGTTATATTGTAATGAAACAGCATGAAGTAAGACGGCATCACCTCGGACTTACTTCATACTGCCATAGAATCATCGCTATTAACTTGGGATGATTCTATTACTTTTTATTAATTCACAGATTGATTACTTTCATTAGTCTATTACTCTATCAATTAAAGCAAAGACTTCTGCTCTGACGATCATGTCATCAAGACCAAGCGTATTATCAGGATAGCCTTGCAAATGACCTTGCTCGATCATTCCGGCAACCTGCATTTTCGCCCAGCTCGGTATATTTTGAGTATCACTAAAGGAATCAAACACACTCATATTGGCACTTGAAATGCTGTTAGCGCGTGCCAGCATGACGATCACTTCTAGGCGAGTAGCTTGCGCTTGTCCGTTCAGATAACCTTTATCGTCGCCTTTCATAATTCCACTTTGTTTTAATGTCGCTAATGCATCGGCAGCCCAAGGTGATGAAGCATCACCTGCGGCAATGGAACTTCCGGTAACTATATCCAGCTTGAGAGCCCGTGTCAACAATGATGCTAACTCTTGACGGGTAATGTTGTCAGCCGGTCGAACATTCCCACTGTCGGCATCGCCGGTGATGATACCTTGCTGAACCATCGTTTCGATTGTCGCTTTAGCCCAATGGTTAGCGGCAATATCGCGACCGATATGTGAGGTATCAATCGGTTCTACGTCTTCAATCGGCGCAGCTTCCTCAGCCCCTGCCTCAGGAACAGCCGGCTCAGTAGTTTCTGCTTCCGAACTTTCAACAGCTGCAACCATCAACGTATAACTCTGACCTTTTTCAAGGGTATTCCCGTTATTTGCTTTGATGTCTTTCGATAACTTTAGTGCAAATTCGCCTTCATTTAAGCCCTCAACAGGCGTTACATACATCATGCTCTTTTCATCTTCACCTTGCTTCATCGACACGTCAATTTTAATTTGCTCATTGCTCCCAGAAGAAAGTGTAATTTCACTTTTATTAGTTTCAAAATTTTCTTTCATTCCTCTTGTAAAGACAATTTGAATTTCTGGTTTTTCCCCGGCGTGGACAGATGCTTCGGCAATCGCCACTCCTGCAATGTACACTCCTTCAACATCAAGTGGACTGTTCCCGCCGCCGGTTCCACTACCTGATCCTCCACCGGTTCCTCCGCCAGTGCCAGAACCACTACCTGACCCGCTGTCGGTTCCTCCACCAGTACCAGAGCCACTACCTGATCCTCCGCCTGTTCCCCCTCCAGTGCCGGAGCCACCACCTGACCCATCACCGGTTCCTCCGCCAGTACCGGAGCCACTGCCTGATCCGCCGCCTGTTCCCCCTCCGGTTCCTCTACCACCGGCAGCTTCAACAACGTCCGGTGCAATCAATGGCGTTATTAAAAGCATAATGAGTGCGACAATCAGTACAGATGATAAAATTTTCAGTGCTTTCTTACTTTTGACCATGTTCCCTATACCCCCAATTTTTAGTTCTAGTAGTGAGAGAACGTCACTATAAAATGATTTTTATTATCCTCTCTCTACAATAACACAACTATACTATACGTTAACCAATATAACTTTTCAACAAAAAAACGGATATTCAAACTTAATTCATAAGCTTGAACACCCATTTTAGATCGCTTGACAAAAATTTTATCCGACAGCCAGGAACTTCTGTTTATCTAGAAAACCTTTGCGGTAGTCTATCATTTTTGATAATATCGTCCAGACTTTCTCTTTCCAGCACGAGGTCGGCTTGACCGTCATTGACAAAGATAATCGCCGGTCTGGGGATACGGTTGTAGTTATTGGACATCGAATAGCCGTATGCTCCTGTGCATGATACCGCCAAGATATCCCCTGACTGTGCTTTTGCCAGTTCAATATCCCAAATCAACATATCGCCGCTTTCACAGCATTTACCCGCCACCGAGACTGTCTCCTGCGCAGCGTCATTCGCTTTGTTTGCCACCAGCGCTTCGTATTTTGCCTGATACATGGAAGGGCGCAGATTATCGCTCATACCGCCGTCCACGGCAATGTATTTGCGAATGCCCGGGATATCTTTGTGACTGCCAATCGTGTAAAGCGTCGTACCCGCTTCCCCGACAATACTTCTGCCCGGTTCAATCCATATCTCCGGCACATCAATGCCGTGCTTTTCCGCTTCCGAAATAACGGCTGCCGTCAATGCTCTTATATAATCCGCCATCGGTAACGGCGTATCTTCTTCGTTATAACGTATACCAAATCCGCCACCGAGATTCAACACGCGCAGTGAAATGCCGAATTCGCGCATCACTTTCGCATACCAATCAAGCATTTTTGCTGCGGCTATTTCAAAACCTTTCACATCGAATATCTGTGAACCGATGTGTGCGTGAAAACCGATAAGCCGCAAATTTGCTAACTCTAGAGTTTTCTTGACACCATTAAGCGCATGACCGTTGCCCAAATCAAATCCGAATTTAGAGTCTGTCTGTCCCGTCTGAATATATTCGTGGGTATGTGCTTCTACACCCGGTGTGATGCGCAACAATATTTCGGCGCTTTTCCCTTGTTCGCCTGCTAAATGATTTAATAATTCCAATTCATCCATGTTATCAACGACGAAGCAACCGATATTTTGCTCTAATCCATAACGTATCTCTTGTGGAGTTTTGTTGTTTCCATGAAAATGTATGCGCTCCCGTGGAAAATCTGCTGCCACAGCCGTATGCAGCTCTCCTGCCGAAACTACGTCCAAAGACATATGCTCTTGCTCCGCGAGCTTGCACATTGCCATAATCGAGAATGCTTTACTGGCATAAGCAACCTGGTACTTTACGCCGCTGCCGGCGAATGCCGTATGGAATTCTCGAATCCGTTGACGCATAAGCATTTCGTCAAATACATAAAGCGGTGTTCCAAATTGCTGCACCAAATCGACAACATCACAACCGCCGATTTCTAGATGCCCTTTGTCATTAATTTTACTCGTCCCATGCAAATACATAACACCGCTCCCTTCTCTCCCGTATATTTAGAATGAAAATTATGTTAGTTATTGTAGCATGTAAGAAAATCAATTTCAACAAGTGTTCATCATATTATTTCGTGATCGCCATTGTATTTTGATATTTACCGCATTTATCTCCCCAACAGGCAATGACTTCTTGATTCATTTTCGTCTCTATGACTTCGCAGTGATTCGGACAATCTTTGCATTCGAATCCACAGGTCGCAAAGTTCTGCTCACTGATCGAAAACCCTCGAAAGTTGGTCTGTTGTGTGACAAGGGCATGCTCTTTGGCTAAAATAGCACTGCCGATCGCTCCCATGACACCGTAATATTCAGGAATAAAAACTTCTATGCCCAGCTCTTCTTCAAACGCTTTCTTTAGACCGGCGTTTGCCGCAACTCCGCCTTGAAATACGACGGGACCGGCAATTTTCTTGCCCTTTGCCAAGTTGTTGATGAAATTTCTGGCGAGCGCTTTACACAGCCCGTATATAATGTCTTCTATATTGCATCCGATTTGCTGTTTATGGATCATATCCGATTCGGCGAAAACTCCACATCTCCCGGCAATTCGCACATCGTTTTGTGAGCGCAGCGCGTAACTGCCAAACTGCTCGATCGGAATTCCCAAGCGCGATGCCTGCTGATCGAGAAAAGAACCTGTCCCCGCCGCACAGACGGTATTCATCGCGAAATCCGTAATAATGCCGTTTTCCAATATAATTAATTTGGAGTCCTGTCCGCCGATTTCGATGACTGTCCGTACATCGGGAATTAAATACTGTGCCGCCACTGCATGTGCCGTGATTTCGTTTTTTACTACGTCACCTCCGGCGATGACGCTTGTGAGGTTTCTGGCACTTCCGGTGGTCCCTACTCCTAATACGGTTGCACGGTCCGACAGTTCCTCCTGCAACAGCTTCATACCTGTCTGAACTGCCTGAATCGGTCTGCCGTGGGTTCGTAAATACAGCGAAGCAATGACACTTCCGCGTTCGTCAATCGCGACAATATTCGTACTGACTGATCCAACATCAATTCCTAGAAAAATATTCAAAATTCCTGATCCCCTTTCTAACCGTCTAAACAACGAGATGATCCCTCGCCGCTGCATGTTTCGGTTGCTTACGACGCACCATGTCGACAAATGCCTCCAAGCGTGTGTTAATGCCCGCCTCACCGGAATGTTCATCGAAAATCAATGTCAAAAGCGGAATATTCTCTTCCGCCGCCACATGATCGAGAATTGCCATACCGACAATTTCCGGAATGCATGTAAATGGCAATATCTGTATGATACCTTGGTAGCCTAAACGCGCATATTTAACGGTATTGGCAACGGTATGGAAACCGTGACCGCCGATTTCATTTTTCATATATGGTCTTGCCAGTTCCAGTAACTCCGGTATATCCTGGGTTTTAAAGACTTTTTCCCGTACATAGTCACTGACGAATTCTGTACGGTGGATGCTGACGCCTAAGTTCCCCAATTTTTCATCAACCGATAAGTTGGATGCCGGTTCATTCATCAGATAAATTTCTCCGACTGTCGCCACCTGCAATACGTCGCGCTGCATATCTTTGGGAATCGCATCAAGTTCACTAAAAAACTCTGTTGCGTACGCTTGTAAACTCGCTTTGCTGTCAACTCTATCAATGATCTTCACCGCCTTCTCGAAAAACGCCGAATGGCTGCCTTTCTGCAATTCGTACGCTCTATTTTTCAAGATAGCTGCCTCTATTCGGTCAACCAGCACTGTCTTTTTCCAGCCAAAATCAATCGCTTGGATGATTTTCGCCCAGCTTTTTCCTGGGAACTGCTGCTTAACACTGCGGAAAAATTCCGCTCTGCCTGTGCGCGGCTGTTCAACGACGATAATGTTCACGTCATAGCCCAAATCTCTGAGAATCTCCCGGTGAACTTGTGCGAAATATCCAAACCGGCATGGTCCATGTCCCCCAGCCATCACAACCGTATCTGCTCCTTGCTCAATCGCTTCAATGAAGTTTCCCAAGTTAATTTTGAACGGCAGGCAAGCCGATTCCGGACCGTGAAAACTACCGAGTGTCAAGGTGCGTTTGGTGATCGGCGGCGGAGCAACGACTTCAATGTCCAGCGTTTGAAACAACGCTTTGAGACCGATGTGGAAATTCCCCATATGCGGAAACGTCACTTTCATATTTTTCTGCTCCTTTGTCTTTTCTTTTGATCATATCGAGAAATGCTTCCAATCTCGTAATCAGCCCTGCTTCTCCTGTATGTTCATCAATTGTCAACGACAGCAGCGGAATTGCCAACTGACGTTTATACACTCGTTCAATCAGCTCTTTCGTAATTGCGTCGGGACCGCAGGAAAACGCCGTCAATATGATCATTCCATCGATATCTTGTTGATTACGGTGATGGAAAGCCGCTCCGACAATTTCTCGATTCATCGTCCAAAATAAGTCCTTCGTCAAATCCTCGGTGCTCTCATCAATTGCCCGCTGATTGACCATTTCCACTGTACTTACAACACAATTCATCGCCCGCAATTTTTTCACTAGATTCATAGAAATATGTCGATCATATAGAATATACGGATGAGTAATCACCGCTATTTTCATTGGCTTATCATGCATCGGCTGATCACTTTGTTCAGCACCTGCCAAATGCGGAGAATACTGCTTCGTATCTTCCTGAACTGAAAGACTCGGCTGGGCAATTTGATATCCTAGCATTCGATAAGTCCGCAATGCCTCATTGCAATCCATACCGGACTGTAACAACGCCAAGTATGCTTGATGCACGGAAACAGCGCGATCAATTGCTTTATAAATGACAATCGGATTTTTGCTAAACCGATACGCCAGAGAGAGCAATTCTTTATAGAATTCCTTCTTATTCAGCCACACATCGACGATCGGCTCAACAATTGCCGGAAGTTGATGGCGATGTAACGCGCCTCTGACGACGTCGGGCAAAGCGAGAAATTTAGGACATAAATAGCGATGCTTTTCGATGCTGATAAACCTAGGGATAAACAAAAAATCTACCCCAGCGTTTGTCAGCTCCAGGACGTGGCCAATAAACACTTTCAGCGGAAGACAAGCTTCATCTACTGTGTTCATCGTACCTCGCTTAACAATGTCCTTATTGGATTCCGGGGATACGACGACTTCCACACCTAACTGTTTGAAAAACGTATCCCATAGTGGATAATACTTATAATACAAAAATGCTCTCGGTATCCCAATCCGCACCATTAACTTCACTCCTAGCCTTTAGGTTTAAAAATCACTGCCATCAAAAATCCAAAGATGATGGCAGACGATATTCCTGCACTCGTCACTTCGAAGATGCCCGTAATAATGCCGATTAATCCGTTACGCTCTGCTTCTGCCAGTGCTCCGTGTACCAAAGAATTGCCAAAACTCGTAATCGGAACGGTCGCGCCTGCTCCCGCATACTCAATTAAAGGTTCGTATAGTCCCAAACCATCCAAAATTGCGCCGACTACGACTAACGTACTCATGACGTGAGCCGGTGTCATTTTAAATACGTCGATCATGATTTGACCGACGATACAGATCAATCCGCCTACATAAAACGCTGTCCAATACGTGCCCATCTATGCATTCCCCTTTCGTTCTATCGCCACTGCATGTGCAATACAAGGAATTGATTCTCCTTGCATATAGCTGACAGGACTCAACAAAGCACCTGTAGCAACGACGAGAACGCGCTGCATTTTTCGCTTACGCAATTGATTGAGAATGTATCCATAGGTAACTGTTGCGCAACTGGCACATCCACTGCCACCGGCAAACACTTGCTGTTTTTCTATATCGTAGATCAATAATCCGCAGTCTGCATATTGTTCGCCGAGGATGATCCCATCTTTCTTCAACAATTCTTTGTTCAGCGGGTATCCAGTATTGGCTAAATCACCGGTTACAATTAAATCGTAATCTTCGGGTGTTCTACCGGTGTCACGCATATGTACGGCGATCGTATCAGCAGCAGCAGGTGCCATTGCTGACCCCATATCAAACGGATTCTTGACTCCCAAATCCTGAATTTTCCCGATTGTCGCATGGGTCACTTGAATATCCGATTCTACAGTAGATACGATGATCGCCCCCGCCCCGGTCACTGTGTATTGTGCCGTCACAGGCTTTTGACCACCATATTCCGTCGGGTAACGGTATTGCCTTTCCGAAGTAGAGTTATGACTGCTGGTAGCTGCCAATGCGTATTTGCCAAAACCGCCGTCAATCAATGCCGCGGCGATCGCCAATCCTTCCATCGATGTGGAACAAGCCCCGTATACGCCGAAAAACGGTATCCCAAGACTTCTCGCAGTAAAACCGGCACTGATATTTTGATTTAACAAATCCCCTGCAATAAAATAATCGATATCTTTCTTGCCAAGATTCGCTTTTTTAATTGCCAATTCAGCGCTGCGTTCCAATAAAAATTGCTCGGCTTTTTCCCAAGTTTCTTGCCCCATGTACTGATCTGTATATAGCTCGTCAAATTCATGACTTAACGGTCCTTGTGATTCCATTTGACCGCCAACGGATGAACTGCCGGCTACGTACACTTGATTGAATTGCAATGTCTGTTTCCCAAGTTTGCCGGGCATTAAATCATCCCCCATACAGTCTTAATTAACGCCACAAAAAATGCGGCTACAACACCAAATACGATGACGGAACCGGCAAGTTTGAACATGTTGCCGCCGACTCCCAATACTAATCCCTCTTGACGATGTTCCATAGCCGCCGAAGTTATCGAATTGGCAAATCCAGTGACCGGCACCGCCGAGCCGGCACCGGCAAATTGTCCGAGTTTATCGTACACTCCAAGTCCCGTCAACAATGCGGAGATAAATACCAGCACGGCGACGGTCGGATTACCGACTGTTTCTGTGGTGAAATTAAAATATTGGAGAAATAAATTTTGGATAAACTGACCGAGTATACAAATGCAACCACCGACGAGAAACGCAACGACGAGATTGCGTAATAGTGGTGGTTTTGGCGCCATCTGCTTTGATAAGTTTTTATATTGATCTTTGCCCATTTTCATGAATTAACCTCCCAGATGCTAACTATCATACTTTAAATATGGATATACACTAGCCAGTAAAACAGTGAGCCTGCTACTTTTCCTAAGATAAGCGATATGACAAAATAAAAAATGTACTGGGTCATCTTCAGGCGCTTGCTCATAATCGGCAAGACGTTGAATACTTCCGCCAGACCGGCAATCAATAAACCGATAAAGATGCCTCCGAAACTTCCAAAAATCAGCATTCCCCAGATTCCCAAAGAAATCCGCCAATCCATAAAATGAACGAATGTCCAGGTAACTGCGCCAAAGATTAAAGATGATTGAAACTTAGTTATGTTGCTAGCTGAACCTGACATTTGTGTCAATCTTGGTAAAATATCGAGCACCGTTAAAACCGACGCGTAGGCTCCCCCGACGGCGATCCCACCCGATAGTCCGATAAATATCTCTATTAAGTAGTGCATCAAGACTCACCCTTATTTTGCTTTTTTTCAGGCTTTGTCTCAGGTTTTTTCGTCATATATTGATCGACATTATCTTGATAAAGGAACATTTCCACTTCCAACGGGCTGGGTTCTTCGTTAAGCTTTTTAGAGAAAATATGGTTAAAGAACACCGCCATCCCCAAACCAATGCCGATCGAATACGGCACATGTAACCAATAAGGACTTTCTTTTTGCTCGCCGGTCAGATAGTAATGCAGATTTTGGTGCACTTCTTTCATACTGACATCTTCATGAAAATACATGATTGTCAGCCCTGCCCCGAAAAACAGCACGATCCAAGCTAAAGCGACCATCAACAACGACTTATGCTTGCTTTGCTGATTTTGCTTAGCGACAATAATCTCTTGTTCGCCAATGATTTGCACATCACATTGCGGGTACTTGATTTTAATCTGTTCAATGACTTGTATCGCCGATATAACGAAAATATTGCCATCCTTTTTAGTTAAAGTATGGACGTTAATATCGCCGACTATACATTTCTCCGGCGCAATACTTCTCGCTATATCATCGAGGATGATCTTCGATACATTATCCTTGATCATCAATTTGTCTTTAAACTGTATATAGATAGTAGAAGACATAAAAAAACCTCCAGTCTGAGAACTGTAGGTTTAGTATGTGTAGCCCATATAGGAATATTCAGCTTATTTGTTCCTTAATATAATTGAGAATCTTTTTTTCTAAACGCGAAACTTGCACTTGCGATATCCCCAGTCTTCCTGCCACCTCCGTCTGTGTCTGATCTTTAAAATATCGCAAATATATAATCAAACGTTCCCTTTCAGGTAACTCGCGAATCGCTTCCGAGAGAGCGATTTTATCAAACCATTTTTCATCATCTGTATTCGTGATCTGATCCATAAGATATATCGGATCACCATCATTTTCAAATACTGTCTCATAAATCGATTTCGGCTGCCGATTGGCTTCCAGTGCAAACACAACGTCCTCGGTTTCCACTGCCAATGCTTCGGCAATTTCGCTGATTTGCGGCGTTCTCGACAAGGTCTTCGACAGTTGATCGCGCGTCTTCTTGATTTTTTGCGATAACTCTTTAATTGATCGGCTGACTTTCACCGAACCGTCATCGCGAATAAACCGCTGAATTTCGCCAATAATCATCGGCACGGCGTATGTAGAAAATTTCACGTCATAGCTGAGATCAAATTTGTCGATTGCTTTAATTAAGCCTATGCTGCCAATTTGAAACAAGTCGTCCGGTTCATAACCGCGATTCATAAAACGCTGTACGACAGACCAAACTAAACGCAGATTGGAATTGACAATCGTATCCTTCGCTTGATGGTCACCTTGCTGGCTTTTTATGATGAGTTCTTTGAGCTCTTCGTCTTTTAAATACATACCCGCTCACCTAATTCACAGGAACTTTATTGTGAAATTGTTTTTTCATGGATACGATTGTCCCTTTTCCCACGGCGGAAACAATTTCGATTTCATCCATTAAATGCTCCATAATCGTAAAGCCCATCCCTGATCTTTCCAAATCAGGTCTAGAGGTATATGTCGCTTCTTTTGCCAGCTCAATATCGGAAATACCCTTTCCTTCATCTTTGATTACGATCTCAATCCCATCCTCTTGAAGAACGGCTTCAATATGCACCATTCCTTGTTGTCCATCATACCCATGGATAATAGCGTTCGTCACAGCTTCGGAAACCGCTGTCTTGATGTCTTCCAATTCTTCAACGGTCGGATCAAGCTTCGCGGCAAAAATAGCCACCGTCGTTCTGGCAAAACCCTCATTGCCTGATATATTGGAAAATGATAGCATCATCTTATTTACTTGCTCCACAATTACTCCTCCCCCAGCGCTTGTAAAGCCGCCAATTCTGTATCATAAAAGTCGATAATCTCCTTCAAACCGGACAACTCGACAACTTTCTCCACTTGGCGATTTACACAGCAAATGACAAATTTCCCGTTGGCATTATTGATTTGCTTATATCGTCCAAGAATGACACCGAGTCCGCTGGAATCCATAAACGTGACATTCTGCATATTTAGAATCACTTGACTGACTAGTTTCTTTTCCCATTCCGTCTCCATCGCTTCCCTTACCAAGGCCGATGTATGCTGATCCAATTCTCCTTCTAATGTAAAGATGATGGTATTTCTAGCTAATGTATGAGTAATCTTCATATTTTCACTCCTCCTTTTCCACCTCCATTCTACATCGCATTTTCTTTTTCCTGCTATATGCCAAAACTTGTCAAAACATTATCAGATTCTACATAAAAATACATGCCGCAGAGCGATATTTCGACGCTCCACGACATGTTTTGCATTGTCTCTATTCAGGTAAAAATTTCACTTTAATCAAGTCCTACTTTATGTGAAAGCCTAAACCAGTATTCAAATCCTCGCGTACCCATATTGATAAAATTCGCTCGTTCGACAGTTTGCTCAGGCACCAGAGATACCCTTGCCAATTCAATTTGTCCATCGTTAATCGTTAAATAACCGATGGGGTGCTTTTGATCTAACGGGGCTGCGACGGTTTCCGGAAGGTATATTTCCTTTGTATATCCTTGACTGGTCTCATTCTTTTTCAGTAGTAGCAGCAAATCCTGTTCCGCTACTACGTTGACTCGGTTGGTCATCCCTTTATCGACGAATATCTGATCGACGATCTCGCCTTTTTTGATGACCGGTTCACTTTTATATTGCCCGAAGGCGTAATTGAACATTTCCGAGACTTCCTGATTGCGTATTTGCGAAGTCGGCTCGCCCATGACAACTGCTAAAACCCGAAAATTATCTTTTTTCGCTGTGGCAGACAGGCAATATTTCGCCTCACTCGTATACCCCGTTTTCAACCCGTCGGCACCGTTATAAAATTTCACTAGGCGGTTTGTATTCACAAGCCACAATGGACGCTTGGTGTCTTGGCGCAAATAGTCACTGTATATACTCGTGTACTCCGTAATCTGTGGGTACTTATACAATAACTCCCGGGACATCAGGGAAATATCGTATGCTGTCGTGTAATGGTTCGGATCGGACAGACCGTGAGCGTTCACAAAGTTGGTATTCTTCATGCCGAGTTTCGCGGCTTTTTGATTCATCATTTTGACAAATTCTGCTTCCGTACCTGCCAGATGCTCCGCCATGGCGACGGTGGCGTCATTACCGGAAACAACCGCGATGCCCGTGAGCAATTCCTTGACAGTCATCTGTTCATTCGTCTCAAGAAAAATCTGTGATCCTCCCATAGAAGATGCTCTTTCACTCGCCGTCACCTTGTCGGTTAAAGATATTGTGCCATCTTCCAATGCCTCCATTATTAGTAAAATAGACATGATTTTTGTAATCGATGCAGGCGGTAGCTTCGTATGGCTGTTCTTCTCGAATAATATCCGACCCGTATTCGTGTCAAGCAATATTGCTGATTTTGCATTTTCAGCCAATATTGGTTGCGTCGGTTCTGCTTCATTCGCATACCCCGTACTGCTTCCACCCAGAAATACTAGTAGACATAAGCAATGTATCACTAACTTTTTAAGAAATTTCTGTTGCATATCTTTACCTCCTTCGTCAAAGATTAGTTTGTCCGAAGGCAAGTTTTTTATGACAAAAAAAGCACCGTCCGGTGCCTTTCTGATTATTTGTTTTTCAATTTTGATTCGGAAGTGCAAATGTCACATTTTATATATTTATGCTCTTGATTGCTAATTTTCTCAATGTATTCAACAATTTCTTCTAAATTCTCATATGTCTGCAAATCACCTTTGGAAACGGAGATCATATTCTCCCACACGCTAATTCCCAATGTCTTAGGAGCAAGGCAAACATGATCACTTTCCAACTGTGCCAATTTCTCTGTTTCACACAGAATGACATCAATTTCCTGCGTTCGGTCACACGAAATTGTCGACAGCTCTCCTTCGCTGAGGTGAATCGTCGGAATATTCCCTAAAATATCTTTGACTGCTCTCACTAAAATCGGATTAGCGAATGCCATCATCACTAGAATCGGCTTTTTCATGTCCATCAATTCACCCCAATAAACTATTATTCATTAGTGACGCATTAAATATCTCGAATAAGTCCCTCTTTTAATGCATAGGTAGCTGCCTGAATGCGGTTTTGCATATGCAATTTCTCCATAATATTGCGCAAATGGTTCTTAACTGTATTTTCAGAGATATGCAATTCATTGGCAATATCGCGATTGGTCGCGCCTTTAATCACCAATTGCAACACTTCAATCTCTCTTTTCGTCAACGGCTTTTTCTCGCGGTCATTTTTCGGCTCACTGCTTACAGGGTTGCCGGTAAAATGTTCAAAAATTTTAGTTGCCATCAATCCCGAGATCGGCGTTTCCCCTTTCATGACACCTGTCAAATAGGTAACTAGATCAGCAGGTTCGAGGTTTTTCAACAAATACCCTTGTGCTCCTGATTTAATCGATTCGAATAATTTCTCATCGTCATCGCTGACTGTCAGCATGACAATTTTCACATAGGGCATCTCCGCTTTAATAATTCTCGTAGCTTCCAATCCATTACACCGCGGCATATTAATATCCATCAATATGACATCCGGCATCAATTCACGAACCTTTTCAATCGCTTCTTCGCCATTGCTCGCTTCTCCAGCAACCTCAATTGTTTCTTCCTCATTTAAAATATTAACAAGACCCTTTCTAAATAAAATATGGTCGTCCACCAATAACACGCGAATTAAGTCCAAGAAAATTCTCTCCTTTCATTCTCTTCATTCGGAATCTTTATGATAATTTTCGTCCCTTTTCCTTTTCCAGAATCAATCGTCACCGTACCGCTAATCGATTGGGCGCGTTCTTCCATAATTGCCAATCCATAATGTCCCTCCGGTGATCCTTTGCACTCAAAGCCAATCCCATTGTCACATACTTCAATAATCCACTGGTTACCCTCGTCGCTGCCGACACTGATTTTCACTTGAGTCGCCTGGGCGTGTTTACGTGTATTGGTTAATGCCTCTTGGATAATACGTCCCAATTGGATTTTGGCGATCTCCGATAATTCATTCGTCGTCTGATCGAGAAATTCCACTTCTACTGCGATGCCGAATTGATGTTCATAACTTTTGGCATGCGCTTCTAACCAGTGTTTAAAGCCTTTAGAGAACAATTCTTTATCCTTCAATCCGTGGATCGATTCACGGACTTCATTATAAGAGCGCTCCACAGCTTCAGAAATATCTTTCATCGATGTTTCTACTTGCGAATAACTGCGTTCTTCTATCAGTTTCTGTAATTTTTTCAGTTGCAACTGTACATAACCAATCGTCTGCGCTACTCCATCATGTATTTCACGTGCCAAACGTTCCCGTTCCGCGACGGTGGCTAAACTTTCGATTTCTTGATACAACCTAGAATGCTCCAATAATACACCTAATTGATTGGCGATTCCATATAAAATAAATTTCTCATCATCGGTAAATGCGTACGCTTTGCGATGTGCCACAAATATCGCGCCATATACCTGCTCCTCGTAAGTCAAGGGTACGATGACTCCCGCAACCAATTTCTCTACTTTCATCAATGGAATCGCTTCTGGATCATCTACAGGGATACTATTGGGGTATTCAATCACTGATACCAAGGTCTTTTGCGCGATACTCAACCCGGCAATTCCTTCGCCCTTACGTTCGCGAATCCGCTTATGTTTATCCGTCTTATTCCCGGAAACAAAACGCCAGCGAATTTCATTTTTTCGTGAACTATATATGGCAAGACCCGCAAAGTCAACTTTCAGTAGATCTTGAATTTGTTTGACGGCAATTTCCAGATTGCTGCCGACATCCTTAAAAGATCCCAATTCAATTCCTAATTTATAGAGCGATTGCACTTGCTTCAATTTTGCTTGCTGTTCAATGTACTTTTTTAACAATTTATTCAAAATAAGATAATTGCCGCCAGCCAGAATAATTCCGGTAATGATGGCGATAAAGTACGATTGAAATATGCTGTTTTCTACAGCCATACTTGATGTCAACTGGTAGCGAATAAATTCAATCGAGCCTACTAAAACGGCGACGACTAACAATATTCTTCTCACTGAAATCGGATTGAAATTCATTTGGCACTCTACCTACTTCTCTCACAGATTAAAGCAAGTTCTTAATTCAGGTGGAGATGTTTTTACTCCATCTGAATGTTAGAACTGCTAATGCATGACTTAGTTGGCGTTGGACTCCGCCTTGGGAGGTGGGAGAATTACACCAAGTCAGTCAGGTGCAAATAGTAAAGCATCAATCACAAGTAATAATTTTATGCACTAATGGTTGGGGGGCAACTTGATCCGGACCGATGACCATGGTCCGCTTTAGTACTGCAAGGGCTTGTTCGGCAGCATGCATATTATTGGCGAAAATCTCCCCTAACAATTCACCGGAATCTACATGTTCGCCAAGCTTTTTGTAAAGACGAACCCCTGAATACAAATCAAGCACATCATCCTTTGTGCGGCGACCGGCTCCTAGCAGCACTGCTGCTCGCCCTACTTCTTCCGTCAAGATTTCCGTAACATACCCAGTCTGCTCACTCTTAATAGGTATAACATATTGCGCTTTAGGCATATGATCCTCCAGCCCCAATATTGTAGATTTTGGTACACCTTGTGCCGCCAAAAAAGCATAAAACACTTGCAAAGCACTTCCATTAGCAATCACCTGCTCGACCATCGATTCGGCTTCTCTTCTATTGCGTACAATCTTACCGAGTAATATCATTTCCACTGCTAACGCAGTACTCAATTCACGTACATCCTTTGGACCGTTACCTCGCAATACCTCGAGTGCTTCGATGACTTCCAAAGAATTACCGACAGATTGTCCCAATGGCTGATTCATGTCGCTGATCACTGCCACTGTCCGTTTTCCAAGCCGGCGACCAATTTTCACCATTAACTCCGCCAATGTCTCTGCCTGTTCGATCGTCTTCATAAAGGCTCCATTTCCAACCTTTACATCAAGCACAATCGCATCAGCTCCTCCAGCAATTTTTTTGCTCATAATGGAGCTCGCAATCAAAGGAATGGAATCGACTGTGGCTGTCACATCACGCAAGGCGTACAGCTTTTTGTCAGCAGGCGCTAATTGCTGCGTCTGGGCGATCAGAGCAACGCCTATTTCATCAATTTGCTGGATAAACTGTTCTTTCGTCAATTGCGATTGAAAGCCTTCAATCGATTCCAGCTTATCAATCGTTCCGCCGGTATGTCCCAATCCTCTGCCCGACATCTTTGCCACGGGCAACCCGCAAGCCGCCACAACCGGAGCGACAACTAAGCTCGTTTTATCTCCTACGCCACCCGTACTGTGCTTATCTACTTTGCGCCCCATTACGCCACGCAAATTGATCGTGTCACCAGAAGCGACAATCGCTTCCGTTAAATAAGCAGCCTCTTCATCGGTCATTTCTTGAAAGCAAACAGCCATCAAAAATGCAGACATTTGATAGTCCGGTATACGCTCAGCAACATATTCACTGACTAAAAAACTGATCTCTTCTTTTGACAGGGCATTGCCCCTTTTTTTCTTCACAATTATATCATACATTTGCATGGCAATCTCCTGAATTTTGATTTTTAGTTGTTTTTTACACTGCTTCAATAAACTGATTGATCAATTGCATAAATGTCGCTTTCACTCGTTCTGCCGTCTCCATAACTTCCGCATGGGACAACGGCTGTGGCAAAATTCCTGCCGCCATATTCGAAATACAGGAAATCCCCAATACCCGCATCCGGCAGTGGCTGGCAACAATCACTTCCGGCACAGTTGACATACCAATGGCATCAGCTCCGATTGTGCGCAGCATGCGTATTTCCGCGGGAGTCTCATAGCTGGGTCCAGTCATACCTGCATACACTCCTTCACGCACTTGGATACCGTCTTGTGCCGCCAATGTCTTGAACATGCTGCGTAATTCTGCTGTATATGCGTTTGACATATCGGGAAAACGATCACCGAATTCATGCAAATTTTCACCAATTAACGGATTCTGTCCTGTCAAATTGATATGATCGGTGATAACCATCAAATCTCCTGGCTGATAACTTGTGTTAACACCTCCGGCTGCATTAGTGACAATCAACGTCTCGACGCCCAGCAGCTTCATGACGCGTATCGGAAATGTCGTCTGCTGTAATGTATAGCCTTCATAAAAATGAAATCTTCCCTGCATAGCGACGACCTGTTTCCCTTGATATTCTCCTATGACAAGCTGTCCTTTATGACCTTGGACTGTCGATACCGGAAAATGTGGTATATCACTATAAGGAATGACAACACCTTGAATGTGGTCAGCAAGTTCTCCCAAACCGGAGCCTAAAATGAGACCTACTTGCGGTTTCTGTTCTATTTTCTCCTCAATATACGACGCTGCTTGCTTAATTTTCTCTACATATGAATCCAAGACAATCTCCCTTTCACCTGTATTTTACATAATTTCTTTATAGAAGCTTTCGCCGTTATATGTATGGGGCAGTTGAAATACATCTGCGATTGTCGCTGCCACGTCGGCAAATGTCTTGCGGATTTCCAAATTCTTTCCTTGGGCAATGCCGTGATGGTAGACAAGCAGTGGCACGTACTCGCGCGTGTGGTCAGTCCCTTCAATCGTCGGATCACAGCCATGATCGGCTGTGATAATCAGCAAATCAGAGCTTTGCATCGCCTCGATAATCTCTGCTAAACACCGGTCTACTTCCTCCAGCGCCTTTCCATAGCCAATTGCGTCATTTCTATGACCGTACAACATATCAAAATCAACTAAATTGACAAACAGCAGACCGTTCCATGCGCTGGATATTTCTCGCTTGGTCATAGCTAATCCTTCAAGGTTATCGGCTGTTTTATGACTAATGGCAATACCGTGACCGTTAAATATATCATAAATTTTCCCGATACCTTTCACCGTAATTCCAGCATCAGTTAATTGATCAAGAATCGTCTTGTTCGGCGGCGAAACAGAAAAATCTTTACGGTTGGAAGTTCTTTTAAATTGACCGGGTGTTCCGATAAAAGGACGCGCTATCACACGGGCGACAGAGTCTTCCCCCTGTAATATTTCCCGTGCAATCCGGCACATCTCGTATAGTTTTTCAAGCGGAATCACTTCTTCATGGGCGGCAATTTGAAAGACGCTGTCTGCCGAGGTGTAGATAATCGGAAACCCTGTTTGCATATGCTCTTTCCCGTACTCCTCGATAATGACGGTTCCGCTTGCCGGTTTATTGCCGAGGATCGCACCGCATTGACTTTTCTGAATAAAAGCGCTCGTAATGTGCTCGGGAAAACCGTCAGGATACGTGCGGAAAGGATGCATCGTATGTATGCCCGCAATCTCCCAATGACCGGTCGTCGTATCCTTCCCTACTGATTGTTCCGCCATCTTGCCATAGTGAGCTTTCGGAGTTTTTACAGCAGCCACTCCGTCAATTGAAATAATATTCCCTAATCCCAATCCTTGCATCACCGTCAAGGATAGACCGCCTATTTGTTTTGCTACATTTGCCAGTGTATTCGCTGCTTGATCACCATATATATGGGCGTCCGGCAATGCACCGGCACCTACACTATCTAATACGATCAATATGATGCGTCCAATTTTTTCCATGATATACCTCCAAATGACACATCCCCAAGTTTATGCTCGGGGATGGTGACTCATATATACTTCCTTTAGTTTCAGTTTTACATTCGGTTTGTATACCTGTGTAGAAGTAATATCGGAATGCCCCAACATTTCTTTGACTGCATGGATATCGGCACCACTGGCAAGCAGATGATTTGCGAACGAGTGGCGCAGCGTATGCGGTGTAATTTCTTTATTAACATCAGCCGTTACAGAATATTTTTTTAATATCTTCCAAAATCCTTGACGCGATAATCTCTGACCGTGATTATTTAAGAAAAATGCCGTCTCCGTTTTGCTTCGTAAAAAGTAACTTATTCTTTCTTCCGAATAGCGTACTAATGCTTGCTCTGCGCTTGCTCCAATCGGTACGATACGTTCTCTGCCGAGGCTGCGGCAATATATAAATCCAGTATTTAAATCAATATCAGACTCATCGAGCGCAACGAGTTCCGAGACTTTTAAGCCTGTCGCGTACAACAATTCCATCATCGCTTTATCCCGTATTCCCATCGATGACTGCATGTCCGGCATTTGCAAAATAGATTCTACTTCGCGCACGGAAAGGATGACCGGTTCTTTTTTATCGATTTTGGGTGATTCCAAGTCTGCTGTAGGATCACTATCCACCAACTGATTTCTCAACAGGAATTGAAAAAACGCTCGTAAAGATACTAAATTTCTATGTATTGTTGCCGCCGCTTTACCGTTACTTTTCATCAAACGCAAATGATGGAATACTGTCGACTTTTCTTTCCAGTCAGTATCCGATCTATATGTAGAGACGAAATGTAAATATTGCTTTATATCACGATTATATGAATCAAGTGTATTTTTCGAGAGATTCTTTTCATCCGACAAGTAATGAGAAAACTTTTCCATATGTAGTTTCATATCTTCTGTATAGCAAAGCTTCATTTTCCATACCCCTCTAAGCCTTCAAATAAGTCACTTAATATTCAATAGAGATTCAACAACTCACAGCCGATTTCCTGCTAATAATCTTTTATTCACCAAATTCTATGAAAAATTTCCAATGATCAAGAATTCGGTCATAAGGATATGCAGCTGTATTCTCTTGAACAATTACTTGCACCGAACGTCCAGACGGTTTTTCATATTTGTCTGCCTGTGTAATCAATTCTATCGTCATATTTAAAATAAAATATATTAAGAACGTCAAGACAGCAAATAACATGATGAATTTTGACATATGCCTCCAAAATAATTGGTAATGATACTTTATACTTTGTAGCTTCTTAATATTCTTCACAATTTTCATCTCCTGACATGCTCGTCACACTTTGTATATTCAAAATGTATTCAAACATGGGGATAGCTAGAAGCGGAACTTTGTACTCTATTCTCCTCCCGCTACTTTGGAACGATTTTCTTTTTATTTTAAAAATAAAGGTTAAATCACAATGTTTGTCGAATTTCTTTCAATATATAATAAAATTTCCCAAATGGAGGTGATATTCATGACAGAGCCACAGTTAAATGTCGATTGGAAAAATGTCTTTCTAGGCAACTCCTCACGAGATAGCATGAAAGCCTACCCTGTATTGAGTTTTATCGTATTCATCTTTACTTACTTAGCCCTAATCGCAGGTGGAATTGTATTGCTTGGTGCTTTAAGAGAACTGCTTAACGGAAATATTTTGAGCTTCTTGGGTTTAACACTTGCTTCTGCATTAGTTTGGGCGATGATAAAACTGACTGCCGAAACAATCCAAATTATTGTCAACATTGCAGATAATACTCGTCGTTGCGCTGAATACCTTAAAAATATTTCTGAAAAATAATTATTTTTGCATGCGGACTTTTTTGTCTTATTAAAACAAAACACAGCCTGACATTGTTCACGACATTGTCAGGCTGTGTTTATTTGTAGTGTTTCACATTAATTTTATCTTTTAATATCTCTAGCCCCTCGTTAATTAACATATTGACCGCTACATTCGCTTTGTTTAGGTTTTTGACTATACACGAACATTTACTGCACATAATTCCTTGTACTATAATAGCAGCAATGTGTTTACTTTGCTTACGCCGCATCCCACTATTTTACAAATACTATAATGACTATGACAACAGGAGCGATCTAACAATGCTAGATATCAACCATTTAAAAGAACAGTATCTGAATTTCTGCCAGTATCAAAAGAGACTAAATGGTAAGACGCTTAAAGCGTACAAAATTGATTTGCGTCAATTTTTCGAATTTCTGAGCAAAACAGATGGTGATTTAAATAAGATAAATCTATCTTCCTATATAACCGAGCTCCACAAATTGTACAAACCCAAAAGCGTGAAGCGTAAAATTGCTTGTCTTAAAGCGTTTTGCAGTTATCTGACTTACGAGGAAATCATTGAAAAAAACCCTTTCGATAAAATCATAGTTAAGTTCCAAGAGCCATTTTTACTGCCAAAAACGATTTCACTAGATAACATCCAAAAAATATTAACGACAGCTTATGATGAATTAAAGTATAAAAAATTAACAGCGTACCAGCGCAACACACTGTTGCGAGATATCGCCGTTTTAGAGCTATTATTTGCTACCGGTATCAGAGTATCAGAACTTTGCTCATTAAATGCAGATGATGTTAATTTAGAAAATGGCACTGTGAAGATTTTTGGCAAAGGCTCAAAAGAAAGGATCATACAAATAGAAAATTCCGAGGTCATCGACACATTAAAAAAATATAAGCATACTTTTTACGACAAAATCCAAGACGCCGGTTGTTTCTTCATCAACAAACTCAATACTCGTCTATCCGAACAATCCGTCAGATTCATGATAAAAAAATATGTTAAAAACGCCGACGTACACCAACATATTACACCGCATATGTTCCGCCATTCATTTGCTTCATTGCTGTTAGAAGAAGATGTCGATATTCGCTTTATTCAGCAGTTGCTAGGGCATAGCTCGATCGTCACAACACAAATATTGGACTGTCAACAGTAAATTAGACAACTTTTTTGTGGGCTGTTTCTCTAAACTTTACCGGTGTTTCATATCCAAGGGAAGAATGAATTCGTATCCGATTATACCAATTTACATAATCGGATAGTT
>JAEWFW010000056.1 GCA_023388635.1 Bacillota bacterium
GGCATTCCATAGGCAATGATGTTTGCTCCCAATTGTTTTACCGCTCCTGGTGTACGATCATCAGGATCGACACTCATTCCTCCGGTGGTAATGATCATTTCCGCTCCCGCTTCTATGAGTGTTTCAATGGCAGCCTGAATTTGTTGCGTATCATCCGGTACGAAAATCTGCCGCATCAGTTCTGAACCGAGCGCCGCCAGTTTGCGTGATACGACGGGACCGAATTTATCAGGAATTCTCCCTTTAAATACCTCCGTTCCCGTTGTCACGACACCTGCTTTGACTTTTTTCATCGGTAAAACAGAAACGACCGGCTGAAAATTACCCGCTATAACTTCTACCATCTTCACTTTTTCTTCTTCAATCGTCAGCGGTATCGCTCTTGTCCCGGCGAGCTTGTCGCCTTGTTTGACCACTTGATTGCTGTGAATCGTGGCAATCGCTATATCGAGAACACTATTCATGGCGATAATCGCCTCTTGATTGACTTTTAATAAACCGTCTATCCCTGCGAGTAAAGTGACTTTACCCTCCGATGTCTCCGTCAATTCGATATTCTGTCCCCGCATAGCGCTTGCAATTCTACATGCTGCGTCATCTTCGTGAATGAATCCTTCTTTGATGTCCAATATATAAATATGTTCTTTCCCCATAGACAACAATTCTTCAATGTCTTCTGCGCGAATGACATGACCTTTCTTAAATGCACGGCTTTTAAACTTGCCCATGACAATTTTCGTCATATCATGGGCCAATATCATGCCAATAGCTTCTTCTGTCTTAACCTCACGCAATGCAAATCCCTACTTTCTGGCACATTCGCCAGTTTTCCCTTGCAATATCTGTATTCCGTGCGGAAGTGTATCAATGATGACTTCGAGGCATTCAGCGACTGCCTTCGGACTTCCTGGGAGATTGACAATGATTGTGTGTTTTCTCGCCCCAGCCACTGCTCTTGAAAGCATAGCACGGTCTGTTTTCTCCAATGAACGTGCACGCATGACTTCGGGAATACCAGGTATCTGCTTATCTATGACCTGCAAAGTCGCATCAGGCGTAATATCGCGAGGTCCCAAGCCGGTTCCCCCTGTTGTGACGATTAAATCCAATTTCTCCTCATCAACCCAACGCTGTAAATGCTCTTTGACTACATCAAGTTCATCAGGAACGACTTCATATTCCACAACGTCACCGCCGATACGCGCTACCATGTCTTTAATGACTTGTCCGCTCTCGTCTTCACGCTGACCTTTCGATCCCTTATCACTGGCTGTCAGAATCCCAATTCGCAAATAATTTTGCGGCAATTCTTCGATAATATCTCCTACACACAGTGTACCACCTTTGAGGACGATTGCAAAAATACCTTCTTTAGGCATAACGCAATCTCCCGCCTGGTAGTAGATCGCACAGCGCGCATGACATTCTTTTCCTATTTGACTAATCTCAACAACAGTCTCTCCCATGCGAACTCTCGTGCCTACAGGTAAAGCCAATAGATCGACACCTTCGGTTGTAATATTTTCTGCAAAATTTCCAGCTACTACATCCAATCCCATGGCAACCATCTTGTCAATACTTTCCTGCGCCAAAAGGCTAATCTGGCGGTGCCAATCCCCGGCATGGGCATCCTTGACAATCCCATGGTCGTGCTTAATTTCTACTTGATCGACATTCGTTTTTCTCATACCCTTACGGTCACTGACTGAAATCGCTTTAATTGTTCCTTTTTGCATAATTATTTCTCCTCCCCACGGCGAAAGTCGCCACTTTTTCCACCTGTTTTAGTTTCCAACTGAATATCAGAAATAATCATTTCTTTGTCAATCGCCTTACACATGTCATAAATCGTCAATGCCACAACTGATGCCGCCGTTAATGCTTCCATTTCCACACCGGTAACTCCGTTTGTACTGACTGTCGCTTCCAGTAAAACCATATTATCAAACGTATCTGTGTCAAAGGAAATATCAACCGCAGTAAGTGCTAGCGGGTGGCACATCGGAATTAAATCTGCTGTCCGTTTTGCCGCCATTACACCGGCTACTTGTGCCACTGCGAGCACGTCGCCCTTAGCAATTTTCCCCGTCTTGATGCGCTCCAACGTCTCCGGCTTCATAATGACCTTACCGCTGACAGTCGCCGTACGCTTGGTAATTTGTTTGGCAGACACATCGACCATTCGCGCCCTGCCTTGCTCGTTAAAATGTGTTAATTCCAATTATGAGCCCCCCTGACTTATCCACCGATTTGTGACATTTTTCTGATGGTTCTATTGTCCTTTTCTTGCTCTTCCGTCATTTTGTGCTTTTCCTCTTTTAGGTTGAGCACATCCTTGAAAACATTGATTAATTTTTGGCGATCTGCAATGTACGGACGGATATCAATTTCTTTCTGCCAAAACAAGCAAGGTTTCAATTTTCCGTCAGCCGTTAAACGCAAACGGTTGCAGTCTGCACAAAAATGTTGGCTGACAGGATGGATAACACCAACTGTGCCTGCCGCACCGGCAAGTTTGAAAACTTCTGCTGGACCATTCCCCCGCACATCGTGTACTTCTTCTATAGGTGCTATGGATTCAGCAATCTGGCGCACATTGTCAAGCGGGAAAAACCCGTCTTTCCATGTCAAAGAATCGCCGATCGGCATATACTCAATAAAACGCATTTGAATCGGTGTCTCTAACGTCCACCGTATAAAATCCTCGATTTCGTCATCATTAAATCCTTTGATCATAACAGCATTGACCTTCACAGGATTCAGCCCAATCGCAATCGCTGCTTCAATGCCACGCAAAACTTTATTTAAGTCACCGCCTCTAGTCAATTCACGAAAACGCTCTGCTCGCAATGAATCGAGGCTAATATTGATACGGTTCAATCCAGCGTCCTTCAAACTCTGTAACCGTTCTTCCAGATAAATCGCATTGGTCGTCATCGAGATGTCTTCAATTTCCGGTATGCGGGCGATTTTTTCAATTAATTTCTCCAAATCGCGCCTCACTAGCGGTTCCCCACCTGTCAAACGAATTTTACGCACCCCCATACTTGCGGCAACTTGTACAATCGACTCTATTTCCTCGTAACTCAGTATTTTTCCATGCTCAAGGTGACTGACGCCTTCTTCCGGCATACAGTATTGACAGCGCAAATTACAGCGGTCTGTTACTGCTATGCGCATGTAGTCATGCTTTCGCCCAAATTGGTCTACAAGCTTACCTGCCATGAAAATTCCCCCCTTCTACAATACAACACTTCTCTCTACATATAAAAATGCCCGTTAAGCGATACGGGCACAAAAATCACAATATCCGTATCTCCTTTCTTAACGAGAGGCTATACTGTTTCCCGTATAACCCTAAACGGCTACTTCGCCTTAGCTAAAAGCCTTAGGCATAAAGTGCTCGGAGATCATTCTATATGTCATACTTGTATTCTACTACATTTCGACAAAAGAACACAAGTATGTTCATGTTCTATTCTCATTTTCAATCGCTTTCCCAGCTACCATGCGGGAAAATTCTTCAGGTGTGTTAATATTTTGAAACATTTTCTCGTCACTGCCGTCAATTTCCAGAACATGCGTATGCAAATATTCGGGCAATCGGCTGGCTTTCTGCTCTTGATGGAGCAGCAACTGTTCAATCTGCTCACGACCGTTTTTATGGTACAATGCATGCAAAGGCTGCATCCGACCATCCGATGTTTTAGCAATCACTAATTGATAGCCTTTATCTAAAGCTGCCTCTTGACTACAGTACTCCATAAAACGTCGGGGATCAGCATGCGGCATATCACATGCGATCACTAAATTGTAGTCTGCGTTCGTCGCTCCCAGTGCCGCGTGAATCCCACTCAACGGACCCATCTGCTTAATCTCATCGACTAGTAGGATGATCCCATTTATTTCAGCAAACTGCTGATATTTCTCCGGAGCATTTGTCACCAAAAAAATATCATCACATACGAGACGCATCTTCTCATAAAGTACCTCGACAGCCGTCTTGCCGTTGATCTCCAGTAACCCTTTATCTCTTCCCATCCGCTTGCTGAGACCGCCAGCCAGAATAATACCATTAATCATTGGATTCCACCCGAGTTCCATTCGATGCTTCCGGCACCTCTAACGCCTTCGATGCTTCTGATTCCTCTAGCACTTCCGGTGACTCGTAGTGCATTGACGGGTGATCTGCCACATCAACATCTGTAATTCTCCAGCCGTTGGCGTAGATATTAAAGCGTTTGCCTCTGACAAAGCCCACAAGGGTCAACCCCAATTCTCTAGCAATTCTCGCAGACAACGTCGTAGGCGCTGATTTGGAAATAATCATCGGGATATCCAATTTGGCGACCTTCAAGAGAATCTCCGAAGAAACACGCCCGCTCGTAACTAACACCTTATTTTCAATATCAATATTATTTTTTACACAATGACCGACAATTTTATCGACGGCATTGTGGCGCCCAATATCCTCATGATAGACGACCATACCGGAAGGATCACAGAGTGAAGACGCGTGATTTCCGCCCGTTTCTTTAAACATCATAGAATTCTGCTGCAAATCGAGCATCAACTGGACAATTTGTGCCGACGATATGTCCAATGGCCGCTCTATTTTATGAGTGCGCATAGAATCAAGCACGTTGTAAAAAATTGTGCCTTTACCACATCCCGAAGTGATCGTCCGCTTGGCGAATAATTTCTCCGATAACACTTGCTTTTTCTTTGTCTTGACGTAGATTAAACCCTTCTCATAATCGATACGAATAGAGTCAATATCATCATAGGAACGAATCATCCCCTCCGAATTTAAGAAACCAATTGCCAATTCCTCCAAATACGTAGGCGTACATAGCAAAGTAACTAATTCTTGATCATTGAAAAAAATCGTCACCGGGTATTCCACCGCCAACTGATCTTCAAATGGATCTACTTCTCCCTCTTTCACACGAATGACTTCTAATGCCTCTGTCTTATCTAGCTTCAATTCTTTGATATCCACGTTTCTTCCCCCTGATTGTGATCTGTCAATTCTATGTCTGTAAATCACTTAAAATTTAACGGCTGTATATTAAATCATGTGTAGATGACTTCCGTGTCTGTAATGATCATATTCATTTTTACATCATGCTTTTCAACAGGTACATTACCAATAAGCTGCTCATCATATGCCAAAGCTATTTTCAGCATTTGTGGATTGGTTTGAGGAAGATATTTATCGTAATATCCGCCTCCATATCCTAGCCGCCCGCCTGCCCGATCGAATGCCAGCCCCGGTACAATCATGATATCAATTGTTTGGGGGGCAGCGATATTTGTCCCGATGTCATATGCTGGTTCACGAATGCCATAAGCACTGGTGTGCAGCTCATCATAATCATTGAAAACGACTGCCCGCATGTCTTTGGTCTGCAAATCGCATACAGGAACGACGACCTCGATATTATGCTTCCATAAAAAACGGATGATCGGCTCTGTCTCGACTTCATCCCGAAAATCGATATAAACCATGACCCGCTTCACTTTTTCCCAAACAGCTAATGCTATAAAATGCTCATAAATTCTTTGGGATTTTTCGGCGCGTACTTGCTCACCGAGCAGTTTCCTTTTATCTTTCAGTATTTGCCGAATTTGCCGTTTTAAATCACACATCTCTATGCCCCCAGATATTGATTCCTCAGTAGTCAAGCGAATAGCTATTTGGTATGATATTGACTGAGGTGATAATAATGCTCATATTGCAAGCGACAGAAATCAGTAAATCTTACGGTATTACCCCCATTCTAACGAAATTAAGTCTGCATGTCCACGCAAAAGATAAAATCGGCATTATCGGCGCTAACGGTGCCGGAAAATCGACATTTTTAAAAATTATCTCCGGACAATTGTCATATGATTCCGGTTCCATACAGATTGGCAAAGAAACGAGATTAAGTTATTTAGCGCAAGACAGCGGTCTGGAATCGGACACCACAATCTGGAATGAAATGCTGTCTGTATTCAGTTCGATTTATGCTATGGAGCAGCAATTGCGCGATCTCGAAACATCGATGACATCCTTAAAGACGCATGAAGACACGAGACTGGAAAAAGTCATGGAACAATACAGCCTTTTGCAGGAAACATTTGAACGCTCCGGTGGCTACCAATTGGAATCCGATGTGCGCAATATTCTCGCAGGATTGGGATTTGCGAATATCGCCTATAAAGAAATGAAAATAAGTCAGTGTAGCGGCGGTCAAAAAACCAGACTCGCTTTAGCAAAAATATTGCTTAGCAAACCGGATATCATTTTATTGGACGAACCGACGAATTACCTCGATATCGAGGCACTGCGCTGGTTGGAACAGTTTATCAAGGAGTACCCGGGGACACTCATCGTCGTCTCCCATGACCGTTACTTCCTCGATTCCTTTGTCACGGTTATCTATGAAATTGAAAACAACGAAGGCATCACTTATCAGGGGAATTACTCGCGATACCTCGTACAAAAAGAGCAGCGACTAGTAGAACAACAAAAGCGCTTCGTTCAGCAGCAAGAGGAAATCTCCAAATTAGAAGATTTCGTCCAACGCAACATCGCCCGCGCTACGACTTCATCCCGGGCAAAAAGCAGGCAGAAGCAATTGGAAAAAATCGAGCGCCTCGACCCTGTAAAAAAGCAGAGTGCAACTTTCTTTTCTTTCCAGGCAAAAAAGCGCTCTGGGAATGTCGTACTCGATATCAAAAATCTGTCGATGGCATTTCCACAGCAAAGTGCTCACTTATTTCAAAAACTTAATTTATTCATCGAACGTGGGGAACGAATCGCGATCATCGGAGCAAACGGAACGGGGAAATCGACACTGCTTAAATTAATTGCTCAAAAACAAACAGGATACGAAGGAGACATTATTTACGGAAGTAATGTACAAGTGGGATATTATGATCAAGAACAACAGAATTTACGAGCAGATCATTCAATCTTCTCCGAGATACACGACGACTTCCCCCATATGACGAAAACGGAAGTGCGCTCCGCCCTCGCACAATTCCTGTTTACCGGGGACGACGTAGAAAAACGGATCGATTCTTTGAGCGGCGGCGAAAAAGCGCGTGTAGCATTGACAAAGCTAATGCTCTCACAGGACAATCTGTTACTGCTCGATGAGCCGACCAACCATCTCGACATCGCCGCCAAAGAAGTCCTTGAACAAGCATTGCTCGACTACGAAGGCACAATCCTGATGGTATCCCATGACCGTTTCTTTCTCAACCGAATCGCGACCAAAATTATCTACATGACACCGGAGAATTTGCAAGTTTACCATGGAAACTATGATTACTATCTGGAAAAACAACTTTTGCCAGAAACCTCAGCACCAGAAGATACACCATTAGAGCAAAAACAAACCCATGAACAGTTGAAGCAACAGCGAAACGCCGACAAGCAATTGCTTCGTCGATATGAGCAAGTGGAGGCATCTATTCAAGAATATGAACAAGAAATTACCGAGTTAGAACAACAATTATGTAATCCGGAAATCTTCGATAACTATACGGAAATCCAACGCATTCAACAATTGCTGGATACAAGGCAATCGTCATTGCTTGAACTGCTTGACGAGTGGGAACGGTTGACAATCGAAAAAGAACAACGGCTTCTATAGTGATAAAGAAGCCGTTGCGTTTAAAGACAAATCTGCAAATTCTTGTTTTAGATACAAAGGGTACGCTGCTGCCGCAATCATCGCCGCATTGTCTGTGCAATAATTAATTGGCGGTACATGCAGCTCCCAGCCCTCTCGTTCCGCCTGCTGCTGCAATGCCTCTCTCAATCCTGAATTCGCCGCTACCCCTCCAGCAACGACCAGACGCGAAAGATGTGTACGCCGCATCGCTTCTGTCGTCTTTTCGACAAGCACATCGACGACTGCTTGCTGAAAACTGGCAGCGACATCTGCCGGTTCCGGTGTTTGCTTTTTCTGTGCCGCTTGATTCAGGTAGTTTAAGACAGCCGACTTCAATCCGCTAAAACTGAAATCGAGTGACCCCTGTTCGAGGCGCGCCCGTGGAAAATCAATCGTAACCTTTCCTTGTCGCGCCAAGCGATCAATTTGCGGTCCTCCTGGGTAAGGAAGCCCCAGTGTTCTCGCCACTTTATCATAGGCTTCACCGACGGCATCATCCAGCGTCTGACCGAGAATCTCATATCGTCCCTGCTCGGCGACCAATACTAATTCCGTGTGTCCTCCCGAGACAATTAGACTCAGATACGGTGCTTGCAATTCCCCAATCAACTGGTTGGCACATATATGTCCAGCAATATGATGCACACCGATCAAAGGAATCCCTTTTGCATAGGCAATCGATTTTGCAGCGGCGATCCCGACAAGCAATGCGCCCACGAGCCCAGGTCCCTTCGTCACCGCAATGGCATCAAGTTCATCAAGTCCTATTTCCGCTTTCTGCAACGCTTCCTCAATCACGGGGATAATCGCGTCCATATGCTGCCTTGAAGCAATCTCAGGTACAACTCCACCGTAGCGTTTATGTGTCTCAATTTGTGACGCGACGACATTGGATAACTCATGACTGCCGTTCACGACGACGGCTGCCGATGTTTCGTCGCAACTCGTCTCAATCCCCAGAATCTTGATCTGCTTCATTTTCTTCAAACACCACCCACATAATAATTGCATCTTCTTGGTTATCCGAATAATAGCGCTTGCGAATGCCCGCCCGCCGGAATCCGTAG
Organism: Bacillota bacterium; assembly: GCA_023388635.1. Classification (GTDB taxonomy): domain Bacteria; phylum Bacillota; class Bacilli; order Desulfuribacillales; family Desulfuribacillaceae; genus JAEWFW01. The sequence continues at coordinate 8,738 of JAEWFW010000056.1, forward strand.
TTTTCATACATTGTAATCGCACGGGTATTGGACACGCGCACTTCCAACGTCATACGCTTCACTCCCCGTGCCATCATCTCCGTCATTGCGTACTCTAGCAATCGGCTGCCCAGCCCCATACCCTGATAGTCCTCTTTTACAGCGATCGTCGTAATATGCGCTTCATCGATGATAATCCATGTCCCGATATACCCGATAATTTCTAATGCAGAACCTTCGACCATAGCAAAATAAGCCGCCATATGATTATCGGTCAATTCTGTCTCAAACGCTTGCCTGCTCCACGGCAAAGAGAATACATCTGTCTCAATGTCATGCACAGCTTCCACATCTTCGATATGCATTTTTCGTATATAAAATTGCGGCATGACTGCGCACCTTCAAACATGTAAATTTTATTAGTTCGGTGAACTTTGTTGGTTCAGCCAATTTTGCTCTGCTTCCGCCAAACGCAAATATTCAGGAGCAAAACTTTTTGCATCATGAGATATCCCCTGTTTCAACATAGGAATCCCCACCTCAAGCAATTCCGCAGCACGACTACTCAAGCTGCCGACACCCGCAAAGCACAGGTGACTTTCCGGTATGATCGAGGCGATTAATTCTCGGTGTATTGACAGGTCATTACCGACAAACAACAATGGCGGCGTCTCTCCCTCCGAAGGATTGCAATATTTCTCCTTGAGAAAAACAAGCCAATCTTGCAGCATAACGAGTCGATCCTGCTCTTGCATAGAGTTCTCCATATGGTTCAGCATATCCCCTGCATCATATTGGCATCCGCCATCTTCCGTAAGCCCTTGAAAACGATATAAGCCTGTATACACTTGTCCCCGTCTCGCATCAATGAGCGGAACGACATACCCGGCAAAATACTTACAAGACCTGGCGATCAGCGACAGACTGGAAATCCCCAGTAGCGGTATATTCAATGCCCAAGCCATACTCTTCGCTGCCGATACCCCAATGCGCAACCCGGTATACGATCCCGGTCCTTGGGCGACGATAATCCCTTGCAAATCACGAGGCTGCACGCCAGATTCTTGCATCATCCTGTCAATGACAGGCATCAACCGTGACGAATGGTCTTTGCGCGTATTTGAAGTATATTCCGCCTGAATGACAGACTCATTTCCCAGAGCGACAGACAGTGTTTGTATCGATGTATCAAAGCCTAAATATGACATATTCGCAGTATCTCCTTCACAACGGATTCCCATTTAGGATGGCTATAGGAAAATGCGACATTGCGCGTTTGATTTTCCCCATTAAAAATATCCATATGCAAACGGTCGCCGGGCAGCAACTCATCTATGTATTCAGCCCACTCAATCACACATACACCGGAACCGAAAAAGTATTCATCATATCCTAAATCTTCATAGATTGCACTATCACTCAGACGGTACAGATCAAAGTGGTAGAGTGGTATTCTACCTGTCGTATATTCTTTGATAATCGTGAATGTCGGGCTGCTCACAGGCTGCTCAATTCCCAAACCGCGGGCAATTGCCTGTGCCGTCGTCGTTTTTCCTGCCCCTAAATCTCCTGACAACGTGATAATATCTCCCGGCTTTACTTGCTCTCCGAGAGATCGTCCGATGATCAACATTTGTTCTAATGTACAGCCTTTTAAATCATACATCGTAAATAAAGCACCCTTCTATATCAATCTGAATCAATCTGATCTGTATACCATACATTTTATGTAATACATTTAAGTCATACATTTTTATATCATATATTAGGTTAGTTTACAAGGTACTATACGCAGACCTTGAACGGGCTACTGACCTGATAAATAGCTTCGTAAATAAATTTCCTGTCATTTCTGTCATAAAAAAAGAGTGAGGATATACTGCGTGCACGTATATCCTCACTCTCTTCTATTACACTCGCTCCATGGATTTCTATTGCCTGGCAACGACCTAATCTCCCAGGGACCTGCGTCCCAAGTACCTTCGGCGCTGGAGGGCTTAACGGTTGTGTTCGGGATGGGTACTCGTGTGTCCCCTCCGCCTTCGCCA
>JAEWFW010000063.1 GCA_023388635.1 Bacillota bacterium
GTTGGCGACAGGGTGCGGTTTCACCCAAGATTCAGTACATACGAGAAATACGATAAATCCAAAGACCGCATCATCTATTGCAATGTCTGCTCTATGATGAACCCCAAACAAAATGACCGCTGCAAGCGCAGCAATAACCTCTTAATCAAATAATGAGGAGGATTTTATAATGGAGAGATTTGACACTCTGCTGGCGGCTTCGGAGCTTGCCGCCACACTCTGCAAGAGCTGGAGTTTTGCCACTGCCGATGATAGATACGACGTAAAAGGCTTGCTGGTGCTTGCCGAGACAAGCGACAGTGAAAACCCCATCGATGAGGACAGCTTTTATGTGGTATCGCGCGCCGGAGCCATCGGCTTATGCGAGGACGGAGAGGACATCGACTGGCTGTTTCTGACAGGCTCCAGTGAAGATGAGGATTTACCCGCCACCTATCAGGTCGACCCGCAAATAAATTTCTGCCCGAAATGCGGCTCCGGTGTTGTTTCCGGCGCTCGCTTTTGCGGAAAGTGCGGAAATAGACTATGAGACATCTTTGAATAATACAGAGAGATTCTAAAAATGTAGTATAATAGTTAAGACGAACAGGCAGCTGTTTTACCTGCTGTCTGCTCGTCTTTTATATCATTCTTTTTTCCGTATTCAGTTTACCCTGACCCTCGGTTCACAAGTTGTCTTTATGACTACTCGTATTTATATCGGTGGGTCTTATTGTTATTTTATCCTCTGATTTTCTCATGCACAATTTATTATATGGTCTATGAGACCGCTTGGGGTATTTCGTTGCGCTTTCATAATTGTATTGCTCGCCGGGCGAAAGTGCCACCTTTATCCAGATTGGTATTGTTTAACCGAAAGCAAATGGGATTATCAAATTACAGACATGAGAACTATGAAATGGAGAAATTTCACGGGAGATATTATTAGTCAAATCTATAATTTGACATACTTACGTTTACAAAGAAGATGCGCAAGCAATCGGACAACTGGCGCAAGGGCTATCAAACGGTCTAATAAAATTAGAATTTCATTGACCATAACCTTTGTAACCTACAATATCGTTGCGGATCATCCACTGACGCTTATGCATTAATAATTCGTCAATTTGCTTTTGACGACCCACCTCTAATTTTACCAATGTTTCCTGAATATTGTATAGATCGTTAAATGTTAAATATGGATAGTCTGTATAGCCCATCTTCCCATCTGGTAAAAAGGCATATTCCAAATTATCATTTTCCATAATCCACATATCTTTTGTCAAAACAATCCCATCTAACATCACATTTGCAAATTCTAAATACTCAGTTTTCCCCTCTTCCATATACAGATGATAAAATACGTCCGCTGCACTAATTTGATGATTTAGGGATACATGGTTAGGCGTTTTTCGACTGTCGGCATAATCCCAAACCAACCATCCTGCTGTCGGTAAGCTTGATTCTATAGGTTCTTCTATGTTGAACTTTTTAATAGTCTTCGTGCCTGATTCTCCTACTTGATAATCAATGCTGATTGAATTGTTATTTTTTACAACATCAAAATGATGATTTTTCCCATGCTCAAGGTAATACTCCGCCATTTTCAAGTATATCTCGCGGTATAAGGGGACACCGTATTTTTGATAAGCCTGCAAATATGTCATAATCATGTCTGAATTAAATCGCGTATCAAAGAAACCGGCACCTATTCCATAACCCTCCTTTAACATTTGACTCTCGGGTAATGACGGAAAAAAGCCCGCTTCGTTAAATTCTTCGGCAGCAAGCACTAAGAGCCCATTACCCATAATTTTCGATAACAGGTTACCACCTGTCCGAATATTAGATTGAGCGAGGAATGAACTAGGTATCTTCCAATAGGAGTTGACTGTATAGGGTCTATAACTGCTGGGACTCTTATAATAGTATCCGTTGTAAGCGATTCTGGCAGATTCGGTGAGATTGTGATTTCCCCAGATCGATAATTGTCCCGGTGCATCTATCCCCAAAGAATGGTGTGAACCAACTCCCCATAATATACCGTATGCACCTTTTTGCATTGCATAACGATATGTAACACGCCACCCATTTTCAACTTCCGTTATCGTTATTGGCAGCGAACTAATGGAGTTAATCGTGCCCCTTCCTAAATCTTTATACACATACGCTTGCCCTAAATAGGCTGAATACTGATTCGTTTCTATGTAAATAGAAACATTTTCCCGCAATGTACCTGCCTTAAGGGGTAATACCACAGATGTATCTTTATCTATTAAATATCGTATGGTTCCCTCTTTGCCTGGAATAATAAAGGTAGTTGTATACAGCTGATTGTTTCGATTAAAGTCGATTTTTCTAACATAGAAATAGCCTTCATCCGGTAAAATTACATCTGTTTGATGATACTCAAACCCGTCCCCTTTCTCATTAGTGTACTGAGTTTGTAAATCAAGCGTAACCGCCCCATTGGCGTAGCTAGATGAAAAAAATAATATGCCTAGTATGACAGATAAAACTAACGCGGTTACTTTGTTTATTGTATTTATCCCGTTACCCTCCTCGTACTTTAATATAGGCGCAACCATTATTAACAGATTTGTAACATCTATTTCGTAATACGTCCGAACATCAGCTACATCTAGTTCAGCTAATGTTTTCATAGGGGCGCTCATGTCAATATGATCTCAATGTAGCACTGCCCTCCATAATTTCAGAGTATAGTCCAAATTCGCGTGCGTAGTCAACTCCGTCGGCGAAAATTGCGTTTAAGCTACCAGCTTCATAAGATAGCAATCTTGCGACGAAAGTACCATTAATACACACAAAACACAGGAGCTGTCCAGAAAGTGCAAATTTGCCAAAATTTACAATTAGCAATATTGATCTATCAAGCTTTTCAGCATCAATAGGGTGTCTGTAAAGTCGAAAATTCGATTTTACAGACACCCCCTATTTTTTATAATGTAATCATCATGCCGGCATCTAACGCCTGTGCTTCTTCCAAATCATGCGTCACTAGAATTGCGGTTTTCCCTGCTATATGTAGGCGAGTATATTCCATTACTATCGCCTTCGTATCTACGTCCAATCCCTTAAATGGTTCGTCCAAAATGAGTAAATCGTACTCAGCCATAAGTGCTCGCAATAGAGCTACACGTCGGCGCATCCCACCCGATAACTCACGAGTAGGCTGGTGAATACAACCAGCCAGTCCCAGTGCTCTTAAGCCTTCTTCCACATCGCAATGTGTTTTGTTAGGACATGTAAGACGTATATTAGCAGCCGCAGTCAGATTATCACACAATCGATCTTCCTGGAAGACAACGCTGAGTTTGAGACCTTCGAGTCCAGTGATAATTCCACTGTCTTGCTGATCAAGTCCCATCAGAATACGCAACAGGGTTGTCTTTCCTTTGCCGGAAGGTGCCATGATACATGTCATTTTTCCGGCATGGATAAGGGCGGAAAAATCCTGTAATACGTGATTGCCTCCAAATGCTTTGTCAATCCCGTTCAACGTAATATTGTCCACGGCTTACATCCTTTCCAATCTCGACACGCTCAAATCCAGCAATGCCAAAAAGATTTTCTCAAATGCAAGGCTAACCAAAACAATCACGACTGTCCACGCAAATAAATCTGGTGTATCGAGATAAATCTTAGCACTGTACAGCTTTTCACCCATTGAGTTCTTGGGAATACCAATGACCTCTGCCGCTATACCTGATTTCCAACACAAACCCAAAGCCAACGAGCAAGCTGCTCGGAAATAGGGTAGCACCTGTGAGACATAGATGTACCGAATACGTCGACCCGTCGGCACTTGAAAGACTTGTGCCATCTCCAATAATTGCGGATCGGTAGAGCGAATTCCACTAAATACATTCGTATATATAATGGGAAGCACCATCAGAAACGCTATCAAGATGGACAAGTTTTTAGAAGATACCCAAATCAGAACCAATATGATAAACGATGCCACAGGTATCGCTTTAATTGCCAGAATCGGTGGTGCTACAAGCTCTTCTATAATGCGAAACCTAGAAGCCAGCGCCGCTAGTATACTACCAGTGACCGCTGCCAGTAAAAACCCACCTGCAATCCGCGCAAAAGAGAACAACACTGTACGCCAAAATTCCATTTCCAATGCCAGTTGCCCCACCCGGACCACAACAGTAATCGGTGATACGAGGAGAATTTCCTGTCCCAATGCCATACTGCCTAGTTGCCAAACAGTCAACCAAAGTAGGACAGACCAAGGCTTAATCGCGCGTGTTGCAACTATGCTTTTAGCGGCTGTAATAAAACTCATCTGCCGGAAGTACCCCGCCCACAGATTTAGGATTCTGTTCAAATAAAACAGCTAGGTATCCCGCGAGGTTGTCTTTCATGTCACTGCCTTCAATGAATGTAATATTACAATATGGAAGCGCCTTTGCAGCAACTGCCGCAGGAATAATATCGTATTTTTCAATGAGGTTAGCAGCATCCTGCGTATTGTTCTGCACAAATCCCACAGAGTCTTTGTAATGATCCAAAAACGCTGAAACAGCTTGTGGATTTTCTTGTACAAATTCTGTGCGCGCTATGACTACACCTGTGACTAACGTCGAAGGTTTATCAGATCCTGCCTGTAATGTATCCCATTCTTTCGTTAAATCAAGGGCAATGCGAATATTGTCTGCTTTCATTTGAGCAGTTGTCACAAATGGTTGCGGAAGCATTGCAATGGCATTGGCATTAGCAGTAAGGGCTGCTAAGCACTCTGTATGCTCGCTCTTCCATTCAATTTTCACATGATCTGTCAGCCTATTCTCCGCAAGGATGTAATTCAAAGCATACTCAGGTGTCGCACCCTTTCCACTTGCATAGATAGTCTTTCCTTTAAGGTCTTGAATATTTTCAACCGTATTGCCACTTTCAACAATATACACAACACCCAATGTATTGATAGCAAGTACCCGTACGCTGCCGTCGGTATTATTGTATAGTACCGACGCCAAATTTGCAGGAACAGCAGCAATGTCCACTTGCTTTTGTACAAGTTTCGGAGCTACCTCATCTACTGCTCCAACGATAGAAAATTGGTAGTTATTATCTGATACTGTTCCTTCCTCGGAAGCATTCATAAAATGTACCATCCCCATTGCCGTTGGTCCTTTTAGTGCAAGTACATTAACATCGACGGGAACTGCCGGTTCTACTACCGGCTCTTGCGTTTCAGCCGCTGGCGTTTCAGTTGCCGGGGGAACCGTCACAGGTGGATTCGTCACTTCTGGCAAATCCTTTGTCGTGCTAGAAGAGCATCCCGCTACCAAAGCAACACTCATTAAAAAAATAAATAACAATGCGAATGTCTTTTTCATTTTTTTCTCCCTTTCTTTCTATTGAATATGACCCTTAAATATGATCTACATGTTCTCAGCATCAAGAGCGTTCGTATAACAATTGTTCTAGTGCTGCTGAATCCGTTATTGCGATAGCCGAACCTTCTGATATCAAACATCCCTGCGCTTGCAAGTACGACAGTTCCCGAAAAAGTGCCGCTCGGCTAATCCCTAATTGTCGAGCTAGGTCTTCCCTTGAACCATTGGGTCTAACAAGATCATCACCTTGGCGCTGTGACAACAGATATTCAATCACCTTTCCACGACACGACTGCATGGTCAATAATTCTATGCGACGAATCAAAAACTGAATCTTTTGATTGCAGTGTGCAGCGTACTGCATAGCCAGAGCAGGATTGTTTTCCATTGCAGAAATTAGGACTTTTTTGGAGATGAAAATCAGAACTGTCTCCTTACGGCAACGTAAGACTGTTTCAAGGTTAGCTGGAGCAAGTAAATTGCAAATACCAAAACATTCCCCGGGACGTAACGTGTTAAGCTGCACATCTTTTCCATCCATCGCTACCGAATATACATCAACTAGCCCATCCACGACCAAACACACCGAAGATTGACCTTCCATTTGATCACTGACAATTTGGGCACTACGGTATCTACGCACCGTCGTCTGCTCTGTTAAAATACCAAAATCCTTCAGAAGTCCACATGATTCGATCGCCGATGCAATTTCTTGTCCGGTCACAGAATACCCTCCTAAAACATACGTAAAGACTTTAGTTAGCCATATCTAACTATAGCATTATATTACCCCTGCCGCACGAGAAAAGTCAATACTGTATGCGGTTGCTATGGGTCTCATCTGATACTGACATGTCTGAAATTCTGTGATACGCTTCTGCTGACTTTAGGACATACAGAAAGGAGTGCAAGTCTATGCCCAAAAAAATCATCTTATTTTCAGGTGCCTCAGCTGTAGGAAAGTCGGCCGTACTAAAGTTTTTACTGCCCTCCCTTAGAGAAGAAGGTGCGACCCCCTGTGTTTGTAAAATTGACTGTATACAAACACAAGACGGTCATCTTTTCCAAAACCTTGGGTTTCCATGTGTGACAGGTCTTAGCGGTGATATATGTCCTGACCATTATTTAGTATCCAATTTGCTGGAACTATGGAGTTGGGCAGATTCACAGTCGTGTGACACCCTTGTCATTGAAACAGCCGGACTTTGCCACCGATGTTCTCCCGCAACCAAGCAGATGTCTGCAGGTTGTGTATTGGACTGCACCACCAGTAGCAAAGCGCCTGCCCAACTAGGTCCTATGTTAGAACAAGCAGATTTTGTCGCTCTTACTAAAATAGACATGGTATCTCAAGCAGAACGAGAAATTATTGTCTGGAATATAAAGCAAATTAACCCATCGGCTGAAATCTTCACTATCGACGGATTAGCCGGTTATGGCATTGAACCCCTTGCTCGGTGGTTGTCAGATCAAAGCATCGTAGCAAATTACGAAAATGATTGCTTGCGTCATACTATGCCCAGCGGCGTATGCTCATATTGTGTCGGAGAATTCAGAGTGGGCAGCGCATTCCAGCAAGGTGTGGTTGGCAAGATCGATTTTAAGGAGGCAACATGCAAACAATGACTATTTGCGCCGGTCGCGATAAATCGGGAACTCCTGAGGGGTTTGATAGGCTGACATTGCATACCGGGGAACTATATACAATCGTTGGAGATACCGGTTCCGGAAAAAGCCGTTTAATCAAGGATATTGAACAGCTTGCCGACGGAGATTCCATCACAGGTCGCAGAGTCCTCTTGGACGGCTCTCATGTTGACCGCATGCAACGTCAAAAAATTTCCGCCGGATTAATGGCACACCTAAGCCAAAATATGCGTTTTATTCTCGATACAACCGTGGAGAATTTCCTTGAACTTCATGCAAAATGCAGGGGAAAAGATATCTGCGTAAAAGATGTGCTCGCCGTCGCTAATTACATCACTCCCGAACCCGTTGAACCAACACAAAACTTAAACCTACTCAGTGGCGGACAGACCCGTGCTCTCATGATAGCTGATATCGCCATGATCTGTGACAGCCCGATCGTATTGATTGATGAAATTGAAAATGCGGGAATCGATAAAGAAAGTACCTTGAAAATTCTCTGCCGACAGAACAAATTAGTTCTTGTTGTCACCCATGATCCTCATACGGCACTCATGTCACCATTACGAATTGTGATGAAAAATGGCGCCGTTCAAGGAATTGTTAAACGTACACCGGAAGAAGAAAAGCTCTTTGAAGAACTGAGTCTTGACTATCAATTACAGAGGGAGCGCCAAACGCTCTTACGCAAGGGGGAAAATTTAACATGACATCGGTTTTGCTATACTGGAATCATATTTGTGTACTTCATAAACACGAAAAGTTGTTTTTAGATCAAATGGTAGAAAGTTTACGGAAAAATGATATAGAATTGACAGTCCGTTGCTTCGGATTGGGATATCCGGAGCATATGTCGGAATACTTAGCTCGCCCCGAAGCCATTTTGCCGGATATTATCGTTTCATCTGATCTTGAAGTATTTGAAGATCGACGTATTTTTAATAAATTTAGAAACGACTTATACCCTGCGACTCAATGGCTTCCTCTGAAACAGGATACTGCCACTACGGCAGCTTTACGTGACGAAAAACTGCTGCCGTTTCTATCAATTCCACTCGTATACTACACGTCAAACCCAACGGAATCTGTAGGGAAAAGTATATGTGAGCAAAAGTCACTTGCTTTTGGCGGCATAAATAACTCCGCCGGAAAGACCATTACAAAGGCAGTATGGAGCCGTTATGGAAAGGCGGCAGCAAGACGGCTGCTTGAGACAGCAGAAATTGCTGATATGCCAATTGGTGGATTTCAACAAGTTCGTACAGGAAAAAGGACGATGGCCTTGGTACCATCTTTATATGCTCTCCGTGCAGACGGACAAAGCACATTTCTTCAGATGCCGTTAGAAGGTCCTACATTAATTTCTTCTTATTTCTGCGTTAGAAACTCAATTTCAGCATCAGTCGCAAAAATATTAACGGAAACCATATTATGCAAAGAACTGTGCACTTTTTATGCGGAAAATGGAGATTTAATTGTTCACCCTGATTGCATCACACACCGCAGCCAACAAGACAATGCGATTTATTTTGTCCCGGATAAAGATTGGTATGAAACAGTTTCTCCTGAGGAATTCTATGATCTTTATTGTGAAGCCTTACCAACAGCAAAAAGACCTCTTTAAAAATCGGGCATTACAAAATAAGAACGAGGCTGCGCGAAAACGTCAGAATTTTATCGAAAGATGTCAATTCGAGTTAAAATAATGACTTCTCTTTATGTTATAGTTAATTAGCACATATCCCGAAAATAGTCAAAATATTCTTTGATGAGGAGAGTCTAATTGTGATGGGATTACTAAATTTGGGAAGCCTAATACTCGGACTAATTGCATGGATACTTCCTGTCGTTAATCTTGTGCAGCATAAAAAAGTGAAAGATAAGAGGTTGATACTCTTTTCTCTAACTAGCGTTAGTGCTTGCGCCATTTCACTGTGTATGCAAATTTTCTATACAGACTATCTGGTAAATAAAGAAGACTGGTCGGCACTTATGGATACCTCTAATGCCGTGGCACTAGTCTCTGCATTGCTTTTTTTAGTTACGATTATCCTCAATGCAGTTGCATTGAATGCGTATTTTAAAGAAAAAGTAAGCAACTGATAAATACTGATTTGTCGATCAAGCACAATTGATAACCAAAAATCGAGAAAATCAAAAATATTGTGGTAATAGGCAAGTCAGTATGTGAGATGATATTGGCATTTGTTTTGGGTCCTTTTTTCTGTCTCTGTAAAAGTCTATAGCTTCTACACACTTGATCGACACTTTAATGCCCTTACTGTTAGGCAGACAAACCGGTGGCTGGATACCGTTTTATAAGCAACTACGAATTGTGTTTACCACAGCAATTGCAAGGAGATACTGGTACTGACGCATGGCAGAATTGTCGTTTTTTTGACACAAGATAGCTAAATACTGACATTTCCTATGTGTTATAATAATCTTGATATCTAGCTAATCAGGAGGTTTGTTATGAAAACGTCTTCACATTTGAAAATATTCTTACTTACTGTGCTGCTTCTTGCCTGTATCAATTCTTACGCCGTAGTCCATGCTGAAACTCCTTATACATATCAGCAATACAAGGAAGTCGTCGACCTCTTTTACTCGGAAGAGTGAAGCGTTCCTTTAATTGACTGTCCGGCGGGCGGTTCTGAGCAAAAGCGTGAAGAAATACGAACATATCTAAGTCAAGGTTATACTAAGGACGAAATTAAGACCATATTTGTAGAAAAATACGGTGTAAACGTGCTAATTTCTCCTCCTTTCTCCGGCTTTAATATTCTTGCATGGACGTTGCCATTCGTCGTATTGTTCGTTGCAGGGTACTTCATCTTCACTTACATACGAAAGCGGGAAGAGCCACAAACGGAAGTTCAACCTGCGACGGAAAAGCATCATGATCGTGAAGAGCTAATTGAGACGGAAATTTTGAAAGCATCTATCGAAGAGGAAATGAAGAAATATCGCTAGTCTTGATCCAACATGTAGCTAGTGACTATAGAATATTTACATAGAGGTTGATTTCTATGACAGAAGGTTTCATACATGATAACAAAAGCCATGAATATTTCATGGCTTTTGCAATCGAAGAAGCATATAAAGCCGCTTCGATTAATGAAGTTCCTATCGGTGCTGTGGTTGTCAAAGACTCGCAAATCATCGCTGCCGCCCATAATCGAAGGGAAATCGATAGAGATCCGCTGGCTCATGCGGAGATTTTGGCGATCAAGCAAGCGAGCGAATATTTAAATAGCTGGCGCCTACTGGACTGCACGCTATACGTGACATTGGAGCCGTGCCCGATGTGTGCCGGAGCCATCATACAAAGCCGCATTCCCACATTGGTATACGGGACTGCCGATCCCAAAGCAGGGTGTGTCGGATCGCTGATGAATTTATTAGATGACACTCGCTTCAACCATCAACCGCAGATCATCACCAATGTACTGCAAGAAGAATGCAGCCGCATGCTAAAAGATTTCTTTCGCGCTTTGCGTCAGAAATAACCCCGGCAACCTCAGCGGACAATTTTCAACATTGCTCGCTGCTCTTGCCACTCTACTTCCACAGGGTTTTCGAAGAAATCACTCAGCTTCTCACTCGTGATAATATCTTGGGTCGCTCCCGATGAATGAACTTCGCCCCTCCTCAATAACAATGTCCTATTAAATACAGGCATAATCTCCTCAATATGGTGTGTTACATAAATAAGCGTTATCGACGATGTTTTTGCTAAATGCTCAATCGTATACAACAAATTCTCCCTTGAGAAAACGTCTAATCCTGAGCAAGGCTCGTCCAAAATCAGCAATTGCGGCGAGCTCATTAGTGCGCGCGCAATCAACACTTTCTGCTTTTCTCCTTGAGATAATGTGCTGTAAATACGCGTCGCCAGGTGTTTACACCCCAATTGATGCATATGTTCATGGGCTATTTCATAATCACAATCAGCCGGCTTCTCGTACAGCCCGATCGTCGCGTATCTGCCGCTGACAACAATATCTTCTGCTGTCTCTGTTTTATACAATCTTTCCTGCAATGAACTGCTCACCCATCCAATGGCTTTACGCAATTCCCGCAAATCGAACTCTCCGAACCTCTTTCCTAATACTTCTATATCGCCGTGTGAAGGCCATATATATCCATTGATGATGTTCAACAATGTCGTCTTCCCTGATCCATTCAGTCCCAGCAGAACCCAGTGTTCCCCTTGGGTAATCTTCCAATCAACATCTTTTAGGATCCATTCCTGTTCTCTTCTCCACGATACATCTCGCAAGTTAATGACCATATATCCACCCCATATTAAAATTGTTACATATAAGAAAGAAACAGCGTAGATTTCCGACTACGCCGTCTCCTGTAATTAACATTGCTTCATAAAGTGTCTACCTCAATCAAATGCTCTATTCCAGAGGTTCGAAATCGTCTTTTCCTACACCACAAATAGGGCATACCCAGTCTTCCGGAATGTCTTCAAACGCTGTGCCTGGAGCGATTCCACTGTCTTCGTCTCCTTCAGCAGGATCATAAACGTATTGACAAACAGTACAAACATACTTCATTCTTTTCAGCTCCTTTTCTATACCTTTTCCATTCTCGCGAATGAATATTTATGCTTCCTATGATACCATTTCATGGGTATTATTGCATCTTTTTAGATCACGAGATGTGCATAATATTTCAGCTTCCTATCGTTCCTAGCGCATCTCCGATTGTCTCTTCTGAAAATACCGTAATCCCATACTTTTGCAACAGCGCCGTCGTTACGCCACACCCCGGTATTTTTTGCTTAGAAAACGTTCCGTCATAAACTGCCTGACTCCCACAAGACGGGCTGCGCTCTTTGAGGATCGCCACTGTCGCTTGATGTGCAAGTGCCTTTTCTAAAGTTAATTGGGCACCTCGCATAAATGCATCACCGACATCTTCCCCGTCGTTCGTCCGAACAGCCGCTGAACCTATCCACACTGCTTCTGCCGTTCCTCCGACGATCTCCGCCGGTTTACGCGGTGTCGACAGACCGCCTAATTCCTCCGGGCAGACTGCGATTGCTTTGCCCGACGCGATAAGTTGCGCTATCGGTTCAATCCGATTGTCTTTGCCGTCATATCGACAAGGATATCCCGCCAAACAAGCACTGACGATGATCATACTCTCACACCTTCATTAAAAATTATTCACTGTTAACCATTAATCAAAGATCGCGATGGCGCGAATAGGTGAACCGTCACCATCCTTAATTTTCAAAGGCAAACCGTAAAAAGTAAACGGTTTGCCGATAGGAATTTCTTCAAGATTTATAAGATCCGTATATGTTATAATTCCAGCTTGTAATAATGCTCTCTGTAATGCTTCATCTATATTACCGCCTACGAAGCGCGGCTCGGCATCAATGATTCTCTCTGCCAATTCTAAACCGATATGTTCTATAAAAAATAACCCTATATGCTGTGGAAATTGCCCGTGAATGCCGACGACCTGCGCTTTCCCGAAAAAACATGAAACCGGCAGTTGGTCCAACGATTTCCCGTGAGAAACCATATGAGAAAAACTGTCAACATGAGTACCCGTATGGGAACCCAAACTTAACTTTCGCAATTCCCAGCCGTTCTGTTCATGGGTGTGTACCACTTCGATCTGCACTTCCGGGTCATTCGGATATATCTTCATGCCCTGTTCAATCGTCGCGCTGAGATCAATGACCCTCATATACGCCGCTCCTTATTCTTCGCACTTTAAGAAGAAACTACGAACTAAGCCATCGGCGTCTTCTGTCTGCCCATCGACGAAAAAGCTATAAGTACCTAGATAATAGACAAACGACCACGTTCCGTCTTTCTCGGAAATCCCTTCAAAGCTAGCTTCCCCTAAAGTCTCACGAACTTCCTGTAACTTTACATCTGCTTTTGGTTCAATAATGACATGCTTGACTTTACCCTCGTCTACATCAAAAAGCAGAATTCTATATTCCTCTGTATCATACAAATTATATTTTCCGCCATCGAGGTAATCTGTCTCTAGCGCCTTGCCAAATCGCTTTTCAATCTCTTCAAAGGTAACCCCGGTTTGAATGTCCAATCCTGCTATAATACCCTTTTCCAAAGATTCGCGAACTAAAAACGCATACTTGCCATCGGTTTTGTTTTCCTCATTTTGCTGAACAGTCTCAGAAGGCTTTACTTTATCTCCGTCCCCTGAGTCCAGTCCTAAGCTCTTCATACACCCCAGAACAGACAGCAACAATACAATGAGTATCGTCCCTTTCAAATAACGCAACATTATTTCTTCTCCTCTCCTACATAGAAACCTCTATATTCTATTAAATATTTCAGTGAATATGCTCAATTTTCTCCTGCTACAATAACTTCGACTCATGTACCGTCCATACCTGCCCAAAAATGTATCTATTTTCGTTATACGTGCTTAGCAAGAATTGTTCACCTATATCTATATACCCCCGAGTACAATTGTACAAGCGCCAAGAATCTCATCCCCGTATACCAGCTCAAGTCTATCACCATCTCGGAGTTCGCCAACACCTTCGGGTGTTCCTGTATAGATGATATCTCCCGCTCCCAGACCGAAGTTTTCCGCGATGTACTCAATCACCGTCTGTAAGTCGAAGATCATCTGACGAATATCCCCGCGTTGCACCTGTACACCATTTTTCAACAGTGAAAATGGCGTCACAATACATTCTTGTAATCCCGGAAAATCGACAAATTCACTTAACACTGCCGAATTGACAAATCCCTTTGCCAGCAGCCAAGGATGTCCCTGCTTCTTCAATTCACTCTGGACGTCGCGCAAAGTCAAATCCAGTCCTACAGCCACACGGTCGACGATCTCATCGACAGTCATTCCCTTTGTGTACTCTTTACCAATGTGAATGACTAACTCCGTCTCATAATGTATGCTGCCCGCTTGGGCTGGCAATGAAATCGGGTTACCGCTGGCACAGACAATAGCATGTGTCGGCTTAGAGAAAATCATCGGCTTTGTCGGTATTTCATTTTGCAATTCCTGCGCGTGAAGACGATAATTTCTTCCCACACAATAAATATTTCTAATCATTCTTTTCCCTCCCTGATTTCATAGTTTGTTGAGGCAGATATGCTACCTCTAAATGATCCCTCATTATATTTTCGTCATTTCATCATCATTTTTTTCTATATTTGCAAAAATAAATTATAAATCCTGCAATAAAAATTACAGCTATCACCCCGTACCAAATCGCCGTATTCATTTCTCCGGCATTTGGCTCCTCTGTGCTCACTTCAGGCATAACAGGAGGCTGCTGCTCAATAAACTCTTTTATTTTCGCAGTATCACTGTCATTGCTCCGTCCTAATATATTGCCATCCATAATTTCTATCATCCCGTTAGGTCCGCCGACTGGAATCCAAAAATCGCTGTCTCCCTGCTCAAGAAACAGAATAAAAGACCCACCGTTCTCTTGGTGTTCGTACGCTAATCCGATATCAAATTGCTCGATCGCTGCTTTGATATGTTGTTGCCCGCTGCCCCGATAATACGCAGTTGCCTCAAACGTCAAAGGTACCCACATGCCTTCTGTCTTTTTAACATTCTCGCCATCTGGAAAAATGTATTTTCCCTCAACGACCACTTCTGCCCGCTCGATCAATTCTTCCGCCGACAAGAGAACCCAACTTGTGGCAAAAGCAAATAAAGGCGCCACACTCAATAAGATGACACATACCATGCTCACGATAAATCTACTGTTTTTCCGTTCCATTGAAAAACACCTCCTGTCTTTTAGACGCGAAGGTGAACTCAAATGTTTCTATTTTACTTCATCTTCCATAACCACACTGCCATCGGCATTATATTGCAATCCGAGTGTTTCCTGAATCTTTTCTAAATTCTCCAGGTAACGATCATATTCGGGACTGAGAATTCTGATATTGCATGTGACATGTTCGTAATATCCACCGGATGCCATTTGATTTTTTAAGGGATCGATAACTTTTCTAGTATCCCTGCGCTGTTGTTGCAGCGTCCCTGATTGACGCTCTAATGCTACATACTCACAGATCTCTTGTTTTACTTCATCTAAAACATCGGGAGATGCATTGGCAATCCGCATCACTTGCTGATGATGAGCATCTGCCATCAACTCAAGATCCTCTTCCGTATATAGGTTAAGCATCTGTTGCAACTCCTCGGGAATGTCCAAACTTTCCGTATTATCAAGGTAATGAACCATATCCCGCCATGCTTGTTCTTTCTGAGGAGTATCCAACGCCCCATTGAGAAATGGCGAAAAGCGCAGCCAAATCATTTTCCCATATGCTCCGGGGAATATTTTCAAAAGCTGCCGTTTTATAAACCCCGGCTCCCTTTGGTCAGCACTTTCTACGCCGTCACGCAGTTCTAGAATATATTCGGTAAATCCTTCAACCGTAGCAGATTCTACATGTGTCAAAAATCTCTGAATAGTCTGCTGATTGTATTGTCGCCGTTTTATGTCCAACTCTTGCTTCTTTACATATTCTCGTAAAATCGTCTCCAACATTTGTGGATCATCAAGCAGCTTACTAATTTCACTTACCGAAAAATCCATTTGTCGCAGTAAGGATACCTGTACCAAGCGCTGGACATCCGCATCACCGTAATCGCGATACTGATTTTCCACATCGATTTGCGGAGCAATGATGCCCGCGTGCTCATAATACCGAATTGCCTTTTTTGTCAGCCCAGTTTGCTTTGCCACATCGCCAATATACACCAAAACCACCTCCTGCTATAAAGGATATCACGTTCCCCAAGGGAACGGTCAACCCAGTATTATAGTATGGTACAAAAAAAGCGAAAGCAATCTCTGCTTCCACTTTTATAAACACCTGGATCAAATTGTACCTTACGCGCCGACCGCCGACAAGCGCACCAATTGATGTGGCAAACACAACGGAACTCCTGTCCGCGGGTCTGCTACGATATCCGCCTCTATGGCAAATACCTCTCTAAGCACATCTTGCGTCACGACTTCCATCGGTGAACCTTCGCTCACCACAGCTCCTGAACGGATGGCTACAATATGATGAGCAAACCTTGACGCATGGTTCAGATCGTGCACGACCATGACGATTGTCCGTCCTTCTTCTTCATTTAACTTTTGCAACAAATGCAAAACTTCTAATTGATGTGCCATATCTAAGAAAGTCGTCGGTTCATCGAGAAACAGGATATCGGTCTGTTGGGCAAATGCCATCGCTATCCACGCCCGCTGCCGTTGACCACCGGACAATTGATCAACGGGACGGTCCGCAAATTGCGTCAGCCCTGTGACCTCAATACTCCACTGGATGACTTTGCGATCTTCTTCTGTCAGCGTACCCATGCCCTTTTGGTGGGGAAATCGTCCATAACTGATTAGCTCATACACTGTCAAACCATCCGGCGCCGTCGGATTCTGCGGCAAAATTGCCAATTGCTTAGCAACTTCTTTCGTTGATTTTGAATGGATGGACTCTCCATCAAGCATGACTCCGCCGCCTTTAGGTTTTAACAGCCTTGCCATCGCCTTTAAAATTGTCGATTTGCCGGATCCGTTAGAGCCTACCAGTGCCGTAATCTTCCCTGTCGGTATCTCCAGATTCAAGTCCTTCACGATTAACGTCTCCGCATATCCTATATCTAATTGATGCGTATGCAATCTTTCAGCCATACTCAATCACTCCCTGTATCTGTTTGAGCCGCAGACCCTATCTCCGTCTCATATTCGATATTGATTTTTATTCTCATCTATTATCTCAAAGAATCACCTAAAAATCAACACCTAATGAACTCGGCTAATTTATCGTGTGATCTTGTTCCCTATCAATTATCATGAGAAAATGTCACCTCAAGCTCAACGATCTCCGAGCGGCTTCCCAGACGAATCGGCGGTCCCCAGACGCCATAACCGGATGTGACGACTGTATGCATCTGTTCCTTACGCTTATATCCCCAATCTAATTCATACATGCGCTGGGTGACGAAGTGGTTTGGAGCAAACTGACCGCGGTGTGTGTGACCGCATAACAATACATCAACGCCCGCATCCGATGCCTGATCGAGACGAAACGGCTGGTGATCCATGACAATAATCGGCTTACCACTGTTGAGCCCTGTAACTAAACTGTCAATGGTGCGTCTTCCCTCAGCGTCCATAGTCTCTGCCGCTTTATCTTTCCTGCCGACGAGGTAGCAGCCGGCAACCTCAATCACTTCATCTTGTAAAACACGAATCCCGACTTTATCCATCATTTCCACGTATGTTGCAATCGTGCCTCCATAATACTCATGATTGCCGAGCACGGCAAACACCCCATATTTCGCCTCAAGCCCTTGTAGCTGTTGATCCATGCGCTGTCGAATAAACGGTTCAATCCGATCATCGAGAACATCGCCAACCATCAATACGAGATCCGGTTTGCGCAAATTGATGCTGTCGATCATCCGTTGTAAATGGCGCTTGCCGACAATATCGCCTAAATGAATATCAGACACAACGGCAATTTTTAATTTTGGCAAATCATCAGCCTGCTTATCAATGGCAATCGGATATTGGCGTGTCACTGTAGCCCAAGCATTGCGCGATCCCCATACAATAATCGACATTAGCACAAATGTGACAACGAAACCCGCTACCTTAATATAGTACGTCATATCGACGGGAAACTGAGCGAGTATGACATATATAAGATCTGCGATTAGCAATAAAGCGATAGCAAACTCCAGCAGTGCGAAATAATACGCCCCCAACCATTTTAATCCTTGCTTGATTGGGTATACATTTTTCATCCAGGGAATATACGCCATGAAATAGCCAACGGCTGCCAATGTGTATAGCAACCAAAAACCAGCTGTCGGAACAGCAGGCACCCACTGACGAACCCACAGCAGAAGATGCGCACCAATATATATAACAATCAAAGCATACATACTAATAATAGCTAAAAACATGATTGCTCTACGGGATGTCTTCATAGATTTACCTCGCAAACGTTCAATTTTTTCATCTTTTATTTTGACATAATTCGCAGTATAACATACATTTTTGTACATTATATGAACTGACGAGATAGATCAATAGCAACAAAAATAAGAGACCATAACATATGTTATGGTCCCTTTTATTTATGATATCCGGTAGATATCCCTTGTTAACTCATTAGTTAGCAAGCGCTTGTTTCACAGCTTCGATAATACCTTTACTACTCATAGTGCAACCTGCGACTGTATCAACATCTGCTGATTGTGCAGCGACGATTGCCCCTGGAAGATTGTTAATAGCATTATCAGAAATACCTGCTGTTTCACCATGGCTAAGGATTTTTACGTCAACGATTTTGTCGCCTTCTTTTGTAACTTGTACTTTGATAGGACCACCAAAACCGTTACCTTCACCAACTAACTCTTGAACTGCTGCTCCGTCAGCCTTAGGCTCTTCAGCCTTCGGTTCGTCAGCTTTTGGCTCGTCAGCTTTTGGTTCTTCAGCCTTTGGCTCTTCAGCTACTGGCTCTTCAGCTTTTGGTTCTTCAGCCTTTGGTTCTTCTGCTTTTGGTTCTTCAGCCTTTGGCTGTTCAACTACTGGCTCTTGTACCGGTGGTACATCAGATTCTTCTGGAGCAGAGCAAGCCAATGCCATCATAGCGACCATTGCAAGCATAACAAGAACTGCTAATTTCTTTTGCATTTTCACAATTACACCTCCTTCTATTATTTGATGGAAAGACTCTCTTCCCTATGTAAGTTAGTACGCTAACTCACAAAAGTCTCTCTTAAAGAGAAACTTAATAGCAGTTAAGTGTATAATAACACTTAACGAGTACATAATATATCACCGTTCTCGTAAAAAATCAATAGATTTTGTTGTAAATTTATAAAAAAATACTACTTTCAAAATTGATATTTTTTATATACACATTGTATTTTTCGATAATTTCACAATTGAATCGAGATTCAGCCCCTTTTCCCAACAGCGGGAAAGGGGCTGAATCTGTCTTCTAATATTCAATCACTCATTAATTATTTAATACATTGTCATCTTATTAAACGGAAAAAAGCGCAGGACCACTTTCCCGATGACATGATCAACCGGAACCGTACCAATCTGCCGGCTATCATAACTATTATTTCGATTGTCTCCCATGACAAACACATGGTCTTCCGGTACTGTAACGCTTTCAAATGGGAACATCATAGCCTCTTTGATATACGGCTCCGACAATGGCTCTCCATTGCGGCATACTTCTCCATCTAAAAAGGAAATCGTATCGCCCGGTTTTCCTATAACACGCTTAATCCAATATTTGGATTTCTCTGCTTTCGTTTGTGTGACCAACTGAATTAATGGGCTATCCATAAAGTCTTCCTGCAATGTTCTTTCTTGTTCAATATGGCTGTTAATAATCACTGCATCTCCATATTCGGGGATGCTTCCCAAATAGAATGGCGCTTTAAAAATAAATACCCGGTCACCGATTCTGTCTGCATCGTACTCGTCTGCTCCCTGAAATGTCGGCTCCATAGAACCGCCGTTTACGATATATGGCTGAAAGATAAAAATCGTGATCAATAAAGAAAGCGAGAGAACAATAACAAGGGATCGGGTATATAACAGTACATCTTTCATTACACTTTTGAAACTCATGGAAATCCTCCTACCCTATTTTTCGTATATAAACCATAACAGCTTCTATCTCTATTAACAATCTTCTATAATACAGCATACCATACATTCTGCTTTCCATCATAAAATATTGTTTCCTATTTCATACATTGTATTTCCAAAGAGTACAAGAATGGTACAAGAATAGTGACTGTCACTCGAAAGAGAAAAGCCGCTATACTACATAAAAAGTAGCATGACGACTTTCAATTTCCTGAATCAAAGTAAAGCGCTTAGCGAATGCAATCGACCCCACCCATATACGGGCGCAGTACTTCCGGAATGACGACAGAGCCGTCTGCCTGCTGATAATTTTCGAGAATCGCCGCGACGGTACGCCCAATCGCCAAGCCGGAACCATTCAATGTATGCACAAATTCCGGTTTCGCTGTCTCGTCACGACGGAAGCGAATCTTTGCGCGACGAGCTTGGAAATCTTCGAAATTACTGCACGAAGATATTTCTCTGTATGTATTATAACTCGGCATCCATACCTCAATGTCGTATTTTTTAGCGGCAGTAAAACCGAGATCGGCAGTACACATGCGTAATACTTGATACGGCAATTTTAACAACTGCAATACTTTTTCCGCATCCCTTACCAGAGATTCCAACTCATCATAAGAATCCTCAGGGCGCACAAACTTCACCAGTTCTACTTTGTTAAACTGGTGCTGACGAATCAGCCCTCTCGTATCTCTACCGGCAGAACCCGCTTCCCGTCGGAAACATGCACTAAATGCCGCATACTTAATCGGTAGCTCTTGATTTGGTATTATTTCATCCCTATGTATGTTTGTTATCGGTACCTCAGCCGTAGGAATGAGGAAATACTCGCTATCCGACAGCTTAAATGCGTCCTCTTCAAATTTCGGCAATTGACCGGTGCCTATCATGCTTGTCCGATTGACAATATACGGTGGAAGCATCTCCAAGTAACCGTGTTCACTCGTATGCAAATCCAGCATAAAGCTGATCAGCGCTCTTTCCAGCCGTGCTCCTAGCCCTCTATAGAAGGCAAATCTTGCGCCTGTAACTTTGCCGGCAGTCTCAAAATCGAGAATCCCTAGATCAACGCCAATATCCCAGTGCGCCTTTGGTGAAAACGCGAAATTAGGTAGTTCACCTACTAAACGCTCGACGACATTGTCATCCTCTGATTCTCCTACCGGTACACTGTCATGGGGAATATTAGGGATTCCCAATAAAACTTGCTCCAGTTCGTCGTCTATACTCCGCAATTGCTCATCATAGGTTTTAATTTGTTGTGATACATCGCGCATCTCAATGATCAATTGCTCGGCATCTTCTTTATTTTTCTTTTTCGCTGCAACGGCTTCTGATACGACATTCCGTTGATTTTTCAACGCTTCGACTGCCACCAGTAATTCACGTCTTTGGACATCGAGTTCAAGAAAACGATTTAAATCTCGTATATCTTCACCGCGTTTTGCCAACGCTTTTTTTACTTCATCCACGTCACCGCGTAAGCGCTTAGGATCTAACATATTTATCAAACTCCTTATGGATTATTGTTCTTTTTACATTTTACCTTTTTATCTCATAAAAATAAAGCAGAGTATTAGATCTCTGCTCTATCTTCTTAATAATCGTTCAAAATACCTACATTATACACTAGTATTTACAATCTCAGCGTATTTATTTATCCGTACCTTCTTTGGTGAAAATGCTGACGATTTTATCTGCAATGCCCTCGAAAATCCCGAAAAAGGTATCTTTAATTCCGCGGAACAACAATCGAAAGAAACCGCCCTTTTCCACATCATCCTGCGCCACTAAATTGACTGCCTTGCCAACCATCACGCCATCACGCTCATAGAACACTTTTCCTAAGACTGCATTGGCTTCAATCGGCGCTATAATGGACTCTTGCACTTCAATCACTTGTTTGTATTCCTCTTCTAAACCCTTCTCTACCACAATATCTAAATTTTCCGCTGCCAATAAAGTCAGCTCACGCTCTTTGCCTTTATCAATTTTGGCGACAGTCACAAGATCTTTACCGCGAACCATCGTGCGCTTTGCAAATTTTTCAAATCCGTAATTGAACAACCGCACTGTCTCATCTTGACGAATACGGTCAGTCTCTGCACCTAAAATGACACTGATTAACCGCATTCCATCTTTTTCACCTGTCGCAGACAAGCAATTCATCGCTTCGTCGGTAAAACCCGTTTTTAAGCCATCAATCCAGTCATGACGCAATAATAAATTATTGCGTGTCGGCATATCGACGCCGTTCTGAAATGTCGCAAATTTCGTACTTGTAAATTCCAGTATCCCCGGATGATTTTTGACTAATTCACGCGATATAATAGCGATGTCCATCGCCGACATCGTATGTCCATCAGGTTCATTGAAATTTGGATATTGCTCTATGTACGGAAGTCCTGTCACATTCAGAAATCTCGTATTGCGCAGCCCTAATTCGCGCGCTTTATCGTTCATGAGATTGACAAATCCTTCTTCACTGCCTGCAATATGCTCAGCCAAAGCCACCGCACAGTCATTGGCAGAATAAACAGCTACCGCTTGAAGCATATCCCGCAATGTCGCTTTTTCTCCATTGGCAAGAAACACCCGGGAACCGGTCATTTTATGCGCCTTTTCACTGGCAATGACAATATCATCCCAAGAAGCATGTCCTTTTTCAATCGCTTCCATAATAATCAGCATTGTCATAACTTTCGTAACACTGGCAGGCGGCAATGATACGTCCCCATTACTTGCATATAACACTTGTCCCGTTTCTACTTCCATTAAAACGGCAGCACGCACTTGCAAATTCAACGGATCGTTGCCGGAGCTCTGCTCCACCGTACCTTGATTGGCATCTGCCGGTGTATTAGAATCCTCCTGTTGATCCTGGGGAGCCGCCGGCGCTTCCGCCAATACACTGGAAGCTGGTAATAAAGAAAAGACGAGTGTGACAACAAGCAATAGATGAACTAACTTTCTCATATCATTTATCCTCCCAAATCTGTTTATCTTAGATAGCATACCACAACTAAAAGCATTCGTGAATGTACTTCATTTACCAGAAAGCAAAAAAAGAGGGTGATTCCCTCTTTTTTTCATTCACTCTCTTTGGTTGCTTATTTATTTTAGCAAAATACCTTGCAAAATTAGCGATTATAATTTGGCGATTCTTTTGTAATTTGGATATCATGCGGATGGCTTTCAATTAAGCCGGCATTCGTGATGCGGATAAACTTACCATTACGCTGCAAAGCCGGAATGGATTCTGTACCGCAGTAGCCCATGCCCGCGCGTAAACCGCCTACAAGCTGGTAAACGGCATCAGAAAGCGAACCTTTGTATGGAATGCGTCCTTCAATTCCCTCCGGAACGAGCTTTTGCTCATTTTCCTGGAAATAGCGGTCTTTGCTGCCATCTTTCATCGCTCCGATTGACCCCATACCACGATATACTTTATAGCTTCTTCCTTGGTAGATAATCGTTTCCCCGGGACTTTCTTCCGTACCGGCAAACAAGCTGCCAATCATGACGACACTGGCACCGGCGGCAATTGCTTTGACAATATCCCCTGAATATTTGATACCGCCATCGGCTATGACCGGCACACCGTATTCGAGTGCTACTTTGGCACAGTCATAAACTGCCGTAATCTGCGGTACACCAATTCCCGCAATAATTCTCGTTGTGCAAATAGATCCCGGTCCAATCCCTACTTTGACTGCATCGACACCCGCTTCAATTAAATCGCGAGTCGCTTCACCAGTTGCGACATTCCCAGCAATGATATTCAATTGCGGATAACGGTCACGAATTTTACGAACTGCTTCTAAGACACCTCTAGAATGTCCGTGTGCCGTATCAATGACAATACAGTCGACATGAGCTTCTACCAGAGCCGCGACGCGCTCATCCATGTCCTGACTGACACCGACAGCCGCTCCCACCCGGAGTCTACCCGAACTGTCTTTGGCGGAATTCGGATATTGTTTGGCTTTCTCAATGTCTTTAATCGTAATAAGTCCTTTCAGCCGGTACTCTTTATCAACTAACGGTAACTTTTCAATTTTGTGCTCTTGCAAAATGTATTGAGCCTGATCCAATGTAGTTCCTACCGAAGCTGTCACTAAGTCGTCCTTCGTCATTACTTCATCAATCGGACGATTGTAATCTCTTACAAACCGCAAATCGCGATTCGTCAAAATACCGACCAATTTCCGATCATCATTGACAATTGGGATACCGGAAATTTTATATTTAGACATCAATTCCTCGGCTTCATATACATAATTATGTCTTTGCAAATAAATCGGATTCGTGATGACTCCACTCTCTGAGCGCTTCACACGATCGATTTCTTCCGCTTGCTGTTCGATACTCATATTTTTATGAACAATTCCTATACCGCCTTCGCGGGCAATCGCAATTGCCAATTTCGACGTAGTAACCGTATCCATGCCGGCACTGATTAACGGAATATTTAATTTGATATCTTTGGTCAGTTGTGTCTGAACCGACACATCTCTAGGCAGCACTTCAGACTTTGACGGTATCAGCAGAACATCATCAAATGTCAATCCTTCTTTCGCAAACTTTGTATCCAAAATATTCACATCTCCTTTTTCTATATCTAAGCCTGCCAAGCTTATATATTATTGCTAGTCTAACAAAGTCGGCGTATTCGTGCAAGTAATAGTTTGCTGTTTCCAGCATGATCATCTTGAATATTTTTTGCAATACAATGAAAACTAAATGTTGTCACAAAATCTAAGTAAAGGCGGACATCTATGAAAACCATTAACAGAGTCCTTACAGAAGAACCCTACAAAAAAATGTGGGATTACTTTATGTATTTCGAAAGTGAAGATGTGGTTAAAAAGTTTTTACGGCAAAAATATACCGATCATTTGCAGCAGGCTGAACTGGATGCGACGGTACAGCAAAACACTCCTAAGATCATTTATTATATAAAACAAGCAAGAGCTTACTACCGCGCCGCAGAAAACAGTACGATATTGGTAAAACCGCTATTGCTTTACTACGGGATGACTAGTCTGTCGAAATCGCTGATCAATATCAACGATCCTTACTACCCTAAAAGTACAAGCGTCCTGCGCCATGGCATTACGACACGTAAAATCAAAAAGCTGCAATACCACTTTCTCGAAGATGAAATAAAGATTCAGCGTGAAGGTTTATTCATTCTGCTGCACCAATTGCTCGGCGGTACCGAATTACCTCCGAATAAAAAATTCTTTGTTTATGAATTATTATCTGTCATCCCGGAAATTAAAGACAGCTACGAAAGGCTTGAGCGCAAAAGCAAAGTGATTCCTGTAAATATCGACCAGTACTATCTAAATCCCAAACAGACGACGGTATACGTAAGCCGTCAAATACTTTCGTTGCTGCAAGTCGACGCGGATAACTTATTGCCGGTTTTGAACAAACGCAACCGCAGCCCTCAGAAGAAATTTCTGCTGCCCGAGGATTTTAATCCGACAGCATCCTACCTAAAATTATTGTGGAACAATGAGAATTGTCATCACGTTTTAGATGATCCCTATGGATTCGACAACGATTACTTTATTGAAGATGTCAATCGTCGTTTCTATGTCCGTTCCCATATCAATCAAGATATTAATTTACCGGAAATCAGCATCCACTTTATCTTGATGTATATGCTAGGCATGTTATGCCGGTACGAATCGGAGCGTTGGGGGGAAATCGTCTTATCCTCTTCGACAAGTGATATGTTTATCATCAATGACTATTTGAATATTTCCATGCGGAAATATCCGAACTTGATTCTTAACCATCTGTTCAATGAACTGTTTGTATTTATATAGCTGTCGCCTTGCATAGAAAAAGAGATACTGCGTTGGCAATATCCCTTTTTCTTTGATTATTTGTCATTAAGCATTTTCTGGTTCCGGTTCACTGTTTTGCTTTTGCACATTCAATTTTTCCACAATACCGGGAACCATTTCTATAATCTTTTCCAGTGATCCTTTGTCTGAAATCGGCAATAATGATACTTCGTCATTCTTGATGACCAAAATTGCTTTCGGTGACACGCGTCCCCCGGCACCTGCTCCAGAGCCGGATCCAGTATCACTTGGAGTTCCGCCCTCGCCTCCGCCACCGCCCAGTCCGAATGAAACACTGATAATCGGAATTAACGTAATACTGCCGACGACAATCGGTTCACCGACAACTGTTTTTGTTTGCAAAAATTTCTCTAATCTTTCATATACCGATTCTACAACATCTTTTCCCATAATAAAAACCTCCTGTATTTTTTTATTATACCCTTCACTGTTTTCAATTGATTCTTCTATACTTATTCTTCCGTAATTCCTTCTTTTATGATTGATACTGCACTTTTCCTGCTTTTCTGAGTGTCCGCCAGCGTTTCCATGTGTTTCTCGACGATTTCGACAATAAAAGGCGCACACAGCGGAATATAATCGCCATCAATATAATTTTACCCGCCACATCGATTTTTACATTGAAATATTCCTCCTCCCATATCGGTTCCATATAAATATTGAGAATTTTTATATGCTCTGTAGCAGCTCCGGTCAGTGCCAATAGAAACGCCGTATGATGCGGCTCATAAAATCCGATGCGCCCCGATATGTTCACATATTCAGGTAATATAATTTTTATAATATCCTGCAGCGCGCGGAATACATCCTCAATCAAAGGTTTTGAGACTAGCTTTACCACCTTTACAGGTTCTTGCCGATCTTTTCGATCTTTCTGATCTTTTTGCTTTTTCTGTTCTTCTTGCTTCTTCTGCTCTTCTTGCTTTTTCTGTTTCTTTTGCTCATCGAGTGCGATGTCTATTTTCTTTTTAAAAAATCCTACGCGTACATAACCGTGCAACGTTCGCAAGGATTCACGCTCATTAAAAAGCAACAATGAAATATATCTGCCTATGGAAATGCCAGTCTCAAATTTGTGCATCCCGTCATACGCATACTGAAAGCGGTAGCGAAAGGGCGCGACCAAAATAAAAAGAATCAGCAGACAAAGAATTCCCAGAAATCCCGCTAATATATAAATAATCATAGCCATGCGCTTCACCTTTGCTTTTTCATGAATTGGAATAAACAACAACTTATATCAAATTATCTAATAAACACACTTCTTAGCTATCGGATAAAGTTAGTCACCGGATAAACGCTTTCTTGTTGAGAAAGTTGCTTGCTAAGCTTTTCTTAGCCGTTTGATATAAGAGACCGCTCGTCTGCTTGACCAACAGATTTCCCAGTTGGTTGCCTGGTATATAATCTATAAATTTCGTCGCATTTCTTACAGTATTTTGAAATACATTTCGAGTCTGTATCTTTTTCTGTGTTGCAGGGTATGGGCGTAATTTATTCATATTGATTGTTTGATCGACCGGCTGAACTGCCTTATTTTGAAATATATGATCTAATGCCTGCGTACGTAACTGTCGCAATTCCTCATGGGGCACTGCAATGCTATCCTCAAAGCGCAAATTCCAATCTAATATTTTAAATTCATTTAACATCTGCATACATTTAGGACAATGCGCCGTATGATGGCGGACAAATTCTTTTTCTATCTCATTTAATTCCCCGTCAATATATTCAGACATACGTTGTTCCACGAATTCACATGTTTGGCTCACTGTCACACCTCCCCAACCCTATACTGCTCCATGATATTTCGCAAAATGATACGTCCACGCGCTAAATTACTCTTTACTGTACCCAAAGGCAGCTCCAATATGCCAGCAATCTCCGCATAACTCATATCTTCAATATAGCGCAACACCAATGACATTTTATATTTTTCTGGCATCAATTGAATGCACTGGTTAATCGTTCCCTGCATATCTCTGGCACACGCGATTTCTTCAATATCTACATCGCTCGCAAGGGTAGCTGACAAATCCCAATCATTACGATCGTCATCCAGCGATATTTGCCTATGACGCTGCTGATCTCGGCAATAATTGAGACACGTGTTGATCGTTATTTTCTTCATCCAAGGAAGTATCGGTCTACTCTCGTCAAATATATGTATCGCTTGATATATTTTAATATATACTTCCTGCATAATATCCAACGCTTCTTCTCGACTCCTCACATAGCCAAAGCATAATCTATAGAGGGTATGTTCATGCATTTGAAGAAGTTGCTCAAAAGCAAGGCGATCGCCCCGCTTACATCGCCGAATCAACGATATGAAAGTATCCAAGTCAACCTCCTCCTCAAAAATAAGCGCTTATATACTTATACACGAGAACAAAAGAAAAAGTTGCATAGATCGATGGGAAATTTCGAAAATATAAAATTCGGTCATAAAAATAACAAAAAAAGAGTGTGGATAAACAGCTATCAAGCTGCCTAACTACACTCTCTTATACTCGTTCCATAGCTTCCACCATGGATTTCTATTGCCTGGCAACGACCTAATCTCCCAGGGACCTGCGTCCCAAGTACCTTCGGCGCTGGAGGGCTTAACGG
>JAEWFW010000006.1 GCA_023388635.1 Bacillota bacterium
GGTGTGACTGGTCCAATCGGTCCTACCGGTCCGGCTGGTGCTGCGGGCGTGACAGGTCCAATTGGTCCTACCGGTCCGGCTGGTGTCACAGGTCCAATCGGTCCTACCGGTCCAGTTGGTGTTACGGGTGCAGGAGCTATCATTCCTTTCGCTTCTGGAACGGTTCCGGCAGTAGTTACTACTGTGCTAGGAGGTTTAGCAGGAACAACGAGTTTAGTTGGTTTTGGAAGTAATGTTGCTGGAGTCAGTGTCCTTGGAGGAGCTATTGATCTTTCAGGACTAAACAGTTATGCATTTTCTGTTCCAAGAGCCGGAACAATTACATCAATATCAGCATATTTCAGTGTCGCTGTAGCTGCATCGCTAATTGGCTCAACCGTAACGGTAACCGCACAATTGTTCAGTTCAGCAACTCCTAGTGATACATTTACGGCTGTACCCGGCGCTTTGGTCACTTTAGCTCCGCCATTTACGGGCTTAGTGACAATCGGTCAAATTTCTAGTGGTATCACAACAGGCCTATCAATTGCTGTGACACCACAAACGAGACTGTTAATGGTATTCTCCGCAGACGTTACCGCGGGACTTGATATTGCGGCAGCACTTTCAGGCTTTATCAGTGCGGGGGTTTCCATTGACTAATCGAAACTATTTAAACAACTAAAATATCCTCTCCTGGCTGGACGACAAAGGGAATTGCCCCTTTGATATACGTCCAGTCAGGTTTTTTCCATATTGTTTATTCTGTGATCGTAATTCGACTGCCATTGAGCCCTTTACTGACGATAATCTTCTTATCAATTCTTTCCTTCAAGTCTGCCACATGGGATATGATACCGACAAAACGATTTCCATTCGTCAAACGATCGAGCGTCGCGATTGCTTGTCCCAATGATTCCTCGTCTAAAGCGCCGAATCCTTCATCAATAAACAGTGTCTCAATTTCTATTCCTCCGGCGTAGCTCTGAATGACATCGGAAAGCCCTAGCGCCATCGCCAATGATGCTTTAAAAGATTCACCGCCGGACAATGATTTCACTGTGCGAATTTTGCCCGTATAATGATCGAGAATATCGAGTTCTAGACCTGTTTGACTCCGATAATCGCTGACATCTTCCTTGCGCAGCAATTGATAACGTCCACTGGTCATAAGCGCCATACGTTTATTCGCTTCGAAGATAATCTGATTGAAATACGCCGTCTGGACATATTGCTCAAACGCCAGTTTCTGCTTCCCTGTTAATTCACCATTCGCTGTCTGCGCCAGATTCCGCAAGTTTAAATAATGTGTTTCCAACGCTTGGCGCTTCAAAAATACTTTACCGAGCTCGTCTAAAATCGTTCGATTTGTCTGTAAACGGACCATTACCGTCTGGTACCGCTCTTGCAACATTTTCTTCGAAGTTTGTAACTCCATTTGTTTTTCGATAATCTCTTCAATAACAACTGGTCGCTTGTCTGCCACGCTCGTTTGCAAACGGCTCCATTCTGCCTTTGTTAGGCGACATTGCTCATGGTACTCTTGAATCGTTTCTCGAAGCGCCTCAATAGCTTCTTTCGATTGTAAACACGATCGATATTCTTGCTCATCGGAAAAGCCACATGCTCGTATTTTAGCTTCATACGTATCGAGTGATTGGCGCAATATATGAGTGCTTTCTTGGAATTTTTGTTGATAATCCCGTAACACTGCTTGGTCTTGCTCTAAGATCCCTTTACTATGTGAATATGCTTTTTCCGCCTTTTCCATCGACAGTCGCAACATTTCCAACTGTTCTTCCAGCAGAGCAATCGCTTCCATAGCAGCCAATTTCGATGGGTATTCCAAGAGCGCTTTTAGCGTCGTCAATTGACTGCTCACTACCGCATACCGGTTGGAAACCTCATGGAAAGAATCTGTAAGTCGTATACGCTCTTGCTCCCATGTCAAAAGTAATTGCTTGAGCTCGTCCTGCCGCTTGATTGCTTGCTCCTTTTTACGTTTTTGTATATGCAGCCTCTCTTGTTCCACCATTGTTTGTCTCAACATCGCTTGCATATCATGTAAAGATTTTCGCATTTCATCTTTCAGAGCTTCTATTGCCGCACAATCATCAATAGCTGCTAAATTGACATATTGGTTTTCATATCGATCAAACTTCGCCCGAACAGTTTTATACAGATTATTTTTCGCAGCCGATAATTGCGTCTGTTTGTTCCCCGTTTTTTCGCTGGCAGTCTGCATTACCTGGCGTTGCTTCTCCATTTGCTGCTTAAGTTCATCTAACTCGGTTTTATCAGGCGCTATCGATGTGAAAGTCGCTTTATGGGGATGTTCCATAGAGCCACATACGGGACACGGCATACCTTGCTGCAATTGGCTCGCCAGCATCCCTGCCTGTTCGCGGAAAAAGACCGTTTCTTGTTGAATATATTCGTCCCGCGTCTTTTGGTATTTCGTTTCCACTACTCGGTAAAGTTCCTGTAACTTGCCGTATTCTCGTTCTAAGGACTCAATCGCGGTAATCTCGTTTAGCACATCTTCAATGATTTGCTGGTTTTCGGTGAGCTTTGCTACACTATTTTCTAATTGCAACAACTGCAATTCAACGCCATCGAGGTCTGCCAATTGTGAATCAAGAGCTGCTTTTTGCTGATCATACGTCGTTTTTCGGGTATCCAGTTCTACTTGTGATTGCGCATATCTGTGTAATTGTGTCTGTAAATCTGCCTGCTCTGCCGTCAAACGATCAATTTCTGCATACTGAGGCAAGCTATCATGCAATTTCCTGAGATCACCTGCCAATTGTATGCGAATCGGTTCGCGCGCTTGTTCCTCAGTCACTTGTCGTTGATGCTCTGTGACAATCGGTTGCTGCTTTTCTATTTTACGGGTGAGTTCAGAAACCGCACTTTGCAAATTTTGATAGAACTGTTGCTCTCTGACGTAGTTGGCTTCCAAAGGGCTGACTTCAAATAAAGCCTTTTCCGCAGCCTTTACCTTTCGCTCCATCTGTTGATATGCTGCTGTTTGTTCTTCCAATTGCTGCTTCTGCATTGACACTTGGGCATATTCCGTTAAAGCTCTGTTCGTATCCTCTGCTTCCTTCAAAGCAAGCGACTGGGCAATCATATTTTCTTCGACTTTTTCAAGCATAGTCTGTAATTGCACAGATATCGTTTCATCGGCACGAATCATTTCCTCGAGTCGCTCGACAATTTCCTGATAATGATAAATATTGCGTTGCTCAATAATAGAATTGAGTGAGTCTTTGCTCCCCTCCGACTGTTCTACCCCTTCATTCTCAGCAACCATAATTCCGTCAAAATATTGTAAAATAACGCGCTCCGTCTCCTCGAACTCCCCACGCAATTGTTTCTCCCTTTGCTTTAATGATAGCTGCAACGCCTGGTATACGTCTGTATTAAATACCCGGCGAAAAATTTCCGCGCGCTCTTTACTTTCCGCCAACAGCAATTTAAGAAATTCTCCTTGAGCGATCATGACGATTTGCTTAAATTGTCTATAATCAATCCCTAATAGCTCGACCACAGCTTGTGTAACTCGCGTGTTGCCCGTAATCACAACGCCGTCCGGGAATGTCAAACTCGCTTCGGCATTTTCGAACGTAAATCCATCCCCACTCTTTTTCGGTCTCTGATAGCGTGGATTACGTTCAATCTGATACATTTTACCGCGGTGTAGAAATTGTAACTGTACATATGTCTTGTCCTGTGTGCGCGTAAAATCGCTGCGCAACGTGTCGACACTGCGGTTGACTCCGCTCGCTTCTCCATATAATGCAAAACTGATCCCATCAAAAATCGTAGTTTTTCCCGCACCGGTATCGCCAGTAATCAAAAATAGACCATTGCCTCCCAATTGCTGAAAATTGATTTCCACTTTATTCGCATAAGGACCGAACGCACTCATAACCAAATGTAAGGGCTTCATTTCCGCTCTCCCTCCATTTGCAGAAAAATTTCCGATAACAACCGTCGCTGCTGTTCACTCATTTCAGAATTATTTTGTGAAAAATAAAATTCGCTAAACAAATCGAGTGGAGATCGGCGTAAAACATTGTCAGCCGTGACCGCTTGCCCCTGTGTTAGTTGCCTGCTTCTGCTGTTCTCAAAATCGATTTTCATTACATTCGGATATACATGACGCAATTGACCGATCGCATCATAGACCTCTTGCTCATCGGTGAGAATAGCGCGAATATAATCGTCCCGCCCCTCGGAAAATTGTGCGGCAGTCTGTAATAATTGATGCAATGGTCCTTTAATTTCGCGCATATCCCGCATTGCCGACAAAGGTAGTTTATCAATTGTAACCTCTCCTTTGCCGCGCAATTCGACTAAGGTCAAGGATTTACGATGGCGCGCTTCTGAGAAGGAATATTTTAACGGAGACCCGGCATAACGCACCGTCTCCCTGCCAATCATTTGTGGACCGTGCAAATGACCCAATGCCACATAATCGAATGGTGCAAAAACTGAGACGTCCACTTGGTCCAACCCTCCAATCGGATCAAGCTCCGATTCCGATCTCTCCGGTTGCTGACTGCCGGAAGTGACAAATTGGTGAGCGACAATAATATTTCGCTCCCGCTCGTCCAATCCCGCCGATTGAATAATTGTCCGAATAGCATCTTCATAGGAATCGATTGAGGCATTCGGAAAATATGGACGTACATTGGCTGGTTTGACGAACGGCAGCAAAGCAAAATTTACAAATCCCAAATTGTCACAGAGCAATACCTGCTTTAGCGTACCGGAAAATGTTCCGGCAATATGTACGCCGTTCCTCCCCATAATCCGGCTGCCGTAATTCAACCGCTCTGGAGAATCGTGATTCCCACTGACGATCAAAACCTGAATATTGCGTGCCACTAACTCCGTGAGAAACTCATCAAACACTTCCACTGCCTCGGCAGACGGCAGGCTTTTATCATAAATATCCCCGGCAAGCAAAAATGCGTCTGGTCGCTGTTCGTCTGCAATTTGCAACATTTGCTGCAAAATATATTTCTGATCTTCTAACATACTGAATTCATTGACACGCTTACCGATATGTAAATCCGCCGTATGAAGTAATTTCATATATAACCCTCTCCAAACAAAAATCGCTTACAATTTTCTATAATATTCGACAATAAACCACTTCGACAACGAAATGGAATAATCCTCGTTACATTACAAAACACTTGCTCTATCAGAAAATTAAATACTTCCAACACTTGATAAGTTTGTAAAATTGCTTTTAGCTGGTAAAATACATGTGTACACTATATAGCACAATCTATCTACCCAACATACTATACTAGGGGGTTTTTCAATGAAAATATTAATTGTCGGTGGTGTCGCCGGCGGTGCGACGGCAGCAGCTCGATTGCGACGCCTCGATGAACATGCTGAAATCATTATGTTCGAGCGGGGAGAATACATTTCCTACGCCAATTGTGGGTTGCCCTATTATATAGGCGGTACGATTCAAGATAAACAAGCTCTGACATTGCAAACTCCGGAAAAATTTCACACTCGCTACGCTGTGGATGTTCGCATTAGACATGAAGTGATTGAAATCAATCCAGAGGAAAAATATATTACCGTCACCAATTTGGCAAATCAAAGCGTCTATCAGGAGTCCTACGATAAACTCATTTTATCGCCGGGTGCCGAACCACTTTCTCCGCCACTTCCCGGTATTGACCTTGATCGCGTATTCAAGTTGCGCACAATTCCTGATACATTACAGATCGATGATTTTATCAAAACGCATTCCCCTAAGACAGCCGTCATCGTCGGAGGTGGCTACATCGGGATTGAGATGGCAGAAAATTTAGTAGATGCGGGACTCGCCGTGGCAATCGTTGAGCATAAAAATTACGTCATTGGACCGCTTGACTATGAAATGGCATGTATTGTCAATCAATATTTACGCAATAAAGGTATACGACTATTGTTGAACAACGGCGTCCAAGGCTTTTACGACGACGGAAATCACTTGACAGTTGATTTAAAGGACGGTTCCCTGCAAGTTGATATGGCTTTGATGGCAATCGGCGTGCGCCCCGACAGCGCCCTCGCGGAAAAAGCCAATCTACAACTAAGCAATCGCGGTGCCATCCAAGTGGATCAGCACATGCGCACATCCAATGAACATATATATGCCGTCGGCGATGCCATTGAGGTAACACAATTTGTCGATGGCTCCAGAGCATATCTGCCGCTCGCCGGTCCTGCCAACAAACAAGGACGAATCGCCGCCGACCATATATGTGAATACGATTCCCGCTATAAAGGTACGCAAGGCTCGTCGATTCTCAAATTGTTCGACATGACCATTGCCATGACGGGATTGAATGAACGGGCAGCCAAAGCCGCCTGTATCGATTACGACAAACTATACGCTCATTCTCCTTCCCATGCGAAATACTATCCAGGAGCGTCAGAAATCAGCATTAAAGTGATTTATGAAAAACAAACCGGGCGCATCCTCG
The DNA here is from genome assembly GCA_023388635.1 of Bacillota bacterium. Classification (GTDB taxonomy): domain Bacteria; phylum Bacillota; class Bacilli; order Desulfuribacillales; family Desulfuribacillaceae; genus JAEWFW01. The sequence continues at coordinate 6,486 of JAEWFW010000006.1, forward strand.
GTGCACAATTAATCGGCGGCGAAGGAACCGACAAGCGTTGCGACGTGTTGGCAACGGCAATTCGTGCCGGTATGACGGCTTTTGATTTGACAGAATTAGAACTCTGTTACGCTCCACCCTATTCATCGGCAAAAGATCCGGTCAATATCGTAGGATACGCCATTGAAAATGTCCTAACTGAAAAAGTACGACAAGCACATTGGCATGATTTAAAGGAATTTACAAACGATCAGCAAGCAAAGCTTTTAGACATTCGAACGGCACGGGAGTATGCGCAGGGACATATACAAGAAAGCATTCACATCCCTTTAGACGAACTTCGTAACCAATTACATACACTCGATAAACAGACTACTTATTACGTCATCTGCCACAGTGGTCAGCGCAGCTATAATGCCTGCCGCATCTTGTCCCAGAATGGTTTTGCATGCTATAACATCTCAGGCGGATACCAACTGTATCATTCGATACTCGCTGAACAGATGTCCCAACAAACAAATTGCCCTTCATCACTGTCGGTCTAAAAAAATTCCCTAAGGCATCTGTGCTATAGCCTAAGGGGGATCAAAAAGCTGAAAGCCCCAAATGTTGATATTACAGCATTTTGGGGCTATCTATTTATTTCTGCTTCCATTTACTTTTCTTCTATGTCTTCTATCTGCTTTTCTTCCATTTGTTTTTCTTCTATGTCTTCTATCTGCTTTCTAGCATTTGATATGCCGTCTCATCTACTGTCGCTCTCTTCATCTTCTTCACAATAATGCTTATATAGTACAGCGATAATCTCTTCTATCCGGCGATCCGCGACAGAATAGGTGACATTTTGACCGGTTTTGGAAAAATCCAGAATCCCATGGGCTTTCAAAAGTGCCAAGTGCTGAGACAGTGCCGATTGTGTAATACCCGGAATCTTCTCCCCGAGTGCGCCGACATTTTTTTCGCCTTGAATTAGTTCACATAAAATCAGCAGTCGGTTTTCATTGGCAAGCACCTTCAACAACTCCGCGACTCGCTTCGCTTTTTGCTCCATTTGTGGTTTTCCTTTTTGTTCCATATCCAGCTTTCCTTTCTGCCTTTAATTTGGCATATCTTCTGTATCAGCTTGCTTCTGTGATACCTGCCGTTGATACTTACGATCCGCCATCGGCTCTTGCTCTACATCATCTTGATCGCCGCCATTTGCAGTTAGCTCCTCATACCAAACAGAATGGCGTTCCTTAATGTATTCTTCTGAGACATAACCGGTAAATATAGACGGCACAAGTGGTCGATTCGCTTTGGCAATAAATGCCCCTAAATGGGCAATAATTCCGAATAACATCAAAACCATACCGATGTTGTGAAGCAACGTCACCCAAACCATAGCCGACTCGGAAATTTGCCAGAACGCAAAATTCTTACCTACCTTGATCAGCCCTGTAACCGTTAACAACAACACTGTAAATGCCATAAAAGCATACGCCAATCGTTGTTCTGCAAGAAATTTGCCTGACGGTGGCTCTTTGCCGAACCCTAGCATCGCTTTAACAATCAGCAATGATTCTTTTATATCACCTTTTTTCGGAATCATCGCATATTCCTTACGTATAAAATGATACACCCCATGCATGACAATTGTAAACACAAAAACAACAGCAGCCACATAATGAAGGATCAAGGTCATCTGATAATCAGCCGTCCATGCCATTCCCGGCAAGTCACTGACCATGTAACGCTTATACATTGGCATCTGTCCGATACCCGAGAAGAACAATAGCAGTGTCGATAGAACCGTCAGCCAATGGACGGTTCGCACAAGCAGAGAATGGCGTAGAATCCTTTTATTGCTCATTTTGCTTCTCCCCCTTGATCGTTTTATGTGCCAGCACTCCAGCTGCCACTGTTCCGGCAATTGGCGCCAGTAACGCGCTTAGTGCATACCCTTTAGTCGTATCAAGCATATTTTTTACATCCGGTTGCATATGAGGTGCGCCAAAATTTCCATCGACAATTCCTTGCTCATGCAATGCCTGATTAATTTTATCAAAACTCACAGGAGATACATAAAACGTGGATGTCCCGCCATTTTCTTTTTCACCATAAATATGCCCATTTATTTCATTGGCTCGTTCTTTTGCAAGCCGCAGCATCTCCGACTTCTCGCCGACGACGATCGCCCCTTTGGGACATGCTGTTTGACAAGCCGGCATTTGTCCTTTCACCAGTAGATCCTGACAAAAATCGCATTTATACATAACTCCCCCACCGGCATACTTAGGGAGTAGTTTCAGATACAGACCAACGCCCGCTTGACGCTGCGGAATCTCCCATGGACAAGTATCGCGGCATTTGGCACCACCCATGCAATAATCTGTGTCGATGACGACAGCACCTTCCGGCGTTTTATTGTGAACGCCAAAGGGACACAAATTGGCACATGGCGGGTTGTCGCAATGCATACAACGTCGCTGAATTGATAATTGATGAACCTTTCCAGAGTCATCGGCAACTTCTATCTGCTGCACATACGTCCAATTATAAGGCGTTAAACGATTGGTCAAATTCTTTTTACCAGACCAGTCTTCATGTTTCTTTTGCGGCCAATAATCGAGCATCGGCTCCTGCGGTTGCGGATATCGATCAACATTTTTATCTCGACAAGCCGTAACACATGCCGGAGTATCGAAATCAGGACAGCCATCACAAGCGGTTAAATCGATCATTGTTCCATACTCTATATTCCCCGCTGTTTGTTCTGTCGCCTTCGTCCACTTTGGCATACTGACTATAGTCGCAGCTCCCAAGATTGCAGCCGCTTTTGTTGTACGTCCTAAAAAATTCCTTCTTGTAATTCTCGACATTATCATCCCTCCGAATACATAGCCCCATATTGGAGCAAAACATAAGTATATAAGATATTTCTAATATACTTATATGAAGGTCGGCTGTCAAGGGTGCTATCTATAGAAAATACTTATATCTAATCTCCCAATCATCTCACAAATAGCCTAAACGGCTTTACGAATCGCTCGCTAAAACGTACAATAGACAGATAACAACGAGGAGAAAATCTAATGAAGACATTCAGCGGCAAATTGCCCGGTATCATACTCGCAGTAATAATCGCAATTCCAGCTTGGTTTTTGGGAAAAATAGTTCCCGTGTTCGGCGGACCAATTATCGGCTTCCTGTTCGGCATGGTGTTGGCATTATGGAAACGTCCGACTATGTTCAACGACGGCATCCACTACACATCGAAGAAACTACTGCAATACTCGATTATTATGCTTGGCTTTGATATGAATTTACTCCATGTAATAGAAGCCGGTCGACAATCACTTTATTTGATGATTTTTACATTGGCAGCCGTATGCTTGACTGCCTATATTGCAGGCAAACTGCTAAAACTAGACCGCAACACGGTAACCTTAATCGGAGTTGGCTCCGCCATCTGCGGCGGCTCAGCCATAGCGGCAACCGCCCCCGTAATCCGTGCCAATGACGAAGAAATTGCCCAAGCAATTTCAACGATATTTCTATTCAATGTCGCTGCCGCCTTTGTATTTCCGATCCTCGGACATGCATTGAACATGAGTGATTACAGTTTTGCACTGTGGGCTGGAACAGCGATCAATGATACTTCATCTGTCGTAGCAGCTGGTTATGCTTACAGCAATCAGGCGGGTGATCTTGCAATCATTGTTAAGCTGACTCGGACACTGATGATCATCCCGATTACCCTCATCCTTGCAATCTATATGGACAAGCAAGAAAGCACCACCAAAAAAGGCAGTTTCAACATCGTTCGTATCTTCCCATGGTTTATCATCGGATTTATCATCAGCTCAATGGTCAAGACCTTCACAGCCATGCCTGCCGACCTAAGTAGCTTGTTGGCACAAGCAGGAAAATTTATCATCATCATGGCAATGGCAGCGGTCGGACTGAACACAAATATTGTGAAATTGACCAAAAGTGCCGGCAAGCCGGTATTGCTCGGTCTCATTTGCTGGGTCATTCTGTCCGTGACTTCGATTATTGTACAGAAAATGCTTCTCCACCTATGAGCTTTTAGGAATACACAAAAAACCTCTCTTAACCCTATATGAATACGGTTATCAAACGCTTTTTTAGCCAGGGCATGGCGGCTTTGGTAAAATCAAAGCCGACATTACCCAACCGAATAAGGAGGACGTCTATGAACTGGGAACCGTGGACAGGTTGCTACAAAGCAAGTGACGGTTGCATAAATTGCTATTTTTACGGACCATACGCGAAACGCTTTGGTCAAAATACGATACAAAAAACAGATAAATTCGATTGGCCTATCAGAAAAAATGCAAAAGGTGAATACAACATCAAGGGGAACAAAATTCTCGCGACTTGCTTTGCAACTGACTTTTTTCTTCCCGAAGCGGATGAGTGGCGTAAAGAAGTTTGGGCTATCATCAAGGAAAGAACGGACATAGAATTTCTGATTTTAACAAAGCGAATTGACCGTTTCCTTGTATCGCTTCCATCAGATTGGGGAACAGGATATGACAATGTGAATATCGGGTGTACTGTCGAAAATCAAAAATTAGCCGATTATAGGCTTCCATTGTTTTTATCCTATCCGATAAAGCGGCGTTTTATCGCTTGCGCTCCGCTTTTAGAAGCAATAGATTTAACACCGTATCTTCATGGAGTAGACCATGTTACCGTCGGTGGTGAAACGGGGCGAGAAGCTCGTGAATGTGACTATGATTGGGTGCTTCGTATCCGTGAACAATGCATGAAAGCAAATGTAACGTTTTGGTTCAAAAATACAGGCTCACTTTTTAAGCACAATGGCGTAGTGAAAAAAATCAATCCATTCAAACAAACCAGTATGGCGAAAGAGTTTGGTATAGATATTTCAGATGGAAAAAAGTTGTTTTGATAGAACACTTCATTATGGTGTTCTACTGCGTGACAAAACGGGCGTACCGCCGTTAAGACGATACGCCCATTTGTAGGCATCCTGTTTGTCATTTGTACCGATTTTATTGCAATTTCTCATAGGCATTGACCATCGTGATAATACCCTCTTCCCTCGTATAATTGCCTTTAGGATAAAATTTCTGTCCACTGCCATTCATAATGCCTATGGCTGTCACGTATTGTACACCTGACTGTGCCCATGCGCTCACCTCTGCAAAATCGGCAAAGACCGGTGGCGTTCCCACCGTTTCATTTCCCAACATTCTGCCGAGCCGCTCCAATATAATTGCCGCCTCTTGCCGCGTCAACAAACCATGGGGATCAAATTGATTATTTCCCCTTCCCGATATAATCCCCAGCGCCGCGCAACTCACCACATTGTGTTCCGTCGTATCGTTAAAAGCTATTTGCTCGACTTGTGCCCAAGTGACGCCTCTTTCGTTCCGAAAAGTATCGATGCTCAAGCCTGTTTTCTTCTCAATCAGAGCCACAATTAAATTGCAAAACTCCCTGCGCGTAATACTGCTCTGGTATCCCGTTCGCAGTGCTTCCGGCACCAAATTCAACGCCATTCCTTCTGCAACACGCTGACGCGCCCAATTGGATGGCTCAGATTGCGACTGGGAGTTCTTCTGTATCTCTTTGCCATCGACGACGACTAACATCGATGCAAGCTTGCGTCCCGCCGGCTGCAAATGTCCCTTGCCACTCGCGTACAGTGCACTGGAAGCTCCCCCATCCAAACTTATCGCATCAACCGCCCCTTTAGACTGTAAATACTCGGCTATCTTCGTAAAAGAACCGACACACTCACCCAGTATAAGCCGTCCATCGCCCATCACAGCAACGAAACTGCGTTGTGCTACACTTGTACTCGACTGTTTGGCATCAGAGTCCAACCCACTATTATAATTCTGGTCTTCTGTCACCACATAACCATTTTGCAAAAGCATTCTGCCTCCGCCAATGATTGTTCGCATATTATTCCAAACTTCAGTATCCGCCGCTCGTTTTGGTCCAGCCTCAACATCCACTTGTATATTGTCGCCGACCCGAGGAAGAAGCCCAAATTGTTCGGCGTAGGCAACCGCCGCGCTATGTAAAATCAGAATATGAGCACCTGGCGGCATCTTGTAATTGCCACCCGGTGAAATGGCTGCTACGCGTCCGTCTCGAAACGTCACAACCTTACTCGTCGATGGCACATTAAAGTCATACGCAAATTCTGGAGTTAATAACATAACTGCCTTTGGATCATCATATATCACATTGACTCCCCATACGCCAATCGATGTATTTCCGCGAAGGATAACGGAAGAATTAAATGATACCTGATCAATTTTGATCTGCCCGTCGTACCCAAATCCTACGACATTCGCCGTTCCTCCTCCGTTAAGCAAACGCCCGTCTTGCATGAGCACCGAATAAATCCGCGGACAATTGTCCGGATAAGAACTGGTTTTCTTCGAATCATAATACGCATTGAAAAATCCGCCATTGATCGCAGCTACCACATGATTTCCGCCCTGTTCGGTGCTCTTTACCAACGCATCAACGGTGGCATCCATGTGAACTTGTCCGTTGGCGATAGACGCCTGAATTGCTCGATTTCCACCCATTTCAATATACAAAATATTCGCTTTATTTCCCGCGATCTGTGGATTTTCCACTACCACACCACTTGCCATCGCACTTGCCGGCATTGCTGATCCTGCAAGTAATAGCAAACAACTTGCCATGAAAACCATAAATTTCACTGATCTCATATTGCTATTATTTCTTGGGCACATTTGCACCATTACGATATCACCTCAGGAATATTGTAATTTGAAAATTGCTTTAAAGCAATGCTAACATAAAAAGGTTTTAAAAAAACGGCTAAGACTCAACGTCCTAACCGTTTTTCTGTCAATATTAATTTTGGTGGAGCCAAGCGGGATCGAACCGCTGACCTCCTGCTTGCAAGGCAGGCGCTCTCCCAGCTGAGCTATGGCCCCTAGAGGAAATGGTGGGCCTTAGTGGACTCGAACCACCGACCTCACCCTTATCAGGGGTGCGCTCTAACCAGCTGAGCTAAAGGCCCATTTGCCTTACCTATATTGAAGATGTGTGAGCACCCTCAAAACTGAACA
>JAEWFW010000035.1 GCA_023388635.1 Bacillota bacterium
CATCGATGATTTTCTCCACTACAAGTACTTTCTTCAATTCTTTTCTGCTCAATGTCAATGTCTCCTGTCTCATAGTGACATTATCTCAGAATAGTTACAGGATGACATTATCACAGAATAATAACATTTTTTCAAAAAAATTTGAAATTTTATTGTGTATTTGTTATAATATATTTAGATAATTATCTAAATATTGAAATACTATGATGAATATGTTGGGAAGAGGGGAGATTATGAATGATACATTTAAAGCACTAGCAGACCCGACGCGGCGCAGAATTCTTGAGATGCTCAAGCAAAGAGATATGACAGCAGGTGAAATTGCCGAGCAATTTGATATCAGTAAGCCGTCGATCAGCCATCATCTCAGTTTGTTGAAAAACGCCGAATTGGTTCTTGTCGAGAAAAAAGGGCAGTTGATGATATATTCATTAAATACGACGGCATTTCAAGAGGTCACAAAATGGTTTTTTAATTTTAAAGGAAGAGGGGATTGATTTATGAAAATTCACTACATTATCTGGATATTAATTATCCTTTCGATTGCAGGTACTGTTTTTATTTATCCAATGTTGCCTGAGCAAATTCCGATGCATTGGAATGCAGCCGGAGAAGTAGATCGCATGGGAGACAAAATAGAAGCTTTCATTATAGCAGGATTGCCGTTATTGCTCGCTGTAGTCTTGCATTTTCTGCCTAAATTAGATCCTAAGCGGGAATCGTACCAAAAGCACCAAAAGGCCTATTCAATCACGAGTAATGTCCTTTTACTTTTTTTCATCGGCTTGCACTGGGTAAGTATGAGCGTTGCCTTGGGATATTCTCTTAAAATTAACTTATTCGTAGGTTTAGGAGTCGGTTTGCTATTCATTGTTTTAGGCAATTACATGGGGCAGATTCGCCATAATTACACATTTGGCATCAAGACGCCATGGACCTTGGCAAATGAAACGGTTTGGAAAAAGACACATCGTTTAGGAAGTTGGGTTTTTATCATTAGCGGTATACTATTTATGATTGCAGGCATTGCTGCTAATACGCTCATCTTTTCGGTAGTGATAGCTGTTTTGCTAATTGGAACAATGGGCTTGTTTGTGTATTCATATATAGAATACCGAAAATTGGAACCCCGTTAATAGAAAGTGATTACTTTAGAAAAGGCGTATTAATTATCCACAGGACTTATAGCAGAACGGTCAGGAATCGCCGTTCTGCTATTGTTGTATTAGGGACACTACAGTTTGATTCTTTCCGGAAACGCTTTTTCCCGCATGATGCCCCACATCTTATCAATGTAGGCGAGGGTGTAAAATTGCTCGAAATAATAGTAGTAATAGGCACCTTTTCCGGTCATGCGGTAGATTCCGTTCTCTTTTTTGACAAATCCCAAGAGCCGGCACAAATACAGCTCAAAGCCATACTTACTGTGAAGGGAAACGCCAAAAAATTTGCGGAATGCTTTTGGGTCAATTGAGGTTGTATAGGCGGTCCAAAAGAGATAATAGACCATTCTTTGCCTTGGAGTAAATCGCAAGGTCAATGAAGTAGACAATTGCCCTTGTTCCAGTCTGTCGATATAGTCTTCAATCGCAAAGGTGTTGATTTTGAATTGATCGGTCAGCAGCGTCGTTGCCGAGCAGCCAAAACCCAAAAAATTATCTCTCGTCATCGAAGAATATTTTATTGAAGCGTTTTTGGAATATGTCCATATGGAAGTGCGGACATAGCCATTCTTTTCACAGTATTCAGTAATGCTGTCGAGCAATGTTCGTTTGTCTTTCTCGGTCATTGGTAACAACGTATTGCCAGAGAAGGAGAAGTCGACAAACGGATAGATCGCAATGTGGTTAGCGCCGTTGACAAAGGCAAAAGCGATGTCCTGTTTGAGACTGTCGGCAGTTTGTCCCGGGATAGCAAAGATTAAATCCATCGAGACGGTTGTGAAAGGTACTTCGCGCAAAGCCTCAAACATCGATGAATAGTCTATTTGTTTGCGTCCAAGCACAGAAAGGTATGTTTGCTGAAAGGATTGGATGCCGATGCTGATTTTGCTTACACCTGCTGTTTTAAGTTTGCTCAACGTTTCAATCGTCACGTCATCGGGGTGTAGCTCCACCCCAATGCCCTCGTTGATGATAAAATATTTTTTTACAGCCGTGATAATTTCTCCCAGATGATCGACGAGCAAAGCAGGAGAGCCCCCGCCAAAATACATACTGGTAACTTCTTTTTTAGTAGATATACTTTGACCGACAAGCTCAATCTCTTTTAACAAAGCCTTTATATAGCGCGAAGCCATTTGCTCGTTATAGATTGTCTTACAATAGGGACAAAAATTACAGATGCTTTTGCAAAAAGGGATATGGATATATAAACCTAAACCGTCCACATCGGTATAGTTCAATTGATTATTGTATTGATTTTTAAATTCAAAGGGCTTTAAGGAACGCGTTAACCATATTCTAGCTGCTTTGGCTATTTTCATGTCTAGTAACCCCTTTTTCCATGAGTTTCGCAATTACTTATTAAATGTATTTTAAATAGGTTTTTAGCATATCGATTATCACGGGAACGTTTCCTTGAAAAACCAAGGTATATTCAGCGGCAAAAAAGTAACCGCATTGTTTACATAGACCGGGAACATCGATACAGCGTCCACAAATCGATTGTTTACCGTTTTCCATGACAATACATTGATGACAGGGGGTAGGGAAGGTGTTATTGATGATATAGGGAAAGGCACTTTTTAAATTGAATACCGGATATCCCTCCCGGATACAGCACTCAATTTCGGCACAGCATGCTCGCTTTTCCTCAACTGTCAGTGATAAATCTTCCGTTCCTGGATAGGGCGTGTGAAAATTGAAGGAAACTGCCCTGACATTTGGCTCGACCTTTGCCGTTTGACATACCTTGGCTATATCCTCTTGGTTATATTTATTGATAGCCATATAAAAGCAGATATTAGACGATGTGGCATTTCTGACATTGTTTATGATTGTGTCGTAGGTTTCTCCTCTAATGAAATCATGTCGCTCTTTAGCGCCATCAAGACTTAGCAATATCAGATCGGCTTGGGGCAAATCGATCGGAAATGTGCCGTTAGTGACGACGTTGACAAGCAGAAATCCGATACTTTTAGCTTCGCTCACCAGATCAGCGAGCGTTTTACCGCCGTCTGTCCACAGAAACGTTTCGCCGCCGCAGAAAAACAAGATTCGAATGCCTTGCGTATATAATTGCTCCATCTCGCGACGGATTTGTTGATAGGGATGGATTATCGAGGTGACATTGTTGACAGCACAGTGTTTACAGGAAAGATTGCATTGATCGGTCAAAATAATCGTCCCTAAAATCGCTTTTTTTCTATTAAAGAAGATGGTGCTTAAACCAAATGCCGCAAATCTCACAAAAGATGACGTTTTCAAAGCCTCACCCCAATGTTTTTTCTATGTTTGACGATAAAAAATAGCCTATCATTATTAGCTTATATCTAATTTTTGACTGTGTATAGGGCTATTTTTAAATTTCTCTCTGTACAAAAATATCATCATATCTAGTTAAAGAAATAAAAATGTGCTCAATGTGCAACAGTCCAAAAGGGATTAGTCACTTTGCGTCGAATACTATCAAACACGAATATAGGTAGTACTTTATTACTCCTGTAAAACTTATGATGCTAATTGGGTGGGGGATACATTTATGACAATCAATACCACATTAAGAATTATTGTAGTACTTCTCTTAGTATTTTCTTTGACGAGTACAGCTGTTGTTTTCTACCAGCTAGATAAAATGCAGTTAGACTCTTCCGTAATCAATTCAGCCGGGATTGTCAGAGGCGGAACGCAAAGATTAGTCAAACTTGAAATGGCACAGCAGCCAAATGATCAACTAATAAGTAATTTAGATGCAATGATTAACGGTCTAATTAATGGGGATGCAAATCTCGGGTTACCTAAAGCCACAGATGCAAATTTTATTGCAGATATGAACAAAGTTAAAAGCGAATGGGAATCTTTGAAAAATACGATATTGGCAGTACGACAAAGCGGTGATTTTAATCAATTGTTTACAGAAAGCGAGACATATTTTGCTACAACCAATACCACTGTAGCGACAGCCGAAGATTTCTCTGCGCGAAAAGTCACTGTATTAAAAACGGTACAAATTATTTTGATGTTTTTAAATATCGGGCTACTTGCCGCAGTTTGGATTATTAGTACGAGCAGAATTTCTAATCCGCTCAAACAGTTAATTGCCATCATAGAACGACTGAATGTCTCGGAAAACATTCCTGACAAATTCATTAGTCGAAAAGATGAGATCGGTGGATTATCGACCGCGTTTCAAAAGGTAATTGATAATATTAAAGATTTAGTGGGTGACCTCGTCGTAACTTCCAATACGCTTGCCGACTCTTCAACAACGCTTTACAACATCAGTCGGGAATCGTCAAAATCGGCGACAGAAATTGCCCGTACGAGTGAGGAAATTGCTAATGGAGCAACCAGTCAGGCGGAAGAAATACAGAAGGGCGTCGACGAGATGGATGTGCTCGGTCATTTAGTCGGTGATAATCAAGATAAAGTCAAAGATCTTAGAGTGGCAGCGGAACGCGTCAACACACTGAAAGATGAAGGTATGGACATTCTAGTGGATCTAATCGAAAAGACGGCACAGAACGGTAAGGCAGCCAAAGAAGTTCAAGAAACGATTCTGGAAACGAATGAGAGTGCAAAACTCATTGTCAGTGCAAGCTTAATGATCAGGCAGATATCGGAGCAGACAAACCTGCTGGCTTTGAATGCAGCGATTGAAGCGGCGCGCGCCGGCGAACATGGAAGAGGGTTTGCGGTCGTTGCCGGAGAAGTACGAAAACTTGCAGAAGATTCAAACCGCTTTACTTCTGAAATTGAAAATATCACAAATACGCTGACAGTTAAAACGGATGCAGCAGTCGATAAAATCAACGAAATGGACACGATTGTCAAATTACAGTCAGAAAGCGTATCTCATACCGAAACGAAATTTGCAGGTATCTCTGATTCGATCGATGATATTAAAAAATATATTGAAAGCATCGGTCAATCAACCGATGTGATTGCCGATAAAAATATGTCGATCATCGAAATGATTCAGAGCTTGTCAGCGATTGCACAAGAGAGTGCCGCCAGCACTGAAGAAGTTTCCGCATCGGTACAAGAGCAAACAGTAGCTATGGATCAGATCGCAGAAGCCAGCAAAACACTAGCCGGATTGGCAGAAAATTTAAATGAAAGCATGAGACAGTTTAAAAAATAACGAGAGATATCAACAAAATCAAGTACAGTAGTTTTAGTACATAAATAGAAATGATTAGTACAATTGACGGGAATAAATAAGTAAATAATGGATGTTTGAGAATTGATCCAATGCGATCAATTCTTTTTTGTTAAACGTTTCCAATGTCATTTATATTATCTTGTCACAAAATCGTTATTTTGATTGTTATAAAGGTACAGGCGACTGATGAACATGCGAAGGAGGGAATACATGAGCGACACAGATCTGGGGCAACGGTTTGCCTGCGGAGGGGAAGAGGAATTAGTAGAGATCATCCATCTTTACGGAGCAATGTTAAATAATCAAGTACCATTCTATGGGAATCACGAAAACAATGATTTTTAAAGAAATGTTAGTCGATAATTTCATCTTCATATTTTTAATTTTCATTACGAATGCCATACAATATGTTGATATATCAATCAGATTAAAAGCAATATCTCCATTAGTTTTTCTGCTGTTGGTGGTGATTTTTCAGAGAAGAATTCGACTTATATCGCATAAGGTATTCCATTGGTTGGAAACATTATTTGCCTATAAGCAGTCTGAGGGATTTTCTATAAATAATAGAAAATTGAAAATTATCAATAGCGTACTAGCTTTCATTTTAGTAGTAGGAATCATTTATATGGCTTTATATCCAACACCATTTATATTTCAATGGCCTATATTTTAGGATCTATCATCGGTCTAAATATTGGTTTGTTAATCAATAACTATGAAATTTATTGCACTTAAAAAGTATAGTATATCAATCATAGTAGCGGTGATTTCTTTAATCATGCTTTGTGTTACGGTGATTCTTTATAAAAGACTGAAACAACGAATAAAGCAAGAAAAATACGAGTAATTAATTGAGTGGAATCGCTATCTTTTACTGGCATTGAGTATGATTGCGGTGTATACTCTTATTTAATGATGACAGAAAAGTTGCTCATAGGAGAATTGGCAGAATGGTGAGACAGAAAACTTTAATGCTCGGAGTGAGCATTTTTTTAGTTGCATGTAATTTACGACCGGCGATCACTTCGGTCGGTCCATTAGTAGACAGTATTCAGGCAGCACTATCGATTCCGGGATATGCGTTGGGAATGATTACAGCGTTGCCTTTGTTGGCATTTAGTCTTGTTTCTCCTGCTGTTCCGTCGATTGCGACGCGCTGGGGTAATGAACGAACAATATTTTTAGGTTTAATCTTATTGATGACGGGAATTGGCATACGATCATCAGGTTCTGCTTTTGCATTGTATTTGGGAACATTACTTTTAGGAATTGGTATTACTGCCGGCAATGTTTTAATTCCTTCCGTCATTAAAACACGGATGGTAGCCCATACCGGTATTATGACAAGTATATTCTCTACGTGTCTGTCTATGGCTGCCGGAATAGCGTCAGGTATTAGCATTCCATTGGCAGTTGGTTTAGCATGGGGATGGGAGTTGACGTTATTATTCTGGATGATACCGGCAACCATAGCCGCAGTATGTTGGCTTCCACAATTGCGTTATCGTAATCAGGCAATCCAGCAATCTTCCTCAGAAAAAGCAGTCAATGGGGATTTGGCAGAGGTAAATGTCTGGAAATCTCCGACTGCTTGGCATGTGACATTGTTTATGGGATTCCAGTCATTTTTGTATTTTACTTTAGTTACATGGTTACCAACGATTTTACAAGAGCAAGGTGTTGCCAGCTCCTTTGCCGGTTGGATGGTGGCATATTTCCAATTTGTCGGTTTGCCGTTTTCTTTGATGATGCCGATCTTAGCCGTGCGCTTACGGGATCAGCGAATCATTTCATTTCTATCAGGAGTGAGTTACACGCTGGGGATCATTGGAATTTTACTCAGTGGAGACAATACGCTATTTTTAATCATATCTGTATCACTAATGGGGATTGGCGGAAGTTCCTCAGTAAGTCTTGCTATAACATTTATGAGTTTGCGTGCCCATAATGGCTCCCAGGCTGCAAAACTTTCCGGGATGTCGCAATCTGTGGGATATTTACTTGCTATGTTGGGACCGATCTTACTGGGCTTGCTTGCCGATTATGGTGATATTCGAGTAACAGGTATTGGATTGATGATTGTAGCCGGATGCGCTTTAGCGACCTTTGGATATTTCTCCGGAAGGAGTCGCATGGTTTCGTAATATAACGATATAACATAACATGGGATATACAGGACAAATAGTAAAGTGATCTCATTGAATTTATATCTTACTTAACATATAATAGATTCGACATATGTTATGTGCGGATTGATGAATGACTCAAAATGAAGGGAGTGTATTTTATGACGAATGAAGAATTTCAGAAAGTAGTTTTGGAAGAAATCAGAGGAATGAAACAAGCAATTGATAATTTAGCTGAAGGGCAGAATCGATTAGTTGACGAACAGAGTCGTTTAGTTGATGAACAAAGACGCTTAGCTGACGAGCAGAGCCGTATGAAACAAAAATTAGATGCTGTATATAATCAAACCGCTATTCTCACAGAATTCCGGACAGAGACAATTACAAAGCTCAATAATATATCCGATGAATTTAAATCAATATATGAAATTTTGGGAGAGCATGAAGTAGCCATCCGTACTTTAAGAAGAAAGCCTGTTTAAATATTCTGAATACTGGGAGAGTTACAATTTATTTTGTAGCTCTATTTTTTTCAGAGTGAGTATTTTTTTAATTGCACGTAATTTGCGGGGTACGAATACTTCTTAGCCATAATCTCGTGCAAAATGATATAATAAATATGTAAAAGAACAAGACTATTGAAGCAAGTTCTTAATTCAGGTGGAGA
>JAEWFW010000047.1 GCA_023388635.1 Bacillota bacterium
ACGATCTCACCGTTTTTATAATAGAGGTTAAAATGCACATCGACATTATCCCTTGACCGTGCCTTTACTGCATATTCACTGAATTTAAAATTATATACCGCCTTATCCAATTGCACATTGAGAAATGAATACCGGTTGTCAATATAACGCTGCGCTTCTTTATTTGCCATTGCGACAGATACAGGATTACCGACAAAAGCGTTTGCCAGTGATAAAATGGTGAAAATCAATAAAAATGCCATCACACCTGCAAGTATACGCAAAGCTAGTGTCTTGCGCTGCTTTGGTTTTTCTGTCGGCAAATTGTTTTTTGCCAACTGCTCTTGTTGCAAATTCTCCTTTTCCTGTTGCCCTTTCTTTGTTATATCATTCATTGTTCTCCACCTCCGTAAAATGCATAACGTAACAACCTGGCAATCGCGGCACCAAGATACATTAACAGTAAATAAATTCCCGCCATATACAGTGCCCCGAGAAGTAATTGTGCATAAAATCCTTCGTCAAAGAATGCTTGTATCAATTGCCATACATACGTTAAAACGAATACAATCAAAGGAACTTGATACCACTTGCCTTTAAACATCCATACCGACAATGCACCAATAATTGGAATCAGAAAGATATTATAGAACATTCCCACAGAATTGGTCATCACTACCCCTGCGATTGTGCCGACGACAAGCAAGAGAATCTCGCCCATAAAAACGCTTCGTTTGATCGCCGCCAGTATCTTAACATCTTTAACTGCTTGCGTCTGTTGCACGTAGTCTGCTTCCATCTCGTATTCCAAACGGCAGGACTGGCAATGCTCTACATGCTCTTCTACAAGTAATTGACTATCTCGTGTGGCTACTCCGTCTTTTACCAATGGCATCAAGTCACTAATGACATCACATGTTATTTTCACAAGAGTCCCTCCTTTTCCAACAGCAAGCGAATTGCCTTTTTTGTGCGAAAATCAATAACCCGCGCTGAGCTTTCAGATACCCCAACACTTTCCGATATTTCTGCATAGCTATAGCCTTCGATTCGCATTTGTACAATTTTCTGAGTTCGTTGATCCCGTTCACACAGAATATCTTCTATCCGCGTGACAATCTCCCGCGTAATTAGCCGTTCCGGCAGATTATCTTGCATATAAATTCCTAGAAAATCGGTGTATTCTATCTCTTGTTTACTTTTGCGCAAATTCTGCAACCATAAATGCCGGGCAATCGAAAACAACCAGGTTTTGACCGAAGATTTGCCTTGAAAATCCACAATCGATACGATTGCTTTTGTATACGTTTCCTGCAGCAAATCTTCCGAAAGGGTGGGATTCTTCGTCAAATGAAGCAGATACCGGTAGATATCCTGTTTATACTGCATATATAAAGTTTCTATTTGCTCCATTCTCATCCCCCTTTCATCTATTAGTCACATTGAAAACAAAAATGTTACAGTAAATATAGAAAAATTTATTTATTTGTAAAAATTCAAATAGGAGGGCAACAGTATTTTGACCTCCCATTTCGTATTTCATCATTCTTTTATAGTTTAAGATTCACCCGTAATCGTATATTTTACACGATTATTCCGACCAAATTAAAGTAACTTCCTCTACGAAACTGTTTCCATAATAATCTACAGCACTGATTGCCAGTGATTTAATGCGCGGATAAGCCGCTACCCCGTAGCCAAACGAAATCGGTTCACCTGGTCGATTAAATTCCCCCAGCATAATATGTTCGCCGTTGATATAGAAATCTTCGGCATATTCGCTGATTGTACCACTGATTCTGAGTTCACCTCTTGTAACCCTCGCGCTATCGATGGTAACTACCGGAGGTATAGAGTCGACCGATATTACTTTTTTGTGTTTTTCAGATACTCCAACTTTGCCTGTATGATAGGTAATTTCATTTCGTCCTTCATTTAAAGTAATCACCTTGGTCTCTTGTGGTAAAATAACAGAATTCTCACCATCGACGCTGAATATCAAATTAACATCGTAGGGATTATGAATCTCAAGTGTACTGCTTGCCAGCTTTTCCGGCAAAGTAAGATTAGGCTTCGTTGGTGTTGTATAAACATAGAGCTTATATGGAATATCCGTAACGTCATTGATTCTCTTAACGATTAATTCGTATTCCCCTGCTGAAAGATTACGGATTACGGCAAACTCATCTGAATACAGAGCGTCTGTTGTATAGACGATTTCATTCTTCGAATTAATGATGCGGATGCTATCAAAGGAATGATTAGTATTCCCTATCATATAGACATCTGTATTTTCACTGACATTGAAAATATGTTTATCATTTTTGCTCAGTCCGCCAGTCTCACTTATGTTTGTGAATATATGCGGATCATCGCTAGCGACAAAATCATATGGAGGAATTTCTATTGATATATTGTTTATCAAATAGTCTACCCAATCGATTCCATCCGCACTGGATACTGTTGGTTCTCCATATGCCAAACTCTGTACATTATCGTTTTTCGTTAGAATCGGAGTACCGAGTTTAATTTGAAAATTGTTTTTAACGGGCTCAGGATCATTTAGGATAGTTTCCCCTACCTCAATCGTTATTTTATTAGAATCATTACTTTGGATCTTTTGTAATGCTATGGGGTCAATATCAAATGTTTCTACTATAAAACCTGGTTTGTCTGTCTTTTCGTCATTTATTATTTCTACTTTAATACCATCTGCATTCACATTCTCCGCCCGACTATTTCCATAGGCGAATACACTAATTACCGTAATACAACTAAGTAAGAAAATCGACATTATGACATAAACAATCTGTTTAGATTTCATTGGCATACATAATCGTCCCCTTAGAAATATCCATATATTTCATTATATTTAGATATGATGTGAAAAACAATCACTTTCGCTCCTGCTCCGCCGTCAATTCCTTGGCAATATCGATAAACATATTGACCGGTGTGCTGACATGTTCATAAGACGCTACATCTTCCACCATGACCGTTACCGCATACTTCGGATATTTTGCCGGGAAATAGCCGGTAAACCAGCGATGTACACGCCCATTGTTGCCGAGTTCCGCCGTTCCCGTTTTCCCTACCGCCGAAATACCGGCGGCTCCGATATCTTTACCTGTGCCGGTAGTGGTTACTGCTTCCAGTAGTTTCTGCAGCCGATAGATTGTGTGGCGGCTGATCTCTACATTCGAAGACTGTTCAGGGAATTTCCGTATGCTATGCCCGTTCTTTCCACGAATTTCTGTGACAATCCGCGACTCATGCCGTTCACCGAGATTGGCAATCGTCGCCATCAGATTGGCAGCTTGCAGTGGTGTCATTTTTACATCCTGTTGACCAATTCCTGTATTCGCTAACAATTGTCCGTTAGCGCCTTCTACTTGAAAAACAGACCCGGCTTCTTCTTGATACAATTGCCCTCTAGCTAAAACCTTATCGTAATATCCCGCTTTGTCATACACCCCCAATGCATCGGCATACTGCACAATTTTATCTCTGCCTAGCTCTATCGCCAACTGTGCAAATACCACATTGCAAGAATCGGCGAATGCCTCTGTGAAGTTCATTGTCCCGTGTTCTTTCCAACAATGCAGCACCTGTCCCCCAGCGAATTCTAACTTACCTTCACACGTAAATAGATCGCTGTTTGTGACGAGTTCTTCTTCCAAAACAGCAGCGGCAATCACCGTTTTGAATACCGAACCAGGAAAATTTGCCGTAACTGCGCGATTCCTCGTCGCATGGAACTGTTCCATATCAATCGCTTGCTGATTGTAATCTGGTGCGCTTGCCATTGCAAGAATATCACCGTTAACAACATCTAAGACGACAATACTCCCCTGTTTGATTCCATAATTTTGCATATTTTTTTCGACAAACTCCTGTATATCATAATCCAATGTCGTAATCACATTGGCAGGTCTGTGCTGATTGGAACTTTTCTGATATTGCAAGCCCAAACCGTAATACGGGTGCAGTTGTAAGTTCCGATCCTGATAAACATAATAACTAATCTGTGTTGCACCCTCACTGCGCAATTCCAGCTCATACATCGCTTCCAAGCCTGATTTGCCGATCAGATCCGTCGCTGAAAATACACCGGCTTCGAGAAAACGCCCGTATTTCTTCTGAATCGTTTCATAATCCTCGCCGATAAAACCGACGACATGCTTCGCTGGAGAAGCATCGGTATATCTCTGTTTGTGCTCGACGACAAATAAGCCGGAAATTTGCAAATCACCGACTTGGCGCTTCTGTTCCTGATCAAGTTGTAAGACTGTACGATTAATCTCTAGTAATTTAGGATATTTCACTGCCGATATTGTATCTATCAATTGGGTTACATCTACTTGCAAAATATCCGCTAAACGTCCGTACTGATCCGTTTCTTCCACAAGCGTCATAGAATCTCGCGGCAAGATCAATAAAGAACTTTCTGCTTTCCCCGTCAATGACCGCCCGTATCGATCAAGGATATCTCCGCGCCCCACATCGAGAACAACGCTGCGGGAGCGTTGATTGATTGAACTCGATACGAGGTTGACTCCCTGATAATTTGTCTTGGAAAACAATTGAATGTATCCGAGTAAGCCAATGAGCAATAACAAGCACATTGTCATAAAAAGCAATAAAAAAATAATCCGCCGCCCCGTCATCGGCGACATCGAAGCGCTTTTCATAAAAAAACCCCCTAACCATCCACAGTATCACCATAGACAGCTAGGGGTAAACCACTTATATATTTTCTTTTCGCAGTAAATAGAATGGTTGCACCGCGTGTTTGATCGGTATATGCAGGATTTCCAGTGGATGCGGTGCTACATCGACTTGCACACCGCTTTGGTCGCGAATCTCCTCAATCACCTGCGTAAAAAATACTCCCCCGGGACCGATAATTTCCACTTCATCGCCAATTTTAAAATGATTTCTCTGTTCAATCGTCGCTATGCCTGTATCGGAATCATAGTCGAGTACCGTACCGACAAAATCATATTTACGCAACTTTTCACCGGGCTGGTACATCTGTTCACGAAATGTCGGTTTGTCGAAATAAAATCCCGTTCCCAGCGGTCGGTGCGAAGCCTTGCGAATTTCTGCAATCCAAGCAGGATCCACTTTGTATTCCTCAGGATTGCGGAAATACAAATCAATCGCTTGTCGATACACATTCGTCACGGTCGCCACATAATGGATACTCTTCATTCTTCCCTCAATTTTGAAACTGCTGATTCCCGCGGCAATAAGCTCGGGAATATGCTCGATCATACATAAATC
>JAEWFW010000065.1 GCA_023388635.1 Bacillota bacterium
ATTCCAAGAAGCTATGTATTCACAGTATGACCATTATTCAGAGACCTCCTGGTAAAGGTGGTCTCCATTCTAAAAGAGTGACATTTTCATAGAACACTTAAGGTGACATTTTCTCAGATAATTGACATCATAAATTTTCCATTTAATAAAATAAGAGCGAGTCCAAACACTCCACGCACGTATTTGGTAATATTAGCATGAAAAAGAACACACGGACTCGTCATTTTTGTATCATAATTGCAAAAATTGGAACTTAGTGCGATACTTTTATATCAAGGATTTATGTATTTTCTAAAATTTTCCACCTTCAAAACCGTGCGCACGGCAAGTGTGTCGCAGGTGGGTTCGATTCCCACACGCTCCCGCCAAATAAAAAAATCGTTACCTACAAAATCGGTAGCGATTTTTTTGTTTCGTATATTATTGGATTTCTTCTTCAAATAGACGCTTTTGATGCTGCATCAATTCGATTGCCGAATCGCTCAATTCACTTAATTCTCTGTACGATTCTAATGATTCTTCCGCAGAACCTTCTTGTACTTCCGAGTAAATTTGTTCAGCTAATTTGCGGCGCCGATGACCAATTTCGCGAAGCTGACGTCCTAATTCGTCCAATTGTTCCCAATTCATCTCGCAGTATTCACCCCTATTTTTATACATTTGCTTTCTGCTCAAGTATCTCCATTTTATTGGATGAATATGCAAAAGAGACCGCTATAAAACTACGATTGGCGTAGTTCACAACAATCTCTTCGATTTCATAACGTAACTGGTATATTTATAATTTAATTTGCACCTTTATAGCTTTATTTGCACATGATAGTGGCGCATCCAAACATCCATTTGCAGTAAGTACGCCAAAAACTGCGGTGCATTCATCAACTGCCCGAACCACGGCATGTTCGAATCTACAGTCAGCGAATCGATAAATGTATGCAGCGATTCCGTATTAAGCAATGGCAGCAAAGGCGAATTCCCCTCATGGAGTATCTCTTTCACCGATTGCTTCATCGCATTGAGATAAGCTGGATTATGCGTTTTCGGATACGGGCTTTTTTTACGATACAGCACATCATCGGGCAGAATTCCCTCTAACGCTTTACGCAACAACCCTTTTTCAATTTGATTATGGTATTTCATCTCCCAAGGCACGTTCCACACGTATTCAATCAACCGATGGTCGCAGAACGGTACCCGTATTTCTAATCCACACGCCATACTCATGCGGTCTTTGCGATCGAGCAATGTCGGCATCCAGCGCGTCAAATTGATATAGAACATTTCCCTGATCCTCGCCGCCTGACCTACTTCCCCGTCTAAGCGCGGTACCTCAGCAATCGCTTCGCGGTATCGCCGCTCCAGATATGCTTTCGGCTGAATGATATTGAGAATTTCTTGGGAAAATATATTCATCCGCTCGTCAAAGTTGCGTACCCATGGAAACATTGTCATCGGCTCGGCGGAAAGATTTTTAAACCACGGGTACCCGCCAAACACTTCATCGGCACATTCCCCTGACAGGGCGACCGTTACATGCTTTTTAATTTCTTGTGAAAAAATCATCAGCGAACTGTCGATGTCTGCCATACCCGGCAAATCACGAGCAATCACCGCATCTCGTAAGGCATCAACCAGCCGCTTGTTATCGATGCGAATATAATGAGATTCCGAACCGAGAAATTCATTGACCCGCCGTATCCACATTTCATCGGAATTCGGTTGAAATTCATTCGGTCGAAAATGTTTGTCGTTATCGACATAATCCACTGAAAATGTCTGCAATGGACCCAGACCATCTGCAAGACTCGACTTGTGGGCATACGCTGTAATCACACTGGAATCTAACCCACCTGACAATAACGTGCCCAGAGGGACATCCGAAACCAACTGCCTGCGTACCGCATCTTCAAAAAGCTCTCGCACATGCTCTACCGTTTCCGCAAATGTATGCTCATGACGCTTGCTTTGTAGCTGCCAATACTGCTTTTTGAATAGACCGGAGCGATTGTAATACATATAATGACCCGGTTTCAACTCGAAAATATTTTCGAAAACCCCAATGCCGGGCGTTCTCGCCGGACCAACCGCAATAATCTCCGCCAAGCCCGTGCGATTTAGCACCGGCTCCACATCAGGATGGACAAGCAACGCTTTTATTTCCGAAGCAAAAACCAGCGAATCTCCCTTAAGGCTATAAAAAAGCGGTTTGACCCCCAGACGATCTCGGGCAATGAACAAAGTGCGCGCCCTCTTCCGCCAAACGGCGAAGGCGAAAATCCCATTCAAGAAATTCAAACATTGTTCTTGCCATTCGATAAACGCCGTCAACAGAACTTCCGTATCGGAACTGCTGACAAAATGGTGTCCCAATCCTTGCAATTTATTTCTCAGTTCGACCGTATTATACAATTCTCCGTTATAGACGATGACATACGTCTCTCCGCAGTAATCCTTGACCATCGGCTGGGCTCCACCGTCTATATCAATCACCGCCAAACGGCAGTGCGCCAGCGCCGCGTGTTCCTCTACCCAGGAATTCTCGGCATCAGGTCCACGCGCTGCCAGCGTATCTCTCATTTGCTTTACAACATCTATATGATTTGCCAGATCCATATGCCAATGGATCCAGCCGGCAATTCCACACATAAGACAAACCCCCATGTTTTTGAGATTCACCATATACTATGTGTGGATGCCCCACAGATTGCTTGTTTACAGCGATTATTTATGCACAAACCTGCTAATCAATACCCCGCAAACATTTATGAGCGCAGCATTTCTAAGAACGTATCGACACGCAGTTTAATTTGCTGGACATCCGATTGACTGTAGTCTGTCTCAATTTGCAATAGCGGTACTTGATTCGTTTCGCGCAAATGTTCTTTGAGCGTATAGGACTCAATATTATACGTATGACACGCCTGTAAAGTGATGTCGACAACACCGTCAATCGCATATTCGTCACATAGCTGGCTGGTCAATTCCATTCTCCGCGGATTTGGCGACAAACAAGAACAAGGAATCGCCATATATTTTTCCGCCAATGCTTCATAAGGGTCTTTTTGTTCATCAATTAAATCAACAAACCCTTTGATGCCACTACAAGCTTCTTGCAAAATCACTTGACCGCCGGACTCTTCTATAATACTCATCACTTTCTCTTGACCGACACCGGTAGGCGAACCTGTTACGAGAATCCGCGGTTTACGCACCGCCGCCTCTTCCACTTTACGCTTCTCCAGAATCTCTCTGACCTCCACAATTAGTGCAAGCAAGTTTTCCTTAAATTCTGCGCGGTCAATCTGGAAACTTCTTCCCCACATCACTTTTAACAAATCGATACCTGACAAAGGTGCCGGTTCGTGTTTGTTTAATGATACCAAGTCCATGATATTTCTGCGTTCCTCATTATACATTGCGATAGTCTCACGCAGGCTCTCTTCTGTGACTTTCGCTCCCAGTTTTTCTTCCAAGAACTTTTCCAATCTATGAATCTCTCCGACCCAGTGCTCTTTTCCTTTCTCATAATTCGATGTGTTCGGGATATCAAGCACCATCATCGGCTTCAACTTATCCATCAGTTCATACATCTTCTTTTTGCCGTCACAAGTCGTCTCGCCAACAATCACATCAGAGAAATGGAAAAACGGACATTTCCCGCTTGCCGCAAAACCGTAGCTCGATTTGATTAACGGACATAGGTTTCTCGGCAATACTTTTTCACCCTCGGCGATCGGCTCTTGTTTTGTCGCACATAGACCGACAGGCAATGCCCCAGTCGCTTCTATTAACTCTACCGGTGAGAAAACACAATAATACCCGACGATTTTTCTCCCTTGCTCGCTTACATTCTTGATATTCACTAAGTTACTGGCAATTAGTTTGTCGAAATATTCCATTTGCTTTGGTCTGATCATTGGAACCTCTCCCTTAAATTTTTATATATTTTTTCTTTCTTCGTAAGCCGCGACAGCAGCTCCTAAAGCACCGATAATTTGCGGCTGATCCGGTACACGGACTTGCCATTTGGAAGCGTTTGCAATCATCTCACAGAGCCGCGCACTCTTCGCTAAGCCACCGGTAAAAACAACTTCTACATCATCTCGTTGATCGGGAATCAACTTAGACGCCATGGCTGTCATACGGACGGCAATCGATTGCAAAACACCTGCTAAGATTTCTCCTTGACCGTTGCCCTGCACGACCAGATTCAATACTTCCGTCTCCGCAAAAACGGCACACATACTGCCGATCTGTACAGGCTGCTGATTATATGTCAACTCATCAATCTCAGTCAATTCAACACCGAGCGCTTGCGCCGTCACCTGCAAAAATCTGCCTGTACCCGCCGCGCACTTATCATTTAACAAAAAATCAATCACTTTCCCATTTTGATCG
This sequence comes from Bacillota bacterium, assembly GCA_023388635.1. Taxonomy (GTDB): domain Bacteria; phylum Bacillota; class Bacilli; order Desulfuribacillales; family Desulfuribacillaceae; genus JAEWFW01. The sequence goes on from JAEWFW010000065.1 coordinate 4,399, forward strand.
ACAACCATCACCTTGCTGTCCTGACCACCGACATCAATCACGCCAAACGCTTCAGGAAACAGAAATTTCGCACCGCGCCCATGGCATGCCAACTCATTGATTGTCTTATCGGCATAGGGCATATGAATCCGCCCATATCCTGTGCCGATAATCATCGAGATTTCATCTCTGGACTTGCCCGCTTGCTGTAACAGCTTCGCCAATGCCTCTTCTCCTGCCGTTTTCGGTGAAAATCCCGTGGGAATAATCACATATTCATGGGCATTACCATCAAATAGAACTGCCTTCGTCGAAACAGAGCCCACATCAATCCCTACAGTCAATATTGCGCCATCTAACATAGCATTATCCTAATGTAATGACTTTGTCGGCACCTGCCATAACATCACGAGCCATATAGATGTTGCCGACTTCACCGACAGCCAATGTATCTTTTAAATTGTAATAATCGAGACACGTACCACAAGCCAGTACGCGAACACCCTTCTCTACTAATGTCCGCAATGTACCGACAGTTTTTGCTTCTTCGACCGCAAGAAACACTCCTCGGTTCATCAGCAACACATGACTCGGCAGATGATCACCTTCCGACAACGCGATTAAATAATTTGACATTAACTTCACGCCTAGCTCCGCCTCGCCATCACCCAACGAATCCGACGTAATTAAAATTGCATCATTTTTCGACATCATACACCATCCTTTTCATCAATCATTTTTTCAACTTCAACATTTTCTGCTTGCAATAACTCTACGGCATGCGCTTGCAACTCATTATCTAACTGAATACCAAGCCCACACCCTTCATTGACATATGGCGGCACAGGAACCACTTGATGGGTAATCTGATGCGCCAACAAAACTTTCTCAGCGCGAAGCGTCCAGTGTACCGTCGGAAATATCATTAGCATACGACTTCCTCCAATGCATCGATCAGTCTATGAATCTCGTCTCGCGTATTGTAGTACCCGACACTGATACGCACTCCCCCCTGTTCCAG
>JAEWFW010000005.1 GCA_023388635.1 Bacillota bacterium
ATTCCAAGAAGCTATGTATTCACAGTATGACCATTATTCAGAGACCTCCTGGTAAAGGTGGTCTCCATTCTAAAAGAGTGACATTTTCATAGAACACTTAAGGTGACATTTTCTCAGATAATTGACAATTTTTTTGAAAAAATTAAAAGAGCTCGATACAGTGATTCTGTATATCGAACTCTTGGTAATTTTAGATGGAATCCAATTTTGCTGCATGGGCTCCGGCTTTTCTGCCCCAATGGACTAGACCAATGATCGCCGTTCCTGATCCCGGATAGTAAGGTCCAATCCATCCGCCGGCTGTCAAACCACTGGCATATAAGCGAGGAATGACTGAGCCATTGGCTTTTATGACTTGTCCATCTGTGTTAATTTTGACTCCGGTAATTGCCCCTAGATTGAAAGCAGTGTTTTTGTATGCATAAAACGGACCTGTGATTTCTTGTACGCCCATTTTTCTATCAAATTGTAAATCAGCTCCTGCCTTGGCATCAGAATTCCAAGTGGACAACGTTGCTGTAAGGTTTTGGGGTTCTACTTTAATCAAGTCTGCCAGTGCTTCAATCGTATCTGCACGCAAAACAGCCCCGGAAGCGACATCTTGTTCTACACTTTCTTCTGTCCATGGTGAACCTTCAGCAGCGAGACTGCTTTTGCCGAATATCATGTATGTCGGTGCATCGAATTGTTTTTCTTGCTGATAAATCGCTCGGTAGGTGTACGCATATGTCGCATCTTCACAGACAAAACGTCTGCCGGCTTTATTTACATTAAAATATGGGAACACAGGAATGCGGTTGTCGGTTGCAATTCCAGTTTTACCGCAGAAATCAATCGTTCCTCCGGAAGCGACGACAGATGCGCCAATATCCATTGCCATGCGAATGCCGTCTCCTGTATTCGCCGGAGAACAAACATTAACCTGTGTTGTAATCGACCAATATTGTTGCGGGTTGAGCAATTTTGCCATCTCTGGGTTACTGTCGACACTTGCCGTTGCTAAAATAACACCTTTCTTGGCTTTAACTTTAATTTCCCTGCCATTTTGCTCAGCTAGCACTCCGATGACTACCCCTGCTTCATTGGTGATTAAATTCGTCACCGACGTATTGTATTCAATGACTGCCTGCTTTGCCAGTGCCGCATCGAGCATCGTATTGACGAGAATATTGCCCGTTCCGCCCAATCCGCCGCCTTCATAAACGTGGATCCGGTCGGCGAATAGATCATCCTCAATATATGGGATATGGTTGTGACCGTAGATACTGTTGAATTTTAGCCCTAAATTCGTCAGCCATTGAATATGCTCGGGGGCCGTGTAAGCCAAATCTTTCACTAACTCTTCGTCGAGATACCCCTCACCGGCTTTTAACCAATATTGATAGTGTTTTTCAGGAGTATCATCCTTATAGTTTGAATTCGCTTTTTGAACATCAGTACCGGCAGCCTGCATAACTCCACCAGATAAATTCGTCGTTCCTCCATGTTTATCAGTTTTCTCTAAAATTAGCACAGACGCACCGTCACTACTTGCTTGTAAAGCGGCAGTGACACCGGCACCCCCTCCGCCGACGATGACGACATCTGCCTCTTTATCAAAGGAAAGTGTATTATTATCGTCGTTCTCTACGGGATTATTTTCGTTATTGTTGGGTTGCGCAGTGCAAGCACCGAGTACGCCGACAGTTGCAATTCCTACTGTACTGATGACGGCTTTTTTTATGACGTCTCTTCTTGTTAACATATCTGTTTGCCTCCTCGTAATGTGAATATTTTTTGAATATCTTTGATATCTACATTATCATTTGATTCATAAATAAAGACAAGAAACAATCCATCCAATTTGTTTCACATTACGTATTCAGGAGCTATAGTCACTTACACGTGTGGGCTTGCAAAAAACTTTTTGAATTCCGCAGGAATGCTCTGATTAAATATTTTGATCATTTCTTCAATTGGTTCTTGCATGCCATTCATGACCCACTGATATGTAACTTCCAATGTGCCGTAAATATGTATTTCCATACTGCGTATGACTTTCCAGTCTTGAATATTGACTCCGTTTTCTTTCAAAATGGACATATGGTATTCCATGCTCATAGTATATATATAATTCTTTAAATTATTTAAATCTGTAGAGCGAAAGGCATTTTGGATTAAATTCAGATTGTCTTTAATTTCTTTATACAATTTACAAACAGCATCAAACCAACTCAATTCTTTATTAAATAGAAACAGTGTGTTTTTCAAGATGATTTTCTCATAGCATGAATTCAATAAATCGTATTTATCATAGTAGTGGCGATAAAATGTAGACCGACTAATACCAGCTTGGATGATTATTTCATTGACTGAAATTTTATCAATCGATCGGCTCTGTAATAGAACGTTCAAAGCGCCAAATAATAAAGTATCAATCTCCTGGATATCCAGATCTTTTCCCATTTTCATCCTAAAAATACCCCGCTTTACTTTTTCCTATCAATATTTTCACTCATTCAGACGGTTTGGTTATCTCATATTACAGCAATAAAATCAAGCGACAATCTTGTCCGAATGTCCCCTACTCCATTACAGCGTTATTCTATGCTATACTATAATGTAAACATACCCCTCGGAGTGATCAATGATGTCTGAATTTCAAAAACAAGTGACCAAGAAACAGCAAGAAACATTTAATCGCCTCAGCAAACAACTTCCCACTTTTTGTGAAGTTGTGATTACGACGAAATTCGTTGTGGAAGGGCGACTGCGGACGACCGTCATTCATTATATGCGCGACTGGATATTGTTTTTTCAATATTGCAGTGAGTTTATCGAGCGTTATCGCGATAAGCAAGTAGCTGATTTTACGGTGGATGATGTACAAAGCATTATATTTGAAGAGTTAGTGGCTTTCGAACAATGGCAGTTGAACGATCGCAATGTGGCAAAAACATCACAGTCCAGACGCAGGTCGGCTTTAAAAGTACTGTTCAATACGCTGTATAAGAAAAATATCATCCTCCAAGATCCTACGACGAAGTACGATAAATTAAAGCTGAATCACAAAGGGATCATTGCATTGGCTGCCAATGAGCAAGCGACCTTACTCGATGCCGTAGAGTCAGGACAGGGATTGTCAGATAAGCAGCAGAAATCGCGCAACGAACTGTCTATTTGCCGCGATATAGCTTTGGTGACATTGCTATTAGATACAGGGTTGCGAATTGGCGAAGTGTATCTGTTGGAGACTGAAAATTTCGATTTTAAAAATATGGAGATCACTGTACTCGGTAAAGGCAGCAAAGTACGTACAGTCGTCTTTTCAGAAGAGACGAAAACGGCACTGCTCGCCTATCTGAAACATCCTGACCGTCCCAAATTGAAAGCAGATATGCAAGGCGCTATTTTCTTAAATCGCGACAATGAACGTCTGAGCATTCGCAGTATGCAGAAAATCGTCAAGAAATACGCCAAGACAATCGGAAAATTTAATATCACACCACATAAATTGCGCTCATCGGCAGGTCTTGCCTTGTACGAAGCGACGGGAGATATCCGCGTCGTGGCGGCGCAATTAGGTCATGAGGATATTGCAGTCACTGCAAAAAAATATGTTGAAGCATCTAAGCATCGTTTGCATGATGCAATGCGGCAACGTGGTTCTTTGCGATAAATCTATCCTACACGAACTTTTGTTTGCTTTATTATTTTGCACTGTGTTATAATGTCACTAAACGATTACTAAATAAAGGGTGATATTGTAATGAAACCGTTGTCAAAACGCCAAATGGACATTTTGAATTTTATAAAAAAAGAAGTCCATAAAAAGGGCTATCCTCCATCGGTACGTGAAATCGGAGAAGCAGTTGGTCTTGCATCAAGCTCAACTGTTCATGGACATTTAGCAAAAATTGAAGAAAGCGGTTATATTCGCCGCGACCCGACCAAACCGCGGGCGATCGAAATTCTCAACAATAGCGAAGAAGATGACGCGTATTTCAATGAACAGAATTCCCATACATATGTCCCCGTGATCGGGAAAGTGACAGCCGGACAACCGATTACAGCGGTGGAAAATATCGACCGTTACTTGCCTATTTCACAGGATCTCATTAAAGACGATTCCGTATATATACTGCATGTGTCAGGTGACAGCATGATGGAGGTCGGTATTCTTGACGGAGATTACGCGATTGTACGTCAACAATCTACAGTCCAAAATGGTGAGATTGCCGTCGTCATGACAGAAGAAAATGAAGCGACGATCAAACGCCTGTATAAAGAAAGTGGCCGTTTCCGTTTACAACCGGAAAATTCCTCTATGGAACCGATCTTTGTATCCAAAGTTGATGTTTTAGGAAAAGTCATCGGTATCTATCGTGAATTCCACTAGGATGAACTAGAATAATAGGTGATCTAAGTTTGAATGATCTTCGGAAATATATGATTGCTCGGGAAATGAGACAGTTTGACATTTGCCAACAACAATCGACAATATTTCGCTGAAAATGTAGAAAATACAAATACATATCGGCTGAAAGTTTAGTGATCAGCATAACAATGTAAATACCGCAATCTCTCGTAATTTTTCAAGAGATTGCGGTATTTTTAGATTTCATGGAAGATTTAATCTTCTTGAACATATTCAGCCATGCGGGCGAACGCTCTCCAATAGTGGTAAACCAAGCGGTCAATCCATAACACGGCTTCGACTTTTAATATGGCAGTATCTAACTGTGTTTCATTCGATACGGTACGCTCAAAGTATTTATTGCGTCGAATTCGCCGTTCATTTGCCATTTGGGTTGACGTGTCTTCCAGGATGGAAGCGATGTTTATTAATTCATCCTGTTCATTGACATTATCTTGGATCATCGTCAACACAGCAAATAATTTTTCGATCAAATATTTCTGCAAATACATCGCCTCGACCTTTTGCCGTTCTTGTAAAACTTTCACCAAACGGCTAATGTGATCTAACGCATGCAAAATAGCAATGTGTTTATGCCGGTCTTTGGCGGAAGACGACTCTATGGATTCCAGAAAATGCAGGGTAATGTCGAGCGCCTCCTCTACCTGCTGCATTTTCCGCTCATATTGAACAGTTATTTTCTTATTTTCCATCAAGATCACGAAAGCGTCTGTCAACTCTTTGACTATTTCCAGCAATGTCTTGAATGATACATCGATTGCCAGTGGCGGAATGGAGATAAGATTCGTATTAAGATGGCTGGTCAACGTATTTTCATTTTCCGGAACAATCTTCATGACGAAGTTGGCAAATCTCTGGATAAACGGCAAAAAGATGACCATGCCGATCAGACTGAACAGCGTGTGAAAAATTGCAATTCCTAAAGTTTCATCAAATACACCGTTATTAATGAATGTGCTGATCTTGATTGTGAACAGCAAAATAAACGGAGCTGTCAATGTGACGATAATGGCGGTGACAACATTGAATAATACATGGACTACTGCCGTTCTTTTGGCTGCCACCGATGAGCCAATCGACGCAAAAATTGCAGTGGCAGTTGTCCCAATGTTTTGACCGATGACCAGAAAAGCAGCTTGTTCAAAGGTGATAGCACCTGCGTAAAGCGCTGTTAACGTAGCAGCGACAGCTGCTCCGGATGCCTGCATAATGATCGTCATGATAATTCCGATGCCAATTAAAATGAGCTTCGATAGGAATGAGTCGACGGAAATATTCTGGAAGGAAATCATACTCTGGAGATCCGCCATGCCCGTTTGCAGTATGCTGATACCGAAAAACAACATGCCAAAGCCGGTAATAAAAGATCCATACGCTTTGAAAACCGGCGGTACCAATACTTTATTAATAAATACTCCAATACCAATGAGCGGCAATGCCACTATCGATAAGCTAATCTTGAAGCCAACCAAGGAAATCAGCCAGCCGATACTTGTAGTTCCAATGTTGGCACCGATGACAATGCCGATGGACTGAGTAAACGTCAGTAACCCGGCTCCGACAAAACCGATCGTCAATAACGTCGTCGCCGTAGAAGACTGAATAAGCATCGTCGCAACGGCGCCAGACAGAATTGAACTGAATGTTCCTCCGGTAAATTTATTGAGCCAATCTTTTAAGGCATCCCCTGCCAGCTCTTTTAGACTGTTTGTCAGCATCGTCATCCCTAAGATGAATAAACCGATGCCACCTATGACACTCAGCAATATAGCTTCCCCTTTCGAATCACAGACATATGAGTTTACAGATATTTCTCTTTTCCTAGTTTTTTATGTATGATTACAATTGTATGATCAATCCTCGATTTTTTCAAACCGGTATTTTTGTTTTACATCAGGATACTTTTCCCTATCGACTTCCGATGCGAACATCGCCAACGGTCTCGCATGTAACAAACTCTCATCTGTGAGCGGTCTGTAAATAACCAGCTTTTCTCCGGTTTCCGTGTGTGTAGCAATATCAATTACTCGGTACTCGTTTCCTTTAAAATGCCGGTACATCCCCGGTTGAATCTCTCTCATCGCTATTCCCTCTTTTCATGATCAATCGATCCGATTCTTTATATTATATGCTTCTCCTCAGCTTCGTTCTTATGTTATGTCAATGAGATAATTTTTTACAACATCATTTTCGAGCGATATGATCAGCCATTGATCATCCATGTAGGTGACCCCCAAATAATAAACCAACGTGTTCTCTGGATCAAAATATGTTTGAGTGATTTTAAACGATGTTTTGTTGTCGGCATAACTGTCTTCTTCGCCAAGCAACGCAATAATTTCATCTCTAGTCATACCAACCAGTGGGTGCTTTTTCAACATATTATTAACGACATTGATGCGTTTGTCCGATTCATTCATCCATTTTTCAGTGGTGAAAGTATGTTGATGTAGGAAAATTCCTAAACCCGAAAGAAAAGCGACCAGTATTACAGCCACGAAGGAAAACATGATAGTCTTCCATAGCTTTGTACGTTTTACCTGCTGTTGCAACTTAGTATCGTTCATAGTGTTGTCTCCTAATTCGTAATAGGTAGATTATGAAATAGATAGATTTTCAAACGAGATGAATTGCTACTTTTGACAGATGCATCTATTCTACTACGGATTGCAGGAATTCTCCAGAAAAGGATAAAATGAAAATATGTCGAAATAATCTCTTTGGAGGTGCTAATTTGAAAGATATTTCTAGCCAACGATACCAGAAAACTATTATACAATACAGAAAATTAATGCGCATCCTATCCGATCATCAAGACTCCGATGGTATATGCAGAATGACTAAAAAATCAATCGCCTATCATTTCGGGCTCTCATATACAGCGACAATCAAAAAATTAGATTTTCTAAAACAGTACGGTATGCTCATTTCTATCAACGACGGCTTGTCCTTGACCGGCAAGGATGTCACCGAAGCTACGCCGTTTGTGCTCTATCCGCAAGTGATTAAGTTAGTAACGGAGCAGCCTGCAGTTATCCATAATTATAATCAGCAAGCCCAATTGTTAAATGCATCGTTTGGTGATATACAGACTACCTGGGGCTTTATTTCTTATTTCTTTGGGATGAAGTATTAGTTTAAAAGATAGCACGCGACAATCTTCGGAGTGTTCGCAATTCTGTATCCATTTTTAAATGTAGCGTAAATGACAGTGCCGTCGCTATACTGCAATGACCATAAACAAAATTGCTACCAAAACATAAGATATATATCGCATAAAAAATTGCGTATTTTCGGTGCTTTGTATCTGCTGGAAGAGCATGCATTTAAAAAATCTGATACCCCTAATATAGAATGCGAATTTATAGCCACACTATACTTAGATGATAAGTCTATCGGAATCCCCATTAGTAAAATATGATAAGGTATGAGAAAAAATAGATACACAATGATAGTCGAATAATAGTGCCATGAAGCAGAGAAATATTTTAACGTAATGTTCTGTAACACTTTCATGATTAAATACAAGCCACTAGCTGTAAGCGAAGCAATTAGTAATTGCATTGTCAGGTCAGTCATTAAAATGTTCACCTACTTTTTCAAACGTTCCATCAGCTCTTCAATGTCGTCCTTAGTGAGATCATTGCTATCACATAATGTAGTAATTAAACCAAGGATAGAACCTTTGTGTACATCGTTAATAAATGCTTTCGTCTCATAATTGATATATTCTTGCTCTGTTAACCTTGCTTTATAGTAGTTTGCCTTCCCAACCTTCGTCACTACTAAGAAGCCTTTTTCATTTAAACGTGATAAAAAAGTAATCACTGTATTCTGTTTCCATTTTTTATCCTCAGGTAAATGTTGAAGAATCTCGGCTGTAGTTACAGCCCGTCCTACAGACCAGATGTATTGCATGATTTGTTTCTCAGATTCTGATATTTTTTGAATTTTATTCATTAGTCTTTCTCATTCCCTTACAACATGTAGTTTTATTTTCATTCTACATCATGTAGTTTTATTGGTCAAGTATTTGATAATTAGTGGCAGTAGTCATCGGTTAAAAAATAAAAATCCCTCATACATCGTATCAAGGGTTGTATTAATAGTTAATTTGCTCTAAGATTTTTATTCTGTCTAGCCAATCTTGTACTTGTTTAACGTCAAAGTCTCCCGCTGCAGTAAATCCCGATAATAACTTTGAATTTGGGCATTCCTTAGATATATTGGTTTCAATCTGTCCAAACCCGCCGCCACCGTGTGTACAAAACGGAATCACTGTTTTTCCAGTTAAATCAACATTGCGCAAAAAGCTCAATATCGGCGGAGCAAAAGACTTGAACCAATTGGGTGATCCTATAAAAATATATTCATATTCTTCTATTGGTTCATTTCCAGATAGTAGTTTAGGACAGTATCCTCTTTCAATTTCATTGCGAACTTCTTTTGTTGCACCATTGTAAGTAAAAGAATATGGTTTGTCTGGGACAAGTTCTCGAATATCTCCATCTGTAATGATTGCAATATCTTCTGCTAAACTCCTAGTTGTATTTGAATAAGAGTAGTACACAATCAAAATTTTACCCATAAACAGTTCCCCCAAAATCCTACTTGCATTGTTTTGTACTTATACTTGTATTATTCATACTTATTTTTCTCATTATAAAGTGTAACGTAACCGACCAGTCTCTACAAGTAAATTCAATTAGCTAGATATAAATAATGCCCATAAATTCGGAAATTTGGTTATTGTTTAAGCACAAAATTGTTTACATACAAAAGGGACTTATTAGACAGCCCCCTTGTTGGTCTCTTAAGATTTATTCAAATCCTTTCTTAGTTACCGTTTCCTTCATTACCTTCATTCATATTTTTCGCAACCTCTAACAAACCGCCTAAGATTGCATTTTGAAGTTTTTCATCCAAATTTATTTTCCAGTTGTCTCCTGTCTTTGATAGATCAATATCGACAGTCGTAGTTGTAGTTGCGTTTCCGTCTTTGCTTAATATATCGATAAACAATTGTTCCGTTTTCTTTTCTAATTCTTCGTCACTCAAAGGATTTCCTGAAAAAGCATTTTCAAATGCGAAAGACATACCCTGTTGCAAAAACTCAGCTAAGACGGCTGGCATATCGATATTGGTCAGTTGTGTTTTGACAGTAGCGACATCTCCATTAACTTCTGATGAAAGAATCTCAAATTGCAGTTTCTCAACAATTAGTTTTGCATTTTCTTCACCTTGTGTTATGTCTGAATTATTACTCATAACACTATCGACTCCGAAATATTTATTTATTGTTTTTGAATCTAAGTTTTTAACGGCTTTTAATGCGTTGCTCACTGCTTCTTCTGGCGTTTCTAATTTAACCTCTTTCTTAGCCACCTTAGCTTCTGCGTCCGTCGGTTCAGATTTATCCCCACCACATCCCGTAAGAATTAAAGCAACTACGAAAAACATAATCATTATTTTTCTCATTCTTCCTCGCCCCCCATTTAATCAATACAGTATCAGAGTACCAAATATGGAAGAACTGCGCAATACAGGTTTGTTATTTACTGCCAAACATTGAAGCACATATGCGGTAAAAATATTGAAAATTTATTTGAAAATAAAAAAAACTCAATACCAGTCGTATCGAGGGTTTAGCGTATTAGTACTGAATCATATGCCGAAGCAGATTCTTAAATTATTAAAGGAAAATATGGAAATTTGTCGAAATATTTCTATAGTTTTATATTCTTAAGAAATGGGCTGATACGATTAATTGAATTGCAAACAGAAACTAACTTCGCTTCACCAAATGATCCACCGAAAAGCATATGGCTTACCATGTGGACGAGACCACGCGAAACCATGTGCCGTATACTAGATGCACCGAATAATCGATTACAAATTTCTATTATTATTTGTTTTTTCCTGTTTTATTCGTATGATATATTCTTCAAAATCAATACAGAGCCTACATCTTCTTTGCCCAATCTTGTAATTACTTCTATTGGCTCTGCCATATTGATTTATTTATTAATGACAGTGTCACTATACTGGATTGGAAAAGTAATTGGTGGCAAGGGCACTTATAGGGATATTTTGTTAGCATCATTATATAGCGTAATACCAAGTGCAATTTTGCGTTTATCTACTGCCATAATCTTGTCTCTATATGTATACAATGTTTTACCCGAATCGATCTTTATAAATGTACTTTTGCAAATATTTACGATTATTTTATACTTTTGGGTAATGTTTATTATGGTTAATTTTTTTGCCGAATCACACAAGATATCTGCATGGAAGGCTCTTTTCCTTATACTCTTTTGTTTAATATCAATAGCCATAGTAATAGCTGTATTATTATGTTATAGCCCCTCAGGCGAGGGTCTATGCCCTGTCTATTTTACTGTCTCAGTTGTTTCCTATACGCTCTCCGCTCTGCGTATTCCACGCACATCGAACACACTAATATCGGCTTGTTCCTGTCGTCGAAATATTTACGCATGTCTGGTCGTTTTTTATTGCAGATCGCACACGTTTTTGAAGAAAAAATACTTTTCAGCCAGCCAAACATATTTGTCTCCCCCTACCACTATTGCTATATGTTAAATTCCACGAAACCGGCAATAATCCTGCCGGTAGAGGTTATTTTACAGTCACCGTTTTTGTCTGCTGATCCTATTCCACCTACTTGCTTCCGATGTAGAGCATATAATATCCTCCTCCCAATTCCATAATCTCTGTTTTCCTTTTGCTGGTACCGGCTCAGATAGCATTTTCATATTCGAGAATTCCCACGCATATCGTCCTGGCATCCAATCCCCGAAAAGCATTTCATTTTTCCCAAGACCAAATTTTATCGACAAATTTGGCTGCACACTTACCACATTAAGAGGGGCAGGACTGTACAAACTTGATTTGTCGTTATAAAACATGAAACTGAAATCATCTCGAAAAAGGGGTTTGTCTGGAGGAGCCGCGATACAGTAAACTCCGACAAGTTCCGCCGTAGCAATGATGCAGCCATACGGAAGTGATTTCATCATTTGTGTTGCCGTAACCAACTGTAGGGATTCTAGGGTCGCGATGCACATATTGCCGTCTAAGTCTTGAATATCAAGTCTGCGCTTTGCTGCATGAATTGCTATCGGTCCTCTGTATTCTGTAGCCCATGAGCGTGTCTCATACTGTTTTGCACCGCAAGCTAATAACGTCGCCCACGGTTGCCATAAAGTAATTGCTTTCATTTTTTAACCTCCTGCCGATCGTTTCATCTTTCGCAAACATTATTTTTCCCCTTTCTTCTTGTAAAAACTCTGATAACAACTCAAATTCTTCGGTTTATCCGAATCCGGCAAACTCGCATTCAGAAGCGTTTAGGTCATAAAGATTACAAAATTACCGTCGAACGCTATCTGCATATCAGTCAAAAAATTGAATAATCATCAATCGATGGATACGATAAACACATCGAAAAGTTATTAGCAATTTAAAAAGTTTTTGGTCGTTTTTTGGTCGGTCCACTTTTCTAACGAAAAAAACAGCAGACCGACCAAAAATAAAAAACCCTCAATACCAATCGTATCAAGGGTTTAGCGTATTAGTACTGAATCATATATTGTTCTCTTTCCCACTCGTGAACTTGTGTGCGGTACATGTCCCATTCGATCAGTTTGGCACTGACGAAATGATTTAATGCATGTTCTCCCAGGGCTTCACGCATGAGCGGACTTGCTTGCAATAATGCAATTGCCTCTCCCAAATCACCTGGCAGAGAACCGATACCGGCTTCTTCCAGTTCCGCTTCATTCATTACGTAAATATTGCGGTCGGTTGGTTTCGGAACGATCATTTTATTCTTGATTCCATCCAAGCCTGCTTTTAACATCACAGCCAGCGCTAAATACGGATTAGTCGCTGGATCCGGGAATCTCGCTTCAACCCGTGTGCTCATTCCTCTTGCAGAAGGAATTCGAATTAGAGGGCTGCGGTTTTTCGCCGACCATGCGATATAGCATGGAGCTTCATATCCAGGGACGAGGCGTTTATACGAGTTGACAGTAGGGTTTGTGACAGCCGTTAAAGCGCGTGCATGTTTTAGAATACCGGCAATAAACTGCTTAGCAGTTTCGCTAAGTCCAAGCTCATCGCTTTCCTCATAGAATGCATTCTTATCACCGATAAATAACGATTTATGGCAGTGCATTCCTGAACCGTTAATACCGAAAAACGGCTTAGGCATGAAAGTCGCATGTAACCCATGTTCCTTCGCCACCGTTTTGACGATCAGTTTGAATGTCTGAATATTGTCGGCGGCAGTAATTGCATCCGTGTATTTAAAATCGATTTCATGTTGTCCCGGCGCTACTTCGTGGTGTGACGCTTCAATTTCAAAGCCCAATTGCTCCAAAGTCAATACGATATCCCGACGGCAGTTCTCCCCGAGGTCTACCGGCGCCCAGTCAAAATATCCACCTTCATCATTCATTACATTTGTCGGCTTGCCGTTTTCATCGAGCTTAAACAGGAAAAATTCTGGTTCCGGTCCAACATTCAGTGCGGTGAAGCCCATCTCTTCCGCTTCTTTTAATGCGCGTTTCAAAATATAACGCGGATCTCCTGCAAACGGAACACCTTCTGTCGTATATACGTCACAGACTAAACGCGCCACTTTTCCTTTATCGGCAAACCAGGGAAAAACTACCCACGTATCTATATCGGGATACAAATACATATCTGATTCTTCAATGCGTACAAATCCTTCGATTGAAGAACCATCAAACATCATTTTATTGTCCAATGCTTTCTCCAATTGACTGATCGGTATTTCGACATTCTTAATCGTTCCCATTAAATCCGTAAATTGCAGTCTGATAAACGAAACATTTTGCTCCACGGCCATACGTTTAATATCTTCTTTTGTATAACGTCCCATATGAAACTCCTCCCATTCCCAATGTAACATCCCTTATGCTTACTTTCACGAACAATATTGTGTTGCTCATGTACCTTACTCATGTTTACTTACGATAAAATCTAGAAAGCTGACCCTGTATCAAAGGATTGATGACACTGGGCTTTGCTATATGCTCCTGAATATGTGTTTGTAATAAATCGTGCAATTCCTTATCTGATAAGTCGACCTTCGCTTCACTTGCTGATTCGGTGTGTGCTGGTGCGACATAAGATTCTCTCGGTTCGTCAATTGTGCCGAGCACCGTTTTAATTCCGGCTATGTTCACACCTTGATCAATCAAAGACTTGATTTCCAATAACCTGTCGACATCTTCAAATGAAAATAACCGTTGATTCCCTTCGGTTCGTATTGGTTGAATTAAATTATGTTCCTCATAATAGCGGATCTGTCTTGCCGACAGACTTGTCAACTTTTTAACGATACCAATGGGAAAAAGCGGCTGTTTTCTTCTGTCTTGATTATCCATTGTTTCCCTCCTCTGAGAAATCAATGAAAAAGGATATAATAACCCAATTCTCTTACCATTATATGTCGATCACAAATAGCTGTCAAGGTATGTAAGGAATTTTCACATTCGTTTATACCCTTATCATCAAAGATTTACCCTTGATTGCTTTTCAACAAATTGGACACTGCCGATAATATCCCTATTTTTACATGGGAATATGTCAATCCGCCTTGCATATAGACGGTGTAAGGCTCCCTCATTGGTCCATCTGCACTTAGTTCAATGCTGGCTCCTTGAATAAACGTACCTGCCGCCATAACCACAGGATCGGCATAGCCCGGCATCGGACTTGCTACAGGCCGCACATGGGAATCTACCGGCGAAGATGCTTGAATTGCCTGACAAAATGCCAAAAGATTCTCTGGAGTTTTCAGATGAATTGCTTGAATGATATCTGTACGTCGTTCGTGCCAGAACGGTGTCGTCTCAAACCCTAATTCTTCTAAAATAGCTGACGCAAAGACAACGCCTTTCAACGCTTCGCCGACAGTGTGCGGTGCAATAAACAAACCTTGAAACAACTCGCGCGTCGTCCCGAGCATCGCCCCGCCGAGACTACCGATCCCCGGCGATGTGACACGATAACTGATCTGCGTCACATACTGCTCTTTACCGACGATATAACCTCCGGAGCGAACAATTCCACCACCGGGATTTTTAATTAAGGAGCCTGCCATCACATCGACACCGACATCGGTGGGCTCCAACCGTTCCGTAAATTCTCCGTAGCAATTATCGACGAATATAATCAGCTTTTCATTGATACCTTTACAGAATGTAACCATTTCTTCGATTTCCGCAATCGTAAAAGACGGTCTGTCAGCGTAGCCACGTGAACGTTGAATGCCGATAATTTTCGTATTGGCAGAAATGGATTTTTGCAAAAGTGGATAGTCAATTTTATCGCTTGCCAATGGCAGCCAGCGATACGATATGTTGAATTCCTTTAACGAGCCCTGACCTTCTCCCCTTTCACCGACAACTTCTTCTAAAGTATCGTAGGGTTTCCCCGATATATACAACAACTCGTCCCCCGGGCGCAGCAATCCGAATAACACACTGCTGATTGCGTGAGTACCGGATACGATATGCGGGCGCACAAGTGCTGCTTCTGCCCCGAAAGCAGTGGCATACACCTGCTCAACCGTCTCTCTGCCGATATCGTTATGTCCATACCCGGTAGAATCAGCAAAATGAAAATCACTCACACGATGTTGCTGAAATGCTTGCAAGACTTTTGCTTGGTTATAGTCAACATCATGCTCAATCTGCTTTACTATATCGGAAATTTTATCTTCTACTTTTTCTTGCAAAGCCCGTATATCATCTGTAAAAAATTGCATATATTCACACCCCAAAAATTTTATACTTGTCCAAGTAAAGAAAACTTGGCTTATGTCAAGCTGCAAGCGCAGACAAAAGCCTTAGTTGCACTTATACTATCTTGTTATGCAAAAAAATTTGCTATATATGAAAATTACCTCGAAAGTGCAGGCTCTCTCACAATAGTTCTGATTTGCTGATAGATATGGAAGAATCCCTCTTTATACATCGAGGATACAGGCAGCATCGGAATTTTTAATCGTTTTTGAAAATCCGTAAATTTTGCCATTGATGCATCCATATCCGATTTATTTAGTACCATTAAATAAAAATGTTTGTTTTTGCCCAGTTGGTATAATTCTTGGTCAATGGGGTCTAATCCTCTTTTTTCTATCTGTTTATAATCGATCATGTGGATCAGATGTCTGCTTTGAATGACTGTTTCTAACGTGTGCTTAATCTTTCTCCGCTCTTCTTTATGATACGATATGCCGTCAGTTAAGCCGTAAGTGTCGGTAAATTTAAAGTGCTTTTTCTGTGCCTTGTCAAACAGGCATATACTTTGGGGCAAATACTGCTTTTGCACTCCCTTGTGATATATATCCCATGCTTTAATGCGATCCGATACTTTTTTCAAATGGACACCTTGCTCCGATTGGTACAAGCAATCAAATCCGTTTTCTTCCGCGATATATTCGGCGAATTGCAGCATGAAAAGTGTCTTGCCCACTTCTCTTTTACCAGTAAGAACGATTTCGATCAATGGTCTCACCTCCGTCAAATTCCATATCAGCTTCCGTGATCATCATCAACGAACTCCTCGTCAAATGATCTTGGCTATATTTTTGTTCACGCATCAACCGGATTGCATGCTTTCTGATGGCTCGCTCGATAATGTTGCGGATAAAGCGCGCATTGCTGAAATTTTCCGATCGTTTTGCGTAATTCCCCGCTAAGTAAAGATGCAACTTATTCTTTGCCGCAGTGTCAAATTTGTATTGCCGCATCTCCAACATCAATTCCGCAATATCGAGCAACTCACGATTCGTATAATCGGGAAACGTCACTTTCAAAGGAAAACGCGACGGTAACCCTGGATTTGACATCAAAAAGTTTTCAATTTCATCATTATAACCTGCCAATATGAGAATAAATTCGTTTTTGTGATCTTCCATCGCTTTGACAAGTGTGTCAATCGCTTCTTTGCCAAAATCCTTTTCTCCGCCGCGATTTAAAGAGTACGCTTCATCTATGAATAGAATCCCGCCCAGTGCCTTTTTTACTTGCTCCCTCGTTTTTTGTGCCGTATGCCCAATATATTCGCCGACGAGATCCGCCCTCTCCACTTCAATCATATGACCCTTTGATAAAATCTGCATTTCTTTAAAAAGTCTGCCCAGAACCCTTGCCACCGTAGTCTTTCCCGTACCCGGATTGCCCTTAAATGTCATATGCAGCACAATCGAGTCGGAAATCAGACCTTGCTGCTTGCGTAATTTCTGCACCTCCAGATAGGCAAATATTTCTCGGACAAGTTTCTTCACTTCTGTCAATCCGATCAATTGATCCAGTTCCTGAAATAATTCCTGGATCGACCTGCTGACAGGCACTTCCGTATCTTTCACCGTATTTTCCTGATTTAGCAGCCGCATAGTATCCGTGAGAGACATTTTCCCTGTTTCAAATTGATTCAAGATCGATTTCACGCCTTTTTCAAGAACAGAAGAGTTCCTCAACAATGTCTTCACCTCACATTCGATTCGTATTACAGTCTATGAAGCAAATGCAAAATAGGTGAATGCCCAAAAAAACTTCATTACTCTTCTTGCGCAAACGCTTGTACATACAATTGGCACGCATGCAAAAGCTGTATCATATCTTGTGGCAGCTCACATACAGCCGATTGTGAGTTTCCCGTTTGCACGTTCTCCCATGATAACTTGTGCGCATGGAGTGCCTGGCGTTGTATGGCACGGCTGGCTTTTCCGTATAATCTATCTCCTACAAGTGGATGACCGATATGCGAAAAATGTACGCGTATTTGATGCGTTCGACCCGTATCTAACGTAACCTCAGCGACAGAAAAGTCCTTCGTTCTGTACAAGCATTGATACAAAGTGCGTGCATATTCTCCATTCTCACTCACGCATCGCTTATTTGTCCGTTCATCGGCTCTGCCTATAGGAAACTCAATCACACCTCGCTCCTCTGGAAGTTCTCCTTCGACGACCGCGATATATGTACGGCTAATTTTATTCGTCTTTAATTGCTGATCGAGCAGATGATGGGCATAACTGTTTTTCGCCACTAAGATCGCTCCAGATGTATTCGTATCCAAACGGTGGACGAAATGAATATGGGGCGAGCTTCCCTGAGATTTAAAATAGTGATGAATACCGTTTGCCAACGTGACATCGTCTTTATGATCAACCGCATATGTTTTCATTCCGGCGGGTTTATTGATTACACACAGCCATTCGTCCTCATAAAGAACATCGAGCTCCATTGCTATCGGCGCAATCTCCGGTGCTTGATTTTCCTCAATCCGGACTTTTATCTGATCACCTAACTTCACGATTTTATTAAGATGTGCTTTCTTCTGATTGACGATAATCCCTTTGCTGCGCGTCAATTTTTGTAGCCTGCGCCCGGATATCTGTAATGTCTCTTTGAGAACGGCTTCCAGCATCTTCCCCACATCAGCCTCTATGGCAGTATACAACAGCCATTTACCTTGTATTTGCACCGATCAAACACTCCACTCTATTCGAATCTAACTTAATTAGCTTATGATAGCATAAAAAAAGAAACGATAAAAATCGCTTCTTCGCCATTCACATGAAAACTTAGCCGTAATAGCAGAACAACGTCACGCTAAAAACAATAAAGCACAGCGCAACGGCCCGGGTCAATAATAATTGTTGTTGTGAAGGATTCACATTTTTCGTAAACACAACTCGGGGAAATATGAGAATAAAGCTATGAAATCCAACAAAAACCAGTAATAGAAAAATGTACATTTCATTGCACCTACTTACAGAGATTAGAGATATATCTATAATAAAGATTAATGAGAATAAAGGCAACCTTCTTTTTGACAAATTTTCATAGTCGCAAGTAACCATTTTTGTATTTCTCTGTTTTTGCGTTATAATATAACTTGAGGTGATATCAATTGACAACGACAAATAACCAAAGTCAAGTAGTAAAGAGAGAATCGATTGACCCGAAATATACGTGGGATCTCACTCCCTTTTTCGCTGATGACAGCCAGTGGGAAAGCAGCTTTCGCCAACTGAAAGAACTGCTAACTACAGTCAGCGCATACAAAGGGACACTGAACCAATCATTGCAGCATTTTAAACAATTCATAGTACTGAAAGAGCAGATTATCACATTAGCAGGACGTCTCTATACGTACGCGAAAATGCGCTGGGACGAAAACACGAAATCGAATACATATAAAAGCTTATTTGAACGCGTACAGTTAATTAGTGCCGAAGTTGAAACATCGCTTTCGTTCGTCGAACCGGAAATTCTCAACAATCTCGACACGTATCTCGGCTACGTGGAGAACGATGACAAACTCCAAGAATACCGACGCTATTTCGAAAGACTGAAAATTCAAAAGGAACATATCCTCTCCGACATAGAGGAAGCAATTATTTCCGAAGCAAGCATCCTCTGCCAAGGACCGGAAACGATATTCAACGTCTTGTCGGACAGCGACTTACCCTTCCCGATGGTCACAGATGATGAAGGAAAACAAGTCAAATTGAGCCATAGCCGTTACAGCACACTGATGGAAAGTTATAATCGCGATGTGCGCTCCGGCGCGTTTCACGCTTTGTACGGAACATACAGAAGTTATATCAACACCTATGCCAGCATTCTAACGGCTCATTTAAAGACGGATATCTTCCATTCTCGAGTCAGAAAGTACGCCGACTCACTGGAAGCCGCTTTGAAGCCTAACGAAATTCCTGTGTCGGTATATGAAAACTTACTGACCGCCGTAGAGCAATCGATCCCTATTTTGCAGAAATATTTGCAGCTGCGCAAACAAAAACTCAATCTCGGCGATATTCACATGTACGACTTATATGTGCCAATTGTCCCCGACCTGCAATATAAACTGACCTATGAGCAGGCATGCGACATATTACTCAAAGCCTTCGCTCCTTTAGGCGAAGATTACGTCAATACCGTTAAGGGTGCATTCACCGACCGCTGGATCGACGTGTTTGAGAACGAAGGAAAGCGCAGCGGTGCCTATTCGTGGGGCTCTTACGACACGTATCCGTACATCTTAATGAATTACCAGAACAATCTCAATTCCCTATTCACATTGGCACACGAAATGGGACACTCGATGCACAGCTATTATTCCAAGCAAAAGCAACCGTTTGCCACATCTGATTATGTAATCTTTGTTGCCGAAGTTGCTTCTACTGTCAACGAAACATTGTTGTTCCACTATTTGCTGGAAACATCGGATGATCAAAAGTTCAAGGCGTATTTGCTGAATTATTTCATTGAAGGATTCCGTACTACCATGTTCCGCCAGACGATGTTCGCTGAATTCGAAAAATCGATCCACGAAGCGATTGAGCAGGGCGATTCCCTGACGAATGAACAACTTTCGGCAATGTACTATAAGCTCAATCAGAAATATTACAGTCCTGCCGTCGTCATCGATCAAGACATTGAATTGGAATGGGCACGTATCCCCCATTTCTACTACAATTACTATGTGTATCAATACGCCACCGGATTTTCAGCAGCACAAGCACTTACCAAACAAATTCTCGAACAAGGTGAGGTCGCAGTACAGCGCTATATTGAATTCTTAGGCGGCGGTAGTTCGAAAACGCCGATTGCCCTGCTGCAAGATGCCGGAGTCGATATGACGACACCACAACCGATCTTGGAAGCATTCAAAATTTGCGAGCAATATATCAATGAATTGGAGAAGTACCTAGCATAAAACATCTACTTATATAGGGAGAGTGTTGTCTATGGATATCCGATCTAACAATACGGAAGACGCAAATTCTGCGACCAATGCACATCATAAGAAGGAACTATCACTGCCTCTGATTGCATTGGGTCTCGTCTTGCTTCCAGTTCTTCTGCTTTACATTAGTTCATTTGGAGCGACGATTCCAATGTTATCTCTTTTTGTGATACTGTCACCGGTCGTCGGATTGTTGACAGGCATTTCTGCACTCAACATGGGCAAAGAGCGTATAGGTTCCTTCGGAAAAACAATTGCAATCATCGCGATTGCTTTACCGCTTAGTTTGGTAGCTTTGATCGTTCTGTTTTTCATTGGTGTGACAACAGGAATGATTTCGCTAATGTAGAGAGGGATGCAAAATGATGAAAACCATTAAAATCGTATCCCGGTTAGCCATTATGCTCTTTGTATGGTTCGTGGGCGGCTACATCCTCCATAGATATGAATATCTCATCGCCTTTAGTGATATCGATAATGTTGTCGGCATGCTGCCATTCGCATTGGTATTAGTAGGTGTAGTCGGAACAACCGTTATTTTATGGGTAAAACATAAAAAACAACACACTCCGGTTTTAGTGGCAACTGTCTTGCTGATTATCTTATCTGTTGTGCTATTTCCTTTGGCATTGCGGGGAAATTGGTGGATAGGTACAAGTACATCGGACAATGCAGAATCCAAGCCGGATTTGACTGTATATGCGCCTTTTTCCGTGGATTCGAAAACAGCAAAGCTTGATGAAAAATCCAAATTGCAATTTGTTGATAACCAACCTGTACTGGACGGAGCAACCGCCCTTTATCCAGTTTACGCCGCGTTTGCGGAAGCTGGATACGACGAGAATGCTTTCTCACAAGATACCGTCCTTTGCACAAATACGCGCAGCGCATATGAAGCAATCATATCGGGAGAACGGGATGTTATTTTTGTCGCGAGTGCGTCTGAGCAACAAATTGCCGCTGCAAAGGCAGCCGGAGCTGAACTGAAATTTACTCCGATAGGACGGGAAGCATTCGTCTTTCTGGTGGGCGAAGACAACCCGATAAACAACATCACATATCAACAAATACGCAATATATATTCGGGTAAAACTGCTCATTGGAGCACCCTTGGTTGGCATAACGGCGGAAAGATCATTGCATTTCAGCGCCCCGAAGGCTCCGGAAGTCAAACAGGGTTGCAAAAAATTATGGGTGATCTCCCCATTCAAGTTCCGCAGCCGCTGCCTGATGAGAGTCTGATCGGCACAAACAGTTTGATGAAACAAGTGTCGGTTGAGTGGCAAGGGGTGCAACCTGCCATTGGGTATTCGTACAGATATTACGCCACAACGATGTACACAAATCCTGATGCCAAACTGTTAAGCGTCAATGGCGTTGAGCCTTCGACGGAAAACATTCAAAATGGAAGCTATCCCTTTGTCGCCGATTTCTACGCGGTGACAAACGGCGAACCGGAAGGAAACACAAAATTACTGATAGACTGGATTTTATCACCACAGGGTCAGGAGATCATAGAAAAAACAGGCTATACTCCTATAAGATAAGTTCTTAATTAGGTAGAGATTAAAAAGCATGAAAAAAGCTGTCCATAATGAACAGCTTTTTTTCATGCTTACTCTAAAATTCATGCCTATTCCAAAGCAATAGTTATTCATTGCCAAGAATGAAATCAGACATTTCTACTCTTTCCCAATCACTTTCTATCGCAGGATTTTTAGTATATAGAGCTATGAAATCATTATTAGTGATGATCGCTTTAAAATAAAAATTCATATCTTTTGCCTGTAAATATTCATCGTATAGTTGCTGATAGTTACTGTCGCCGCGCTCCTTTGCTTCTTTAATGTACCCAACTGTATCTGGATCTCTGTCATAATTTTTATGTTTTACTGTATAAAGAAAAGTAGCTTCAACATTTCCATTTACCACTTCTTCTTGATAGTCAGATATTTCAAAACCCAATAGCTCATAATATGGTGAAAAAACATTGATGCTATTTTCTTTTAAATAAGCACTTATTTTATCATAGTTTGTTTCATCATTTCCTGCTTCGTTTGATTCCACTTCATTCCCACTATTCTCCACGACTGAATCCCTTGAATCGGAATAGGGTAAATTGCTCTCTGCGATTACCCAAACAAGACGGTGGTTGATTCCCTCCGACTGACCATCTGTGTAGACGAACCTAACCGTTTCGGACAAGCGCCCTTCTATGTGACGGTATTCCATGTAGCGCAGCCTCTGCTCCCTGTCGTGCCAGCCAGTTTTGCCTTTGCCTAGTACAGCCTCAATTCCCTCGATTTGATATGTTTCATTGCTGTCTAAGGAAACATTATCCTTGCCATTGGCGTGAGCCACCAACATCGACATGACTCCATTATCATATACATTGACAGACATCTTTCTAAGCCGTCCGGTTTGTTCGTCAGCGCTATAACGAACTTCTTCAAAATTAAAATCATATCCGTCTTTGACATTCAGTCGTTCCGTCGGCGTTAGCGTGGAGGTGTCCATCTCATCTATATCAGCACCGAGCATGAATCCATTTACGTAAAAATTATAAAAATCATAATCGCCAGTGACATCCGTTGTCCTATTTGTCGTTAGTCCCACGCCCACGACGGTGATAATTGCTACTGATACAACTATGACCCACGTTGCAGGCTTTTTGAAGTTCAACACGTTTTTGATTCTCCCTTTAACATTGCCTTCACCAAAAGCTAGCGGACTTCCATTTAAAATATGCTTTCCGGTCGCAAGCGACAATAATGAATTAGCATACGGTTTTTTAATATCTTCATTGATTTCTTGCAATACCCTTTCGTCACAGGATAGCTCCATATCTCTACTCATCAATATAAACGCAATCCACACAAGAGGATTAAACCAGTGGATGACCAATGTAAAGAACGCAAATATTTTAACGATATGGTCTTTTCGGTGGATATGGGTTTGTTCATGCAGCAAAATATAACTTCTTTCTTCCACGTTAAGTCCAATCGGCAAATATATCTTAGGTCTTATCAATCCAAGCACAAATGGTGTTTGCAAATTCTTCGCTTCATAGACATTTCCTTCGATTACTTCTGCACCTTTAAGCTGTCTTTTTAAGATCAAAACAGATACTAGGCTATAAATAAGCAATGATATTATGCCTAAAACCCAGATGTATGCTCCTATTTCAACATAAATCTGCAATGGATTTGCACTTGACTCAATAGACGCTACAGGAAGTGATTTGTTTACAAAGCCGTCAACGATTTCTAGCCCACTATTAATCTGTGGAGCTTCCTGATAAATAATATCATTGGATATAGGTGCCATATTCATATCTCGCGGCATCAGGCTGTACATGCTTTCAAAGGAGAATGGAATGATTAGACGAAAAGCAACGACAGCCCATAGGACATAGGAGAGGATTTTGGGAGCCTTTTTGAGTAACAGCCTAATTAATATTACAAAAAGGATTACATAGCTCGCTGTAAGGCTCATATTTAAAACAGTAAGAAATAATTCACTCATTGTTACACCTCCTTGTGCTCGTCAATCAATTTTTTCAACTCATCAGCTTGGTGTTTATTTAGTTTTTTGGCTCCAATAAAAGCTGTTAAAAATTTCGGTAAGGATCCTCCAAAGGTATGCTCGACAAAACGTATGCTTTGTCTGGCATGATATTCATCCTTACTAATCAAAGATGAAACAAGCGCATTTTCATTTTTAAAGATGCCTTTTTCACATAATTTTTTTAGTACTGTGTATGTTGTGGACTTTTTCCAATTCATTTCGTTTTCACATAGCTTTACGAGATCGCCGGAACCAATCGACCCGTTCTGCCAGATTAATTCTGCAAACTTTTCTTCACTTTCTGTAAGTTTATATTCCATGACAACTCCCCCTATGGTCTATACAGTATCGACCTGATATTTTTAGTCTATATCATATAGACCAAAATGTCAATGGAACTGTCCATGTTCCAATAAGTCCCTATTTACCATATAAAAGTTCTTCCAGATATTATATAATAATACAAATACTTATTATGGGGTGATATAATGCAACGATTCATTAAATATTTCGCTATGCTTGTTTTCTTCATTGTTATATATTATCTGGGTAATAAAATTGTGCTTCAATTCGAGCAGACAGCAAAGACTACTTTTAATGGGATTCCCTTTTATGTAGCACAAGTGATCTTTTCTTATGTTCTAGGAATTGTTTTGGGATTACCTTATATGATTCAAGAAATGAGAAAGCAAGGCACGTGGAAATATGATTGGAGCAAAGCACTCGCGATTGCAATACCTTCACTTTTTATTTCGCTCGTGCCTCTTATGGTAATGACTGGTTTGCTTAAAATGACCTTTTTACCAACCAGTTTACTAAAGACTTTTCCAACACAACTATTCGGTATCGCTGCTTTTTATTTTCTGATAACATCTTTTTATAAATCTCAAGAAATTACAGAATAATAAGAGTGGGTGCTGTCCAATAAGCCCCTAAAATAAAAAGTTGTACGAAAAACTATTGCGTTTTTTCGTACAACTTTTTTGCTTATCTACTGTAACAGGTATGCAGCGAGGCGAATCCCTGCTACTTCATCCGTTTGTATCCTTTTTTCGAGCTTACACATTGAAACACTTATCAAGCAACGCCATTCTTACATACAAGCCGTTTCTCGCTTGACGGAAATAGGCAGCGCGTCTGTCTTGGTCGACTTCCGGGTCAATCTCTCCCGCCCGTGGCAATGGGTGGAGGATAATACTGTGATCCTGCATCTTGTCCAACAGCTTTCTCCCAATGACATATTTGCCGTATGCCAACTGATAATCTTCCAAAGAACTAAAACGCTCCTTTTGGATTCTCGTCTGATATAAGACATCGACATCGGCAGCGATTTCATTCAAATCACCGACTTCCTCATAGGCGACAGACGCTTCATCGAGGTAGTTCTTCACATAATGGGGAATCTGTACGTTTTCCGGTGCCGTAAAGTATATTTTGATATTTTTAAAATTCGACAGCAAATATGCCAAAGAATGGACCGTTCTTCCGTACGCCAAATCTCCTACCATGGCGATTTTCAATCCGTCGATCATGCCCAATTCTTTTTTGATCGTGTATAAATCGAGCAATGCTTGGGTTGGATGCTCACCGGCGCCGTCACCGGCATTGAGAATCGGGACAGAGGCGACTTCCGCTGCCCGAACTGCCGAGCCAATTTCTTTGTGGCGAATGACGATCACATCACAGTAATTCGACACAACTTGAATCGTATCTTCGAGGGTTTCCCCTTTAATTGCCGAAGAAAATTGCTCGGCACTCTCGGTTCCTATGACTTTGCCTCCTAAACGAGACATTGCCGCTTCGAAGGAAAGCCTTGTCCGCGTACTGGGCTCAAAAAATAACGTCGTCATAATTTTATTTTTGTACATTTCACTGCCGCCGTCTTGGACGATTTGCTCCATCTTTTCCGCAGAAACTATAATCTCTTCTAACTCATTTCTGTCAAATTGCTTGGCTCCCAATACATGATACAATGACATCTCGCTCCCCCTATAGTTCTTTGTTTGGCTCTTTGTTTAATTCTTTGTTTATTTCTACGTTTATCCCGCACTGTACTGCAACTCTGCACATGAAAAATGCAGACTTCCCTGAACTATAGAAGTACTGCACTTTTTTTATAAACCTATTATATACATATTAAGAGTAATTGTCTTGCTGCAGATTGACATTTTTCGAAGGCACGAATGTGGAAATGGCGTGCTTATATACGAGTTGTTGTTTGCCTTCCGCCTCAATAACTATGGTAAAATTATCGAAACCGCGGATCAGACCGCGAATTTGGAATCCATTTACTAAATATATAGTCACTGGAATATTGTCTTTACGTAATTGATTTAAAAAAACATCCTGAATGATAATCTGTTTGTTTGTCATAGGGATATCCCTCCGCATCTCTTTGTTTTTTTTATGCATTACTAATTATATTCTCTAACTAATAAAACTTTCCTGCAATTGCAAGATCAATTTTTTGTAACAATTGCTGTCTGTCCATCTGATCGACCTCAAACCAGAGAATTCGCGGGTCTCTGCGAAACCATGTCAATTGCCTTTTCGCAAAACGTCGTGTACTCTGTTTCAGGATTTCAACACATGCATCGAGGCTCATTTCCCCTTGAAAGTACGGGAAAAGCTCTTTATAGCCAATGCTCTGCATTGCTCTAGTGTCTGCGGGAAGATTCAATTCATATAGGTATCGTGCCTCCTCCACCAACCCCTTATCGATCATGATATCGACGCGTTTATTGATATTTTCATATAGCGTCTTTCTGTCCATCGTCAATCCAATATACAGCAAATTGTACGGGGATATTCCCTTACCGGATTCCGATAGTTTATTTCCTGCTGTCAAATGAAATACTTCTAAAGCTCGAATAATGCGCTTTTGGTCATTTGGATGAATCTTCACCGCGGAATCCGGATCAATATCACACAACTGCCGATAAAGTCCTGCACTGCCTTCTCTGTCCATCACTTGTTGCATTTCCGCCCGAAAAGCATCGGAACCCGCAGTCGAAACAAAATTGTAATTATCAATTAGCGACTGGATATACAGACCGGTGCCACCGACGACAATCGGAAGCTGTCCGTTTTGATTCAAGCGACTGATGATCGGCGCGGAAAGCTCTTTGAACATCGCGGCAGAGAAATCTTCACGGACATCGAGAATATCGATCAGATGGTGAACCACCCCGTCCATTTCTGCTTCTGTCGCCTTCGCCGTCCCGATGTCCAGCCCTCGATATATCTGCATCGAATCGCCGGAGATCACCTCGCCCTGATGGCGCTTAGCTAGCTCTATGCCGACGCCTGTTTTGCCCACAGATGTCGGACCGATAATGACAACCAACTTCTCTGCTTGATTCATTGCAATCCCTCCAATCGAATGATTCCGTAAGAAAATGAGGAATTGGGGCGAATGGTGGGAGTAAATCCCAGTATTTTAAATTCCCGGCTATAGGTTCTCTCTTTTAATACAACCATCTTTCTCGCAACACGCATAGCATCACGAACAGCCTGTTCAGTTACCGGCTCATTGCAGCAATGAACTTTCAAAAACTGCATACTGCGTGATTCGTCTACTGTTTTACGAAACATCGGATCGAAATAGACAAAATCATAGGAACGGTCAGGAGCATCGGCAAGAAATTGATTGTAATCGGCATGAATTACCTCTATCTTACGCATCGCATTCTGCATGACTTCCTGTTCCGCTTGATACGTTTGCAGCCCTTTCTTCGTAAACATCGCTACGAGTGGATCGGCTTCCAAACCAATGACCTGCCCGTCTGACGCAACATATTGCGCGACAATCGCATCACTGGCAAGCCCCAATGTGCAATCAAGCAGCGTATCATCCGGCAGTAAATTCAAAATGTCTACCATGGGATCATTATTACCATCTTGCAATCGTTTTATACGAATCGTAGACATCCCTGGGTGATATTTGATAGGTTCCTGGTCCTGTTTATGCAATGTAATATTCGCTTGATAGTCAAGTACGGCGACATTCGTCACCTGATATTCCGGAAACAGGCTGTCTACAGAACGATTATTTCTTTTTACATAAGGGATATCCCACTCACGCGCAAGCTGGATTGCTTCGCTCTCCAAAATATGCTGTTGTCTGGCTGCTGTAGTAATAATCGCATCAATCATACAGATTTCCATTCTTCCTTTATACAAAATTTGTACTAGTGTTCGAGTTAATTCTTTCTTTTAAACAATTTTTCCAATTCATAGCTGCTATAATGGATGATCACCGGTCGCCCATGCGGACATGTATAGGGCGTGTCCGTTTGGTTTAAGTCGGCAATCAATCTCTCCATTTCTTCCATAGCGAGACGCTGATTCGCTTTGATCGAAGATTTGCAGGCAAACATAATCGAAGCTTCTTCCAACAAATCAATCGGTCGCGTCTGGGTATTCTGATGAAGAATCGTATCGAAAATATACGATGTAAAATCGAACAGCTTATCATCGGGTATCCAATCAGGATGCGTGCGGACAATAATCGTCTGTTCGCCAAACAAGTCAAATTCTACAGCGATTTCATCTAACGCTTGTTTCTGCTCTAAGAGTAGATCGACTTGCGGTTTCGTATAACGCAATTGTATCGGAACGAGCATCGCTTGTTTCTTGATTTGCTGATTTTTTAATTTGCGCATGATCTTTTCGTAATTGATCCGTTCATGTGCCGCATGTTGGTCAATCAACACCATACCCGATTCGTTTTCCGCAACGATATACGTTCCGTGAATTTGTCCGATAATACGCACGTCAATCACGGGACGATGTGTAACTTGTTTATCCTGGTTGTGAACGGCTGTTTCATTCGTCACTGGAGGGTTATCTGCTACTGACGGTTCACGAACTTCCCCCAGCAAATCAATCGACTTAGGAAATTCAGACGTAAATTGCCCAGCTTGACGAGATTCCGGAGCCACATAATGCAATGGCTGATGGGCTTGCATCGTTTTATTCACAGCTTCTTCCGAGATGTTTCTGTCGGGAACATTCGCCGTCTGCCCCATCTGCCGGTCATAGGAGTGGTCATACGGTTTCGTATCTATGCGCATCTGCTCTCGCTTGAATGTCGGCTGTTGAGGCTGCGTTTGAGATTGTGTCTGCGAATAGGCAGCCGGCTCTGAGGTACCCTTTGCCCGCACGTCCGGAATCAAATTCTGTTGATGCAAATTTTTCTGTACATTGTCCAGCAAGAACTGGAACAGGTCATTTTCTTTACTGATGCGTACTTCAATCTTCGAAGGATGGACATTGACGTCAAGCAAGCTGTAGTCCATTTCCAAGTGCAGTACCGCCATCGGGTATTTATTGATCGGCAGCAACGTATGGTACGCTTTAATGACGGCTTCCGATAGTTTTATATTACGTATATACCTGCCGTTGATGAAAAATATAATATATTGCCTGTTGGCACGATTGAGCTGCGGTTTCGCGACATATCCACTAATTTTGAAATCGAAATTTTCCGCCGCAATCGGTATCCAATGGGGTTTCGTTTGACTGCCATAGATGGTCAGCAGTACTTCTTCTAGGTTCGTATTGCCACGTGTGACGAAAATTTGCCGTTGGTTATGGAAGTACTGAAAGCTGATTTTCGGATATGCCATCGCCATTTTGGAGATATAATCGCTGATATGATTGATCTCCGTGGCAATCGTTTTTAAATACTTCAAGCGCGCAGGCGTATTATAGAATAAATCTTTGACGGCAATTTGCGTTCCGTTCGGGCAACCAACGGGCTCCACCGCACTTTTCTTGCCGCCTTCAATCGTCATTTGACTGCCATTTGGATCCTGGGCGCGTTTCGTTCGGATCGTCACTTTGCTGATTGCCGCGATACTCGGCAAAGCCTCTCCACGGAATCCCAATGTACTGATGCGGAACAGCGATTTCGCATTGATGATTTTGCTTGTGGCGTGACGCTCGAAAGCCATAGCCGTATCTTCAGCCGATATACCGCAGCCGTTGTCCGTGACGATAATTTGCTCTAACCCGCCCTGCTGAATATCGATTGAAATGCGAGTCGCCTGGGCGTCAATCGCATTTTCCACCAACTCTTTGATGACTGACACCGGTCGCTCGACGACTTCACCGGCGGCAATCTGGTTGGCAATATGTTCATCGAGAATTTTTATATCTGCCACAAGGTATCACCTACTTTTTCAGTCTATTTTGTAAATCGAACAAGAAATTCATCGCCTCAATCGGAGTCATACTGATAATGTTGGCATTTTTGACTTCTTGCAAGAGCTCTCTATCATGATCACTGACACTCTGCTGGGTATCTTTTTTCGCCTGCTTGGCATTTGTCACAGCAACTTCCGGCTGTTCAAAAAACGATATCTGCTGTGATGGCGGCGATTGTTCGTTGTGTACAACATCTTTTTCATAGGATAACAGCAATTCTTTTGCCCTGGCGGTAATTTCCAAGGGCATGCCGGCAATATGCGCCACATACACCCCATAGCTCTTATCGGCTTTGCCTGGCTCAATCTGATGGAGGAAGATAACCCGCTGGTCTTTTTCAATGCAACGGGCATTGTAATTGACGACACTGGGATAGATTTCCGAAAGCTGCGTAAGCTCATGATAATGAGTGGAAAACAGCGTCTTCGCCTTTACATGCTGGTGAATATATTCAATAATCGCATGCGCCAACGCCATTCCGTCGTATGTCGAAGTTCCCCGTCCGACTTCATCAAGCAAGATCAAGCTGTTAGCCGTCGCTTCCAGTACCGCTTCCTTCGTCTCTACCATCTCTACCATAAAAGTACTTTGTCCACTGGCAAGATCGTCGCTGGCACCGATTCTCGTAAAAATTCGGTCGACGACACATAGATTCGCAGATTCCGCCGGAACGAAAGAGCCGATTTGCGCCATAATGACAATCAACGCCGTCTGACGCATATATGTCGATTTACCCGCCATATTCGGTCCGGTAATTAATTGTATTTGCTGTTCCAAATCATCTAAGAAAACGTCATTCGGCACGTATGTCTCGGCATCAATCACCTTCTCTACGACCGGATGCCTGCCTTGCTCAATGACAACCTTACCGTCCGTATTAAATTGCGGACGCACATAGCGGTTGGCAATGCTGATCACCGCTAAAGACCGGAAGACATCAAGCGTCGCTAACGCTTTGGCAATTGCCTGAATTTGCGCCAAATATGTCAGTGTAAATTCGCGGATCTCTACGAAAATCTGCCATTCCAGATCAATCAGACTGTCTTCCGCTTTGAGAATCAATTCTTCCTGCACCTTTAATTCGTCGGTGATATAGCGCTCGGCATTGGCGAGCGTTTGTTTTCTCTGATATGTATCCGGTACTTGTGCCAAATTCGATTTTGTCACTTCGATATAGTACCCGAACACTTTATTAAAACCGACTTTTAGCGATTTTATTTTCGTCTTTTCCCGCTCTTGCCGCTCTAATTCGACGATCCAGTTCTTGCCGTTCCGGCCGATATGGCGGTACTCGTCCAATTGTTTGTGGAAGCCGTCGCGAATCATGCCGCCTTCTTTGACAGACAGCGGCGGATTATCCAATAGGGCTTGCTCAAGATAGTCAACCAATGCAGAGACATCTGCCAGTTGCGTGTCGGCATTTCTCACGGCGTCTGCCTGCATCTCCCGCAACAGCTCTTTGATCGGCGGTACGAGCAGCAGCGAGTTCTTCAATGCGACTAAGTCACGGGCGTTGGCAGTTCCGTATGATAGTTTACTGATCAAACGTTCGATATCGTATGTATTTTTCAGGTGTGTCTGCAATTGTTCCAGTACGTATGGGTTTTGCCGAAGTTCTTCGATGGCATCGAGGCGCTCGGCAATCTGTCTGGTATCCATCAGTGGGCTTTCAATCCAAGTGCGTAGCATACGCGCCCCCATGGAAGTGACCGTTTTATCGATGATGCCCAGTAACGAACCGTTCTTTTCTTTACCGCGCAGCGTTTCTGTCAATTCAAGATTGCGGCGGGCATTGTAGTCCAGCACCATTTTATCGGCGATCTGCCGTTTTTGTAAATTCGTCAGATGATACAAATGCCGCTTTTGTGTCGACTGCATATACGCGAGCAGCCAACCGGTTGCCAACCGTTCCATAGAAGTCGTCGTCTTGGCATAAGCATGCGACGGTTGAGAAAAGTGTGCGGCAAACGTCTCCAACGGGTCGGGCAAATTGTCATATTGGCTTGCCGTCATATTTGTTATGTACAGACCTGCATCTGCCAAGGCGTGTTCCCATTGGCAATCGGAAAAGGTCAAAAGAACTTCCTTCGGAGCATAGGTAATAATCTCGTTGATAATCCGCTTTGGCGAATGGTCGTCAAAAAAACTGCAAAAAAAGTCCCCCGTCGTGATGTCGGCAATCGCTAACGCAACTTGTCCCTGATTGCGAACGAGACAAGCAATATAGTGATTTTTCTGTTCATCGAGAATTTTATCTTCCAGCGTAATACCCGGAGTGACGACGCGCGTAACTTCCCGCTTGACCATTCCCTTCGCTTCTGCCGGAGTCTGGGTTTGCTCACATATGGCGACCTTATACCCTTTCTCAATCAGTTTCGGCAGGTAATTGTCTAAGGCATGCAAAGGAATACCGCACATGGGAATCCGTTCTTCCTGTCCGGCATCCCTTCCGGTCAGCGCGATCCCTAAAACCCTAGAGGCAGTATGTGCATGGTCGAAAAACATTTCATAGAAATCACCCAATTGAAAAAACAGAATGCAATCCTCATACTGTTGCTTAATTTCCAGATATTGTTCAATCATCGGCGTGTACTTTGCCACAATATGACCTCCAAAAAAAGATTATCTTTCATTATACCACATTAATGCATCAAATCTTACTTTATATTGATTGGGATTGAAACATGTTTAGGGGGCTTTTACGTCTATAAAGAAGCCGCAGAACAGAACGACGACGATAAAATTGGATATTACACTATCGAAATTAATTAAAAAAGAGGAGGGACATTAGATCAATGAACCTCCTCTGTATTTTAGACAATAAGGATAGGAATACAAAGGGGTTGCTTCCGTATCCTTATACACTCAAAAGAGTGCACACTATATAAAATATAGGGTCTTGTTTGAATAACTTTTAAACCTCTCTTTTATCCAATGACAACGACTTTTCGCCCGTTAATAACTTCCACCGCAGAAACAATTCCATAAACGGATTCAATTATTTCCGGTGTAACGATAGATTCATCCCCATATTTATAAACCATTCCGTCTTTCAAAAACAAAAACTTGTCACAGTAGCGTAACGCAAGACTAAGGTCATGCAACACAATAATGGCGCTTATATTGCGTTCTTTTGCTAAATGCCGCACCAATGCCATCATTTCATATTGATTCTTAGGGTCGAGGCTGCTAGTCGGTTCATCCAAAAGCAACAGACGCGGCTGTTGGACGAACGCTCGTGCCAGCATTACCTTCTGCAGTTCTCCGCCGGAAAGTTCATTTACGTATCTTAGCTTAAACTTCGACATACCCACCTGTTCTATCATGGCATCACACAGATCAATATCTTCTTGTGCAACAGACCACTTTATATAAGGTTTTCGCCCCAACAAGACAGAGTCAAATACAGTTATCTGGCTCATTTCGTTCTTTTGCGCCACATAAGCTATATGTCTTGCCGAATCCAAGCGGCTCATTTGCAGTATATCCTGTTTATCAATACAAACGCTTCCCGTTTTTGGCGTCCGTATTTTATTTAGACAAGTGATAAGAGTACTCTTACCCGCCCCATTATTGCCTAAAACTCCGACACACTCACCTGCCTGAACATTAAAGCTGATATCCTTCAATATATCGTTTTTACCGTAGGAAAAAGAAATATCTTTAATCTCAATCATGTCATCGTTTCTTCCCTTGCTTTATTATCATATACAGGAACAGGGGCGCGCCGAGGAAAGATGTAAGCGCACCTATTGGCAAAATAGCGGGTGCTTTAATCATTCGTGACGCTATATCCGCCGCAAGCATAATCACCGCGCCCATCAACGCCGAACAAGGTATCAGAAAACGATAATCGTTTCCGATGAATCTGCGAACAATATGCGGCGCAATCAAACCGATGAAACTTATAGTTCCGACAAAAGCAATCGCTGTCGCGGAAATCAGGGTAGCCACGGTCATGCTGACAAGAATCAACATATCAACATTTACGCCGAGGCTCTTTGCCGTATTTGTACCGCTTTCCATTGCGTTATAGTTCCAACGATTGAACGAAAAATACAGGAACGCCGCCGCACTGAAAGTAAATATAAGTGTGATTTCCTTCCAACCGGCTCGTCCGAGATTGCCAAATGTCCAGTATACAACGG
>JAEWFW010000051.1 GCA_023388635.1 Bacillota bacterium
CTCCAAAGGGATATCGCTCCTTGACTAAATACGCCCCGACCGGCGCATGCCAAATCGGTACAGCCAATTCAATGATATCTTCGCGACCATGATCGAGCAAAATCTGTTTCATGTCGTCTTTGGGCAATTCTTTAGCATAATCATGGAACAACGCCGCCAGCGAAGCGAGGTGAATATCTTGTTTATATTGTTCAGCGAGTTTAGCAGCGACATTGACGACTCGCATCGTGTGCTCCATACGCTGGATAGACAATTTGCTGCCGACCTCGCGGACTAGAGTCTGCCAATTTTCTCCTTCTGCCCATTCCTTCCACCTATTCATATAAACAATGCTCCTTTATGTAATGTAATACCTTGTCATGCAACATATACCGTGTCGTTTTACCCTCTGACAAGCGGTGTCGGATATCTGTAGACGATATTTCCAACTGCGGTGTATCGACTAAAATCAACCGCGCACCTTCGCCGAGCTCCGGTTTTTCCCTTCGGCAAAGATCTTGTTCGCCTCCACGCTGGAATCCGACAATCGTACATGCTGCTACAATTTTATCGAGATATTGCCAATTTGGCAAATCGTACACCGTGTCGGCGCCCAAAAGCAAATATATGTCTGCTTCCGGATACTTTTGTTTAAAAGCGTCAATCGTCACCCATGTATACGATATATTGTCCTCCGCTTGTAGTTCGACATCAGAGACTTCAAAATAGGGGTTGTCCTCAATACTTAATTCTATCATACGCAGACGATGCTGCCCATCTGTAATTGATTTACGCAATTTGTTGGGCGGATGTTTCGACGGTACAAAAACTACCTTGTCAAATTGCAAATGTTCTCGGACGATTTCCACGGACAGTATATGTCCCAAATGAATGGGATCAAATGTGCCGACATACAATGCGAGTCTCACGGACGCAACATTCCTTTGGCAACAGATGCAGATATTTTGTCTCCGACGAGGTACTCAATAATTTGCAATGAAAATTCCGCAGCATACCACGGTCCTTTTCCTGTAATGATATTGCCGTCGACGACAACCGAAGCATCCACATGTTGAGCGGAAGCCATTTGTTCCTCGAATCCCGGGTATACC
Organism: Bacillota bacterium; assembly: GCA_023388635.1. Taxonomy (GTDB): domain Bacteria; phylum Bacillota; class Bacilli; order Desulfuribacillales; family Desulfuribacillaceae; genus JAEWFW01. The sequence goes on from JAEWFW010000051.1 coordinate 1,092, forward strand.
GTAATCTGTCGGTCGGCAATGATGCCCGATTCCTCGAGAACAATCGGAGCGGCGCAGATCGCGCCCACTAAGTTTCCGCGATTGTTCACCCGTCGTAAAAGCTCGATGACCAGTTCATTTTCCTTTAGATGCTTGGCACCCGGCATGCCACCCGGTAACAAAACACCATCCAAATTTGCAAGGCTATCGACCAGCTCCCCGCTCAGTACTGCATCGGCTTTTATGACGATTCCGTGGGCACCTATGACATATTCATCCTGCAAACTGACAATGCTGACGTTGATGTCTGCTCTGCGCAGTACGTCGATGATCATCACCGCTTCGATCTCTTCAAAACCTGTTGCCAATAAAATAGCTACCTGCTTCATCATGTATTTCCCCCAATCTGCGAGTGATACATCCTTTCTTCGCTTCTATTTTTCGCTTCTGCTTTCATTAATTATTACTATTTGGCTCACTTCTACTTAGGAAGTTCAATTTTCTTCTTTTCTTCTGATTCTTTGTACAAAATGATCGTACTGCCGATAATTTGTACGACGTCTGAATTCGTTTGCTTGGCAATTGTTTCGGCGAGCACCGCCTTTTCTTCTGCGCAATTTTTAAGAACGCTGATTTTTATCAGCTCCCTTGCCTCCAATGCCTCAGATATCCCTTGTATGAATGCGGGATTCACCCCGCCTTTGCCCACCTGATAGATCGCTTCCAGGGGATTTGCCAATGAACGTAAATATCTCTTTTGTTTTCCAGTTAACACTTATCTTGCCTCCCATGATCGTTTTTTAACAGCATTTGTTTTACAATTTGATGCATTGTCTCCACAGGTGGCTTATGTCCTGTCCACTTTTCAAAGGCAATCGCTCCCTGGTAAACAAACATCCCCAACCCGTGGTGGGCGCGTGCTCCACGTTGTTTCGCTTGTGCAAGCAACTTCGTCTCGTACGGATTGTAGATAATATCACTGACAATATGACGTGCTTCTATATGTTCAGGTTCGAGCGGCATCTCGTCATAATGGGGATACATTCCTACAGAAGTCGTATTGATAATAATATCTGCCTCGGTTGTCGCTTGTTGTAGTTGATCCGTGGCATTCAACATGCCCAGCCCACTAAAATCTTCAACAAGCATCTTCGCACGCTCCATAGTGCGATTATACACCGTAATTGCCGAACATCCACGATCTAATAATGCCGAGAAAATACCGCGTGCGGCACCGCCGGCGCCGATCATCAGGATTTTCGCGTCTTTGACCGCAAGCTGCATTTCCTGCTCTAATGAAGTCACGTATCCGATGCCATCGGTGTTATACCCAATCAGCCGTCCGTCACGATTGACGACAGTATTGACGGCACCGCTCTTTTGCGCCAATGCATCCAAATCATCAAGATAGGGAATGACCGTCTGTTTATGCGGTATCGTGAGATTGAAACCCACCATCTGCAACGTACGCGCTGCATTGACAGCTTCCTCGATCGCCTGCGGCATAATGTCAAAGGCGCAATACATATACGGCAATCCCATTTCCGCAAATGCTGCATTATGCATAGCCGGCGACATACTTTGACTCACGGGATGACCGAACAACCCAATTAATTTCATACTAACTCCTTACTGAGATCCAATGACTGCCTCTCTATTGATATCAAATTCATGATTCTCTATTTATGCTCAAATGAGTGATTCTCTGACACGCATTTGTGCCGATTTCGGCAAATGGACGACGATTTTACCGCTTCCCTCACCTTTTACGGCGACCCATCCGAGACCGGAAATGACGATGTCCAGTTCCTGCCCGTCTGTACATTGCAATGGCACTACTTGCTCCAAAGGAAATTTAGAACCGCATTGAACACATGGCGGGCTCAGCATTTCCGCATGATGATCGTCGAAAATCGTTTGCGCATTCTCTAGTTTTGTGCGGTGGACATTTAAATCATTTGCCACGTAGCATATGAATGATTTTTTTGCCCCTTCCACATAGTCGATACGGACCAAACCGCCGAGAAACAACGTCTGCTGCTCATTTAATTGGAATACCCGCGGGTTAATCCGCTTGCGCGGAGTGATTATTTGCAAGCATTCCGGACAAATTTGTTCTGTCAGACGTTCTTCCTTGATAATTCCCGGCGTGTCATAAACAGCCGTCCGATCATCCAACGGTATTTTCAGCGCTTCGACCGTCGTGCCTGAATACATTGATGTCGTAATTTCCGGTAAATCGAATAGACGCATACCTGTTTCTTTCAGCAAAGGCGGCACAATCCGGTTGATAAACGTCGATTTGCCGACATTTGTACTGCCTACGACATAGATGTCGCGTGAACGAAACTCATGAATTAAAGCATCGACCAGCGCGTCGGTTTCCCACTGCTTCAAGGCGCTGATTAAAAATACTTTTTCGACAGCGAGCCGGCGTTCTTTCAATTCATCACGCACGAATTGTTCAACATTGTCCATGTTAACGTCCCGCGGCAGAATATCAATCTTGTTGACGATCACGTAAATCTCATGATGGTTTAGAAATTGCGGCAATTGCTCCAGCCACGAACCTTCAAAGTCGAAAATATCTATGACGTACAATACCAGCGCCGGTTTCGTGGAAATTTCTTTGAGAATATTGACGAATTTCTTCTCATCGAGTGTTACCTTCAAAATCTCATTGTAATGCCGAATGCGATAACATCGCTTGCATATGATACCTTGATCGTGCTCTCTTTGCAATATCTGCTCAGGCACAAAACCGGGCGCTTGCTCGTCGTCAGTCTGCAAAACTGCGCCGCATCCTTGACATTTTCGCATCAACGTATCCATGATATTAATCCTTTCCTATGCAAATGGCGCACAATTCTTTTCTCTATCCTGCGGTTAATTTTTGTCGTAATAAATTCCTTTTGCCCGATCGGATCGACGAGAATCGTGTACATTCCATGACGGTTTCCGCCGAGCACATCGGTCATCACCTGATCGCCGACCACCGCCACCTGATTTGCCGACAGCCCCAACATTTTCAGCGCTGCACTGAATCCTTTCTTCAAGGGCTTTCTCGCTTTATGGATAAAAGGAATCGACATCGGTTCGGCAAATTCCCTGACACGAATTTCATTATTATTAGAAATAACAACAACGTCAATGCCCGATTCCTGTAATGTATTCATCCATTGAATCACTTCATCCGTCGTGTGCGGCTGATCCCAACGCACCAACGTATTATCCAAATCGGTCATGATTCCTTTAATACCACGCTTCTGTAAATCATCTACACTAATTTGATGAATATCGGTCACGTATAAATCAGGAATACACTTTTTAAAAATAGACAACGCAAAACCTCCCTGCTAATAAGAAACACACCTACATGCAGTCTTGCCCATGTCAGGTGTGCATAATCCCTATGATCAATCAATAATCTTGCAGCAACAATGATGAATCGAACCCTTCACGCAGCACTTTTAATGCTTCCTCTTTCGTCTTGACAATGGGGAATACTAAATGAAACTTTGATATTGTGAACAACTGATTGATCAACGGATCCGTCACAATAATAGCCATACTGCGATCTTTCTCCCCAATCATTTTAGCAAAATTAATCAGCACGCCAAAACCTGTACTATCAATGTATTCCGTGTTCGACATATCAATAATATACCCTTTAACGGTCTCATCTAACGCTTTATGAATTGCTTCCTTGGCGTGATTCGTCGTGCCATACGTTAACTTCCCACTGATATGTATAATCTGTATCTCTTCTTCTCTCGTATGCTTGATATTTGGCGGGCTTAAAAGCGCTTCTTCCCTATTGATCAAACAAATTCACCTCACAAATAGTCCATTAAACTCTACTTACTTCAACATTATCATAGTAAATACTGTCATTGTCAATCAATATCTGGTTCTTATATGTAAAAAGATATTTTTTTCTTTATGAATATACTATAAGTAATATATGCTATAAATGTTGAACAGACCAAAAAAACCTTCCGAGCTTATGATTAAGCAAAAGAAAAGGTTTTACCGGAACTTGAGAACCTGTTATAAAAAATATTGAGAATTTCCTCCTCTGCATCTCTAAGCCGTCTATAGATGGCTTCTATGCTTTTCTCTTCCCCGCATCCCCCCTTATCATCTTCAATTATTCTGGTATCCTCCGCACTCATGTTCACATTCGTACTATACCCGGTCTGTCTAAGTGCTGTGAGTAAATATTTTACATTACAGTTACCTGCCCGTTCTCCGACACCCCCGACTGTACAATCGACAAACTGAACCCCGGCATGGATCGCTGCCAAGCTATTGGCTACTGCCATACCAAAATCGTTGTGCACGTGAATGCCCCACTCTGTATCTACGGCATCGGTCAAGCGATGCAAATCCTCATACGCTTTTGACGGAGTGAGAATTCCTACCGTATCGGCATAGCGAATCCTCTTTGCTCCGGTTTTATGTGCCGCTGCCGATATCTTCAGCAAAAACTCCATCTCTGCTCGTGAAGCATCCTCCAAGCCAATGTGAACTGTCTTCTGATGACTGACGGCAAATTCAATGCACATTTTCATCCTATCCAGTACCCAATTACGTGTTTGATTGAGCTTTTGACTAATATGCAAATCGGACGAAGGTACGGAAATATGAACGATGTCTACTCCGCAGGCAATCGATGCCTCAATATCTTTGATTTGCATGCGATTCCATGCAGATATTTTACTGTGCAGCCGAAGCCCGACAATGCTTTCAATGGCTTTTCGTTCACTTCCTCCCATAACAGGGGTACCGGCTTCGATTTGATTAACACCAATGTAGTCGAGCATTTTAGCGATCATCACTTTATCACTTACATTCAGAGCAATGCCGGCTCTTTGCTCACCGTCACGTAATGTCGTGTCGACGATTTGCACCATAAATAGTCCCCCTCACCAATGCCAAAACTTCTCGGTCGAGCAATCCGCGCTTCCATTCGACACTCAAAGAACGCAAACTTTCCAATAGTCGTTCAAACATTTCCGGCGATACGTCGATATCCCATTGCCGCAATTTCATATGCAGTGCATAGCTGCCCGTATGCTTACCCAAAAGCAACTCCCTCCGTTTTCCTACCATCTCAGGCGGATACGGCTCATAAATCGCATGATTTTTCATCATACCCGCTGCGTGAATTCCTGATTCGTAGTGGAAAATGTCGCTGCCGGTGATTGGTTTCATCGGATTGGTTGCCGTTCCTGTCAAACGTTGATAACCCTCTGTCATCCGCTGCAAGAGCGAAAAATTTTCACCATTGGTGCCCAGATTCAATAACAGTGTCTTTGCCATCACAACTTCTTCAAACGCCGCTGCTTTGCTTCCTTTTCCTCCCGCAAAACTGGTCGTCACGTAACCTGCTCCGCTTTTGATTGCTTCGACGGCTAGCGCTGTTGCCATATGCCCCGCATTCCCTGCGCAAATCTCGACTTCTACGCCCAATTCCCTTTGAAGCTTTTGTATCTGATTGAAATCAAAAGGCAAGGCATTACGTTCTAATCCTTTAATTCTCAGTACCTCTGCTTTTGCCCGGGTAATATAGTCACATATTTGCTCATAACTGTAATGCTCCGCGTCTAATATACCGTCCTTTTGAAAATCCAATTGACGATCTGCTTGACGATCTAATGGAAATTTCCATTGTGAAAAACTCTCCATCGGAACTTCAACAATAATCCTCATACCCTGCCGCGAACACCAACCCGACCACGAATCGAACAAATGGCTGCCATTGTTTCCTCTCTTATTTTCAAACAATCGCGCGATTATATCGATTGGAAAAATTAAAAATTTGATTGTTTTCCTTATTTCATAAGGAACGGATGCAAAAAAATCAGGGAACGGATTTGAAACTCTGTAAGCAAAACTCAGCGACAGTAATAATTGGCTCACACTATCTTCTGTGCCTGCCTCTTCCTCGCTACCTTCAAACTCAAACCGTTTACAGAGCCGTTTCATCGCATAATCATCAATTTCTAGGATATCTGCTCCCGTTCGGCGAAGCATTTCTACAAATCGCCATAACTCCTGTTCCGATTGGCGAGTGGAGGCAATCGTCAACAATGTTTGATCGACGATTTGCACTGACCTTTTCTTATCTGCGATATCTATTCTGACCTCTACAACTACTCCATCAATCGTCATATTGCCACTCATGTCAACCACCTCCTGATTACGGATGCTGTTTGCTTATAACCAGCTTTATCAATTTATGATCAATCGGAAACGCCTCTCCATTTAATGATTGTGAGGTAATTTCCGCTGCCAGCCAAGGGGGAATATGATTGCAAACAACCTCGATCTGCTTATATGCTCCCTTTCTGATTAACGGCTGCAATATCTGTTTCGAGGTGATACCCAGGTCGGCTGCTTGTATCTTTGTCAAATCTGCCATATACCGCCCATCGCCAATGTCTTTCGGCAGCAATTCAGTCATTTGCTGGTCCCGCTCTGCCTGTGCCAACTGTTTTTCCACAAAATTAATTTGCTCCTGCTGATCGACATACTCTAAGAAGCTTTCGGTCTTACCCTCAAACTCCCAAATTGTCACGCCTGCCTTCTCCAACTCAAAATAGGGCACTCCGGTGACTGCAAAACCGATAAAGGTCTTACAATCCCCCAACGCATCTACCAAATCATTCATACAGTCACGCAATTGATGCATGCCTTGCACATTGCGAAAGTTAAATCCCTGAGTCTGTACAAGTACCCATGTTCCTGCACGTTTGTGGTAAATCACCAAATGTCCGTCTTGACTCATAGGGATGATATTCCCAAGTTCATTCACAAAAGAAGCGATTTTCTTAGGCATATCCATGCTCCTTCCCGTATTGTTCACAATAAAATTCGCTTGTTAAACTTTATTAAATATTCCGACCACTTTAAATGCACAAATGCTTGTATATAGAGCTGTTTTGATATAGTTGGTTACTTATATATCATCAGTCTTTCAACAGGCACCCCGTTCTCAATATGCTGATCGAGGATTTCTTCGATATCGTCTTCCGTCACTTCTCCATACCAGATGTTATCAGGGTATACGATGACAATCGGTCCTTTCTCGCAAATCGCCAAGCACCCGGTATTGGTCACCATAACTTCACTACTCAATCCGCGCTCCATCAGTTCCTCTGTAATTGTACCTACTAGCCCTACAGCATCTTTGCTGTGACAAAATCCTTTTTGCTGACCGTTGATTCTTGAACTGCTACAGACAAATATGTGTTTTTCCGGTTTCCCCATGCGAAATTCCCCCTTTCATTCGTGTTCCCGCTATCTCTATTTTGCTTTTTACGATATCATCGGCTCTTAATTTTTCAACCACATCCAATAAGCCCGCATCAATCATTTCATAATGCTGAAAGCTGCGTATTCCATGTTGTTTCAAACTTTGTTCCGCTGCATATCCAATCCTAATCGACAACACTGCATGACAGTCCGAAAGCATTTCAATGACCTTTTTCCGTCTGTCCTCTCCACAGTCATCTTCACCGTTACAATACGCTTCAACCTCTCGTTTCTCCAATAGACGGATACTGCCTTTCTCATCACCCTCAATGTTACATTGGTATATTGAAAATACGTCGGCATGACCGAAATGCAAATCGACGACTTTACCGCTTTTGGTAGCGACGGCGATTTTATAAATAGTTTCTGCTGTATTTTGCGAATCAGATACTGGTACGGTTATATAATCTGCTGAGCCTGCATTGTCTGTCTTTTTGACAATATCTCTAAACTCTATCGAACGATCTTGCCCGAGCAAACCGACGGCATCTGCCCGGCACTGCTTACAGTGGCGCATTTGCATAACATCCAATTCACACAGCTTGCGCATCTGTTCGATCTCCTTCATACTCGTCTGCGGATGGTGCTCAAATGCACTGCCTGCCGCCGGAATCAACGGCATGATATTGGTCATAAACGCTCCGAGCGACTTTACTTTTTTCACAACCTCCGGGATATGTTTGTCATTGACACCGGAAATCATCACGATATTGACTTTGACCATCACACCGTTTTCTGCCAAGCGCTTTAGCCCCGCCAACTGGCTGTCAATCAGAATTTCCGCTGCTGCTTTGCCGGTATACCGAAGTCCGTTCCAAAGAATGTATTTATAAATTTGCGCACCGATTTCGGCATCAATCGCATTAATCGTGATCGTCACATGATTGATTCCCATAGCGATAATCTCATCCGCATACAGTGAGAGCATCAGACCGTTTGTCGACAGACAGAAAATCGCTTCTTCCTGCTTTACATTCGCTTCTTGCCGATGCGTATCGTTGTGAAAATCTTTGATCAGCGATATCGTCTTTTTTGTCTGCTTCCAATTTGCAAGCGCATCCCCCGGTCCGGCAATCCCGACAACCGTTAATTGATCAATCTTTTCTTTGACTTTTCCGTATTTGTAAAGTGCCTCATCCGGAGTTAGCACTTGACTCGTCACTCCCGGACGGCTCTCATTCATACAGTCAAACTTGCGATTGCAATAGTTACAGCTTATATTGCATTTAGGCGCAACCGGAAGATGCATGCGCGCGTATTTATGATGGGCATCCGCCGAATAACAAGGGTGTTTTTGTGTCTGCTCCCATGCCTTCTGAGAGTAATTGCTGCTGTCGCACTTCAAATGGCTTCCGCATGCCATAACTATCACCTCCATTAATTTGCAAAATACGTTTCAAACATCGTATCTCGATACTGACTCAACTTTCGTTCCAACAACGTATTCGTTATCCGGTCAAGCATCATCATTGTACCCGTATATCCAACCGACAAAAGCCTCTGTCCGCCGACGCGGTCATGGATCGGAAACCCGTGTCTGACAAGGGGAATTCCCGCTTTTTCTGTCAAATATCTGCCGTCGGAATGACCGATTGCCAGATTGACGTTTGCTTCCAAACAATGCTTGCGCACATTCGAAAAATCTGTCTCTTGAATGATTCTGCTCTCATAATTCATTTTTCGCAAATCTGCTTCCAATAAAGAAGCGAGCGTATCTGTCTTGCTGCCTGTGGCGATGACATTGGGAGCGATTCCATTCTCAATGCACAATCTCGTCACAGCAAGAACCTGTTCCGGTTCGCCAAAAACCACTGCCCTGCCTTCTGCATTGTATTTGTGTGAATCTATCATCCCATCAAGTAGTCTTCCGCGTTCATTGATAATAGACTTGGGAATTTCCAATCCGGTAATTTCACCAACAGCATCGAGAAAGCCGTCCGTGGCTTCAATCCCTGTGGGAATCGGCAAATTATACAGTTTGACGCCAAACTGCTCTTCAAGGTATGCGCCCGGAGACATTGCACGATCAACAGTGACTCCAAACTGAATCGTCGCCGCCGCTCCTGACATGTTCTGAATGTCTTCGAGTTTCGTTCCTCCCGTTGCTATTTTGGTATATGTTTTCTCATAAGGGCGATCAAGCGTTTCTGAAATATCGGGGAACACAGTGTATATCACGCCGATACTGTCCAAAATCCGCTTCAACTCTCTTATATCAGCCGGACTGATATTGGGTACGATCAAATTAATTTGTCTATCCCGATCAGCCGATTCAACGATCTGCTGAATAGCAGGATCGACTGCTAGTCTAGCAACAGGCTTAGTAACAGGTTTGACGACAGATTTGACAATCGATGTGAGCGTAGCAAAGTACCCTTCAAAATGAGTGCCTCCATATCCCGGTGTCGAACCTGCTACGAGCGTCGTCGATATATGAGGATTTTCTCTGGCAAATTCACTGCATATTCGCTCGACATCCTCACCGATCGTCTCTGCCAAGCAGGTTGTCAGCACGCCTATCAATTTCGGCTGATAGACTTTAATCAAATTCATCAATCCGAGTTTCAGGTTCTTTTCTCCCCCGTAAACAGTGCCCTTTTCATTCAGCGAAGACGAACCGACATCGATCGGTTCATTAAAATGTTCCGCCATATGTCGGCGCATATAAGTGCTGCATCCTTGCGATCCGTGCAGCAATACCATCGCTCCCTCGATCCCTTTATAAGGTAAGATCCCTCCCATCGGCATACACATGCTACAGGGGTTCTCGTTGACATTTTTATAAGCATTGTTTGTAATCAAACGCATTAAAACCCCTCCTTCGTGTATTTCCAGACAGGTGAGCAAACTGTCGAACAGACTTCTTTGGCAAAATTGACGGCTCCGACAAATCCGCTCAACGGATGTTTGCGATCATGGTTGTGGTCGATAAATGCCAACCCGAGTTTATAAGCAAGCGGTCGTTCTTTTACCCCTCCAACCAAAAGATTCGCACCTTTCTCTGTCATGAACTTTTCCAATTCCGAAGGGTTGGCATCATCTAAAATCACTGTTCCTTCCGCCGCCAAATCGGAAATCGTTTGGTATTCTTCTTTTTTTCCTGTTTGCGTGCCGACCATGACGACTTCCATACCCAGTTCGCGAAACTGCTTAAGCAAAGAAATCGCTTTGAAACCGCCGCCGACATAGACAGCCGCTTTCTTGCCTTGTAAGCTCTGACTGTACGCACTTATTTGTTCCTGTATTTGTGCAACTTCCCGGGAAATTAATGACTCCACGCGTTGCTGCATCTCTTTATCGGGGAAAAAGCGCGCAATTTTCCGCAGCGATTCTTTCGTGTCCTCAATTCCCAAAAACGAAACTTGCATATAGGGAATGCCATACGTGTCTTCCATTTTCTGCGCAAGATACGTCATTGACCCGGCGCACTGAATGATATTTAATTGCGCATCGGTTGCTTTTTTTAGCGAATCATAGTTAGCGTCACCCGTAAATGTGACGTTGATATCGACACCGATTTCCTTTAAATAGCTCTTAATGATCCACGCTTCTGCTGCAAGATTGAAATCCCCTAAATAATTGATTGTCTTGTGATTATTAACCGGCTTTATGTGAGATTGATCGTAAGCAATGACCTTCATCAATGCGTCACATGCCGCCCGATAACCGGCTGCCTTGTTGCCGATAAACCCGCTCGACTGTACCGGAATAACCTCAATACTGTACTGCTTTGCCTTTTGTCTGCAAACTGCTTCCAGATCATCGCCAATTACCCCGACAATACAAGTGGCGTAGACAAAAATCAATTTGGGATTATACTCTGCCACCAATTCATCAATCGCTTTTTCCAGTTTCTTTTCTCCGCCGAATATCACATCTTTCTCTTTCATATCCGTGGAAAAACTATTGCGGTACAATTCCGAACCGCTGCTCAAGCTCCCGCGTATGTCCCACGTATATGCTGCACAGCCAATTGGACCGTGGACAAGATGAACGGCATCGGTGATAGGATTTAAAACAACGCGGGCACCGCAAAACACACATGCGCGCTGACTGACGGAACCGGCAATACTCTCTTCGTCACATTTTAATTGTGATTTTTGCACACCTTTTGTGCGGATAAAATCTTCTCGTTCATCCAAAAACGTTCTGTTGACGATTGCCGAATTTTCCATATCCCACACCTCCTTGTATTTCTTTGAACAATTCACAGCGATCATTTGAACACCACGCATGATTTTGCACTACCTTTTGAAAATCTTTTGAAAACCACTAGGCAAGGGATGAAAATCATCCCTAAACCTTGAGGCAATCATAATCATCAAGATCTGTATGACCAAACTCCACATACCTACATGACCAATTCGAAATCGGCATCGTCGGCATCGCGATCTTGACGTTCCAGCAGCGCATTGCTGATCATCTCCAACAATCGCATTGCGCCTTTATATCCGACAATCGGCATGTACGAATGAACACTGCGGTCGAGAATTGGGAACCCTACCCGTACAAACGGCAGATCCTCTGCCCGTGCGATGTACTTCCCGTACGTGTTGCCAATCAGCAAATCGACCGGTTGATTCTTAATCCATTGATGCAGTGTAAACAAATCTCCGGCTGCTTTTACGTTTGGTTCTTCAATGCCTGCCGCTTCTAACATACTGTTGATCTCCGCTTCAAATTTTGCCCCCGGCGTTCCTGTCAATACGTGCGCAGGAATCATACCCAGACTGAGCAAATACTCTGTAAGACCGATGACGATGTCCGGATCACCGAAAACTGCCACGCGCTTGCCGTGGAAATGGAAATGTGTGTCCGTCATGATATCTACTAATTGTCCACGCTCTTCTTCCAACGCTTCCGGTACCTCTTTGGCAAATTTGCTGCTCAAAGCCATGACATATTCATCTGTCGCTTGAATACCGATCGGTGTCTTGAGAATTTTCGGCGATACTTTACACTTTCTTTCCAGAGCGTGTGCCGCATCAGCGGATGCAAAACTGCCTAAGGCAATCGTCACTTTAGAATTACCGGCATCGGTAATTTGTTCAACCGTAGCCCCGCCCTTTGGAAACATCTCGTATTCGCCGGTCATCGGAGAATCGACAACCCCGGAAGTGTCGGGAAATAAAATGTAATTTACATCCATCAGTTTGGCAATTCTCTTCAATTCTCGCATATCTCCTGGATTTACAAAGCCGGGGATAATATTCGCCTGCTCCTTCTTGACTGTTTCCGTCGCTGTTGACAAATACTGCACCATGCTTTTCGTCATATTGGAAAAACCGGTAACATGAGAACCGACATAACTCGGAGTATTCGTATGAATCACAAGCTTGCCTTCCGGCACTTCACACTGACTGATAATCGTCGGCAAATCGTCACCGATTGTCTCACTCAGGCATGTCGTATGAACGGCGATCACATCCGGGTTATAGATCGTAAACACATTTTTTACGGCCGTTTTTAAATTGGCGCCGCCGCCAAACACAGACGCTCCTTCTGTAAATGAGCTCGTCGATGCCATAATTGGATCGCGAAAATGTCTCGTTAAATGCATTCTGTGATAAGAGCAGCAACCCTGTGAACCGTGACTGTGGGGAAGACATCCGTGAATCCCCAATGCCGCGTACATCGCGCCAATCGGCTGGCAGGTTTTGGCGGGATTGATCATGCCGCCGCTTAAACGTTTGGTGATTTCTTTCGGTGTAGCATTTAACATATCAATCTCTCCCCTCTGTCACTGTACCTTCTAATACCGGAACCCGTTTCCACGGAGCAACCATATAATTCCATGTCGGCGACATAAAGCCCATTGTCACATCCTCAGCAAATTTGAGTGCTCCTTTGAATCCGGCGTAAGGTCCGCTGTAATCGTAAGAATGCAACTGCTTGGATGGAATGCCCATTTTCTGAATGACGTATTTGTCTTTGATTCCGGAAGCGAGAATGTCCGGTTTAAGCAATTTGATAAACTGTTCCGTCTCATAATGGTTTAAATCGTCGACAATAAATGTTCCGTCCTTCATATCTTTAATCAGGCCTTGGTATTCGCCTAAAGGAATCTTGGCTTTAAGAGCTTGCAAGCGTTCTTCGGAAATTTTAATTCTGTAACGCTCTTCATCTTTTTCGACTTTTATTTCCTGAATATTTTTACTGTCGGCATCGACCTTGATAGTGGGGATGACTTCCCTTCCTTCATAGTCATCGCGGTGAGCAAATTCATAGCCGGCAAGTACCGTGTCAATGCCGATTTCTTTAAACAGCCCCTGATAGTGGTGACCTCGGGAACCGCCGACAAAACAGAACGCCGTCTTGCCTTCACAAATCTTTTTGTATTGCTCCAGCAACGGCTCTACGTGTGCCAGTTCTCTGGCGATCACCTCTTCCGTTCTTTGGATTAATTCTGAATCGCCGAAATACTGCGCCATATTCCGCAAAGATTCCGCCGTACTTTGGACACCGATAAAATTCACTTTCAGCCATGGCGTGCCGTATTTTTCTTCGAGCATTTCCGCAATGTAGTTAATCGAGCGGTGACATTGTACGAGATTCAATTCAGCCGTGTGGGCATTTTTCAATTGCTCATAGGAGCCGTCGCCGGTCATGACAGAAACGACATGATAACCGATGTCCTCCAATACGCGTTCAATCTCCCAACTGTCGCCGCCGATGTTGTATTCACCGAGAATGTTGATCGGATACTTACCCTCCGCTTTTTCCAGATCGCTGTTTCCGATAACCCTTTGCATCAATCCGTTGTTGGCGATGTGATGACCAGCCGATTGACTGACACCTTTATAACCTTCGCAACTGAACGACATCACGGGAATGCCAAACTTTTGCTCGGCAGCCTTAGCGACAGCTCCGATGTCGTCACCGATCAACCCGACGGGACAAGTGGCGGAAATCGTCACTGCTTTCGGCTTAAACGTCTCTATGACTTCTTCAACCATCGCCGCTAATTTTTTGTCTCCGCCAAATACGATGTCACTTTCTTGCATATCAGTGGAAAACGCGTAGTTGATCAAATTCAATTCTCCGTCTTTCGACTTTGCTTTATTTCTGCGCGTCCCCCAAGCGTAGTAGCTGCACCCGATCGGTCCGTGAACGATATGCGCCATGTCTTTGATCGGACCGAGCACAACACCTTTACATCCGGCATATGCGCATCCGCGGTTTGTGATAATTCCCGGAAGTGTACGTGTATTGGCTACGATCTCCTGGTGTGTCTCTTCCAAGTCACGCACGACGATATGCGAACGGCGATTCTTTTTCGTCTTCGCCGGATATTCATCGAGAAAATGTTCCAATGCCTGTTTGCGTTTTTCTATTTCTTCTCTGCTAAGTGCCATACGAGCAACCTCCTTTGATTCAAATATTTAAACAGCGTCTTTTCCTTTTTCACCGGTTCGAATGCGAATCACATCCGATAACGGGAGTACAAAAATTTTGCCGTCTCCTCGATTCCCTTCTTGATTGACCTCGACAATCGTCTCTACCGCCTTTTTTACCTGTTCATCGTCTACAGTTAATAACAGCAAACGCTTGGGAACCAATCTGCCGCCGCTGAGCAGTGTTTCCACAAATTTTTCGCGAATTTCTTCATGGGCGGCATCGAGTTTATCGAGTTCGGATAAATCTTTTAATAATTTTCCTCGTCCCATTGCCCTCATAGCCGTCAACCCACTGAAACCCGCATCGATTAAAGCCTTTTTCGTCTGAGCGACTTTGTTCATTCTGATAATTGCCATAATCTCTTTCATGACAAACCCCCTTACAGCCCTTTGGAGCCGCTGCTGATCGTGTATACTTCTTCTACTTGCGTGACAAAAATTTTCCCGTCACCGAATGCCCCTGCTTGACCTGTTTTGCCTTTGCGGGAAATAATCGAAATCACATCGTCTTTATGCTCATCTTCTACGACAATAATCAGCATTTCTTTAGGAATTTCATCGTAAACGACATTGCCGACTTTGACACCGCGCTGCTTTCCTCTACCGACAACATCGACCTTTGTCACTGCCGGAAAGCCCGCTTCGCTTAATTCCGCCATAATTTCTCCCGTTTTTTCCGGTCTGACAATCGCTTTTATCATTAACATAGAATTCACTCTCCTTCAGCTCGTTTATAAATTCATGAATCCGTATTGCATCATCAGCTCTTCCAAACGGTCGTTATGCATCGGCTTCGGCACGACAAACATTTTATTGCTGTCGATCGCGTTCGCCAAAGCGATATATTCTTGTGCCTGATTACAGTCAGGCTCAAAATCAATGACCGTTTTTCGATTGATTTCCGCATGCTGAACGATATTGTCCCGCGGTACAAAGTGGATCAATTGCGAACCGAGTTCCGCTGCAAACGCAGTCAACAGATCAAGCTCCTTATCGACTTTACGGCTATTGCAAATGATCCCACCCAAACGCACGCCGCCGCTTTCAGCATACTTTTTAATCCCTTTGGCAATGTTGTTCGCCGCATACAATGCCATCAACTCGCCTGATGCAACGATATATATCTCTTGAGCTTTCCCTTCACGAATCGGCATCGCAAAACCGCCGCACACAACGTCCCCCAATACGTCGTAAAACACATAGTCCAAATCTCTCTCGTAAGCGCCCAATTGCTCCAGCATGTTAATCGATGTGATGATACCGCGTCCGGCACAGCCGACACCCGGTTCCGGTCCGCCGGATTCAACGCAATCGATGTTGCCGAATCCCTGCTTCATGATATCTTCTAGTTCGATATCTTCTCCTTCATCACGCAATGTGTCCAAAACTGTTTTTTGCGCCAACCCACTGAGCAATAAGCGTGTGGAGTCCGCCTTAGGGTCACACCCTACGATCATAATTTTCTTACCGAGTACGGAAGCCAATGCACCTGTCAAGTTTTGTGTCGTCGTTGATTTTCCAATACCACCTTTACCATAAATCGCTACCTGTCTCATAAAATCTCCTCCTAATTTTTGAAGTTTGTCACAAAGATGACAGCTACAACAAGTCTACTTCCATCCCTCCTTGTATCGAGTAATTGAATAATATATAAAAAACGCCGACAGAAATACCCAGATACATACTGATCTTGAGTATCCTATCGACGTCTTTGTCGGTAGAGTGTTGCAACAGCGTCATTGCTGTTGCCCTATAGCCTTATAAAATTGGTACTATGAATCGTGAGTAATCAGAATCGCCTGTGCCACATCTTTCATCGGCAGTGACTTATCCATGCTGATTTTCTGAATGTGCCGAAATGCCTGTTCCTCCGACATTTGCATTTTATTCATCAATAATCCCTTTGCCTTTTCAACAAGCTTTCGCGTCTCTAATGTTTTACGCAATGTATAAATTTCTTGCTCCATTTTCTTAGAGCGTTTGAAACTGGCTACCGCCACTTCCACATTAGAAACCAGCATTGGTTCAGGCACTTGTTTCAGACTGTAATAAAACATCCATGAGTTTTTTGCTTTTTCTACAAGCTGTGCATGCAGCTGCTGCGTCAAAACGATCATTGCCGCCGACGGATCCTGTTCCAAAATCTCTGTCAATTCAGCTACATTTATATCGATTGAATCGCCGTCTACGATTACAATATCCGACAATCGACTTTTTATCAGCCGTAAGGCTGCGGATTGATGATCAGCTTCGCCAATAATCGAATGACCTGATTGCATAAACAACCGTTTCAAACCCACTCGGTAACTCGAGTCTTTCGAAACAATGATTATTCGCGTGCTATACATTCGAGCACCCCCATATTCACCACCAGTTCCTTGACATCGTTAATACCTATATAAATATTGTTCGCGCTCCCATTGATGAACGGCAAAGTGATACTGATTCCATTCGATTCGTTTATGTTGCAGAAATTGGTTTGTGATATATGGTCCTAAAACATTTTGGATGATATCATCCTGCTGCAAATATTTCAGAGCATCTGCAAGACATTCGGGTAAAGATTCAATTCCCGCAGCTTGTTTCTCTCTGTCTGTCATTCGATTCACGTCCCAAGTGATCGGAGCCGGCGGCATCATTTGCTTGCGAATGCCTTCCAGTCCCGCGCCCAGCATGACTGCCAACGCTAAATAAGGATTACACGCCGAATCGGGACTGCGCATTTCCAATCGCGTTGATTGCCCCCGTTTTTCAGGAATGCGCACAATCGCCCTTTGGCTTTTTGTCGACCACGCGATACATATAGGTGCATCGTATCCTGGGATAAGACGCTTATAGGAATTGACTGTCGGATTTGTCACTGCCATAATCGCTTTCGCGTGTTTCAGCAGACCGCCGATATAATAGAGCGCCGCATGGCTTAATTCCATCGGAGCCTGCGCATCCCAAAATACATTTTCACTATTGGCAAACAACGATTGATGCGTATGCATCCCGGAGCCCTCAATCCCGGAAAGCGGTTTGGGCATAAATGTCGCATGTAAACCGAAACGGCTGGCGATCACTTTGATGACCGTGCGAAATGTCATAATTTTATCTGCCATATCTAGCGCATTTGAATATTTAAAATTGATTTCATGCTGTCCTGCTGCCGTTTCATGATGTGCCAATTCCACTTCAAATCCGATTTGCTCCAGCGCCAGCACCATTTCACGCCTGGCATTTTCGCCGAGATCAATTGGCGACATATCAAAATAGCCTGCCTTATCATGCGTAATCGTCGTCGGTTTTCCTTTTTCATCTGTCAAAAACAGAAAAAACTCTGCTTCCGCTCCCGCATTCATCGTATATCCCATCGTTTGTGCGTCGGCAATAGTTCGTTTCAACGCGACGCGCGGGCATCCTTCATATGGCTGCTTATCGGCTGTGTACACATCACATATCATTCTCGCTACTTGCCCCTGTTTGGGACGCCACGGCAATATGACAAACGAATCGGTATCGGGTATTAAATGCAGCTGTCCTCCGCCTTCTGTGTCAAAGCCATGAACGGGAAAGCCGTCGAAAGCGATTTCACCGTCAAGTGCGCGTTCTAATTGATCGATAGATATTGCCACATTCTTCGGGATGCCGAGAAAATCGGCAAATTGCAAACGGATAAATTTTACGTCAAAATCTCTGGCAATTTCTAAGATATCCCGTTTCGTCAATGTCATGTTACCACCCCCGTTTCTAGTGAGCACGATTATATTAAATAAGCGTCTAAATTTATAGAGTCTTACTTCTCTATAAATTTAGACGCCGTTGCCTACAAACAACTTAATGTTCTAATCTTCTATTTCCTATATGATAGTATATATAACATCAGATGTCAATATTTTTGTTTAACGTTTTCTATCCAAAAAATTCTTTATATAACGCACTCACTGCCCGACTGACATCGGCGGCATTGACGCCAAACATCATACTGACTTCCGATGAACCCTGGTTTATCATGTCGAGATTGACGTTTGCTGTCTTAAATGCTTTCGTTGCTCTCGCTGCCACGCCTATCGACTGCTTCATGCCTTCTCCTACAATCATCACAAGGGCAAGTTGTCTTTTTATTGATACATCATCTACGTCCAGCTCTTGCTTGATGCGCTTTATCACTCGCTGTTCTTTCGTTCCTGTAAGCTGCTGTTCACGCAATATAACAGAAATATCGTCAATTCCCGATGGCGTGTGCTCGTAAGAAATTTCTTCCTCTTCTAAAATTTGCAATAACTTACGTCCAAACCCAACTTCCCTGTTCATGAGATATTTGCTCACATAGATACTACAAAAGCCTGTATCACTGGCAATCCCAATCACTGGTACATTCTCCACAGGTCTGTCAGCAACGATCAGCGTCCCTTTACAATCAGGGTTATTCGTATTTTTAATTCTAACCGGGACCTTTTCTTTGTAAGCAGGTCGCAACGCTTCTGCGTGCAGCACGCTGAATCCTCCGTAAGCCAATTCACGCATCTCCCGATAGGTCAACTGGTCAATTGGATGTGGATTGCTGACAATATTGGGATTGACTGAGAATACACTATCGACATCGGTGAAATTCTCATATAGTTCTGCCTTTACCGCCGCTGCCACAATTGATCCCGTAATATCGGAACCACCGCGGGAAAACGTCACAAGTTCTCCCTCAGGTGTATAGCCGAAGAACCCGGGAAAAACAATAATCCCCGAAACATTAGCCAATTTACCCAAATTGTCATAAGATTCCGGCAGCACAGTGGCATTGCCGCAATCATTACTTAAATGCAATCCCGCTTCTTTAGGTGAAACATACCTCGCTTCAAGTCCTTGACTTTGAAGATATGCCGCCATCAATTTAGCATTGTTGTCTTCGCCGCTTGCCTTGAGAATATCGACGAAATGCTGTTCATCGACATCACGCTCCATCAGTCGCTGTGCAATGTCAGCACGTATTTCATCGATAATCTCACCACCGATTTGCAAATCATCGGCAATCTCCTTATAGCGCGCGACAACAGCCTCTAGCTCGTCATCATAGGAGCCGTGTTGCAATTGTGCCTGTGCACAGGCAATTAATAAATCTGTCACTTTCGTATCTTCCTTATGACGCTTTCCCGGAGCAGAAACCACGATAAATTTTCGTTTTGGCTCCATCTTTATGATCTCATACACTTTCTGAAATTGCTTGGCATCCGCCAACGATGTACCACCGAACTTCGATACTATCACATAGAGCCCTCCCGATACCGTAATCATCGTAATTTACTAAATTTCTATAATTACAGAATTATACCACATTTTTGTTCGCTACAATATTCTTTTCGAATTTTAGCTCGTTTTTTCGTAAATTACTTTCTAACAAAAACTTGCCCACCGACAGACGATGGACAAGTCTTTGAAATTCTACTTTATAATTTTGTCTATGCTTTTCCCGATGAACCGAAGTCACGGATTTTTCCGATTACCGTTTCTTTAATCGTATCGCGCGCAGGTCCTAAAAACTTTCTTGTATCATAAAGTTCCGGCTTGGCTTCTAAAATTTCACGTATACGTTTTGTGGACGTAATTTGGTTCTCTGTATTTACGTTGATTTTAGCTGTTCCTAAAGAAATCGCTCTCTGAATGTCCTCTAAAGGAATTCCCGAACCGCCATGTAGCACGAGCGGAATCCCCGTTAAACGACCAACCTCTTCCATGCGCTCAAAACCAAGCTGTGGTTTGCCTTTATAAGGACCATGAACCGAACCCAGAGCCGGTGCAAAACAGTCAACATTTGTCTCGCGCACTAATTGTTCACATTCTGCCGGTATTGCGTACGCCTTTTCTAATTCTGTAACGACGAGGTCGTCTTCTTGTCCGGCGATTCTACCTAATTCCGCTTCTACGGAAACTCCCAGTGAATGCGCTACTTCAACAACTCGCTTCGTCAAAGCGATATTTTCTTCCAGTGGGAAATGCGATCCGTCGATCATCACCGAAGTGAAACCGGCATACATCGCCTGCACACATTTTTCGAAACTCGATCCGTGATCCAAGTGAATGGCGACAGGAACTGTTATATTATATTCTTCGATCAAATCTTTTACCATGTTGACGATCAATTTAAATCCACCCATGTATTTTGCCGCACCTTCTGAAACCCCGCAAATCACCGGTGAATTCTCTTCTTGCGCCGCCAATAAGATCGCTTGTGTATATTCAAGATTGTTTAGGTTAAACTGTCCGACTGCATACTTTCCTTCCTTCGCTTTCATCAGCATTTCTTTCATAGAAACTAATGCCATATGTAACCCTTCCTTCCCTTAATGATAATTTCGTATCTGACGATACTCAGATTTTTCATTTTCCTACTCTCTCCTCTACTTTATACCATACACACCGCTTTTCGCAAGCCGCTCCCGTATAAATTTACTATATTATGTGAAAAATATTACTATACATACACCAATGGAGGTATAGATATGCGAACTACCTATTACGAAATATTGAAAAAGCGCGGTTTCAGCAGGGAAGATTTCTTAAAAGGCTGTACGACAATTGCTGTCATGCTCGGGCTGGATCTCACATTTGTTCCCAAAATCGCAAACGCCTTGGAGACAAAACCGCGTCTTCCTGTGATTTACTTGAGTTTGCAAGAATGTACATGCTGCATAGAGTCCTTTATCCGCTCTGCCCATCCGCTGATGGAAGATTTGTTGTTTAACATGATCTCGCTCGATTATTCCGAAACTTTATCCGCCGCATCCGGTCACGCGGTGGAACAAGCTAGATTAAAGACGATGACCGACTATCCCGGCGAATATCTCGTAATGGTCGAAGGATCAATCCCGGTAGGTGACAACGGCATCTACACGACGATCGGAGGTCATTCCGCACAGCAAGTGTTAGAAGAAACGGCACGTGACGCATTAGCAGTAATTGCTTTTGGATCATGCGCGACCAATACTTGCGTACAAGGAGCTTACCCCAATCCGACTCAAGCAAAGCGGGTACGAGAAATCGTACGCAATGTCCCGGTAATCGACGTCCCTGGCTGCCCGCCAATCGCCGAAGTTATAACGGGCACAATCGTTCATTACCTCACCTTCGGAACATTACCTGAATTGACGAATTTAGGAAGACCAAAAGCATTTTATAATCACCGTATTCATGATAATTGCAGCAGACGCGCCTATTTCGACGCCGGCATGTTTGTCGAAGCGTTCGATGACGAAGGACATAAACAAGGGTGGTGCCTGTACAAAGTTGGTTGTAAAGGACCGACGACTTACAACGCTTGCGCGATTACTCAATGGAATGACGGCACAAGCTGGCCAGTCAAATCGGGACATCCATGTATGGGATGCTCGGAAGACAATTGGTATGTCGATAACACTCCGTTCTACGAGCGATATGCCAAATTCCCGGGAGCTGTCGTACCCCGCGATCCCGATAAAATTGGGATGGCAATTGCCGGCGTAACCGCAGCCGGCGTCGTTGCACATGGTGTCGCAACCGGTGTCATTAAGAGCAGAGAGAAAAAAAATTCGAAATATCACCAGGATCCAGAAGATAAAGCATAATATCCCGAGAATTTCGAAGATCAGCGTAATAACCTAAGAATTCCGAAGATCAGCATGATAACACAAGAATTCCGAAGACCAGAGCTGCTTTCAGAATTCTAAAGATAAAAGAATATATCCATTGTTAGGAGGCTATATATGGCACAACGAGTAGTAGTTGACCCGATTACACGCATAGAAGGACACTTGCGTATGGAGGTGGACGTGGAAGACGGAAGAATCACCAATGCCTTTAGTTCAGGCACAGCCTTTCGCGGTTTGGAAACGATCATGAACGGAAAAGATCCTCGAGACGGCTGGGCATTTATGCAACGCATCTGTGGCGTGTGTACACACATCCATGCTATCGCCGCGGTCAATGCCGTAGAAGACGCTTTAGGAATCACGGTTCCCAAAAATGCTGTATTAATTCGCGATATCATGACGGCGACCCAATTTGTCATGGACCATGTAATTCATTTCTATCATCTCCACGCACTGGACTGGGTCGATATCATATCGGCATTAGATGCCGACCCTGCCGCGACATCGCAGTTAGCGCAATCAATTTCCAATTGGCCGAAATCGTCAGTTGGCTATTTCCGAGATATGCAAAATAAACTCAGAGGGTTCGTCGAAAGCGGACAAGTGGGGATTTTCACTAACGGGTATTGGGGGCATTCCGCTTACCTGCTTCCTCCGGAAGCAAATCTAATGGCTTTCGCCCATTATCTGGAAGCATTGGATTGGCAAAAGGATATCGCCAAAATACACGCGATTTTCGGTGGCAAAAATCCCCATCCCAATTATCTGGTCGGTGGTATGGCTTGCGCCATTAACATGAACAACGACAATACGATTAACAGTGAACGCCTAAATCTCGTAAAAAGAGAAATTGACAAGGCAATTGCCTTCGTTGAGCAAGTCTATATCCCTGATTTGTTTGCCATAGCTTCCTACTACCGGGATTGGACGTACGGCGGCGGTGTTCGCAACCACTTGACGTACGGCGGGCTCGGTAACCACGGGGGGCAAGACTCAAAAGATTACATTTTCCCTTCCGGTGTGATACTCGATGGCAATCTCAACGAAGTTTACGATGTCGATGTGAGAAATCCGCAAGACGTACAGGAATTTGTCGATCATGCATGGTTTGAATATGATCAGACCGGTGCGGGACTGCACCCTTGGGATGGACAAACAAAAGTCCGCTATAACGGACCATACCCGCCATATGATAATCTGAACGTCGATGAAAAATACAGTTGGATTAAAACTCCCAGATGGCAAGGGAAACCAATGGAAGTTGGACCGTTATCACGTCTACTGGTCGGCTATGCCAGAGGTAATTCCGAGCTAAAAGAAATCGTCGATAGCGCTCTGCAGAGATTGGATTTAGGGGTAGACGCTTTATATTCTGCCTTGGGGCGTACTCTAGCAAGGGGCTTAGAAGCACAATTTATGGTACACAAATTACTTGACTTCTACAACCAATTGATTGCCAACATCGTCGCGGGAGATAGTTCCGTATTTAATAATACCAAATGGGATCCCAAAACATGGCCTGCCCAGGCAAGCGGTGTTGGATATACAGAGGCACCACGCGGAGCGTTAGGTCATTGGGTGAAAATCAACAACGGCAGCTTCAGCCTCTATCAAGCTGTTGTACCGACGACGTGGAATGCTGCACCGATCGACGGACAAGGTGTTCGCGGTCCTTATGAAGCGGCGTTGATCGGCGCGCCGATGGCAAATCAAGAACAGCCGTTGGAATTGATCCGCATCATCCATTCTTTTGATCCATGTCTGGCGTGTGCGGCACATATATTTGACCTGAAACAAAGGACGCAAGGAAACGTGACAATACTATAGATACGAGACGGAGGTGAAAAAATGCTGAAAGAAACCAAATATATCTGGGAATGGCCGGTCAGATTCTATCATTGGTTAAATGTGCTGTTAATCGTAGCGCTGTTGCTAACCGGTTTCTATATTGGACGTCCGGTCTTTTCCCAACCGGGTGAGGCTACCAACTATTTTCTGATGGGATGGATGGTTCTAATTCATAAAGCTGTAGCTTGGTTATTCATCGCCAACATGATTTTCCGTCTCTATTGGACATACGCCGGTAATGAATATGCTAAATTCAAGCCATGGCGCAAAGGGTTTATTAAAGACGGGATTGAGACGTTTAAATATTACTCATTTTTGAAAAAAGAGCATACTCTCCATCATGGACACAATGTGCTCGCTCAACTGACGTACTTCTTCATCATTTGGATTGGCTCGATTATCATGGTCTTAACCGGCTTTGCATTACAGGGTGAAATCAATCCCACAGGCTTCCAAGGAACGTACTTCGGTTGGCTGGTATCATTGTTTGGTGATTCGATGATGATCCGTTCATTACATCATTATGTGGCTTGGGCGTTCGTCTGGTTTATCATCTTCCACCTCTACACCGTGACACGCCAAGACATTCTTGACGAAGACGGTACTATCTCAGCCAGCATCAGCGGTTATAAATTTGTACCGGTCGATTCCGATACCGGATCAGATGAATCTTCTAAAAATCCCGAACCGGATTTCGCACCCAATACCGAACCAAATGCCAAAGCTAAACGCAACGTCAAGTCCAAAAAAATGCGACATACGAGCGAACAGCTTCCCTAAAACATCCCAGCCAAGCCGAACGAGTCTGAGTAGCGTTTAGTCATCAGATAAAATAAATTTTAAGCCGCTTCTAACCCTCCGCTTACAAAAGCGAAGTCTTAGGGCGGCTTTATCATTGCATTGAATCACTTCTATATCACCTATTTAGTTCTCGCTGTCCCTGGTTGGCTGGCTTTTGTAAACCGATCAATTCGGGAATTGTAACGAATTCCATGCCTTCCGCCTGCAACGCGGGAATAATTTCATCGAGTGCTTTATAAGTGCCTGACAGATTCATCGTCCAATGACCACCGTCGTGCATCAGAATAATTGCTCCTGTATGAATATTACTCAGCACATTTCTAGCGATCTCATCGACCGGCAATTGGCGCCAATCCAAAGAATCGACAGACCAACCGACAATCGTGTGGTTGGTGCGTTCCATTTCTTTAACGATATCTTCTGTCAAAGCACCGTAAGGCGCACGAAATAGTCGCGGTTTATAACCAATAATTTCATCGAGAACCTTCTCTGTCTCATTGACTTCCCAGCGTAGCCTATCCAGTTCATATTTAGGCAAATTGGGGTGCCAGTATGTGTGATTGCCGATGGCATGCCCTTCCTCCTGGATTCTTTTGATAATATCCGGATAGGCTTGTGCCCTCGATCCCATGACAAAAAACGTCGCTTTCACATCATATTTTTTCAACGTATCGAGCACATGAGGTGTAAAGCGCGGGTCAGGTCCATCATCAAACGTCAATGCCATTTTATCTAGTGCCGCAGACCCCCGTAACACCAGTGTATTAGGAAACTGCCTCTGTAACAAGGAATTCGATACAGGATGGGGCTTACGTTGAAAAAATTCCGCACCATCGACCGGTTGCGGCGGCATATTTTCCTGTGATGTCACCGTATTCCGATTGACTAAAACCATCATCAGTGTAAACGCTATAATCAAGACAACGGCTGCCAATTTTTTGTTCATCTTCCCCCTCCTTTCATTTTAATTTTCTGTCCACCTTTCACATCGATGCCAGTGCCTTTAGTATTTGCATAAATCCCTTTAAAAAGCTGTTGTCACAAATAAAAAACTAACCTTATCTGCCGCTTTACGGTAAGTAAGGTTAGTTTATGTTCTTCAAACTAAAATTGGTATGATGTTATTTGATGATTTAATCGCGGTCAGACATCGGCACATACCGCTGCTTTGTGACAACGCTCTTATAGGCCGGACGGATAATACGCTGTCCTGTGATTTGTTCTTCCAACCTGTGTGCGCACCATCCCGGCATTCTACCGACTGCAAATAACGGTGTATATAACTCACGCGGTATATTTAAGATATTGTAAACAAATCCTGAGTAAAAGTCGACATTGGCGGAAATCTCTTTGCGCGACCCCTTTACTTTTTCAAATATTTCCGGAGTCAACTCTTCAACTGTCATATATAAATTCAATTCTTCCTCGTGGTGCTTTGCTTGAGCGAGTTCAATCGCCTTTTCTTTGATCAAAACAGCACGCGGATCCGATAATGTATAAATAGCATGACCCATACCGTATATTAAGCCACTGCCGTCAAACGCTTGCTTATTGATAATTTTAGTGAGATATTGGCTGATTTCTTCGCGGTTATCCCAATTTTTCACGTTTGCTTTGATGTCTTCCATCATTGCCATAACTTTTAAATTGGCGCCTCCATGCTTCGGTCCTTTCAATGAACCAATCGCTGCGGCAATCGCGGAATACGTATCAGACCCCGCAGAAGTCACAACACGTGTAACAAATGTCGAATTGTTACCGCCTCCGTGTTCTGCATGTAAAACTAAGGATAAATCAAGAATTTCCGCTTCTAATTTTGTATACTCACAATCAGGACGGATCATCGTCAGAATATTCTCCGCCGTACTCAAATCTGGACGCGGTTTATGAATAAATAAACTCTTATTGCCATGATAATGCGCTTTTGCCTGATAAGAATAGGCGAGCATCGTAGGAAAACGCGCAATCAATTCCATACTTTGCTTGATAATATTCTGTACACTGATATCGTCGGCATCGTGATCATATGAATAAGCAGCCAATACGCTTCGTGCTAATTTATTCATAATATCGATACTCGGTGCTTTTAAAATCATATTGTGTGAGAAATCATCGGGTAAATCCCGTAAACTCCCCAAAAATTGCGAAAATTCCTGCAAATTGCGTTCCGTAGGCAACATACCGAACAAAAGCAAATAGCAGACTTCTTCAAAACCAAAACGTCCATCACGCTGAAAACCATTGACAATGTCATAAATATTAATTCCTCGGTAGAATAATTTACCGTAATCCGGTACCTGCTCGCCATCATCCACAATATATCCATGGACCTCGCCGATCTTCGACAAGCCAGCTAATACGCCTGTGCCGTTGCTGTTACGCAGCCCGCGTTTCACATCATATTTTTCACTAATGTCCGAATTAATATGACTATTCTGGATCACCAATTCTGACATTCTATCCAAAGCAGTTTGTTGCATTTCGTTCATACTGACCACTCCCCACATAAATTTAATTAACCGTAATACTTTTTAATTAACATATTGGTCCGTCGCATATATGGTCACCTAAATTCTCTACAATTACAAAGTGTAAATAATTTAAGAAACCACATATTAAATGAAACAACGAGAATATTGTGGCAAAAAAATACTCTCGTTATATAACAACAATATATTCCATGATTTAATAATAGATAATATCAGACTAAGAGAAAAATTCAAGGGCTTTTGCTAAATCGTCCACTGCCTGTTGCGGATCAAAGGCTTCTTCTTTCGATGGGATCATTGGCTTTTCGGAAGGAATATGCTGTTGAGGTAGTACTCGCTTGCTATTGGAGCGTGACGGTTGTGCTATATCTGTCTGTTGGTATAAGCCGTCAATTTTTTGTTCTAATCGTAATAACATGTCGCGAATGTCTTCGTCTTGCTGTCGACTGGCGGGCATGCGCGCAATATGCGTTTCAATTGCTTCCACAATTAATGCTTCGCGGTTTTCAGTTTGCTGCAAGAATCTATACGCCTCTGGAGACAGACATGTGACATCAATCGATATTTTCATTACACTTTTGCTCTCCTCTGTGACAGACCCTGGGCAGCTAGGAATCCTTCGACATTGGCGAACGCAGCATTTTCAATTTTAATCAATGAAGGGAAAGCTAATTTCAGATACGGTTCCAGCGACTCGCCCCCGCCGCCTGCGACAATCACTGCCGATAAGCCGTCAAGTTCATCGCCCCAGCGCATCTTCACCTTTGCGGAAATTTGTTGCGCCAACTCTTCATAGGCTGCAAATTCATATTCCTTGAGGGAAATTTCCAGTCCTTTGTGCAAGAATTTTCCTTTATCCCATAAAATCGCTTTCTCAATCGCAAAAAAGTCGACCGTCTTATTGACCAATTCTTCTACATCATCTTGAATCATATGGTAAGCGTGTTTCATTCCCAAATCGATTCCACCGCTCAAATCCTCGCGCGGCATTAAACCTTTTTTACCCTTTGCCATTACGAGAATGTCTGTCGTACGATAGCCAATATCAATCAAGCCCACAGGAGAATTGACGAGATGCGGATTGCGTACCTCACCATCAATTGTCAAGCAAGCTGCATAGTATGCACCTGCCCCTTGAGGGAATACATATACACTGCGTATTTTTACTTGTTTAGCTTGTTGTTCTCCGATCGCGACTTGTACGTTCATTTGGCGCAGCAACTCCGTAACTTCGTCTTTCTGCGCGCGGTAGTACGTCAACGGCAAGCCGACCGCCAGATCAATTTCTTCATCGCCGCAGAGTAAAGCAGCAGCTGTAGCGATTAATGTCTGCAAGTTTGTATTCTCTACCGCCTTATCTTCCCATGTGCGTATACCGCTGCCACCAACCATCGCTGCATCGCCGACGAGATAAGATTTATATTGTGCCGTATCCGCTGTGTCCCATATTCTTACTGTGTAATCCTCGTCTTGAAATTTCAAAATATTGCGCATCTTCGTACTGCGGTCAATTGCTACAACAGAAGGAAAACGAGTCGTCACTCCTTTTTCATTCATCGCTTTGACAAATCCATATCCGATATCTATCGCTACTCTCACAGCATGCTCCCCCATTTCCGTTTGCAAATAAACATCGATTGCATGGAATCGATGTTTATCACCCTACGCCTGTTACTTTTTAGTGAATCAATGCGTTACAATCGATAATCAGTGCTACCTGCCCGTCGCCGAGAATCGTCGCTCCGGAAATTGCGAATACACTTGGCAAATATGTACCGAGGTTTTTCAAAACGATTTCCTGTTGCCCAATGAATTCGTTGACAATCAACCCAGCCATCTTATCGCCTTTTTTCACGACGATAACCGATACGTCATCCACTTTCCCGTTCGCTTCACTTGGGATTTTGAATACCTTTTCCAGAGAAATCAGCGGTACGATATGCCCACGGAAATCAATGACCGATTGACCCTGTACCATATAAATATCTTTTCTCGAGATTACTGCCGTCTCAATAATCGAGCTCAAAGGAATCGCATACTTCTCATCGCAGATTCGCACCAGCATTGACTGGATAATCGACAGTGTCAGTGGCAATTCAATCTGGAACTTCGTATATTCTCCCAATTTCGATTCCACATGAACTTGACCGCTTAGGGATTCAATCTTGTTTTTAACGACATCCAATCCGACACCGCGTCCCGATACATCAGTAATTACATCCGCCGTACTGAAACCTGACTGGAATAATAACATATATGCTTGCTGATCCGTCAATTGTAGTGCCTGTTCCTCTGTCACCGTACCCCGCTCAATCGCTTTGCGGACAATCTTATCACGATTCAGTCCGTTCCCGTTATCGGTAATTTCAATAAAGACGTGATTCCCACTATGATATGCGTGCAACTGAATCGTACCTGTCTCCGGCTTACCTTTGCGAATTCGCTCTTGCGGCATTTCTAAGCCATGGTCAATCGAGTTACGCAACAAATGCACAAGTGGATCACCGATTTCGTCAATCACCGTACGGTCGAGCTCCGTTTCGGCGCCTTTAATATCAAGTTCCACTTTCTTATTCAATTCTTTGGACAAATCACGGATCATCCGTGGAAAACGGTTAAACACTTGCTCAATCGGAACCATGCGCATATTGAGAATTAAGTTTTGTAAATCACCGCTGATCCTGCTCATATGCTCCACGGATTCTACCAATTCCGAGTGCGCCAACTCTCTGGCAATTTGCTCCAGTCTGCCGCGATCAATGACAAGCTCACTGAACAAATTCATCAGTACATCGAGACGCTCAATATCGACACGAATCGTTTTATTACCTACTGCCTTGCCTTTCGCACCCGCTTCCTGCGTCGCTGCCACCTTTGACGTTCCGGCGGATGCCGCAACTTGGCTGACAGATTTGTCTGCCACAGGTGCCGTATCGCTCACTGCTTCCGCTTTGCCGGGCTCGGCATCTGCATCAACTGCACTGATATCGACGGAAGCAACTTCCGAAATGTTTTGTAATTTCATCTTCAGTTGATTGACGTCTTCTTTTGTGATGAACACCACTTGAAAATCGCGATCAAATTTCTCGTCCTCCAATTCTTGAACAGAGGGCTTCGAGTAAATAACTTCCCCTAAAGTGTCCAACGCATCAAACACCATGAAAACTCTTGCTACTTTCAGTACACATTCTTTACTCAATGTGACTTTGATATGTAATGCGTTGTAACCCGAATTTTTTGACTGTGAAATGACTGTTCTTTGGTAGGCATCAAGCATACCGAGAAATTCTTGGCTACTGCCGGCTGCATTTCCATCAACAGTCACAGTTGCGCTAGCTGATTTCACCGGATTTGCAGCTTGTCCGCTGGCGATTGCTTTTAATTGTGTCACTAAGTCCGCCACGTCCGCTTTCCCATCGGACCCTTCGATAATCGAGTACACCATGCTTTCCAATAAATCTACGCTTTGAAAAATTACATCCATAATCTCCGGTGTAATAACGAGAATGTTATTACGTATCTGATCAAGCACGTTTTCTAATTCATGGGTAAGATTTGCAATATCTTCGAAACCCATCGTTGCCGACATACCCTTGATCGTATGCGCAGAACGGAATACATCTTTGACAATATCTATATTTTGCGGATTTTGCTCTAAAAGCAACAGATTTTCATTCATTGCTTGTAAATGCTCTTTCGATTCATCAATAAACATATCCAGATATTGATTCGTATCCAAATGACAACACCTCTTCCATTTATATAATATATCTTCTCGTTGCCTGAACAATATATATAGAAATAATACCCCCATTATACCTTATTTCTACAGGATTGTTGAATGATTTTTTCTCTAAAGGAAACATTTCTTTATATCAATGAAAAATCCTGCTTTTACGCAAAATATTCCGAAATATTTAACAGTTTCCTGCATTTGCTCTTTTAAATAAAACAGCAAATTCTGCGAGTCGTTGCGCTTTCTGCTCTGTTAATTCGTGGCGCAACACCCTCCAAGTCCAATTTCCCGTCACTGTACCGGGAACATTCATCCGCGCCTCGGTTCCTTTACACAAAATATCTTGTAATGGAATGACAACGAGTTCTGCATCGCTGCCATAAACTTTTTCGATAAAAGTCCAACAAATCTCATCTTTCTCATTCAGTGTACATACGAAATTCTGTGACTCTGTCTGATTTTCACCGTACCATCCGAGTACCGTATCATTGTCATGGGTCCCCGTATAGACGACAGTATTTCTTCTATATAAAGGCAATGGAAACGCTTGTTTTTTGTCGGCATCCATTTCAAATTGCAGCACCGACATCCCTGGGTATCCCGTTTGTATCGTCAAATCCTTTGCCTGCCGTGACAGTATTCCCAGATCTTCGGCGATCAGGCGCATAGCACCAAGCTGCGAACGTGCTTCACGGAAAAAATCTTCTCCCGGTCCTTGCTTCCATATTCCATCGACCGCCGTCACTTTATCAGACGGAATACTCCAATAATCGGCAAATGCCCTAAAGTGGTCGATGCGCACCACATCGAACATGCTCTGCATATGTGCAAGGCGCTGCATCCACCATGCATAGCGGTCTTGCTTCATCATCTGCCAATCATAGAGCGGGTTGCCCCATAATTGCCCCGTCTCACAGAAATAATCCGGCGGTACGCCCGCCACTGATGTGGGATATCTTTGTTCATTTAACAAGAATAAATCCTGATTCGCCCAAACATCACAACTGTCATGTGCCACGTAGATCGGTACGTCTCCGATTAGCTGAATCCCCTTCGTTCGGCAATATTCCGATAAACGTTCCCACTGCTTGTAAAATACAAATTGCGTATATTTTACAAAAGCAATTTCTTCTTTTAATAATTCCCGATACTTTTTCATTACATCTGGAACACGAACACGCAGGCTTTCATCCCATGCTACCCATGGTTGGCTGAAATGACCCTTTAGCGCCGAATAAAGCCCGTAATCCTCCAACCAATGCACATGTTTCTGCTCAAATTGCCGGAATTCCTCACATGGCTGGAACTCTTGATTGATATTAACTGCGTTCTGTTTGCCTGTACAACGATGGCGATAGCGTCTGTACGCCTTACGCAACATCGACATCTTCCATCTGGCAACTGCATCATAATCTACAACAGAATCGGAAAACACACGTCCTTGCTCTAATTCCTCGGAAAACAATACCCCTTCTTCCACCAACTGCTCGAGATCAATGAATAAGAAGTTTCCCGCGAAAGCAGAGTCACACTGATACGGAGAATTTCCATAGCCCAACGGATTCAAAGGCAACATCTGCCACAAGGTCTGCTTGCCTGCATGCAGAAAATCGGCAAATCGCAACGCTTCTTCACCCATATCGCCAATTCCGTACCGAGATGGCAACGATGACAAATGCAGCAATACACCAGCCTGACGCCGCTCTACGTCTTTCCGCGCCCAGCGATCAGCTACACATACAACTGCCGATTGCGGCGGCAACTGCAATGATAGCGTGCCGTTAATCAAGCGTATTTCCCGATAATTAGCCAGCACGTCATAGAAAATCGCGTTCTGTTCATTCAGCTCGATTCCCAGTGTTTGCAAATTGACGTTGACATGCTGTGATGCTTCTGCGTCTGCATTGATGATGACAATTGCCATATTTGCAAATATTTGATTACCTAATGCATCCGCCGTATTCGCAAATTCATCTGATGCTCCGCACTGGCGAATATAGCCAAGCACCGAATCACCGGCAAAGAAAGGAATGAAACTCCCCGTTTGAAATACGTTATACATATTTCTGACAGCTATCAATGTGTGGTACCACCGAATCAAACGATCATTTTCCTTGCCCCACGGATATGTCTTGCGATTCATCGGGTCTTCTCCGCCGACTAACCCCGCTTCATCGCCATAATAGACACAAGGAACACCAGGAAACGTCATCTGCCACAAAACGGCGAGCTTCATCTTCGCTTCATCTCCGTCTAACGATGTCAGCAGTCTCGCAGTGTCATGGGTTCCCAAAATATTCATATTACTGTAAAAATACTCGCGCGGATAATTTTCGAACAACGACATCAACGACATATATACCGATTTTGCTGTCTGTTTACCAGTGAGAAAATCGAGTACGGCAACGCGAAACGGGTAATTCATCACAGAATCAAGTGACGATCCGAGCAAATAATCTCTCCGTGAACCATAACTGACTTTATTCGTCGCATCCTCCCATACTTCACCGATTAACACGGTATCCTTATGGAATCTCTTCATCACTCTGCGGATTTTCTTGATAAATTCATCAGGCAATTCATCAGCGACATCAAGCCGCCATCCGGCAGCTCCCATTTTCAGCCAATGGGAAATCACGCTATTCGGATTGTCAATGATAAACTTCATATATGTGCTTTCCATTTCGTTGACGTTCGGCAATACATCGACACCCCACCAGCTTTCATACTCATGGGGATAATCGGTAAACCGATACCAGTGGAAATACGGAGATTCCTTGGATTGGTAAGCACCCAAGGAATCATAATTGCCTTCTCTGTTAAAATATTTACTGTCACTGCCCGTGTGGCTGAAAACACCGTCGAGAATAAGCTTGATTCCCGCCTCCGCCGCCCGCTCACATAGTTCACGAAACAATTCGTTATCACCAAACATCGGATCGATTTTATGATAATCGCCAGTGTCGTACTTATGG
Organism: Bacillota bacterium; assembly: GCA_023388635.1. Lineage (GTDB taxonomy): Bacteria > Bacillota > Bacilli > Desulfuribacillales > Desulfuribacillaceae > JAEWFW01. The sequence continues at coordinate 35,238 of JAEWFW010000051.1, forward strand.
TTGCTGACAGCCTCAAAAATCGGATTGAGATACAGTACACTGACACCCAAATGCTGCAAGTACGGCAATTTTTTCATGACACCGAGGAGATTGCCACCGAAAAAGTCCCAGCGCACCACATGACCCGTTTTTACATCACGTATATAATAGGGATCGTTGTCCCAATGAGCGTGCAATACGCTGTTTTTCTTGGGATGATCGATCCTACCATGTTCATTGCCGTTAAAAAAGCGATCGACAAATATTTGATACATCACCGCATGCTTATACCATTGCGGCGTCTCCGTCGTGCGGTCATACACTGTAATTTGGTACCCCGGCGGTTGCTCGCCTGCTGTGACTCCACCGATTCCGCCTTTTTGAGACGCATTGCCGTAATATACGCAAGCGTCATGCTTTTCAAGCACAAAAAAATACCACAGCAGTTGCGGGCACTCTGGTGCCGAGAACATCACCTCGTAACGGCTCCGTTGCTCACCCTTTAGTACGCACTCCATAGGTAACTCATGTGATTGCTGATCCCCATCGGTATACACATGTAAACGCACCGTTCGGACTTGCTCGGAATTGTCAACGGTCACAGCTAAAGAGACAGTCTCACCGCAAGAGACTGCCCCAAACGGCTTCCGATATGCCTCGTCATATGAATCATGGAAAATCGCATTTTCCAACAACGTCACCCCGCTCACTCTATTTTGACACCGGTGAAATGTTCCAAATATCTGACGCATATTCACGGATCGTACGATCACTGGAAAATTTACCGGAACAGGCAATGTTGTGAATTGCCATGCGAATCCATCGATTTTTATCCGCATACGCGCGCCCCACTTGATCTTGTGTATCGACGTAAGGGACGAAGTCCTTCAAAACGAAGTACTCATCATTATCATATAACAGCGAATTGTACACATCTCTAATCTCCGGCGCTAATTGCGCGAAAATTCCATGGATCAATTGATCCATCACTTTACGGACTCGATGATGTGCATTATAGATATCCTGTGAACTATATCCGCCGTGCTGATAATAATGCATTACTTCATTAGGTGTTAAACCAAAGATAAAGATATTGTCGTTGCCGACTGCTTCCTCGATTTCAATATTTGCACCGTCGAGTGTACCAATCGTAATCGCGCCATTCATCATAAACTTCATGTTGCCCGTTCCCGACGCTTCCTTACTCGCTGTGGAAATTTGCTCACTGACATCAGCCGCCGGAATAATAATCTCCGCCGACGATACGCGATAGTTTTCCAAAAACACAACTTTTATCTTATCGCCAATCGTCTTATCGCTGTTAATCACTTTTGCCACTGTATTAATTAATTTGATGACCTTTTTTGCAAAATGATAACTCGGCGCTGCTTTCGCTCCGAAAATAAATGTCCTTGCAGGTATATCTAAATCGGGATTCTGTTTCAGCCGATCATACAAATCCATGATATGAAACACATTCAACACTTGCCGCTTGTAAGCATGCAAGCGTTTAATATGCACATCGAAGATCGAATCGACATTCACGGGAATACCGTAATCTTCATAGATCATGCGTGCGAGATATTCTTTGTTCTGGCGCTTTATGCCGCTGATTTTATCCTGAAAACTCCGGTCGTCAGAGAATGACTGTAACTGCTTGAGCAATGTCGTATCTTGCATCCATTCCATGCCAATTGCATCGGTAATCGCCAACGCCAACTGCGGATTGGCTTTCATCAGCCATCTTCTATGGGTAATGCCATTCGTCTTATTGTTAAATCTTTCGGGAAATAATTGATAAAAATGGTTCATCTCTCGATGTTTGAGAATATCGCTGTGGACTTGTGCCACTCCATTGACACTGTGGCTGCCTAAGACAGCGAGATTTGCCATACGGATATTCCCGTAATGAATGATTTCCAATTTGTTGCGCATCATTTGTTGTGCGCCATGGAGTGAATCAATCTGCCAATGAAAACGCCGGTCAATTTCTTCAATAATCATGTAAATTCTCGGTAACAATGAGCGCACCATATCTGTCGGCCACGTCTCCAGCGCTTCCGATAACGTCGTATGATTCGTATAAGAAATTGTTCGTTGCGTAATATCCCACGCTTCTTCCCAACCTAGCGCCTCTTCGTCTAACAAAATGCGCATCAACTCGGGAATTGCCAACACCGGATGAGTATCATTGACATGAATCGCCACATGGTCAGGTAATTCATGCCATGGCAGTTGCTGTTTTTTGAACGTACGTAAAATACTTTGAATGCCAGCGCTCACAAAAAAATACTGCTGTTTCAAACGCAATGTACGTCCTTCAATGTGACTGTCATCAGGATACAGAAACTCCGTAATCGCTTCCGTAGCCCGTTTATGTTCAATGATTTTTCGATGATCGTATGTGCTGAGCGCATAGGCATCAATTGAATCAAGAATTGTCTCGGCGGACCACAAACGCAGTGTATTGATAACCTCACTATTATGACCGACAATCGGCATGTCATAAGGAACTGCCAACACCGCTTCATAGTTTTCATGCTGAAAACGCAATCGACCGTCATGATAATGATTCGTCACATGACCTCCGAAACGAATTTCCACAGCCTTGTCAATTCTGCGAATTTCCCACACATTGCCTTCTTTCAACCAATTATCCGGCAATTCCACTTGATAGCCGTTGACGATCTTCTGCTCGAACAAGCCATACTTGTAACGAATACCGCAACCGTGACCGGGCAGTTGCAGTGAAGCCAAAGAATCGAGAAAACACGCCGCCAAACGCCCAAGTCCGCCATTTCCCAGACCGGCATCCGGTTCCTGCTCCTCGATCGCTTGCAGATCAATGCCCAACTCTTGAAATCCTTCTCTGCATATTTGATAGATCCCTAAATTCAGCAAATTACTGCCCATTAACCTACCGAGCAGAAACTCTAAAGAAAAATAGTACACCTGCTTGACTTTGTTATTTTTATAATACGTATTCGTCTGTGCCCATTTTTCGCTAATATGTTCTCGAAACATCACGCCTAACGTGTTGTACACGTCATAGCTCGACGCTTCTTCTACGGTCGTACCGTACAGAACGAGTAACTTTTTTTGAAATTCCGATTTAAATTGTTCTTTATCGGCAAACACACTATACCTCCTGTTCGGCGATCTCACCATAGATTTTCAAATAATCTCCGGCAGTTTTGTGCCAACTATTATCACTCTTAATAGCATTGCCTATAATTTGTTTCCATACTACCGGATCTTGATAAAAATTTAGGGCGTGTCGAATCACACGCAACATTTCATGTGCATTGTAATTCGTGAATGCGAATCCGTTTCCCTCTTGGCTATGCTCATTATACGGTTGCACCGTATCCTTTAATCCTCCTGTTGCCCTGACAATCGGTATGCTTCCGTAGCGCAAAGCAATCAATTGGCTTAACCCACACGGCTCAAAATGCGAAGGCATCAGAAACATGTCGGAGCCCGCATATATTAGCCGTGCCAACCGTTCATCAAAGCGAATTTTCACTGCCATTTTCTCTTTATGCCTGTATGCCGCTTCGGTGAGCATTTTCTCATAACGAGCCTCACCGCTTCCCAGTATGACTAACTGTAAGCGTTCCTGCAAAATCTCATCCAAGACACATGCAATTAAATCCAGTCCTTTTTGCGGTGTAAGACGCGAGACAATTGCCAGCAGCGGTATATCCTCATCCACCGGCAAATAGAGCCGCTCTTGCAGAGCTCGTTTGTTCTTTTTCTTCATCTCCGGCGAATTTTCATAGTTAAAAGGAATCGCCTTATCGGTCATCGGGTCATATTCTTCATAATCAATTCCATTGGCAATACCGCGAATTGTGCCAAGTGCACGCAAAATTCCATCCAACCGCTCTCCATAATACGCATGTGTAATTTCCTCCGCATACGTTTTGCTGACGGTCGTGACAACATTCGCAGACACAATCCCGCCTTTTAAATAGTTGACATCTCCGTTAAAATACACGCGGTCGGCGTCTCCCGGTCCTTCGTCCAACCCGAGAATATCCCCGCTAATCCTTGCGTCAAACATCCCTTGAAACTGTAGGTTGTGGATCGTCAATATCGTTTTCATTCGCTGATAATCCAATTGATGCTTATATTTGGTGTGTAGAAAGACACTGATCAATGCCGTCTGCCAATCATGGCAATGGATAATATCCGGTTGAAAATCAAGATGAGGGATGGCAGCCAATACGGCAAAGCAAAAGAAAGCATAGCGCTCGGCTTCATCGAAAAAACCGTATATCCGTTCACGATAGAAATAATATTGATTGTCGATGAAATAAAAACGAATACCGCCATAATCCATTTGCTCGATACCGCAATACTGCTTCCTCCAACTGACATCCACCGTAATCGAAGTCACAAATTGCATTTGTTGTTTATACTCTTCCGCTATGGTGCCGTACTTCGGCATAATTACACGCACGTCACAGCCCTCACCGCGTAATGCTTTAGGCAATGATCCAATCACATCTGCCAAGCCGCCCGTTTTCGCGAAAGGAACTGCTTCTGATGCTGCCATCAATACTCTCATTAGAACACGTCCCTTGTCTCTGTTGAAGTTAAATGACCATTTTCTTTGCCACGACTTTGGGTTCACCATGTTTTCCCGCCAAAGAACTACCTTCGGCAATATACACTTCTTTATCGAGAATTACATTTTCCAATACGGCATTTTTGCCGATCTCGCAACGCTGCATAATGATACTGTTCTTGATGATCGCCCCCGGATGTACTTTAACACCGCGGAACAAAATACTATTTTCAATTTTACCCTGAATGTGACAGCCATTGGCAATCATCGAATTGCGCACATCGGCGTCGTGGGTGTATTTCGAAGGTGGCTCATCCTTAACCTTCGTGTAAATAGTGCCCGGGGAATGGAAGAATTGCTCGCGCACATTCGAATCAAGCAATTCCATACTATGACGATAATAATCGTTGATCGAATACATCGGCGCGATATGACCGACATGCTTATACCCGGCGACACAATACTGTGATATGTTTTTGATAACGGCATCGTCGGTGAAATATTTAGATCCGCGGATCATCGAAGTCTCAACCAACTCAATAAACAACGACCGCTTCATAATATACATATCGAGCGAAATGTTATCATCAGGCAAACACTCGCGGCTTTCTACGCCCGTAATATACCCCTGTTCATTACTATCAACAATTTTCGTATATTTATGACATACATCGGAACGAAAATTATCCGCCCCAGTATAAACGAGCGTAATATCCGCATTTTGATTGATATGATATTCAAGTACATCGCGATAATCAATATTAATTAATATATGACTGCCGGAAATCACCACATATTCCTGTGAGCAACGATAGAAATAATCCAAATGCCAGTAAAAATTTTTGATATCACCATCTAACCCCGGGAAATTATCGTAATCAGCAGGTGGCAATAAAAACAGTCCGTCGCGCTTACGGCTTAAATCCCACGCTTTGCCGTTTTTAATATGATCCATCAAAGAAGTATATTTTTTATTCGCCAAAATCGCCACATTCGCGATGTCGGAATTGACCATACTTGACAGCATAAAATCAATAAAACGATATCTGCCGCCAAACGGCACCGATGAACTACTGCGAAACATCGTCAAATCCTGTAGCTCTTCCCCTTCATGAATTAAATTAATCACACCCATCATTTGGCTCACACCGATACCTCCCTTTGATGTATATCTGTATATGTCGCATGTAGCGCTGAATTATTATCAATCACCGTAATCTCATCCGACTCCGGTGCCCCGATAATTACGCCGTCGCCGATCACTGAACCTTCGCCGATAATTGCTTTATAAATTGCCACATTCCGTCCGATTTTCACATTAGGCATAATAATCGAGTCACGAATTAAAGTCTGTTCACCCACCGATACCCCGTAAAAAAGTACCGAATGCACGACTTTGCCTTTCACGATACATCCCTCGTTGATCAGGCAGCTTGATACATTCGCCGTCGGCGCTATGTACTGGGGAGGCTGGTTGGGATTGACGGAATAAATGCGCCAAGCTGAATCATATAGATCAAACTCCGGCTGATCCTCCAGCAAATCCATATTTGCCTGCCACAGGCTATCAATCGTTCCGACGTCCTTCCAATATCCTTCGAAAAAATAGGCGTGCAGTTTGCGGTTGTCATACAGCATTGCCGGAATGACATCCTTGCCGAAATCATTTGTCGATTGTTTGTTTTCTTCGTCAAGGATCAAATACTCTTTCAGCAGCTTCCAGTTAAAAATATAAATTCCCATAGAAGCGAGATTGCTCTTAGGATTTTTCGGTTTTTCTTCAAAATCGACAATTTGGTTTTCGTCTTCGACAGTCAAAATGCCGAAACGCGAAGCATCAGACATATCTACTTCAATCACGGAAATCGTCGCTTCCGCACCACTGTCAACGTGATTTTGCAGCATTTTTGAATAATCCATTTTGTAAATATGATCTCCTGAAATGACAAGTACATACTCCGCTTGGCGCTGATCGATGAACCCCATATTCTGATAAATTGCATTCGCTGTGCCTTTGTACCAGTCCCCGCCCTCTTGGTGCATATACGGCGGTAAAAGCGTCACCCCGCCGTGTCTGCGGTCCAAATCCCATGGACTGCCGATTCCAATATAGGAATGCAATAAAAGCGGACGGTATTGTGTCAGCACTCCCACCGTATCGATTCCGGAATTGGCACAATTACTCAACGTAAAATCAATAATGCGGTACTTCCCCCCAAAAGGCACTGCTGGCTTAGCGATTGTCGACGTAAACGGCGATAATCTCCGCCCTTCTCCCCCTGCTAACAGCATTGCTACACATTGTTTTTTGTGCATGTTTTTACACTCCTCTCATAACCCACAGGTTGTAAAACAACAATTGCCAGCGGCGGTACAGTCAACTCCAAGCTATATGTTTGATTATGCCATGGCTTTTTTACCGCCTTTAAAAGTTTCGTATTGCTCACCCCAGAACCGCCGTATTCGATCGCATCGCTGTTGAAAATCTCGCGAAAATTCAAGCAATCCGGCACGCCGATTTTGAATTTCTTATATGTTTGATGAGTAAAATTGCATAAGACGACGACATAATTCCCCTGGGAATCAAGCCTCTGGAAGACAATAATACTTTGCTGCTCATTATCGGCGTCAATCCAAGAAAATCCCGAAGAATCATGATCTTCCTGCCATAATGCCGGTTCCGTCTTGTAAAATAAATTCAGTGCCCGCACATACTGATGGACCTGCCGGTGTTTCTCGTAATCAAGCAAAAACCAGTCAAGCTCTTTTCGATCATCCCATTCAATGAAATGCCCAATCTCTCCACCCATAAATAAAAACTTCTTCCCCGGATGTGCCATCATATAGCCGATAAACAAGCGCAAATTAGCGAATTTCTGCCAATAGTCACCAGGCATTTTGTCGAGCAGCGATTTTTTGCCATGCACAACTTCGTCATGTGATAGTGGCAGCACAAAGTTTTCCGAGAAAGCGTAAAAAAACGAAAATGTGACTTTCTTATGATGATATTTTTTATACTCAGGCTCCGTCTCCATATACTCTAGCATGTCGTTCATCCAGCCCATGTTCCACTTGTAATTAAAGCCGAGACCCCCGACATCCGTGGGATACGTGACAAGCGGCCAAGCCGTCGATTCTTCCGCCATCATCAGCGCATACGGATATTTTGCAAAAACAGCTTCATTCAAAGCACGTAAGAAGAAAATCGCTTCGAGATTTTCTCTGCCTCCATCGATGTTCGCTTGCCATTCTCCAGGTCCTTTGCCAAAATCAAGATACAGCATACTTGCCACAGCGTCAACGCGTAATCCGTCAACACGATAGACATCCAGCCAAAACAGCGCATTCGATATCAGGAACTCCCGCACTTCCGCTTTGCCGAAATCAAAACTTAACGTCCCCCATTCGCCTGTATCGGCTCGCTTTTCATCTGCATATTCATAGAGCGCGCTGCCGTCAAACAAGCGCAAGCCGTGGCAATCCTTGCAGAAATGCCCGGGAACCCAATCGAGAATCACACCAATACCCTGTTGATGACAGCAGTCAACGAAATACATGAAGTCTTCCGGCGTTCCATATCGGCTGGTAATCGAATAGTAGCCGGTGATTTGATAACCCCATGAACCGTCAAAGGGATGCTCCATAACCGGCAGAATCTCAATATGCGTGTAACCCATATATACGACATAGTCGACTAATTCATTAGCTAAATCGCGATATGTATAAAACGTGCCATCTGCATGCTTTCTCCATGATCCGAGATGAACTTCATATATATTCATCGGCTGTTTATAAGATGCTCGCTTGCTTGCAAACCATTCGTCATCCTCCCACACATAACTCGACAAATCTACAATAATAGACGCTGTCCCTGGGCGAACTTCGCTGTAAAAAGCGTATGGGTCGGCTTTGTGCAGGATTTGTCCGTCGTCAGTGGTAATCTCGTACTTATACATATCTCCGACTTGCGCATCACTCGTAAACAGTGACCAAATACCAGTTTGCGAGATTCTTTCCATATCATACCCAGCACTGTTCCAACCATTAAAACTGCCGATAATACCAACGGCTTGTGCTTGCGGAGCCCAGACAGAAAAACGAATACCAAGCTTGCCAGATTCTGTAGTAATATGTGCACCTAAGATTTTATAAGATTTGTACGTCATCTCCATACAATTCCTCTCTCATTCGCCAGCTTCTGCTCCATCAATTGGCGTTATTCATTTCCGATTCCTCTTCTATTTCTGTTGTTTCTTTCATGTCCATTGCTGCTGCATCTTTCATTTCCTTTGCCGTCGCTTCCCTTATCTCCATTGCATCATGTATATGGATTGCCCGCGCTCCCCCCTGCGGCGAAATCCCGTGAATTGCCATGCCTGCCGCTCCTTGGATACCTGCACGATTACCCAGTTGCGCCAAGACAATCTCCGTGTGCTCTGCGATTAATGGCGATGCGACACTACGAAAAGCGGCAATCAATGGTCCCATCAATATATGCTCTGCCGCCGATATGCCTCCACCAATAATCACTTTCTGTGGATTCAAAATTGTGGCAATATTTGCCAACTCCATTCCCAGTACAGTTCCCGCGTGCGAGATAATCCTCCGGCAATCTTCATCACCCGCCAGTGCCTGGTCTATGATAAATTTAGCAGAAATCCGCCCCTGCTTGCGGTATTCAGAAAGCAATTTGACACTTTTCCGTTTCTGCACGAGTTCCAGTGCATCCAATTCAATCGCTCTCGAGGAAACCTCTGTCTCCAAACAACCGTATCTGCCACAATTGCATTTTCTGTCTTTCGATTTGGAAAGGGATATGTGCCCGATCTCTCCCGCTAATCCCATGTGCCCGCGGTAGATATTGCGTCCGATGATAATTCCGCTGCCAATACCTGTCCCAATTGTCAAACACAGAAAATCTTCCGCATCCTGCCCAGCACCGTACCACAGCTCTCCCAGCGCCGCCATATTGGCATCATTATCGATAAATACCGGCTTGTGCCACATATTCTCTAGGTCACTTTTTAAATGTATATTCCGCCAACCGAGATTTGTAACATGTAAAAGCACATTATGTTTATAATCAATAAAAGCAGGGACGCCAATGCCGATGCCTTGTATATTTTCCCATGATCTGCCTGTTTGCTGGAGAACTTCCTCTATCATCAGTGAAAAAACACGTAAAACACCTTCATATCCCTGCTCAATCGGTGTATCCATCCGTAACTCATGTATACACGTACCTGCTAAATCGAACAACCCTAATTTTATCTTCGATCCTCCGAGATCAATCCCTACACATACTTGTTCGATAGTATTTCCTCCTTCCTTCGAACATCGTCGCTCCTTGGTCGCTCCTTGCCGTCCATGGCACCGCGACACTAGGTCATCCGTGACCGTTGCCGTCCATGGCACCGCGGCATTTGGTCATCCGTGACCATCACAATCAAATATATGTCTCTTTACTGTTTATATACGGCTATTTTTGCAAAAATCCTGCAAATTTAATCCACTTTTTCATTTTCATTCCTAAAAAATTCCGTCATATGCTTCCGATATCGCCCAGGCAAATGCTGCTTTTGCAATTTTGGGTTCTGCTTACCGGCAATGCCGATATGCGCAAAATACGTTTTCCATAACATCTCATACAACTGATTGTCATCCAGCATATCGGACAAAGCCTGTGTCCCCTGTAAGTAACCGATTACCCACTGCGTTCCGTCATAGAAAGCAGCGCGGCTGCGTTTACAATCATGAATAATCCACAATTGTTCCGCCAACCGCTCGGCGAAATGCGGGGCAACTAACTCTACAATATTGTGATCCGGTTCCATACTCGCGTATAAAATATCATTTTGCAAATTTCTAAAACGCAACAATCCGAGCATCCGATGACGCTCGCTCTGCACCTTTCTCACTGTTTTGTAAACTTGTAACATCGTCTGATCTGCCGTATTGCTCGCATAGGCACTTCCATACTTGCCTATTTTCTTCAAAAAATCGTAGAGCAAAATTTCAAATCCCGGTTGTTCCGAGAGGTACAAACAATAGACATCTCTGGCGATTTGGCGGGAATTCTTCCGCACAAGACCCTGATACACATCGTCCGCTATCGCCTGATCCGTCTCAACTACACGCGTTTGCAAAATAGAATCGTTACCACTATCAACTTGAGACACAATTTCATAGGGAACTTCTTTTCTATGGAAAATATAATATAAAGCCGTCAAAAGACCGGCAAAACTTCCGTCATAAACATATCGAAACACCGTCCTGCCACCTCCGCCTGTCCCATTTCCGCTTGATTCTATTCTTGATTTTTGTAAATATCTCAGTGAATAACGCTGTGTGCTATTAAAAAAACGATAGTTGCTGCCCCTCATACAAAGTCAGACGGTCTCGCACCCGCTGCTCATCAAGGGGAATTTCCCCGTAATAGCGCCCTTGGCATGTAATAAAATACTGCGCTCTTTTCATTGCTACACCCATTTGCTTCAACGCATCAAAATGAATACTCGTGAATTTTCTTGCCATGACAATTTTCTTCGCCGATTTAACGCCAATTCCCGGGACTTTCAGCAACATGGAGTAATCGGCTCGATTGATTTCCACCGGAAAATGCTGCAAATTCCGTAACGCCCAGTCACACTTAGGGTCCATTGCCATATGTAGATTCCGATCGGCATTGTTGTTAAACAACTCTTCTACGTCAAATCCATAAAAGCGCAACAGCCAATCTGCTTGGTATAAACGGTGTTCACGCATCGGTGAAGAATTGCTGACTGCCGGCAAATTCGGATGGTTACCCATCGGGATATACGACGAATAGTACACCCTTTTTAATTGCATTTGATTATACAGACCTTCTGTCAAACGCAGAATCTGATAATCCTTCTCCGGCGTCGCACCGACAATTAATTGCGTACTCTGTCCTGCCGGGATAAATTGTTTGACTTTTTTGAAATGACGCTTTTCTTCCTGGTATTGGGCTATTTGGGTACTGATATACCTCATCGGCTCAACGATCATATTGCGTTGCTTCTGCGGTGCCAGCAGTTGCAAACTATCAAGTGTCGGCAACTCTATATTGACACTCATTCGATCAGCATACATCCCGGCTTGCTGAATCAATCGCGAATCTGCCCCGGGAATTGCCTTTACATGAATATAGCCATTGAACTTGTACCGTTCACGCAGCAACTTCAATGTCTGCACGAGACATTCCATCGTATAATCAGGGCTCTTAATCACACCGGAACTGAGGAAAAGACCTTCTATATAATTACGTTTATAAAACTCGATCGTCAGCGTCGCCAACTCGTCCGGTGTCAGCGCCGCACGCCGAACATCATTCGATGCGCGATTGACACAATACGCACAGTCAAAAATACAGTAATTCGTATACAAAATCTTCAGCAGCGATATACATCTGCCGTCATCCGCCCAACTATGGCAAATACCACACTGCGCCGTATCACCTAAATGACCTTTTTTCTTCGACCGTTGGCTCCCACTGGAAGAGCAGGATACGTCATACTTTGCTCCTTCCGTCAAAATCGCCAACTTTTCTTGTAACTCCATTGCCACCACTCTTTTCATATGCAGATTTGCAAAATACTAATTATGATTGTGGCAATAGAATATCATAATTGATCCGATCAGTCAAACATATGTTCTGTTTTGCGTTATTCTTTACTCCTATCTTTGTAGACTTGCCCTATTGTGCGAGAATTTGCTTTACCGCCTGTTTGATCTCTTGGTAACTTGTGCAACGGCAAATATTCGATTCCAGCCACTCTTGAATCAGCTCATCATCTGCCTGCGGATGACGCTTTCGCAAAGCCTCGCATTTCATAATAAAGCCGGGCGTACAATAGCCGCATTGAAAGGCAAACTGCTCAATAAACGCTTTTTGTACGCACGAATCCCGTAACCCTTCAATCGTCGTAATTTCCTTGCCGACTGCTTCGATTGCCAGCATCAGACATGATTTCATGGCAACGCCATCGACATGAACGGTACACGTTCCGCAATCGCCTTGTAAGCATCCGGGCTTCGCGCCAAGCAAACCTAAAGACTCGCGCAATACATACAGCAATGTGTCTGCATGGCGCACGAATACATACCGTTCTTCACCGTTTACCTTTAATTTAATCTCTGACTTGCACATATTGATCGCCCTCCAAATGCGTTAAAATGTCTTGCAACACATTCTCCAAGAGAAAGCTCCTGTATTCCTTTGAGCCGTTCACGTCACAAATCGCTTTGTCTCGCACCGAATCGACAGCTTGCTTTACTCTGTCAACCATGGGTACATCAGGCTGATTTAATGTATTTTCAAATTCCTCAGAGCGAAACGGATATGCGGCATATCCGCTGAGTGCGACCCTTGTCCGTCCGTCAACCTTTATCGCTGCCACCGTGACAAGCGGATAGCCGATCGTTCCTTGCTTACGCTTTTTAATGACGATACTTGGGCAATTCGCATATTTTTCATCTATACGGACATAGGCAATGAACTCATTTTTCCCCAGTTGTGCGCCCTGTTTACATACATCATGCACTGACCGTTCCGTGGTTCCATTTTCCCCTGCTACGCCTATTTGGCTATCGGTCAGCAACAGCGGCAACGTCATTTCCCGGAAAATAATCGTTCCGCACAAATTACCGCCGACGGTAATTTTATTGCGTGAAGTTTGATCAGCAATTCCTCGGATCGTCTCACTAATCAGCGAAAATACCTGACGATTTTGCAACGCTTCGCGAACTGTAGAAAGCGGCAATGCCGCTCCAATATGTAATGCTCCATCAACTTGCTGCACGTGTGTGCACTCTGGTATATATTTTAAATCGATCACAGCTTCCGTATATATCTTGTTCACCCTGCCGAACGTCAAAATTTCCGTTCCTCCGGCATAGTAAAGCGGCTGTTTTACCTGATCGCTCATTTGCCGGTACAAGTCGACAGCCTCGCCGATTTTCTTCGGTTGATAATATGTAAAATCAAACGTGATCATGTGCACTCACCTCGTTTCTCTTGGACTTTCCGCCATACAGTTTCCGGAGTCAATGGAAAATAGTCAAATTCAACGCCTGCCACTTTCGACAGACAGTTTGCCAGTGCCGCCGGCATGCCGATTACTCCATGCTCCCCTATACCGCGTGCCCCATAGGGAGCATCTAGATGCGGTGTCTCGACAAAGTCAACGATATATTCAGGCTGTTCTCCAAAATGATACGGCACATACGTACGCAAGCGCCCATTTTCAAGCGCCCCGTTTTCATCAAACTGTAGAATCTCACGCCCTCCGATACCAAGCCCCATTACCATACCACCCATAATCTGACCCTGCGCTTCCTTCGGATTGAGTACAGTACCACTGTCAATTACGGAAACTGCTTTCAAAACGCGGTAATTGCATTCTCGTTCATCGTATTCTATCTCCACACCCTGAGCGCCGACAGTCCACTCCGGTCCTGGGATTCCCGCTCCAGTTTCTTGGTCCAAATATGTCAATCGTCTCATGATGTATGTTCCGCGACCAATAATCTGTCCGCCGATCGCGTGTCCGTTGGGATATGTATATCCATAAACGACGTCCTTTAACTGTAAAAATACAGTCGGATCGTCTGCCAAATACACACGTCCGTTTGCCACATGCAAATCTTCACTCGTACAATTTAATACGCGTGACGCAATGTCCTTTATCTGCCAAATCACATCATCGGCGGCACGCAATACGGCTTTACCCGCCATATAAATGCCGCGGCTGGCGACAGTTTTCCAATGTTCGGGCGAAGTCTGAGTATCGACGTCGAATTTCACATGGATATCGTCAATTTTCATCTGCATTTTTTCAGCTAATATTTGTGCCAAAACTGTTTTCGTTCCGGTACCAATTTCTACGATACCGGAAATTAGGTTGATGCTGGCATCGGGATTGAACGTCAAAATCACGCCGGAACTGGCACTGTTGGCAATACTTGATGTCTTCCATATCCCACTGATCCCTTTGGCGCGCACGCGGTGTTCATCGACCCTAACAACATTGCCCTCGTCCCAACGGAGTAATTCTTGCAACCGCTCCAAGCATTGATTGAAATTTCCAATATTGCTCTGATTGACATACATATTCGTCGGTGTTGTGTCTTTTGGATGAATCGCATTGATGCGCCGCAATGTAAACGGGTCAATCCCGCACTTATCCGCCAACATATCAACCGCACGTTCAAATGCCAATAACAGCTCAGCATGCCCAAATCCCCTAAATGCCGTCGCATAGGGATGATTCGTGTAAACACATAGTGAGTCACAATGAATATTTTCGATCGCATATGGTCCTGTACATGAGATCGCCGCGGCACGGCTGATCGTCGCACCTTTATCGGAATACGCGCCACAATCAAATTTAAAAGTAATTTCTGCAGCAGTAAACTTACCCTCTGGCGTACATCCCAGCCGCACGTCGGCTTGCATCCCCACACGTGAAGGTGAACTGCACATATCCTCTTCCCGCGTATTGACGATTTTTACCGCCCGTCCTTTGACGGCAAGGGATGCCAGATAAGCGATCAACTCCAACTGCACCGATACTTTCCCACCATATGCACCGCCAACGACAGGTGTTTGAACGATAATTTTTCCTACGGGAATGTGAAAATAATCCGCCATGAGCTTTTTTACCATATAGGGACCTTGTGTTGCCGATATAACCGTCACTACTCCATCCGGGTCAATTGCTACGATTGCGCAGCGCGTTTCCATCGCCAAATGATCAGACCGTGCAAATGTTAATGTTGCCCTCACCTCATATTGACTCGCTTTCCATGCTGACTCTGTGTCACCTTTGCGGATTTTCGTCCGATTGGCGATATTCGTATTCGGTTCCGGATACGCTTGCTGCACATGTTTATATTCAGCCAACTTTTCGTGAACCAATGTACAGTCTTTAGCCAAAGCGTCGCCGACCGTATAGACAATCGGCAACACTTCGTACGTGATATTGATCTGCTCTGCCGCCTTCTTCGCCGCCACCGGTGTGTCTGCGACGACTACAGCAACCGGTTCCCCATAATACCGGACCTTTTCATAAGCAAGCACAGGTCGGTCTTGTATTTCCTCACCTGCACGCGGAAGCTGCTGCCCTACGACGATCGCCCGCACTCCCTCTGATTGCCAAGCCTTTGCCGTGTCGATATGTTTGATGTATGCATGGGCGTGCGTACTTGTGACGAGATGTCCGTATAACATATCCGGCAACTGATGGTCCGCCGTATACATCGTTTTACCAGTTACCTTATTGTTCGACTCTTTACGAGTTACATTTTTGCCAATTGACAATTGCATATCCTCCCTCTGCAAGTTTCTTCTTACCTAAAAGCCCCGTTTCTTCAAGTATTTCCATGCACCAAAAGTTTAGTCCAAAAAATATCCTAAGATCGTACTTGCACAAAGCAAACGACCGTTACATATGATTGGGTATACGCCTAAAACGCAGTTCTAGCACGCATTGACACGGCGTATATAAAACTACTGTCATTTTTTTATATTCATAATAGAATCGATCTTGATGTAGGGAGGAATGTCTGTGCCAGGGTTATTTACTGCTTTAGGCTTACTATTTCGAGAGGTTTTTTTATTGTTTTCTTATATAAAAAACAACGCATTCCCTAAACCTTTATCGGAACAAGAAGAACAAGCTGCATTGAACAATTTGCAAGCCGGATGCGAAGAATCACGGGAAACACTCATTAAGCACAACCTGCGTCTCGTCGCCCACATCGTGAAGAAATTCGAAAATACCGGCGAAGATTCCGATGACTTAATCTCGATCGGCACAATCGGTCTGATCAAAGC
>JAEWFW010000064.1 GCA_023388635.1 Bacillota bacterium
CATTTCAACAAAGATATTTTGGACAAAAGGCGGCTTAAAAAAGGCTAGAATTATGGGGTTTTAAGCAATACTGCGAATTAGGCAGAAAACCTAACTCTGGACTGTCTGTTTTATCGGGAAAACCTCAGGCATTACAACTATTACAGCCTATTTATCAAGAGATAATAATATTTTTGATACGGTGGTAATTACCGTTGAAGAAGCAGCTCCAGCAGATGATTATACAATTACAATAAGCGGTTATGATGATATTTACAAAGGCGATACAGAAACATATACGGCAACAATATATAACAATGGTTTGCCATCAGATGAACATGTGACGTTTGCTGTATTTGCAGATGATAAAACAAGTCCTGTAGCAAATGTAAGCATCGTTAGCCAAAATGGTACAAGTGCAAATATAAAATCAGAAGCCAGTAGTGGATATATGCAACTAAAAGCTACATTAAATATAGATAGTAATGTTTTCGCATGGAAGAGGATTAGATTGAGAAATTTTTAAGGGGAAAATGGCAGAATATTTATATCTGAGACAAAAGAAATTGATACATTGGGTACAGAAAATGTTGCGGAACTAAAAGGCAGATTGAGAAGTGAATTATCTCGTATTAGAGATCAAGTAAAAGGATTGAAAAGTAGAGCAGAAGAGATACAGGGCAATTTGCGAATATTGGAAGGTAAGGAATAATAAGAATCCCTCACTCAGTTTAATGGGGGGGGGATTTTTTTGTTTTAGGAATATTAGGAAATTCGGAAACTAATTCACCTTGAAAAAATCAATAACTTTATATTTGTTATCGTAATTGTCGTTATTTACCATAAAGTAATATCTCTGATAAAGCTTTTGTCCACCAGCATTTGAATTTTCAATTGAATACAGGAATGTAAATTCGTGGAAAATATCGCCGCTTTTATATATCAGCGTATCTTTGGTATCCTTGATAATGTCTGACTTATCTTTTCCTTCCTTAATAAATTTCTTGAAATCATCGAAAGAATCATGATAATCGGTAAATGATTTTTCATAAGACTTTTTTGTCATAGTAATTATTTCTGGTTTTTCTTCAGCTAATGCTGTATTGATGTACTCATACTTGATAAGGTTAATAAAATCGTCTACATCTATTTCCTTATATGGGTAGGTATTTTCACCATTTTGCATTGCATATAAATAACCTTCCACAACTCTTTTTGCTTTTTGCTCTGGAGTAAACATATAGTATGTGTATCCTGCTGCAATGATCAAAGCTATTACGATTATATATTTGATAATGCGGTTGGTTTTAATTGGCTTTTTCGTTTCAGTAATAACTTGCTCCTGAATTTCAATGTTTTCAGTTGTCATTTTATCGCCTCCCAAAATTGATTAACTAGCCACTAACTCTGACTTGTATGCGTCTATATTATTTAAAAACCTCATCAATCTGCGTCTTGGATATGCTTTATGTAAAAAATAAATATCCTCGGCTGTGATATGTGCAGGAATATAGTTTAATTGCCATTCTAATACCTTGTGCTGAAATAGGGTTTCTAAGGCTTGAATGCGGTCTTTTTTGTATAGAGTTATAAATTGTCGCTTTGTCATATTGATTTCCTGTATTTTGACTTGACGTAAGTTAGTAATGATGAAGTACAATGTAGTTTTTGTTTTCTGATTATATATAACTTCGTAAAACAAATTAAAATCAGTTTCGTTTTGTACTAAAAATTTTAATTCATCCATAAGGTATGGGCTAAAATACTTTGCTCCAATGTCATCAACAATTGCTTGTGTCCATATGTTTAAAGTTGTTTTCATAATAAAATCGCTCCCTTATTTTGTGATTTTTATATTAGCGTAAAACCGTCTAGCTTCACCCATCGTCATATAATCGAATGTCCAATAAAAATTTCTCAACACTTGCTCTTTTTGTTCATCTGACAAATCATAACAATCTCTTAAAGCACGTTTTAGGTATCCTGTAGCCGTTTGGTTAAAGTTACTTTCATTTACAGTATTATGCATGTCCACACCTCTATATGTCTAAATTATTCAAAGGATTATATTTCTCATTTTGCTCATGAAGGGCAGTACCCCATATAGCAAGATAACGCTCTGTTTGTTGCAATTTGCTATGACGCAATAATTTTTGCAATGAAAATACATCCATTCCTGCAAGCAAACATCTGTTTGCAAATGAGTGACGGAAGGTATGCGCCGATAACCTCACATCCGAAAAATTCATGATGTCTTTTAACCGTTTAAACATACACTTGACACTATTTTCTGATAATTTTTTCCCTTTTGTATTTGTGAATACATATTCTGGTAACTTGTCAAAAGTTTGCTCTGAAAAAATTTTGTATTCTCTCATTTCTTTTTTTAGCTTGTCACTCATTGGAATAGAAGAGTATTCTCGTTTTTTACCGTAGACCGTGATTATGCCTTGATCAAATAGTACGTGTTGCCATTTTAAATTGACTAATTCACCTAAACGGACACCAGTTCCTAATAAAAATAGTATTATCGAGTGGTCGCGTACTGAAAAAAATGATTTATCACGATACTTCAACCGCCTGTAATAACCTAACATTTGTTTAATGTGATTATCACTAAAAACTTCAATTTTTATTTCTTCTTTCGCTTTTTGAATTCTTTTTGTCGGATTTTGTTTGTTTGGGATAATTTCCTCTTGTTCTAAAAAATTAAAGAATGCTTTCAGATGCTTAAGTTTTGTATTGATCGTTGTTGGATTGTTACCTCTTTCGTTTTTTTGAACAAGTAAGAATGATTTAATTGTTCCAGTTGTTACATCCTCAGCGTTGATAATTTCTTGTTCTGTGCAATATTGCCCAAACAATTTAAAAAAATCTTTGTAATGCGTGATTGTAGTAGAAGATACATTTTTTAATTCTCTGTCGCAAAGAAATTCCTGAAACGCAAATTTAAGTAACAATAAAAAACCACCTCCAAAAAGATTTTAATAATCTTAATGTAAGTGGTTTTTCTTGTTAAAACAGTGTCTGTATTTGACTACTATCCTAACACAATGCTATTTAAGTGCTATAAACCTTGATATCATGCGCTTGGTCGGAATAGCGGGATTTGAACCCGCGACCTCACCCACCCCAAGGGTGCGCGCTACCGAGCTGCGCCATATCCCGAAATATGGAACTCATTAAAATTATACATGATAAAAAATCTGATTGCAAGCCATTTACGGCAGGCATATGAACCATTGGGCAGTTGTCTGAATATTGATAGTATATGTTCTTGTTTTTTTATAAAGAAGGTGATTGTGATTAATTTTAGACATTTGATTGCCGGGGTTGATACGCCCGTTCCGCTGAGTAACGGAGCTTATTTGCCGGAAATAAACTTTGACAATGGAGCTACTACTCCAGCTTTTCACTCCGTTCTCCATGAGGTTTTAAACTTCGCATCGTATTATTCATCTGTTCATCGGGGAGATGGTCATAAATCGACAATATCTTCGGATTTCTATGAGAGCGCCCGTCAGGAAGTATTACATTTTGTCAATGGTGATCCAAGACATGATACAGTGATATTTGTAAAAAATACAACGGAGGCAATCAACAAGCTGGCTAATAGAACAGATAATTCAGAGAAAAATATCATTTTGTCCACTATGATGGAGCACCATTCCAATGACCTGCCATGGAGAAAACGCTTTCGCGTCGTTTATGTCGATATCGATCAGCATGGACGTTTGAATATAGCCGATTTGAAACAAAAATTAATACAATATCAGGGGAAAGTTCGCTTAGTTGCAGTCACTGGAGCTTCTAATGTCACCGGCTATGTGAATCCGATCTATGATATCGCTGAGCTTGCCCACCGTTATCAAACTGAGATTTTCGTCGATGCCGCTCAGCTTGCACCACATTATCCGATAGATATGCAATCCGTAGGATCTGCCCGGCATATTGATTATCTGGCATTTTCCGCACACAAGATGTATGCGCCGTTTGGAACCGGTGTGCTTATAGGTGCGAAAAAGACATTTATGCAGGGTGAACCCGATCATGTCGGGGGTGGTACCGTCGAACTAGTTTCGCCTGACCGTATATTATGGAAGCATCCGCCTTACAAAGAAGAAGCAGGTACTCCTAATCTGATGGGAGTTGTCGCACTTGTTACGGCTATTAGAGTTTTGAAGTATATAGGATTTCCCAAATTAGTGGCGCACGAACGAAGCTTGACTCAATATGCTCTTACACAATTAAGCAAATTATCCAATGTCCGGTTATATATAAAACCTGATGAACATAAGTCGCATATTGGAGTCATCCCTTTCAACGTAAAGGGAATCAGTCATTCACAATTATCGCGTATGTTGGCGGATTGGGGGATTGCTGTCCGCAACGGCTGCTTCTGCGCCCAACCGTATGTACATCGATTATTGGGGTTGTCGAAAGAGCATTTTGAATATCACTATCGAAATCCTCACATTGAACGTCCGGGTCTTGTCAGAATCAGTTTTGGCTTGTACAATGACCACTTGGAGATCGACAGAATGATTCAGGTATTGCGGGAAATAACCAGACAGCTATAGTGTCATAGATACATTTGTCATAGATACATTAATGAACTGCCTTTAACAAATTTTCGCCATATGATTGACTTTGTCCTAGGGGCAGGCTTTATATTATGAATATATTATAGCGTATTATAGATATCTTACAGAACCTGATCATAGGTTCTTTTTTTAATACTCTATTACCTATATTAGGAAAATGCAGAGAGGTAGCTATAAATTAAATAATCATGGAGGATGAGAAAATGAAACGATCTGTTTATATTGTCTTATGTATGGTAATTTTTTTAAGCGGATGCGGATGCGGTAATTCATCCGTGTCCCAGGAAGAAGGGAATCGTAGCGCTTATCACTGCTATTAAAACATTGGAAAGCATAGGACTTGCCAAGCATGAAGATCAATTGACTCGCTATGCGATCAAGCGACTTCGGGAGCTTCCCTACATTCGTTTATATACAGACTTGCGGGACGATCAGCCGCAGATTGGCGCGATTCCTTTTCTGATGGATGGGATTTCCGATATTCGGCTTGCCGAATTGCTGGCGGATCAAGCTGGCATCGCCGTTCGTAACGGCTGTTTTTGCGCGCACCCATATGTCCAGAGTTTATTAGGTGTATCAGAAGAGGAGATTGGGTATTATTATCGCAATCCACAGGAAGAGCGCCCTGGCTTAGTACGGATCAGCTTTGGCATTTATAATAATTGCACCGAAATCGACAAATTGATAGAAGCACTGCAAAACATCGCCACACAGAGATAAATTGCTTAACTATATAAAGATAAACTAAGATGAGAAGAACTAAGGAAGGAAAGACATAGGATTAGGAGTCTAATAATATGCGAAACATTTTAGTTACGGGCGGTGCCGGATTTATCGGCAGTCATTTTGTTAAGATGCTGCTGAACAAATACCCTCAATACCGGATTATCAACGCGGATATGTTGACGTATGCCGGAAGAGTCGAAAACTTGCAAGATATATCTGCGAATTTTTAGAAAAGCAGATTCCGATTCACGGTGATGGTACGCAAGTGCGCGATTGGCTGCATGTAACTGACCATTGCAGTGCAATTGATGCAGTGCTGCATCGGGGAATTGATGGGGAGGTATATAATATCGGCGGAAATAACGAAAGAAAAAACATCGAAATCATTCGATTAATTATGAAGCTACTTGGTAAATCAGAGGATTTGCTAATTAGTGTAAAAAACCGTCCGGGTCATGACA
The DNA here is from genome assembly GCA_023388635.1 of Bacillota bacterium. Lineage (GTDB taxonomy): Bacteria > Bacillota > Bacilli > Desulfuribacillales > Desulfuribacillaceae > JAEWFW01. The sequence continues at coordinate 5,771 of JAEWFW010000064.1, forward strand.
CACGGTATGCTATTGATAGTACAAAAATTACGAACCAGCTAGGCTGGCAGCCTAGTTATACATTAGAACAGGGAATGAGAGAAACGGTACGATGGTACCAGGAAAATATCTCAGTATATGTCTCCATGTTGCAGTCATTGAATCTGTGAGGTTTTTGTGATATCCTCTGAACAGCTATAAGGATTACAGTTGTTCAGAGGATATATTTTTATCGATCATGTATCCTAGATTAGGCTTACTATTATATTGAAGCATGGAGGACTTATGGGAGAAAAAAGAAAGACAATTCATATAAATGAAGCATTTCAGTGTGAAAACTGCGGGGCGCAAGTACCGCCGATTGTAGGAGGCGGTTGTCGAAACCATTGTCCCTATTGCTTGGTATCGAAGCATGTGGATGAGGTGCCGGGAGATCGGCAATGTGAATGCCTTGGCTTAATGGATGCTGTGGATATTGAATACACAAGTAAAAAAGGCTATATGATCAGCCACAAGTGCAGAAAATGTGGCACCATCAAAAAAAATAAAATCGTCGCAGATTCTAAGGACGTGAACGACTCTATGGAAGTCATCTTAGAAATTATGCGCCGAAAAACGATCTAAACACATAGCAAATCGATGTAAACATGTAACAAATTTTACAGTCCATCTTCATATACTATGTATCATGCTATGAGGATGTGATTCGATTATGGAAGAAATATTGGCTGCAGAGATCATGGATTCTACAAGTCTTACATTTGTTGCGCTTGTCAGTGCACTGGTACAATTAAGTAAGCGTTATATCAATAGTGATTACGCTCCGCTTCTTTCCATCGCGTTTGGAATATTTTTTTCATTAGGCTATTATTTCAGTCATTTGGATTTAGCATGTAGTAACTGGTTTATTGCCGTCGTACGTGGTATAATTATTGGACTCGCCGCCAGTGGTTTATATTCCAATATAAATATGGCTAATAAGAGACGTTCCGATTCGGAATTTAAGGAGTGACACAATGGCTGAAGGTACAAACAACGAATATTTTCTTGTTAAAGCACTAGAAAATGGTGTGACTGTCAGTGGACTGACACGTGGAAATGATACGAAGTTTCATCACTCAGAGAAGCTGGATAGAGGAGAAGTGATGATTGCTCAATTCACAGAACATACCGCTGCAATTAAAGTCAGGGGCAAGGCGATAATACAGACGAAATTTGGAACATTGAATACATTTGAAGAAGTGCAGGAATAGCCTGCATTTTTTTTTCATACAATGGGGCATAGAAGGGGGAGATTCTATGCTGGCATTTGGAAGAGGAATTTTTACAGCCGTCGTTATTTCTACATTTTTTTTGCTATTATTTTCATTTTATCCTTCTGAAATTCAAGGGGAGTTGTATCGAAGTCCGATCATTCAGCCGACGATGGTGTCGGAAGCGCGTGGCGGAACGGAAATTGAAGCGGATAGAATTATCAAGCTATGTACCTCATCAAACATTTCCTTGCCAATTAAGAAGATTGTCGTAGATGCTGATCATACGCTGGATATCCATTACGGAATTGACGCTCATTCGAAAGACTACGGATTTGTCAACAGCTATAAGCTGGCTAATTTGCTGTTCGCTGAGTACGACCAGATTGACACGATACGTTACACTGTCTTATTGCAAAATAAACCGTATTTTCAGGCGGAGATTCTTCGGGACAATCATCGCGTCATAGAGACGAGTGCGATATTCGATTCGAAAAAAATTCTGACAGAGATACAGCGGACATTTACGATTACGTTATTAGGCAATTAGCTTGTTACTATAGTAGTTACATAATTAAATCATGAAGCTGTTGTGCGATTGCGTCTTTATTCTTGTATACATCATTTCTATTTGTGTACAATAATAAAGACGATTTACTAGGAGGGGTTTGTTTTGTTAGATCAGGACATCATACGGAAAATTATTAGACAAGCCTTAGATAAAGGCGGAGATTTTGCAGAAGTGTATTTTGAGAAAAAAAATAGACAGGCAATTACGTGTGAAGACGGAAAAATTGAGCGGATTATTTCCGGATATGATTTGGGCGTGGGTATCCGTGTGATACAGGGAAAAACGGTCAGCTACGCCTATACGGATGACATATCGGAAAAATCGCTGTTGGAAACTGCAACCGTAGCAGGTGCAGCAGCTAAAACCGCTAAGAATGGTGAGCAGAAAATCATCGATCTGACAAAACATACATATGAAACGATCCATACAATTGCTATCAGACCGGATACGATTGAAAAAATCGATAAAGTCGCATGGGTTTTACAGGCAGATCAAGCGGCACGTGATTACAATCAAGCGATTCAGCAGGTGATGGTCGGCTATAACGATTCGGTGCAGACGGTTCAAATTGCCAACTCCAACGGGCTGTACGCCGAAGATGAGCGCATCCTTACGAGACTCAGCGTGCAATCGATCGCTACGAAAAACGGTCTCATACAGACTGGATATTACGGACCAGGCAAGCAAATGGGCGGGGAGCTTTTGGCGGAAGTCACTCCGGAAAGCATCGCCAGAGAAGCTTCACGCATTGCCGTCACTATGCTTGACGCCAAACCTGCTCCATCGGGAAATCTTCCGGTTGTGATCACGAACGGCTTTGGCGGAGTTTTATTTCACGAAGCTTGCGGACATCCATTGGAAGCAGATGCCATTCAAAAGGGGACAAGTGTATACCAAGGGTTGATTGGCAAGCAAGTCGCGTCTCCACTCGTCACGGCGATCGACAGCAGTATCGTGCCAAACGGTTGGGGTTCTTTTCACGTGGATGACGAAGGGCATATCGGGCAGGCTACGACGTTAATTAAAGACGGAATCCTGCTCGATTACATGTATGATTATAAAACGGCGACGGTGGACGGCAGAAGTTCTACCGGCAACGGACGCAGAATGTCATATCAGCACATTCCTTTGCCGCGGATGACGAATACTTATATCGACAATGGAACATCCAATCCTGATGATATTATTGCATCGACTAAGGAAGGATTTTATGCGAAGTGTTTAAGCGGAGGGCAAGTCAATCCTGCCACGGGGGATTTTACCTTTGTCGTTTCCGAAGGCTATATGATTCGCAATGGGAAAATTGCTGAACCGGTTCGCGGCGCGACATTGATCGGCAACGGTCCGGAAATTCTCAAACGGATCGATATGGTGGGCAACGATTTGCAATTGGCTCCGGGAATGTGTGGCAAGAGCGGACAGACGATTGCCGCGGGGGTCGGTCAGCCTACATTGCGATTGAGTGCGTGTACAATTGGCGGCACTGAGATTAAAGGAGGCAAATAGGATGATCAATATGGAACAATGGATTGAGTTTGCCCTGCGTCAGGGAGCCGAGGAAGCGGAAATTTTCTATGAAAATACCTCCAGCAATAGCATCAAAGTCTATGAGCAAAATGTAGAATCATTGTTATCAGCGACAGCCAAAGGAATTGGCGTAAGAATTTTTATCAACCAGGGGATGGGTTTCGCCTACACGTCGGATTTTTCCGAAGAATCACTACAGTATGTGATTAATGAAGCGATTGAAAATGCAAAAATCTGCCCAAGTGACTCACACAACGGGCTTCCACAGCGGGAATCCTATACGGATATACCAGAAATATTCAGAAGTGATTATCAGCAAATCGATGCCGATGAAAAGATTAAACTGCTGCTAGACATGGAGAAACAGGCGAAAGGGTATCACCCAAACATCGCCAAAGTCATCCAAACGTCATTTGCCGATCAAATCACAGATATTCAATTATTAAACTCTAAAGGGTTTCACGGAGCTTTCCAGAGTAACTACTGTTACGCAGGTACGTATGTTGCGGCACAGCAAGGCAGTGAAATGCAGACAGGCGGTGGTGTGACATTCGGACGGCATATTGATGAACTTTCATTAGAACGTGCTGTCGGTGACGCTTGTGACACGGCACTCGTTCTGCTTGGCGGTCAGAAGGTGCGTTCACAAAAGGCGCCCGTCGTATTTAACAAGCAAGTCGGCATCATGTTTATGTATGTCATAGCGAATTCTCTATACGCTGATGCGGTGCAAAAGGGCAGATCGCTGTTTAAAGACAAGCTCGGCAAAGCCGTCGCAAGCACGAATGTCTCGCTTGTCGATGACGGCAGGTACCTGAAAGGGCTGGCGACATCACCGTTTGACGGCGAAGGCAATCCTTCTACGACGACGCGCTTAATTGAACAAGGCGTTCTGCGCGCATTTATGTACGATACGTATACAGCACGCAAAGCAGGCGTGCGTTCGACAGGTAATGCGTCAAGATCGTATCGCTCCACTCCGTCTCTGTCGACGACGAATTTCTATATGGAAAACGGCACTGTATCGAAAGAGCAGGTGATTGCGTCTGTTAAAGATGGTTTTTATGTGATGGAAGTGTCGGGCTTGGTGACGGGAGGAGCCAATCCGATTACCGGTGATTTTTCTGTCGGTGCTACAGGGAGATGGATTAAAGACGGTCAATTTACGACAGCAGTCCGCGAAGTGACGATTGCCGGGAATCTTATGTCGATGCTCGAACAGATCGATATGGTAGCTAATGATATGGAGATTCTGCCGATTGTCGGTTCCTTCGGATGTCCGACATTTAAAGTCAATCAACTGGCAATTAGCGGATCGTAAACTTTGTCTCGTAGCACATAGTTTGTAGACAATGGTTCGTAAGACAGTTGTTGTTAAAATAAAATCTTGATGGTATAGTAAATGTTAGGGCTTATTTACGGAAAAATTTACAGATATAAAATGTTGATGTTATTTACTGGGGGAGAGAGTTTGTGTATATAGTACCAGACATAGTGCAAAGACATATAGAAGAAGTGCAGCAACGGTTTACGCACTATACGCAAAATGATTTTTTGGATCAATATATTGATACGCGGCAAAATGATTCTTCAGAAAAGCAGATGTTACCCGTACTGCATATGATGCTCCAGGCAGGCGGATTGCCGATGGCGACGATTAATCTCCTTTGTACTGCCGGCGCTTTAATTCAAGATGGACTGAGCACCCATGGGAAAATAGAGAGCTATGCCGAGGAAAGTGATACGGCGCGGCAATTGTCCGTGCTTGCCGGTGACTACTATAGCGGCAGGTACTATCAGGTATTGGCGAATGCCGATTTGGTGTATCCGATTAAAATCTTCGCCGCTGCGATTCAACAAATCAATGAAGCGAAAATGAGCCGCCATTTTGCTCCCTATGAGACGATTGATGTCAATTTGTATATCACTTGGCTGGAAAAAATTCATGCCTCCCTTTTGACAAATCTTGTGGCAGAATACGCATTTGACAAAGGTGTATGGCATGACATATGTTTGAACCTTTCGCTGGCGAACGCGTTGATTCATGAAGCGGACTGGATTCCATCCCATCGAAGTGGGATTTCCTTTAAGCTCGTTTTATTATACGAAGCCGTTCAGCCGATGACATCAGAGGCGTATGCCGAGTGCGTCAAGGATAGAGCCAGCATAGACGCTTTATTTGCAAAGTATAACATTGATCGGTCGTTAGCAATGTATATAGACAAATTTCTCTCACAAGCAACGACGAGCATTACCAAACTCCCAGACGGAATATTTAAAGAAGAATTAGGAAGATATATACATCATTTGCGTGACACGACTCCATGTTGCTAACAAGAAAGAGGGAAGTAATGTTCGATAAAATTAAGCATTTTTTCAATATGTTGAAATTTGAACATACAATTTTTGCGTTACCATTTGCCTATGTGGGAATGATTTTGGGCAGTATGGCGGAATACGGAACGTATCCGGCGTTTCGTACGGTACTTTGGGTCACATTGGCGATGATCGGCGCGCGCAGTGCGGCAATGGCGCTAAATCGAGTGATTGACAAATCAATTGACGCATTGAATCCGCGGACATCGAATCGCGAAATCGTCGTCGGCAAAGTCAGTATTAAAGAAGCAGTCATTTTTATCTGCGGCTCTTTTTTGCTGCTATTTTATGCTGCGTATCAGTTGAATACCTTAGCAATCTATTTATTGCCGGTCGCCGTCTTCGTATTAGTCATCTATTCATATACTAAGAGATTTACTTGGCTGTGCCATATTGTATTAGGTTGTGCCACCGGTCTGGCGCCGATGGGCGGATGGGTTGGAGCTACGGGTTCGCTGCCATTACATGCATGGCTATTGTTTTTTACAGTAGCGCTGTGGACGGCTGGTTTTGATATTATCTATGCCTGTCAGGACATTAAATATGATAGACAGCAAAATTTACATAGCATTCCTGTGCGCTTTGGCGTGGTCAATGCATTGTGGATATCGCGCATTTTTCATGTAATTTCGGCTGTTTTGCTTTTTAGCTGGTTTTCTATCTTTAATCTCGGCTTTGTATATTTAGTCGGCACTGTTTTAGCCAGTGTCATTTTGTTTTATGAACATACGTTAGTCAAACCGAATGATTTCTCCAAGTTACATACGGCTTTTTTTACGATGAACGGCATTTTGAGCATGGTTATTTTTATATTCATTTTTGTGGACCGACTCTCGTAAATCCATTTATCATAGAGTACTAGATTCGTAATCACTTCATCCGAAGTATCGAGTGAAATCACTATTTTGTATCGAAGAGGGCGAAAATATGAAAATGATTAATTCGACACACGATTTGTTTCCCATCTGGGAAAAAGTTCAAAAAGCAGAGCGTTTGACTTTTGATGACGGCGTACAGCTGTTGCAATCGAAAGATTTGCTGGCGGTTGGTTATATGGCGAACTATGTGCGGGAACTAAAACATCAAGACAAGACATACTTTGTGACAAATCGCCACATTAACTATACGAATGTATGCGCTCTGCGATGTAAATTGTGTGCTTTTGGTGTCGATCAGGAGGCAGAATCGGCGTATACAATGACGCTGGAACAGATCGAGCAACATGCACACAACTCTGCATTTCACGGGCTTACAGAATTGCATATTGTGGGAGGTCTCAATCCGCAATTATCTTTGCAATATTACGAAACGATGCTCAAACGTCTATCCGATATCTTGCCTGACGCGCATATTAAGGCATTCACAGCTGTAGAAATCGACTTTCTCGCCAAAGAAAACGATTTGTCTGTTGATCAGGTGCTGCTGCGTCTACAAGCAGCGGGGCTTGGATCATTGCCCGGTGGAGGAGCAGAAATATTCGCGCAACGCGTCAGAGAGCGCATCTGCCCGAATAAAATTTCCGGTGGGCGCTGGCTGTATATTCACGAAACGGCACATACCTTGGGGATGCGCAGCAATGCGACGATGCTTTATGGGCATATTGAGACGGTCGAAGAACAGGTCGATCATTTTTTGCGCTTGCGGGAATTACAAGATAAGACAGGGGGATTTCAAACATTTATTCCTCTGGCATTTCATCCGAAAAATACGGTTCTTTCAGAAGAAGTCGATGGGCTGGGAAGAACGACCGGATTGCAAGATATGCGTATGATAGCAGTTGCGCGTTTGTTGCTCGACAATTTCGATCATATTAAGGCATATTGGGTGATGATCGGACCGAAGTTAGCGCAGTTGTCACTGCACTTCGGAGCGAATGATACGGATGGGACGGTCATTGAAGAGCGCATTACCCATGCGGCTGGAGCGAGCACGGACCAGGCAATGACAAAAGCCGATATGATAAAATTAATTCGCGATGCGGGCAGACAGCCCATCGAGCGCGATACGCTGTACAATGTCGTAAACAAGGAGTTTGTATGATGGATATGATCAAAGTCGGCAGAATTGATTTTCTCAATATCCTGCCCATCTACCATTACCTTGATCAATATTTAAAGCAAATTCAAATTGTCAATCAAGTGCCGACGACATTGAATCGCATGTTGAAAGAAGGAGAAATTGATGTCGGACCAATTTCCGCATTTTCCTATGCAGAAAATGCCGACCAATACATGATTTTTCCTGACTTATCGATATCGTCTAGGGGAAAAGTTCGTTCGATTTTTCTGTTTTCTAAAAAGCCGATTACTTCGTTGAAACATGCCAAAATCGCTTTGACAAGTACGTCGGCGACATCGAATAACTTGCTGAAAATTATTCTTGAGAAATACTATGGTTACCGACCGCAATATTCTGTCATGGCACCAGATCTTGATGCGATGCTTTGCGAACATGACGCCGCGCTGCTGATCGGTGATGACGCGTTTGTCGACATTCAAATTTACCGGTTGGATGAGCGGAAGCTCTATCGCTACGATTTGGGCGAGCTGTGGAATGAGCTTACAGGATATAGTATGACGTTCGCTGTTTGGGCGGTACGCAGAGACGCAATTCAACGGGATCGTTCGGGGATGCGCGATGTCTTTCAGGCGTTTATCACCAGCAAGCAGCGCGGGTTGCAGCATCTTGATACGATCATTGAGGAAGCGGAGCGCAGGTACAAGAAGGGATACCGCTTTTGGGAGGAGTATTATCGTGGTTTGATATACGACTTGCATTCGGATATTGCTGCTGGTTTGGAAGCATTTTTTGCCGATGCGTATGAATGCGGTTTTTTGCAGCAACCAATATCGATTGAAGTATGGGAGGGTGCAAATGGAGAAACTGGCGCTTTTGATGGACAAGGCACATGCCGGAATTCGCTTATCGGATCATGAGGCAGAGATACTATTCGAAAATTCTACTTTATTGGAACTGGGTGCGCTCGCGCAAAAGCAAATGTTACACCATCATCCTGATCGGGTTGTGACGTTTGTGATTGATAGAAATATCAATTATACGAATATTTGCGATACGAAATGTAAGTTTTGTGCATTTTATCGCAGTGAGGGCGATCAAGAAGGATATGTCTTGAGTTCGGAAGAGATTTATCAGAAAATTGATGAAACGGTAGCTGTTGGCGGGACACAGATTTTGATGCAAGGCGGAACACACCCTTCTTTGCCGTTCGAGTTTTATCTGGAGCTCATAAACAATATCAAGCAACGGTATACTACTATAGACATTCATTCGTTTTCTCCGCCGGAGATCGTGCATTTTTCTAGAATCAGCGATCTTTCTGTGCGGGAAGTCATAGAGAAACTGGTAGAAGCGGGGCTTAGCTCCATACCGGGCGGCGGAGCGGAAATTCTCGTCGATCGCGTCAGAAAACGCGTCAGCCCCAACAAAATTTCCACAAGTCAATGGCTGGATGTCATGCGAACGGCACATCACCTCGGGCTGAAATCAACTGCCACTATGGTATTTGGGCTGGGGGAAACACTGGCTGAGCGCATTGAACATTTGTCCGTTGTGCGCCAACTGCAAGATGAGACGGGAGGATTCACGGCATTTATTCCTTGGAGTTTCCAGCCGTCCCATACAGAATTAGGCGGAACACATACGACAGCCATCGAATATTTAAAAATGCTTGCCATTTCGCGCATATATTTGGATAATATAAGTAATGTGCAAGCGTCGTGGGTGACCCAAGGTGGAAAAATGGCGCAAATGGCATTATACTTTGGGGCAAATGACTTTGGCGGTACGATGCTTGAAGAAAATGTCGTGCGAGCCGCCGGTACGAGCAACAAAGTACCTATGAGAGACATTATTCACTATATCAAAGATGCGGGCTTTATACCGGCTCAAAGAACGACACAATATGATATAATCAAGACTTATCCTCACGGGGATAAGTGCGACTAAGATTTAGATGGGGTAAACACTCCACCTGAATCAAGTCTTACTTTATTAGCGATGTTAGGGATGGAAATTACATGAAACTAGTCAACTTGTATAATAAAATGCGACCGGAACTCGTGAAGGTCGAGAATCGTCTGCAACAGGAAGTGGATTCCGAGCACCTGTTATTAAAGCAAACGGCGCAGCATTTGCTGGAAGCGGGCGGAAAGCGAATACGACCGGTATTTGTTTTATTATCGGGGAAGTTCGGTCAATATAATTTTGACACATTGAGCAAAGTCGCGATCGCTCTGGAGTTAATTCATATGGCTTCGCTAGTGCATGATGATGTGATTGATAATGCCAGTACGCGCCGGGGATATCCGACCGTTAAGAAAGAATGGGACAACCTCACGGCAATTTATACAGGCGATTATATCATGGCAAGGGCATTGATGTTGATTACGGAGTTAGAAAATCCACAAATACATAAAGTGTTGGCAAAGGCAATCGTACGGATGTGCGAAGGTGAAGTGGAGCAAATCCGAGATTTTTTCAACATTGATCAAGACCTGCCTAATTATTTGAAACGCATCAGACGCAAAACAGCCTTGCTAATCTCCGTCAGCTGTCAACTGGGTGCTTTGGCGGCGGAAGCCGATGCTAAGCTGGTCAGTGCTTTGAAAATGTACGGATATTATGTCGGGATGGCTTTTCAGATTACCGATGATATTCTCGATTTCACTGCGACGAGCGAGCAACTGGGAAAACCGGCAGGCAGTGATCTCAAACAGGGCAATATAACATTGCCTGTGATCTACACATTACAACAAACTGAATATCCGGAAATTGCCGAAAGTCTCAGGAAGCTGATTCTATCGCCGGAACTACCGCAAAACATCGAACTGGCGATTCAAATGGTCAAAGACGGAGGAGGAATCGACTATTCTCAGGTATTGAGCGATCGATATTTAGAAAAGTCGTTTCAGATCTTGCGACAACTTCCGGATATTTCTGCGAAGAAGCAACTGCGTGATATAGCGACTTTTATCGGACAGAGAGAATATTAACTCGCTAAAACAGTTGCATATGGCTTGCGTTTTTGGTAGGATATCTTTTGTCAATGATCAATACATAAATCGTAAATTTTGGAGGAATTAAAATGGAAAAAACATTTGTTATGGTAAAACCTGATGGAGTGCAAAGAGGATTAGTCGGCGAAATCGTTAGCCGTTTTGAGACAAAGGGCTATAAAATAGTCGGAGCTAAATTTTTACAAGTTTCTGAAGAGTTGGCGAAAGAACACTACGCGCAGCATAGCGAGCGACCGTTTTTCGGTGAGTTAGTAGAGTTCATCACTTCCAGCCCCGTATTTGCGATGGTTTTGGAAGGACAAGGTGTCATCACGGCAGCGCGCACGATGATGGGAGCGACGAATCCAGCAGACGCGGCACCAGGAACGATTCGTGGCGATTACGCAGTCAGCATTGGTATGAATATTATCCACGGTTCCGATTCGCCGGAAAGCGCGGAGCGTGAAATTGCTTTATGGTTTGACAAAGCACAATTGACAAGCTATGAATTGGCAAACGGCAAATGGGTGTAGGCACAATCTTTCAATAAATGCTCATATACTACAAGTAGCTGCAATCCGGTTGCTTGTAGTTTTTTTTACATTTACCCATACTGCTTCAAAATAAACGGTTTTTTTATTGAAAGGAAGTCAGCCATGAGATACACTGCAATTGATTCATTAGAGCCAGGTCATATATTGGCAAAAAATATCTACGCCAGTGACGGAAGAACACTGTTAAGCAAGGGTGTTCATTTAACGGTAGGAATGATTAATCAACTGAGAAGAGTCGGCGTACAAATGCTGTATATTGAAAATCAATATACAGAGGATATAATAATACAAGACGTTGTATCTGATGAGACAAGAAGAATGATCATGACGAACATGGCTGTGGCAATCCAATCCGTTCAAGGCGGAAAAGATATTAACGTCAAAGACATCAATCAAACAGTCAATTCCGTCATTGACGAAATTTCAAAAAATAAAGAAGTTTTGCTGCATTTGACAGATGTGCGAACTCATGATAATAAGCTATTTATTCATTCACAGAACGTCTGTATCCTTTCGACATTAATCGGAGTGCGGATGGGCTTAACACCTGCTCAATTAAAAGATCTCGCCATCGGCGCGCTGCTTCATGACTTGGGAAAAGCCGTTGATGAAGAGAAATTGAATGCGATAAACGACCCACGATCACCTTTTTACAACAAAGAAGGAAGCAACGATCATACATGGGTGGGATTTAATTTGCTGCGCAAACGCCACGATATCAGCGTGATTGCCGCGCAAATTCCATTACAGCATCATGAACGGATTGATGGCAGCGGCTATCCGCGTGGGATTGACGGTTCCGAGATGCACATTCTGGCGAAAATCGTTGCCATAGCTAATCATTACGATGATTTGATTTCCAACATCGATCATCAACCGATGCTGCCTCATGACGCATGTGAGGTGATCATGGGATTGGCAGACAAACACTTTGATCATGACATAGTAATTAAATTTCTTGAGAGCGTAGCCGTATACCCGACGGGCAGCTCCGTACTTTTGACGAACGGCGAGACAGGATTTATTGTCGAGCAACACAGTGGCTTGCCGACACGTCCGATTGTCAGAGTCGTCAAAAAGGGCAGTGCCGGTGACGATGATCCGGAAGTGTTTGAGATCGATTTGGCAAAAGAAATAACTGTTTTTATCAAAAAAGTACTTAGTTAGTCGAAGATTGCGGTATAATGCATATATGCCATTATAAGCTATGATTTACAGATTAAAGTAAAGAAAATGGGAATAGAAGGAGATTGATTGAACCTATGGACGATTTTAAGGGTTTTATTGAGCAAGTGCATAAAAAGACTGGACTGGATCTATCCCAATACAAAGAGCCGCAAATGAAACGGCGACTTACATCTTTATATACAAAACATGGCTATAAAAATTTTGCTGAATTTTTTCAGGCAATCGATAAAGACCGGCAACTGTTTGATGAGTTTCTTGACCGGATGACAATTAATGTCTCGGAATTTTATCGCAACGCCAACCGTTGGAGTGTGCTGCAAGAAAAAATATTACCGGCAATCATGAAGAAAAGTCCACGCCCGAAGGTATGGAGTGCTGCATGTTCCACCGGTGAAGAACCGTACACATTGGCAATGATTTTGTCGGAGCTGTTACAGATATCGCAAGTTAGTGTATTGGCGACAGACATCGATGAAAACGCGATTAATAAAGCGAAAAGGGGCGTTTATGTCAAGCGTTCATTGCAAGAAGTACCGGATAACATCGTGAAAAAGTATTTCGTAGAGACGGCGGCGGGATATGCTGTCAGCGACTCAATTAAGAAATGTGTCACATTTAAAAAACAAAATTTGCTGGCAGATCGCTTTGAAGAGAATTTTGACTTGATCGTCTGTCGCAACGTGATGATCTATTTTACCGATGAAGCGAAGCACGACTTATATATGAAATTTAGCCGTGCCTTAAAGCCGGGAGGCGTGTTATTTGTCGGCAGCACGGAACAAATTTTCAATCCCGCTACGTATCAATTTAAAGCATTGGATACATTCTTTTACGAAAAAATGTAGAGTAAAGAGGTGGAGTTTTGAATCAATATGCAGAGTATTTGCAGAAGATCCCCATCTTCTCTGAACTAACGGAAACGGAATTGGCGGCGATCAGTGCGCTGATGCTCATCCGTAAATACAAAAAGCGGCAGCTTATCTTTGTTGAAGGTGAACCAGGAGAGGCAATATACATAATACTGGACGGCAAGGTAAAACTAACGAAAAGTACGCCGAGCGGCAGAGAGCTTATACTGGGAATTCGCCAAACAGGAGAACCGTTTGCAGAGGTTGTCCTGTTTGACGGCGGTGTGTATCCGGCAACGGCAGAAGTGATTGAGGACTCGGAAATCGGTATTTTGCGCAATCACGATGTTGAACAGCTCGTCATGAATAATTCGGCGATTTCTATTGCGTTGCTCAAAACCATGAGCCAGCGTCTGCGCGTTTCCCAGCAAAAATTGCGCGATTTAGCGTTGAAGGACACGTTAGGCGGAATGGTCAATACATTAAAGCGTCTCGCCAAAGAGCATGGGACGAAGACGGAGCAAGGGATTCTGATTGACCTTAACTTGACTCACCAAGATTTAGCGAATTTTATCGGAACATCTCGAGAAAGTGCCAATCGGTTTATCAGTGATTTGAAAAAAAGCAAGATTATTTCTGTCGATAAAGGGAAAATTACCATCATTGATATGGAAAAATTTCAGGAATGGGAATGAATTTTGTGAGTATACAATGACAAAGCACATGTACAGTATCAATGTATATATGTGCTTTTCATTTTAACCTGAATTAAGAACTTGCTTCAAGAGGGGAGTTTTACTGTGGATACACAAAAGGCAATTAAAATGCTTACGGAAATATCCGGTGTCTCAGGTTATGAGTTTCAAGTACAAGAGCAACTGACGGAATTGTTCAAGGAATACACCGATGACATTACGACCGATACGTTTGGCAGTGTCATTGCCAAAATTAAAGGAAGTGGCGCAGAACCGAGACCATCGGTCATGGTGACTGCCCACGCCGATGAGATCGGCTTTATGGTGACGAAAATCGAAGAGGGCGGTTTTCTGAGAGTACAACCGATTGGCGGAGTAGATCCGCGCACGACACTAGCGCAAGAAGTGATCGTCCATGCTAAAGATAAAGATTTGCTAGGGATATTTGGTGCAAAACCTCCGCATTTACTGCGCGGAGATGAAGCGAAGCAGGCGATTCCGCTGACAGAATTGTTTATTGATCTGGGCATGGAGGAACAAGAAGTTCGTCAGTACATACAAATCGGTGATGTAGCGACGATCCGCCGTAGGGCATTATCATTGTTGGGTCAACAGATGGCGGCGAAGGCAATGGACGACCGCGCCGGCATTGTGTTGATGCTGGAGATGCTCAAGGAAATGCAACAATTGAAAATACAGGCAGACGTGTACGTCGTCGCCACCGTTCAGGAAGAAATCGGCGTCCGCGGTGCGATGACAAGTTCGTACAAAATCATGCCTGATGTCGGCATTGCCGTCGATGTGACACATGGCAGTTTTCCCGGTATTGCGTCGGATCTCGCGTTTGAACTCGGCAAAGGACCGGTTGTTTGTTATGGACCGAACATGCACAAAAACGTATATAAATTACTGATAGACACAGCCAAAGAACAATACATTCCTCATCAAATTGAACTTTCACAAGGACCGACGGGAACAGACGCACGTGCCATCCAAGTGACACAAGCGGGAATTGCCACCGGTCTCGTATCGATTCCGCTGCGCTATATGCATACATCGGTAGAAACATTGAACACCAAAGACATAGTAAACGGCGGAAAATTGCTCGCGCGGGCGATCCAGAAGATTGACAGTACGTTTACGGAGGAACTCACATGTTACTAAAAAAACTCACAGAGGTACACGGTGTATCGGGCAATGAAGATGCGGTGCGCCGATTGATTATCGAAGAAATCAAGAATTACGCCGACGAAATTAAGATCGATGTACTCGGCAACGTCATAGCGATGAAGAATATCCATCAAAAGGGACCGAAGTTGATGTTGAGCGCCCATATGGACGAAATTGGTCTGATGGTCGTCGGCATCGAGAAAAACGGTCTGTTGAAATTTCGTACCATCGGAGGTATCGACGAACGAATTCTCGTATCGAAGCAAGTGGAAATCGGCGCAAAGAATGTACCGGGTGTCATCGGTGCCAAGGCAATCCATTTGCAAAAAAGTCAAGAAAGAACGATTCCGATTCCTGTCGATCAATTGTACATTGATATCGGCGCCCAAACCCAAGAAGAAGCGGAAAAAGCCGTCATGATCGGTGACTACGTCTCGTTTGTTTCTGAATATCAGGAAATGGGCACAAATTATGTCAAAGGAAAAGCGTTTGATGACCGCGTCGGGTGTGCCGTACTGATAGAAATGCTGAAGAAATCATATGCAATCCCACTGTATGCTGTATTTACAGTTCAGGAAGAAATCGGACTGCGTGGAGCTACCGTTGCTGCGCATAGCGTCGATCCCAAGATTGCTTTAATCATCGAAGGAACAACGGCATCCGATGTGGTGGGCACAGAAAAGCACCATTATGTCACACAACTGGGCAAGGGACCGGCATTGTCTGTGATGGATCGGGGCATGATCGCCAACCACCATTTTAATCGCTATTTGACAGAAATTGCCGAAGAATCGGGAATCCCCGTGCAAATTCGCGAAGGGGCTTCCGGCGGAAATGACGCCGGTCGGATACACCTCCACAAAGCCGGTGTATTGACAGGCGTATTGTCGATTCCTGTGCGTTATATTCACTCACCGCATTCGATGATTCACTTGCAGGATTACGAGCATTTACTGCGTTTGACAGACATCTTTATTGAGCAATTATCCAATGGAAGGGGTATCGGTAATGAAACAAACAATTAAAACACTTGTTGAAGCATATGGACCTCCCGGAAATGAATCACATATACGAGAATTAATTATGAAAGAGATCACCGGCTATGTAAACGAGATACGTATCGATGTATTGGGAAATATCATTGCTCACAAAAAAGGCAGCGGAAAAGGCAAGCGTATCATGTTTGCCGCGCACATGGATGAAATCGGGCTGATTGTCACACATATCGACGATAAGGGGTTTTTACGTTTTTCAACAATGGGTGGCATACATGTTCACAATTTGATTGGAGCACGGGTGCGTTTTGCCTCTAACGTCATGGGTGTAATCCAGTGTGAAAACTTAAAAAGCTGGAAAGATGTCGATATCCATAAACTTTACATCGATATCGGCGCTGTGGATAAACAGAGTGCTGCGGAAAAAGTACGTGTCGGTGATGCGTGCATGATTGAGGAACCGATGCTCGATCTCGGTCAGCGCATCGTTGCCAAATCGCTCGACGACCGCATTGGCTGTGCGGTAGCAATTCATATCATGAAAGAACTGCACAATCTGGAACATGACAACGATGTCTATTTTGTCTTTACCGTACAGGAAGAAGTCGGGCTGCGGGGAGCGAAAACGGCAGCGTATGACATCCATCCCGATCTGGGAATCGCGATCGATGTGACAATTGCCGGAGACACACCGGAGCCGCCAAAAGTTGATCTTTATCTGGGAAAAGGACCGGCAATCAAATTGAAAGACGTCAGCATGATTACAAGCCCAATTGTCAAGCGTTTGATGATAGAGACGGCGGAAAAATATCAAATTCCATACCAATTGGAAGTTTTGCCTTACGGCGGCACCGATGCCGGAGCGATTCATTTGACGAAAGACGGTATATTGAGTGGTTGTATCTCGATACCATGCCGGTATGTACACAGCCCTTCGGAGATGGTTGATTTACATGACGTTGAGAATGCGGTACAATTAGGCTTAAAACTAATAGAAGAATTTTAGTGGAGGAATTGAACATGGGGATTCGTTATTTATCTGCCGGGGAGTCACATGGACCCGAGCTGACTGCGATTATAGAAGGATTCCCTGCCAACGTGCCAATCGACTTGCATGAGATCGATTTCCAGTTACACAGGAGACAGAAGGGGCACGGCAGAGGCGGAAGAATGGCAATCGAAAAAGATCAGGCGCAGGTTGTTTCAGGAGTGCGCTTTTCTCATACGACAGGAGCTCCCGTATGCATTAAAGTGCTAAATAAGGATTGGCAGAACTGGGAAGAGCGTATGGCGCATTTCGGCGATCCGGCGGCAGAAGTAAATCCTGTGACGAAGCCGCGACCAGGTCATGCCGATTTAAGCGGTGGTATCAAATATCAGCAGCGCGATTTGCGCAATATTTTAGAGCGTGCCTCGGCTAGAGAAACGACGATTCGCGTAGCCGTAGGCGCCTTTGCCAGGCAAATTTTGCAGCACTTCGGCATAGAATTATTCAGTCATGTATTGCAAATTGGTTCCGTAAAAAGCGCGTCGCTGCTTCGGCCGTACGAGACAGTCAATCCACTTGGGTGGAAAGACGCCGTAGAGCAATCACCGGTTCGCTGCTATAATCCGAAGACGGCGGAGGCGATGATCGAGGAAATTGACCGTTTTAAAGAGCAAGGCGATACGGTCGGTGGCGTCGTGGAAATCATCGTCACCGGATTGCCTGTTGGGTTGGGCAGTTATGTCCACTGGGAGCATAAACTCGATAGTCGATTGGCCGCTGCCGTCATGAGCGTGCAAGCCATGAAAGGCGTTGAGTTTGGCATTGGTTTTGAGGTTGCCGGGCGTCCTGGCTCGGAAGTACATGACCCGATTTATCACGATGAAAATCGCGGGTATTATCGCAAGACCAATATGGCTGGGGGAATCGAAGGCGGCATGAGCAACGGCAATCCGTTGATTCTGCGGGCAGCGATGAAGCCGATCCCCACGCTGTATAAACCGTTGGCAAGTGTCGATATCGATACGAAAGAACCGTTTGCCGCAAGTATTGAGCGTTCCGATGCCTGCGCCGTTCCAGCGGCTGCCATCGTTTTGGAGAATGTCGTCGCTTGGGAATTAGCCAATGCCTTTTTAGAGAAGTTTTCGGGAAATTCTATGGAAGAAATCCGGTTGCAGTGGGAGATGTATCAGTCTCTGGTAGATCATTATTAATTTAAAATATAGTATTAATTTAAATATAGGAGGATGCTTATGGAAATTTATCATACTATACATTTGCAAACGTCCTCACAAGCATATGATATTTTGTTCGGTAAATCGATCATGGCAAACGCCGCGGAGCTTCCGATCATCGAGCAATTGCAACCGACGAAGATTCTGGTTCTGTCCGACAGCAATGTTGAGCGCCTGTACACGCGCTCTGTCGTGCAAGGATTTACAAACAAAAAATTTGAGGTACATACATTCACCATACCGAGTGGGGAACCGTCAAAATCGCTGTATCAATATGAACAGGTTATCAGCTTCATGCTGGAAAACAGTTTTGACCGAAAGTCACTGCTGATCGCCGTCGGGGGCGGTGTTGTCGGTGATCTCGGAGGCTTTGTCGCCGCTACCTATATGCGTGGCATTCCGTTCATTCAGATGCCGACGACAATCTTGGCTCATGACAGCAGTGTCGGTGGCAAAGTGGCAATCAACCATCCGCTGGGCAAGAATACGATTGGCGCCTTTTATCAGCCGCAGGCTGTGTTGTATGATATGGAGACGCTGAGAAGTTTGCCGGACAATGAGGTCAAGAGCGGGCTCGCCGAGGTTGTCAAGCATGGACATATTCGTTCGCCGGAACTGATATCATGGCTGGACAAACATTTTCGCAATATCCAGCAACTAGATTACCGCACATTGGCTGGCATGTTGTATCGTTCTTGCAACGTCAAGGCAGAAATCGTCGCAGTCGATGAACGGGAACAGGGAATCCGCGCGTTTCTCAATTTCGGTCACACAGTAGCACATGGGATTGAAAGCGCATTGGGTTACGGAAAAATACCCCATGGTTTAGCCGTCGCCATCGGCATGGTATCGGCGGGAATTCTCGGATATCAAAAGGGGATTATGCCGTTGTCGGCGATGGAACAGATTATCGAAATCAATCATAAATTTTCGCTTCCATGTAAACTTCCCAATCCGCTGGAGCCTCAAGATATCATAGAATACATTTATCACGATAAAAAAAACATCGGCGGGGAACTGACCTTCGTATTGTTAAAGGATATTGGCGATCCGACGATCGTCAAAGGAATCAGCACGGAAGAAGTGATCTCAGCGTTACGGGAACAGCAGAAACTGGGATCGAGGTAGTAAGAGAATACTTGGAATTATGAAAGCCAATCGAGTCCTTACATAAGGGATAGCTCGATTGGCTTTGTGTATTTGATGATATTCGTATTATTTGCCGTTGACTGAAATGTCGCCCAGACCTGTAGTAATTTCTATTGTAGCGACCGGAGCATGATTATCTTTCTCAGTGTCTACAGGGGGATGCAACAAGTTTCCTGATGTACTTCCTATACCGGAATCTGTATTGAGACGGAACTGGCTTTCCTTTGGCATGGAGATATCAATATTTCCCACGCCGGATGTGACCAACAGTGTCTGTAAATCGTCAATTGACAAATCCAAGGTAATATTTCCGGTCCCCAATTCAATATGGCTGTCACCGGTTAACTGAATTTCCCCGAGATTGATGTTGCCGACGCCGCTGGTAATATTGCAACTGGCCTTGAGCTGCGCCACTTGAATATCTCCTACACCATTCGTAATCGATAGGACGCGAATCGTGTCGGGGATATGGATGGTATAATCAATTGTCGAATTATCAGCGACAACGTTTAGGTCAAACAGCTTTGTTTGTTCACGGTCAATTGTTTCTATTGTCAATTGGTTGGCATTGACGTGGGTTTCCACAGTAACTTTTTCCGATTTCTCCGCAAGGGCGCTCTTTGTCGGTGCCGACGTGGTTTTTACAGTATGAATCAATACCTTGTCGCTGTCGCTAAGCAAAATTTTGATATTACCGACAAGGTGATTGAGTTGTAAAATTTCCAATCCACTGTTATCAATGACAATGTCTTCTTCTGTAACGGCAGTTTCTTTATTAGTGAATTCGCTCGAACAGCCGCTTATGAGTAAACATACCATACATAATAGACCAATGTATATTTTTCGCATCCTCAATCCTCCTTGATCAACGATGAATCGTCTGTCGAATGCTGAGGCACAGTTTGTTTTGTTCCAAAACGCGATAGGATGACGGCGCCTAATCCAAGGCATTTGAGAACGAAATAGATTAGAGAACCGCCGATCGGCACAGCTTTTACCAACGCGATGATCAACAAACCGATGAACAGCATAAGACCGAAACCCATACTCTTATCCAGTTGCTTTGTCAGCTTGTCACTAATTAGGTACCCTAAAGCGGCGAGACCAAAATATTGAGCGATCCAGATAGCAGCGAACAACACAAAAATCAATGGGATACCCAATATCGTAATAGCCAAAGCGATGGCGACAGGAATTGCTAAAAATTTGATCAATAGACCGATAGCAAATGCTTTCAAGGTTTCCCCTTTAAGTGTGCGGGCAACTGATTTTGTATGAGTGGGGAACAGAATACCCAATAACCATCCGAATGCTAGAACGAGCAGCCCGCCTGTGATACTGAACCAAATCCAGAAACCCAGAAATAGATTGGGAGCGTATTGTTGTAGAAATGGCAGATGATATCTGATTGCTTCGGAGAGATTATGCATATTTTGATTGATAATATCGCCATGAATAATACTCGTTTCCGCTTTATTGAGTGTACTTGTGAATAGTATAATGTCCTGTCGGATGACCGCATTGCCTGATAGTGTTACCGTACCACCGACTACGACAAGATCGCCGTTTACCGTTCCGTCAATCGTCACCGTGCCGCCGACAACGACGATATTGTCCGTCATTGCAGTCTGTGATGCATAGACATTACCGCCTATGGCTACTACATTATCTGTATGTCCGTCTATCGATGCGTTGCCGCCGACGACAATGACCTGGTCCAATGTCTGCCCCTGACTGACGTAGATATCGGAGCCTAAGCGGACCACGTCTTGGGCAGCATAGGCAGAACTGGGCAGCAGCGCAATGGCTGTGATCAATACTAATAAGCATATACTAAAAAATTTTCTATTTAATTTTCTATTCATAGAAATCATCCTCCTTGTTTTTCCGGGGATTTTTAGAGAACCAAGGCTTATTGGTACCGAATTTTGTCGTCATTAAGATGCCCAGTCCTAAAATTGCCGTGATTGGGGGGACCAGCCATCCGACAAAAGGAACCATGCTGACTAACCAGAGTACGGTCATGCCAAGCAACCCCTCAATCAGTAGATTAGGCTCTTTTGCCCAGGTAAACGATGCACTCAACATCGGGCGTAGGTGAAATCTCCCCAATGTTAACGCACTGATTAAAGCGCTGATCACGAGGATGACCGGTATCAACATAGCTAATACAATCGTCAGAGGAATGCCGACAATCGTCACAATCGATACGAGCATGATAAACGGGTACAAAATCCAAGCGACCAAACCGATCAAAAATACTCTGCCCCAATCATTGCGTAACTCAGAAGCCATCCTCGATAAGCCGTTAGGGAACAGGCTGATGCCTAAAGCGACAAAAGCAAGGAATCCCAAAAACTGAACGGCAGCCGAGAAAATTCGCTGCCCCAAATTGGAAGGCACTGCGTGTTTGAAAGAATCGAACGATTGATTGACAATCGAACCGTTTAAGGAAACATTTCCTTCACGATGCACTTTTCCTGCCGTAACGATAATATCTCCCGAGACAGATGCGCCGTCTAACAAGATCACATCACCCCAGACGTTAACGATATCACCTTTGACGGTTCCGGCAATGGTCGTATTGCCGCGCAAGTTAAAAATATCACCGTGGACGATATCGTTCTCTTGAATATACAAGTCACCGTTGACTTGGGTGATATCGTCAAAATATTGTTCGGCATAGCCGATACCAGATGGAACCAGCAGTGTAAAACAAAAGATACATAGGAGTATATAGCGATGCATGTGTTTCAAAATAAATAGCTCCCTTCATAATAGAATAAACAATAGTTTAGCAGTGGCGTGTCTCCGTTACATATTGGTCTGCATCTCGCGGTTCTTCAACATATACAGCAAAAGCGATGATGACATGCCGACAATCACTACAATTTCCAGGATGTGCGTTCTTACAAGCGTAATACTCGATCTCCATAGGGCATTACCGAAGACAATCCACTGTACCGTATTTTTGAACATCTCGACAGCTTGTGTCAAACCTTGACTAATCAATCGAGTGATAAATGGGATGAAATCCGGGAGAATCCATAGACTCAAAACGGTCGTCGGTATGATGATACCGATTGCTAATAGTGCGATGGCGGCAATTTGCCATTTCGCTTGCCGATTCTTTGTCAATCGTTGTTTTTCATGAACCGTATGGGAATCCGTGTCTACTTGGGCAAGTTCCTGCCAATCGAAAGCAGAGAAGTCCACAGGCGGTTCCGCCAACGGCAGGGAAGTCAACGCCAATTCTATTTGTTGCATTTGTTGCTGGTACATTCGACATTCGGTGCAGCTTTCCGTGTGGTCTATGACCAATTGTTCAAGCTCACGATTGATTCCGCTAGGACTTCCAAGCATATCACTATCAGTATTATTAGGATCAGCGACGATCTGGTGCATTATAGTTCTTATATGTTCACAGTTCATGTTTATTCACCCCGTTCTATCCAAATATCTGTTAAATGTGTTCTCAGCATCTCTTTAGCGCGATATAGTTTAGTCTTGACTGTACTTAGCGGCTGATCAAGGACGATTGCGATTTCTTCAAAGGATAATTCATTGATGTATTTTAAAATCACGACAATGCGGTAATGCTCCGGCAAACAATCGATTTTTTCGTAAATATGCTGGCGCAATTCTCGCTTTTCCAGCACCTGTCCCGGCAGATCGTAGATTTGCTGTGCCATTTCTGCCGGCTTTTGGTCATCAAAAAGTAAGACATCTTTTTTCTTCCGCAAATAATCGATACATGTATTGGTGGCGATCGTATAAATCCACGTAGTTATTTTTACCTGATGATTGTAGGAAGCGAGATTTTTATAAACCTTTAAGAAAATATCTTGTGTCAGATCCTTCGCCATCTCCGAATCACCGGTCATTCGCAGACTTAATGTGTAGATGGGTCTCTGTAACTGCTTTACAAGGATATTGAAGTACACTTCTTCTCCATTTAAAATTTTTTCTACACATGTCTCCAACTGCAAAATATATCCCTTCTTTCATTACCTAACTGGTTATACGGGTGACATGGAAAATAGTTTCAAAAATATCCAAAAAAACATTGCTCTTTTTTCTGTGCGGTGATATTATATTACCTAATTAGTTTGATCAGACAAAGAAATGATTGAGCAGAGCCTAGTTGAGTTAGCAGAGAGTTTAGTTTTTTATCAATGGCATGCAAGTTATGTTGTAATGAGCATACCATATATGATAAGTAAATTATCATCCGTGATCCTGCGCGTTTGTAATTTTTGCAAACAGCAAGACCACATTATAGTTTTATGAGCATAGTAGAGCAGAGCCGAGTAGAGACGAGTCGAGATGAGCAGAGAACGTATATGGATACGTTTATTTGACGATGACAATGTCTCTAATATAGAGACATTTTTTTAATTTCTGCATATCTATTCACATTGTCCCCTTGCGCTCTCCCGGTGAAAGGAGAGAGTTGTATGTATCCACTGTTTCAGGAATTTCGCAACTACGCGCGTGAATTTCCAATGATCCCCCTTAAAAAAGAATATATGGCTGATTTTGAAACGCCAATCAGCATTTTCAACAACATTGTTCGTGAGAAGAACGTATTTTTGTTGGAGAGTGTAGAAGGTGGAGAAAAATGGGCACGCTATTCTTTTATCGGCAAAAATCCCTTTTTAATTGCGACAATCTTCGATAATACACTCACCTTAAAAGGTATGATCGAGCAAACGATAGAAACGATAACACCGTTGCATGAATTAGAAAACATTCTCCAGCAGTTTAAATGTCCGATCATCGAGGGTATGCCGCCATTTACCGGCGGAGCCGTCGGATATTTCGCCTATGATACAGTCCGTTATTTCGAAAGGATTCCAGCAAAAGAGGGAATCCACCGCACACCGGACGCATGCTTTCTGTTTTGTGATGAGATTATTGTATACGATCACCGCAAGCAAAAAATTATCGTCGTCGCCAATGTGCGTGTCAACACGCAGACGACATCGGAGGAATTGCGGCAATTATATGTAGATGCCGGAAAACGCATCGATCAATTATATGAACAGCTATTATCTGCGGAACCGGCGGCACGCCACGTTCAAACGCGCACAGTGACTGACGACAGACGTACCGCAATGCCATTTGCCGACCGTGTCACAAGTGATACAACGGAGGCGGAGTACTATAGCATCGTAGAGCGGGCGAAGGAGTACATCCGCGCAGGTGATATATTTCAAGTCGTTTTGTCACAGAAATGGGCGATCGATACACCGGCATCTCCGTTTGAAGTTTACCGGATCTTGCGGACATCAAACCCGTCTCCTTATATGTACTATTTGGATATTGAGGGGATTCAAGCCGTCGGCACATCACCGGAGTTGCTGGTACGCGTCACTGACCGTTGTGTAGAGACGAGACCGATTGCCGGTACGAGACCACGGGGAGCCACCGACCAGGAAGATAAAGATAATGAAGTGAGCTTATTGGCGGATGCGAAGGAATGCGCGGAGCATGTAATGCTCGTCGATTTAGGAAGAAACGACATCGGTCACGTGGCAGAATTCGGTACGGTTAAAGTGTCACAGTTCATGGAAATCGAGCGCTATTCCCATGTAATGCATATCGTCTCCCATGTTTGCGGAGAGTTACGGCAAGGCGCCACTCCGTTTGCGGCATTGAAAAGCTGTTTTCCGGCAGGAACGATTTCTGGGGCGCCCAAAGTGCGGGCGATGGAGATCATTGCCGAATTAGAGAAACAAAATAGAGGACTGTACGCCGGAACGATCGGCTACTTGAGTTTCTCAGGTAACTTTGACAGTTGTATCACGATACGGACAATTATTTTTGAACAGGGAAAAGCCTATTTGCAGGCAGGGGCAGGCATCGTCTACGATTCGAATCCGCAGGCGGAATATCAGGAAACGATCAATAAGGCAAAGGCATTGATGACCGCCATTGAACAGGCGGAACAAATTTTTCACATCAAGGGGGAGGATAACGATGTTGACTCAATATCTGAATAAATTGCGCTCAGCGCAGCATCTGACAGAACAAGAAGCGAGCGACACTTTATGTATGATTATGGACGGTAAAGTCGATGATTTGCAGATCGAACAGATTCTGGCGGCATTGTCCGATAAGGGCGAACATGTCGACGAACTCGTCGGATTTGCCAAGACAATGCGTGAACATTCCGTTAAAGCCATCCTTGGTCGTGAGCACATCTTAGATACATGCGGTACCGGAGGTGACGGTGGGAAAACATTTAATATTTCGACAGCGGTCGCTTTTATCGCTGCGGCAGCGGGCGTTCCTGTAGCTAAGCACGGAAACAAAGCGGTTTCCGGTAAGACGGGAAGTGTCGATGTTCTGGAAGCACTGGGGATTGAAATTGATGTGGATCCGATATTTTTCAATGAGATTTTCAAACAGACCAATTTGCTGTTTTTACACGCGCAGTTGCACCACCCGGCAATGCGGTATGTCGCCCCGATCCGCAAAAGACTGCAAAGAAGGACGATTTTCAATATGATCGGACCGTTGACAAATCCGGCGGGAGCGTCCCATCAAATCATCGGTGTCTATCACGAGGAGTTGACCGAAAAAGTCGGCACGGCGTTGCAGCGCCTAGGATGCCGGCGTGGGATGGTTGTGCACAGCCAATCGGGGTTAGATGAGTTGAGCCTTGACGGTGAAAATAAAATTACGGAAATTTTCGGGGAGAAGCTGTATAGTTATCGCCTGTTGCCGGAAGAAGTCGGACTATCAAGATATCCTCTGCAAGACATAGCCGGTGGAGATGCCGGAGAAAACGCCGAAATTATTCGCAATATTTTTCGCGGTGCGACCGGTGCGAAGCGTGATATCGTCGTTTTAAATGCCGGAGCGGCATTGTATATCGCTGATAAAAGCCCATCGGTGGCGGAAGGTGTGAAACAAGCGGAAAGGCTGCTGGACTCAGGCGAGGTTTATCGAGTGTATGAATCGTACCGGAGGCTTGCAAAAATGTATTGCCGAGTGAAGGGGGAAGCGCAATGATTCTGGATGAGATTGTCGCAAGTAAGCGATTGGAAGTAGAAAAGTTAACAGCACATTATCAGACCTTCGATTATCAAACACAATTAGAGGAAGCACCACCGGTGCGCAATTTTTATCAAAATTTACAGAACCACAGCCGGATGTTCAGCATGGCTGTCATTGCCGAAGTGAAGCAAGCTTCCCCGTCAAAGGGGATTTTGCGGCAGGATTTCAATGCTTTGCAAATTGCCGAGCAATACGAAAGGGCGAATGCGACGGCAATCTCTGTTTTGACCGATGAGCATTTTTTTAAAGGGAGCTTTGATTATCTGCGGCAAATCCGCGGTCATTTGCAGACACCGTTATTGTGCAAGGACTTTATCATCGATCATCATCAAATTGTCCATGCGAGACTCCACGGAGCCGATGCGATTTTATTGATAGCGCGAATTCTGACACAAGAAACATTTACAGCTCTGTACGAGTTTGCTCGCGGTTTGGAAATGGATTGCCTTGTAGAGATTCATGATGAACAGGATTTAGATAAAGTTATGCCGGTCAATCCACGAATCATCGGCATCAATAACCGCAATTTGCATACGTTTGTGACTGATATTGAAAATACGTTGAATCTGATCGGCGGCATTCCCGATTCGGTTTTCGTCGTCAGTGAAAGTGGCATCCGCACGGCAGATGATAGCCAGAAATTAAAACGAGCCGGTGTTCAAGGTCTGCTCGTCGGTGAAACACTGATGAAAGCCGATTCGATTGCCGAGACCATCGGCGAACTTCGCGATGCAGGGGGGATTTTTCATGGCTAAAGTGAAAATTTGCGGCATTAACGATCCAGGTGTCTTGCAAGCGCTTTTAGAGAGAAAGGTCGATTATATCGGCATGATTTTCGCAGAGAGCAAACGGCGGATTTCTCCGCAAGTGTTGCAAGCATGCGCTGCCGAGTATGAAAACTATCGAATGGTCGCTCCCGAGACTCGGTTCGTCGCTGTATACCTCGATCATACGTTGGAAGATATCGTTGCGGCGATGGAAGTATTTCCATTTGATATCTTGCAGTTACACGGGGAAGAGACGATTGGTTTGTGTAAAAAAATAAAAAAACTATATCCACATGTACGGATTATCAAAACACTGGCAGTTCCGGCAACCGTCGTTGATGGGGCGACATTGGGGCAGCAACTGCAAGCAAAAGTTTCCTATTACCGCAATACGGTCGATGGATTCCTGCTCGATACACACAAGGGAAATAGTCGCGGCGGTACCGGCACACCGTTTGCCTGGGAGGTCGCCATTCCGTTGATTGACAATCGCTTCCGCGATTATAAGATCGGCATTGCCGGCGGTTTATCGATTGATAATGTAGAAGAATTACTATCGGTTGTACAGCCGGATTTCCTCGATATCAACAGCGGTGTCGAAATAGACGGCAAAAAAAATATTGAGAAGATCGATCAACTACTGACTCGATTGGAGGAACTATCAAATGAAAAACAGTTGCAATCCTAGCCGATTTGGCGAGTTTGGCGGACAATTTATTCCGGAAACGCTGATGCACGCAGTCAAAGAATTGGAAGAACAGTATACACGCTACAAAGACGATCCGCAATTTATCGCGGAGTATCAATATCTTTTAAAGCAATATTCCGGTCGGGAGACGCCGTTGTTTTTTGCCGAGCGTTTGACGGAGAAATTGCAGGGTGCCAAAATATTTTTGAAACGGGAAGATCTGAACCATACAGGTGCTCATAAAATCAACAATACAATCGGTCAAGCGCTGTTAGCGCGGAAAATGGGCAAACGCAAGATCGTCGCAGAAACGGGTGCCGGACAGCACGGAGTGGCAACGGCAACGGTATGCGCATTGCTCGACATGGAATGCATCGTTTTCATGGGAGAGGAAGACGTACAACGCCAAAAGCTCAACGTATTCCGTATGGAATTGCTCGGCGCTAAGGTCGTAGCCGTGACATCGGGAACAAAGACTTTGAAAGACGCGACGAATGAAGCGTTGCGTCATTGGGTTGCCAATGTGGAAGACACGTTTTATATTATCGGATCGGTCGTAGGACCGCATCCTTATCCGACAATCGTGCGCGATTTTCAACGGGTGATCGGCGACGAGAGCCGCAGACAAATTGTCGAGCAAACGGATCGCTTACCGGAATGTGTCATTGCCTGTGTCGGCGGCGGCAGCAATGCTATCGGAATGTTTACCGCATTCTTGGACGATGCGCAAGTAGAATTGATCGGCGTAGAAGCGGCGGGAGAAGGCATTGAGACCGGTCGCCACGCCGCGACGATGACGAAAGGAACTCTGGGTATTATCCACGGCATGAAGACATATTTGCTGCAAGATGCCTATGGGCAAATTACGCCGGTGCATTCCATTTCCGCCGGACTTGATTATCCCGGCATCGGTCCTGAGCATGCGTATTTGCGCGATAGCGGCAGAGTGGTATATCATGCGATTACTGACGGCGAGGCGATGGAAGCACTA
Organism: Bacillota bacterium; assembly: GCA_023388635.1. Taxonomy (GTDB): domain Bacteria; phylum Bacillota; class Bacilli; order Desulfuribacillales; family Desulfuribacillaceae; genus JAEWFW01. The sequence continues at coordinate 34,822 of JAEWFW010000064.1, forward strand.
TTGCTGCTGAGTAAAACTGAGGGCATCATCCCGGCGCTGGAAAGCGCCCATGCCGTTGCCGAAGCGTTGAAAAAAGCGCCGACTATGAACCCTGATCAATCATTGATCATATGCCTGTCAGGCAGGGGAGACAAAGACGTCAATACGGTACTTGATTATATGGGAGGTGGCACGCATGAGTAAGCTGTTTGTTCCGTTTATTACGGCTGGGTATCCGACTATGCAAATTACCAAAGAAATTATTCGCGAATGCGATAACATGAACATTCCGTACATTGAACTGGGCATTCCTTATTCTGACCCGGTCGCCGACGGTCCGACGATTCAGCGCTCCAGCGAAATTGCACTGGCAAACGGAACAAATCTCGACGGTGTTTTTACTATGCTGGAAGAATTATCGCCGCAATCACTATCGACTAAATTGGTGATATTCAGTTATTACAATCCGCTGTTCGCTTACGGATTTGAGAAGTTTTGCCGTAAATGCGCAGAAAACGGCATTTACGCTGTGCTAATTCCCGATTTACCATTTGAGGAAGAGGCAGAAGTCGTATCTTTGCTCAAGCGATACGGCATCGTACTCATTCCACTGGTCGCCCCGACATCCAAGGGACGCTTACAGAAAATATTGCAGAATAAAGATGAAGGATTCATTTATTGTGTCTCATCATTGGGAGTTACCGGCGAAAGACAAAACTTCCATAGCGATCTGCAAGCGTTTATCTCGGAGATTCGCCAAGTATCGTCATTGCCGATAGCCGTTGGGTTCGGCATCGCCAACCGGCAACAGGCAGAAGAGATCGGTCGTTTCGGCGATGGTGTGATTATCGGCAGCAAAATTATCAACATTATCACAGCTACCTATGAGCAAATGTATGGAAGTGTAGGCAGTGAGACGGTGGAAAAGCAGACAATTGATGCTCGTGCTATTGCTGTAGAAGTGGGGAAACAAATAGCAGCACTACATCCATAGCGGTACGTAGCGCTGCATAATTGTATGGTTTTTGGTGTGAAGTGTATGTTTTTAAAAATTGCTTTTATACGTATGCTTGTAAAGATTCGTAAATACGTTGCATCGTTTCGTTGCAACCGCTCATTTGCAGGGCGACCTTTTTCCCTGCTAATTTGTGTTTGATTTTCTCGGCGGCAGCCAGTGTCAAAGAACCAGCGCTTTCTGTAAGATTGTGTGTATACAAGAGAGCCATATACATGCCTTTGCGTATCTCTTCTTCGGATAGCAGTATGAAATCAGTCAGTTGGTCTTTGTAGATGGAGAACGGCAACTCATAGGCAGCGCCCGTAGCGACGCCGCCGGCAAACGTGCGGTTTGCCGCTTGGGTGATCGTTCCTGACTTCCATGATTGGTAAGCGCCTTGTGATTCATATGCTTGGACGGCATAGATCTCAATTTTAGGATTGACGGTTTTAAATACGGTTACAGCCGCTGCCAGCTCACTGCCACCGCCGATAGGGACAATGATCGCATCGAGGTTCGGCAAATCACGTAAAATTTCTGTAAAAGCCGTTCCAACACCGTGGAGCAGCTCCGGCTCATTTGCCGGATGAATATAATAAAGGTCACGTTGTTTCTGGATATCGGCACACGCTTTTGCCGCTTGTTCGAAATTATCGCCAATTTCTACTAGATTAGCACCGGCATCTTTGATCAATTGGCTTTTTTCACGACCGCACCCTTTGGGAACGACAATTGTAGCTTCCATAGCGGACAGTTTAGCAGCGGTCGCAATCGAAATTCCGTGATTTCCCATAGAAAACGTAATTACACCGTTGATGTTGCGTTTTTTCAGGTGATGCATTAAATTCAATCCGCCGCGGATTTTGAAGCTGCCTCCCGGCAAATGATTTTCGTGTTTGACATAAATTTCACAGTCACACAGCGTGGAAAGATTTTGATAGAAAGTGAGCGGTGTAGGTTTAAGTGTTTGATAGATAATTTTCTCCGCTTGTAATACTCCTCGGTATGAGACAGTGGAAACAGGACGATTAATAATTGCTGTTTTCATAAAAAGCCCCTTTCTTACGGACGATATTTGCATACAATGCATACAATTTATAAGATTGTACCATTGAATATCGGAGAAATCCACGCTATAATTGTATGCAAGACAATTGAAAGGATCATTCATATGCCGATAAATTCATTTGAAAACTATCCCTTAACCTGGAAACCGGAACGCGATACATTAGAAAAGCCGTTGTATTTATCGATTGCCAATCGGCTGGAAGAAGATATTGTCACAGGTAAGCTGTTGCCCCATACTAAATTACCCCCACAAAGGGAGCTCGCCGACTTCCTAGATATTAATCTCAGCACTGTTACCAGGGCGTTTAAAGTTTGTGAATTGAAAGGGTTAATCTATGGGACAACCGGCAAAGGAACCTTTGTAGCGGCAAACACCAATTTGCCCAATGTCGTGACGAACCACGAATCGACGGCGAAATATATCGAATTAGGGGTTATTAAACCATTCTATCAGTTGAACTCACTTGTGATGAATTTGATGCCGTCTGTTTTGAACAAGTCGTATGCCAATACGCTATTAGAATACAGCTATCCCTTGGGGACGGAATACCAATTACAGGCGGCACAGCAATGGCTGGCGTATTTTCATATGGATGTCGCGACAGACAATCTTGTCATTACTTCCGGGGCACAGAATGCACTGACGATTGCGTTAGTATCTCTGTTCAAACCGGGGGATAAGATTGTTACGGATCTGTATACGCATCCGAATTTTAAAAATCTCGCCAGTCTATTAAATATTCAACTCGTACCTGTCGCCAGCGACGAATACGGAATGGTTCCCGAATCACTCGATGCTGTATGTAAGACAAACGGTATTAAGGGAATTTATCTGATGCCGTCATACAGCAATCCGACGAATACGACGATGCATGCGGAACGTCGGGCAGACATTGCCAAGATCATCGTCAAACACGCGATGATTTTAATTGAAGACGACGTATATGCTTTTTTATTGCGGGAGAAAATCCCACCGGTTTCCGCCTTAATACCGGAGCAGTCCATTTATATATGCGGCACGTCGAAATCGCTTTGCGCGGGTTTGCGTGTAGCCTTTGTCGCATTACCGACGACACTTCGCGCCCGGTATGTCAACGGTATTTATAATATCAATTTGAAAACACCGGCGTTGAATGTGGAAATCATCAGTGATTTGATTTATAGCGGAACGGCTGTGAAAATAATAGAGCAAAAGCTGGAATTGGTTCAACAGCGCAATCAAGTATATTATCAGTATTTCCCTTCGGAACAAACGCCAATGGATACGATGTGTTTTTCTCAATGGCTTGCGATCGACAGCCGCATACCCGGTCATCAATTTGAAGAACTGGCGAAAAAGCGGGGAATCCGGGTATTTTGTTCTGATAGATTTGCCGTCGGCAATGAAGAAGGACGCTCATTTTTGCGCATCGCCGTCTCTTCGCCTGACGATGTACAAAGTCTGGAAAGCGGGCTGCAAATATTGCAAGAACTGCTAGACAATCAATATATCATCGACGAAAAAGCAGATTTTATCGTATAGGATTGAATTTTCAGGCTTCAATGTGTACAATGAGAAAAATATTATTTAGTGAGAAGAAGTGAAATCGATATGAAACGGGTTGAGGGAGTAAATCTATGAATCAAAACATCCATATTAAACAAATTTGTATCATTGGCGTCGGGCTGATTGGTGGCTCGATTGCTTTATCGGTAAAAGATGTGTTTCCAGAAATTGAAATTGTCGGTGTCGATACGGAGTTGAATTACATCCATGAGGCGCTGTCTGTCGGTGCCATTGACTGGGGAACTGTCGATCTCAAACAAGGAGTGCAGGAAGCAGATATTATCATCATTGCCACACCTGTGAAAGCGACGGAAGGTATTATAGGGCAACTGTGTGCAATCGATATTAAACCGTCATGCATTGTGACCGACGTAGGCAGCACGAAAGAGAACATTTTTACGATGTCCGAATGTTTCCGCGCGAAAAATATTGCTTTTATTGGCGGACACCCAATGGCAGGATCAGAGCGCTCCGGCGTCAAGGCAGCCAGTCTGAGATTGTTCGAAAATGCATATTACATATTGACGCCGAGTGAATGGACGGAAGACAAAGACATCGAAACACTGCGGCAGATTTTGTCGTCTACTAAAGCAGAGATTATTGTCATGTCTTCTAAAATGCATGACCAAGTTGTCGGTGCCATTAGCCATTTACCGCATATCGTTGCATCGGCGCTCGTCAATTTGGTTCGTGAGAAACGGGACAATCCGTATTATACGGCTTTGGCTTCAGGAGGTTTTCGTGATATCACGCGGATTGCGTCCGCCAACGTGGAGATGTGGCGTGATATCGTCATCAGTAACCGCGATTCTATTTTGGAACTGCTCGGCGATTGGGAGCGCCATATGCGCGAATTTAGAGAGGCAATTGAGGCAACAGATGTTTCAAACATCGAGGAATTTTTTGAGACGGCTAAAAACTATCGTAATGATTTGCCGATCCGCCAGCAAAGTTTAATCTATAACGTCTACCAGATCAATGTCGATATTCCCGACACCCCTGGAGTGATCGGTAATATTGCCGGCTTGTTAGGGAAAAATGGCGTAAATATCCGTAACTTATACATCACACATAACCGCGAGCGGGGAGAAGGAGCTATGCGCCTGACGTTTACGACGCGCGAACTGCAAAAACAAGCATTCGACGTGCTGAGCACGGCAGGATATATTGTACAGTTGGAAGATTGAGTGAACGTGACAGGTAGGGTATTGTACAAAATACTATATATGAATGTTCGAATGAGATTGTAAAAGGAAAGGATATGGCAAACAATGAAACATACTGATGATATATGCACATTTCTGCCGATTCAGGAATTTCGCGGTCAATGTGAAGTGCCTGGCGATAAATCGATTTCTCACCGTTCAATCATTTTCGGCAGCATTGCCGAAGGCGTGACTGAAATCACGAATTTTCTGCCGGGTCTTGACTGTATGAGTACGATTGATGTTTTTCGCCGCATGGGAGTGACGATTGATGTCGTAAGCCCTACCCATATTCGCGTGAGCGGTCGGGGCATGGAGGGGCTGCAAGAGCCGGCGGATATTCTCGATGTCGGAAACTCCGGTACGACGATCCGCTTGTTGAGCGGTCTGTTGAGCGGAACCGCATTTTACTCTGTAATGACAGGCGATCAGTCCATACGCAGGCGCCCGATGAATCGCGTGCAGCAGCCGTTGTCATTGATGGGAGCACAAATCTACGGCAGAGATCGAGGCAATTTGGCACCCTTAGCGATTGTTGGGACGAAACTGCAAGCGATCACGTATGCATCACCTGTCGCCAGTGCGCAGATCAAATCAAGCATTTTGCTTGCTGGTCTATGGGCAGACGGACATACGACGGTCACAGAACCGACAAAATCGCGTGACCATACGGAGCGGATGTTAAAAGCATTTGGCGGCGAAGTCGTCGTCGAAGGCAATTCCGTAACGGTTACAGGTGGAGTTCCTAAGCTACAAGGGCAAAACATCTGTGTTCCCGGGGATATATCATCGGCGGCGTTTTTAATGGTAGCCGCATCGATTATTCCTAACAGCGAAATATGTATCGAGAATGTCGGTGTCAATCCGACGCGCTCGGGAATTATCGACGGATTGTTGGCGATGAATGCCGATATACAATTGGTCAACCATAGAATGTTCGGAGAAGAGCCGGTTGCCGATATCATAGTGAAGAGCCGGCAGTTAAAGGGGACTGTGATCGGCGGAGATTTGATTCCACGTCTGATTGATGAAATCCCTGTCCTATTAGTTGCCGCCGCCGTAGCTGACGGCAAAACGCTTATCAAAGACGCTAAGGAATTGCGTGTCAAAGAAACGGACCGCATCCAAGTCATGCATGATGAATTGGGCAAGGTCGGAATCCGCAGCACGCCTTTAGCAGACGGTATGGAAATAGACGGTAATCAACATTTTACAGGCGGTCATATTGAAACGCATCATGATCACCGCATTGGCATGGCGTTTGCCGTAGCGGCATGCATTGCACAACAAGCGATTACGATATCCGATTACTGTGCAGTGCAGGTTTCATTCCCTAATTTCACGGAGATCATGACGCGTTTAGGAGCTCGTTGCGAATAATACAGGTAGTAATGCATTCAAAGCTCTACCAGTGCCAACGTGGCAATAAAAAAGATTAGCAGAATCATAATAATCGTCGCGCTGGGAAAGAAAATTGCGTAGATAAATAATACAATCGTACCAATCAATACGAGAAATTTAGCGATACCCGCCAAATCGAATAAAAAGCAGCGGAAATTTCCCCTTCGGACTAAAGAACACCAAAAACGACGCAGCGTATTTGTGAAATCGTTAAACATAGGGTTTTCACTCCTGATTACGTCGCATCAATTAAAGCAAATGTCACCTTTTCGAAATTTTCTTGATCAATTCCTGCATAGGATGCGACATATATCTGATTATTTTTTTCAAAGAAAAACAAAAAGCACTTTCCTGCTTTAGGAGTGAAACCGGTTTTCCCGGCAATCACTCCTTTTTGCCGTAGTAATGTATTGAGGTTTTTAAACACGATAGGCTTCTTGCCGTTTGCCGTGAGTAATTTACATCTGGGCATTTTTAATATATTCATCAGTGTCGTGTTTGGATACACTTTTTTGCCGAGCAAAACCAGATCATGGATTGTCGTATAATGTGCCGGATTATGGAGCCCGTTTGGATTGACAAATTGGCTTTTATTCATGCCGATTTTTTGGCAGTATTGCTTCGTCAACTGTTGCCATGGTTGTTTCGCACGGTATGCGACGACTTTAGACAGAGTAATGGCAATATCGTTCAAACTGCCGATCAGCAATCCTTGCATTAAACTTTGGATCGTGTAATGAGTCCCGACACGTAAATCGGCACGGAATTGCGGAGCTTGCGGTGATTGGCGGATGCGTATTTTTTCTTTCATTTGGCAATGTTCTAGGACGAGTAGGGCGGTCAACAGTTTAGTGATGCTGGCAGGAAAGATTCTTTTGTGTGTATTCTTTTTTATTACCCAACATGATTGGCTCAGGGAATATACGCCATATGCATTGACTTGATTGAGAATGTCCATCAGTTAATCAGTCTTTTTCCGGGTGAGTAATTGCTTGACTAGCGTTTCCATTTTAAAATCGCGTGATGCTTTAAAATATGCATAGGTTCCCGGTTGCAAAGTCCGCTTCAAATAATTGACGGCATCTGCTTTATTACTCGCATGGTAAGTTTTTACCTTTGTTTTTGATTGTTTGGAGCCCTCAATCACATATTTGCCGAACGGACCGACTCCGACAACTTGGATTCCCAGATCGGCGGCCTTTTTACCTATTTTGCGATGACCGGGGAGCGTGTGCGTTCCTTGCTCACTAATTTCTCCAATGACAGCGATCATCGGTTTTCCTTTGGCGATCAACTTCATTGCCTTCATCCCTTCGATAGCCGCTGTGGGGTTAGCGTTGAAAGCGTCACTGATCAGCGTCGATTGATTGACGCCTTTTAAGATTTGGGTGCGCATTCCGGAATTCTTAAAAACGGCAAGTTTTTCTTGAATTCTATTGTAAGGGACTTTTAAAATAAATGCGGCGGCAATGGCGGCTAATGCATTGTACACATTATGCTCACCGATCGAAGCAACGGTGAAATTGTACGTAATATTCTTGTAACGAACTTTAAAAGAAGTCGATGTTTTCTTGTATTTTAAATCACTCGCTTTAAAATCGGCGTTATTGTGAATCCCGAAATAGAGAATTTTCTTTCCTTTGAACTTGCTCAAATCCAATCTTTTCGTATACAGGTTATCGGCATTGAGAATTAAGTAGCCGTTTTTGCGAATTTTGCCGATGATTTCTTGTTTGGCTTTTATGATATTGTTGATGGAATTGCCTAATTTTCCGATATGGGCATCACCGACATTCGTAATAATGCCAATCGTCGGTTGATAGTAGGAAGCCATCGTGCGTATTTGCCCTAAGCCTTTCATACCCATTTCGAATACGCCGTATTTATCTTGCGGCTTCATCTTCATGGCATAGAATGGGGCAGAGTAGACGGCATTGATTGATGCGATTGTACTGATCACTCTACCTTGGGTGCGCAAGATCTGTGCCAGCATGTTTTTCGTCGTCGTTTTTCCAGCACTGCCTGTCACACCGATCACAGGACAAGTACATAAATTGCGGTTGTATTGGCTGTATTTAAAAACCATCGATTTATCGACATAAATATAATGCAAACGCGGTTTTTCAACGATCTTCCCCTGTAAACTCTTCGGAGCAATAATTCCTTTAGCGCCGCGTTTAATCGCTACGTTCATTCGTATATTGTAGCCTGCTTTATCACGTACCCAAAAAAAATCGCCCTCTTTGACAAAGCGGCAATCGTCATAGAGTATATTTTTGATTGGTATCGTTCTCGGGGCTTTTGTCGTCCCTTTCGTTATCTTAAGAAATTCACCTATATTCATCGTGATCCTCCTCTAACGGCCACAGATGGCCTAATACCGCGATGCCATAGACGGCAAGGAGCGGTGACGGCCACGGATGGCCTAAATACCGCGATGCCATGGACGGCAAGGAGCGGTTCAAATAGCACAAATACTTTTTAATTTTACTTTATAGTATTCAAGAGACAATCCAAGTGCTTCAAATAAAATACAAAAGGGAACGGTACAAAACAACTAATTTTTACAGTCGTCATGAAACAAATTCCAAATTTTAGATTATTTTCAGATAGATTTGTTCAATCCTTTTGTACACTATGTATTCGGATTCGCTATGATTGTAATAGGTGCAGCCTTACTGAGAAGAAGAAGCAAAGCGTTACGCGGAAAGCTGCATCCCTAATGTAAAAAAGTAAAAATAAAAATGCTGGACGGAAAACATCGTGTTTTCCGTCCAGATTTTTAACTTCATATCACAAAAAATCAGATTTTTTGCAAAAAATTAAAGAAAACATATGTTTCCTTTTCTCCTTTTCTATGGTATAATGTTAGGAAATAGAGGTAGGGGGATTTGCCGTGGAAAATATTTTAAAGCAAATTTTGAGCGAACTGCAGAATCTCAACGACAAGTACGAAGGTCTTAACGACAAGTACGAAGGTCTCAATGACAAGTACGAAAGTCTTGACAAAAAAGTTGATTCTCAAGGCGAGCACATTCAGCAGCTTATTAAAATTGTCGGCACAACGAATGCCTATCTGGAAGAGATAAGATCAAATCAACAAAAACAGGAAAGGGTATTAGAAAAACTTTCCCTTCGTTCAATCACTCAAGAAGCTGAGATTGATGTACTGAGAATGATTAAATAATTTAATTTCGTGTCTTGTGTGAGAATTCGATTGCTGAGGAAGAATAATACAATGAAAAATATAAACTGAGGTGCATTGAAGTCAATTTTCGTCTTCAATGCACCTCTTTTTTATTTACTTCCGCACTGGTCTGACATACTTAAAAACCCGTTCTGGATTATAATAAAAGTAAATTATTCTACCGGGGGAAGTATCAAAGCAGTAGTCAGTGCTTGAAAAATCAAAAGTTGCCATTGCCTTTTCAATCTTTTCCTCCACACTACGATTTTCCTGCTCATAATCGAATGGACCATGTTCAAAAACAATGTACTCTGCTTCGGGAACATCGACCATAAACATTTGTAGTGGAACTTCCCCTTTATAATCAAAAGGAAGTCGTACACCCCAACACTCTGTACGCGGAATACCCCAGTCGCACAGCCTGCCACCCGGGTCGTTAATGTACGCCATTATCTGACCGCTTTCGCAGTTAGGTTCGCTCCCACCATCATCATCTAATTTGCCCTTGATACTATCGAGTAATCCGCAAATTGTTTCATAGTCCTGTCCCGGAATAAGACTCTGCTTTTGCCAAAAATCCCAGTACCCATTACTCTCATAATTTTTAATGTGCAAAAATTTGTGTGCGGGAATGGTTACAAAATAAATTTTAACATCATCTGTGGATTTCATCATTCCAATCTCTCCTAATCCTAAAAAGTAGCGGTCAAAAGGGTTTATTTTTGTACGAAGGACGACAGGCTTAGGCTTTTTTCGGTATTCACTTGGAGTTACACCATATGTTCCCTTGAAAGCTCTTGTAAAAGCTTCATGTGATGAAAAACCGTAATCAAAAGCAATATTTAAAAGACTTTTTTCACTATCCCGCACCTCTTTTAGTGCAAAGGCTAATTTTCTGTGCCGCAAATAATCCCTAAATTGCATGCCCGATATTTCTTTGAATTTTCTCGTTGTGTAAAATTCGGAATAACCCAACCTATGAGAAAGAAAGCGTAGTGTCAAGGCTTCATCATTATAATTTTTAATGCATTTGTCAATTTCATCAACGATTATTTGAATTTGCTTCTGCCACTCGTACATTCGTTGTTCACCTCGTTTCAATCACCTTACATTTATTATAAAGCAATAGGGAGAGTACTACTTGATTTTACTTGCTGTTATTTCATTTTTCTATTTTAAGTTCTGCATCTTTGCGTCTGGTCTACAATATGAGGTTTGTATTACCTTTATCAAAGAAATTTTTTGTCTGTACATGAAAAAATCTGACGGGCTCAATACTGCCCGTCAGATCATTATTTCTGTGTAGTCTCTTGTAAACTGTACTTTGCTACAGTGACAATAGCCATGTTGCTACATATCCGCTTTTGTTTGAATCCGTGGATATCTTCGTCCATTCGCTTCCAGCCTCAATCACGTCTACCGATTCACCGTTGCGCACACTTCCGACGACGGAGTGTTGTTTTCCGGGTCCGCTGCGCAGGTTTACAACGCCACCTGTAACGATCGCCGTGGCAGTAGAAGATTGATCGTTTTGCGCGATTGGATTTGATGCCAAATAATTTGCTATGTAGCCTGACTTACCGACCCAATCAATTTCATACCAACCGTTTAACTGATTTTTTACCGTGACTTCTTCACCGTTGCGCACGACACCGAGGATTGAAGAATTCGTGGAAGCTGCTGATCTGACATTTACGATGCTGCCTGTAATCTTACTAACCAATTGTTGTGCGTTGTCATCAGGCAGATTGCTTCCTGGTGTTTCATTTTCATTTCCTGTGTCATCATTACCGTTATTACTATCATCTTCGGTATATGTAACGAGCCAGTCGGCAATATAGCCCGACTTCCCGTTGATGAGTTTGACCGGAATCCAGCGGTTGCTAGAGCTACCGGTTGCTGTGATAGTATCACCATTTTTTACGGAACCGACAATCGAATATGATGTGCCCGGTCCTGAGCGTACATTTACTACATTGCCTGTCACTTTAAGTATAGATGCTTTACTGCCGTTATTAGGATTTTCAACGACTTTATTATCAGGCATTACGATAGCTTTTTGCGGTGGCAGGATATAACTTTTAGGGATTACCGGTCCGCTATCCTTATATTTGCTTGCGGCGGATGGCGTCCAAGCATCATTTGGCAGCAATCTGCGTGCTTCTAAGAATTTCTCTCCGTACCAATAGGAGAAATTGTTAATGATACCGATCGATGTCGGGCGATCGCTCGCCGTGTTGATTACGGCTGGTTTCCCGTTGATCACACCCATGTAGATCGAGACGTGAGAGATATATTTGTTATTGGCTGTACCTGCCCAATATGTTAAGATATCTCCAGGTCGTAAGTTTTCAATTCCTTTAATTCCATACAATGCTTGTCCCGAAGAACTGGTTCCAACTTTAGTAGATGAGACACCGGCAACTTTCGTTCCGACTTGGTTGTATTGTCTGGAAGCGCCGGTAATATTAAATCCGAAATCTCCATAGACCAATTTAGTGAAGTTTGAACAATCGAGTGTTCCGTTTTCTCCATATCTTCCTGCAGTTTTGTAGACAGAATAGCCATTTTCCATATACCAGATAGCGCGTGCGACAATTTGGTGTCCCAGACTGCCATCATATTGATTTTTGAACGCTTTGACGATTGGCGCCTCCTGCTTGTTGTAACTATCTTGATATTGATAGTACTTGTTGATGGCCTCCTGTCTGGTTAGTGCTGCTGTAGCAGCTTCTGCCTCGTATTGGACGATTGGTGCAAAAGCGACAGCTCCATAGACTAAAGATGTAGATACGGCGATGGTTGCAAATTTTTTGATGAAATTTTTCATACTCACCCTCCTCAGGGGATAGAAATTCTATAGTGAACACTGAATCCCTTGTGGAAAGTTATGTTAAGTTTACATAATATTATTTAAAGCGATCAAATGAGAAGATTTTATGAAAGAACGATGGATCGTATTGATAATACTGGATTGGCAAATAAAATAACTCGAATAACGGGGTAATTTGTATACAAGGGATTTCCATAAATAGATTCAATTTCCTAAAAGGGCAGTTGTAATAGACAACAGTTATAAAACACACGTATCAGTTATAAAACAGTTGACAAAAATAGTTCTTCCGTATTACAATCTAGGTAAGAAGTGTGATTTTCTCCACTCCTATCCATATTATTACTGCTATATGTTCATATAGCAGCTTTTTTTTGTGTATTTTTAACTGATGAGGATAATTTTTCTTCTAGTGTCTGTCTGTGAATTCATGTATACTCGATTTATATCAAAAAGTATAGCATTTTGTCACGTGTCAGCACGTGTATTTTTTTGCACTGGCAATGCTATCAGATAAGAGGTTTTTTGCATTATTTGCAGAAATAGTAAGTATCCAATTAGATTCTATCATTTTTATATAAATGTGACGCAACTTTTTTTCCTATTTGCAGTCTAATATTTATGACTGGGGGAAAAAATTTGGCGGAACTTCGAGGAGGATCGCCCATGACTGATTCCCAGATAATTCAACTTGTTATAGAAGGCAATCATGAATATTATGGAGAGCTCATTGAGCGACATGAACAAAAAGTATTAGTTTTTATCCATTTTATGTTAAAGAACAATTCTATGGAAAACTTAGCCGAGGATTTATGTCAGGAAACATTTATTAAGGCGTATAAAAACTTAAAAAATTTCCGAGATAAAGAAGCGACTTTTTCTACATGGTTGTACACGATTGCCCGCAACACGGTTTTAAGTGAATTACGTAAGAGCAAGAATCAAGGACCTTATTTAGAGGATACGACATATGTTTTAAAGACGGAACTTGAAGAGTTACCGGAACATAAATTATTGAAAAATGAGCGTATGCAGCTTGTCAGAGAGGCGATTAATACGCTGCCAGATAATCAGCGTTCGGCAATTATTTTGCGTGAATACGAACAGCTTGATTATCAGCAAATCAGTGAAATTATGGATTGTTCTATTAGTGCCGTTAAGTCTTTAATTTTTCGCGGCAGGGCAACTATTAAGAATAAACTGGAAAAGTATATATGTTCTCTATAAAATAATCGGTTGAAAGGGCGATCACTATGAACTGTGAGGGAGTGCAGTCAAAATTACTCGATTACATTGACTGCCAAATGGATTCGGAAATGATGCATGAAATATCGGATCATCTCGAATCTTGTGAACATTGTAAAATACAATATGGCAATTGGCAGGACACACTGGAGGAAATTCAGAAAGCGAAACAAATGATTTACAGTGCCGCCAATAGAGTGTCTGTCAAAGAAAAGGTCATGCGGCAGATAGCCATTTATGAGGGAAATAAACGAACCTTTCAGCGAAATATGGGCATCTGGAATCGTTTGGCAGGTATAGCAGCGATGCTCGCGATTATGTTTTCCGGGTATGCGGTGTACAGTGACCAGCAAATAGATATCAGTGAGCCTCCGGCAATCGAGCAAACGTTGTTATCGCAGAAGAAGGAAGATGTGGTGCGAATCTCGAGTAATGATGAGGTATTAACTGCTTCCGATGCTAAGGGCACTGTGAATTCCATCATTCCCTATTCGCTTGGCGGAGTATTTGTTGGCATTGCCTTCGTATCTGTCGGAATGAGCAAGCGAAATGCCAGACAATTAAATGAATATTTGCAACAATAGTTTATACATAATTTGACGCCCATACATAGTCATATATATAGCATAATCAGCTATCATCAACAGATGTTTTAATGCTTAACAAAGCGATTCGTAACGATTGACGAGTCGCTTTTTCTATAGGAAAATTTATCGTGAAGAAAAAAATATTCTTTTTGGGAGAATAACCGCACTGAGCAGAATATATTACTTATATACTTACGACTGAAGAGGGGGAGATGACAATTTCACATACCGTCAGTGTAGCAGATAAGAAGTATTTTTTGCGCTGGTTTATCGATAATTATGAGTTACAGAGTAACGAAGCCACATGGTTATTAACTTATTTATGTTCAGATGCCGATCTTTTGCAGCGCGTACATTTTGTTGAAGAAGCGAATTTTCCGTTGAAGACGATTATTGTTTCCGCAAAATGCGTGAAAATGAAGCCTTTCGTTTTTTATAATAAAAAAAAGTTTATTTATAATGTTGAAGAAGCGTTCATGGAGATTTACAATAACCTTGAAGACGATATTTATTTGGTGCTATATTTTAAAGATCGCCAGGGCTGTCCGGAATATGCATATATTAATGAAAAGCCGGAAAAATGTACGATCAATCATTCGATCTCCATTCAAGCGGAAATTGTCATTGAGCAAGCACTGCATAATTACAGAATATTTGATTTATATAAGCAGATTGACCAGGCAATTGACGAAGGGGATCGCGAGACGTTTTGTCAATTGAGTTGCCAGTTGGAGCACCTTTTGCGAGACAATAAATCCCTGATCTTGCGCAAATAGCACTGAATATTAATAGTCGTATTTTCACCACCCCTTTCATATGAATAAGATAAAAGGGGAGTGGTGGAATGATGTACAAGGGTATCAAAAAACATTATAATTATTTACTTATTATTTTATGTGTTATTGTAGTACAATGGGGATTAGTGGGTCATTCATTGGCTACCGATGACACAGTCTCATCTCTGAAAGATGGACAGAGCCTCACGGAAATATCAGAGAATATACTCAATCTCATCAATCAAAATCAATATGAATCGGCGCGTGAAGAACTACATAAACTTTCCGCACAGTACCTGTCTAGTGGATTTCAATCTGAAAAAACTGTAGAAGCTCATAAGGCGTATGCAGAGCAAATTCTTTATGTTAAATCGGAATTGAATAAGCATCAGGTTGATCAGATGGCTTTATTAGATAGATGTTTGCAATTGTTCATAGCATCGGAAGTTTATGAGGGGAAAGATATGCGCGAATTTTCGAAACGTTTAGCGGCATTTTATCAAAATGCCGTAAATTTGCGCGATATCGTTGCGGCGGGAAGTTCCCAAGACATTGCGGAGACTGTCGGCAAAATCAATGCGGATTTTACCCTATTGAGCACTGCTATTCAAATAGCCTACCCACCGGAATATCACAACCAATTGCATTCGATGATCCAGTACCTCAATTCACAAACAAAAGAAGTGGCAAAAATCAAAGAAGTTAGCAATCATTTAGTTACGGTATTAGGAACGATGCATCAGCATACACAGGATACGAATGCCCGGTTGATGACAGCACAAATGAGCGCAGGACATTATATATTTGGGATTTCCGCGATTCTTGCCGCGGCGTTTTTGGTCGTATTTCGGAGAAAGTGGCAACAAATATTAGATACTAATTAAGGAGTAGGAAGGTTTATGCAAATAGCGACAGAACTCAGTTCAACAAAAAACATTATTTTACTATCTCTCGTCGGAATTCTAATCGTTATTCCTGTATACTGGTTACTGTACGGACATAACCTTACTACTGTTGACGGTATTTCTTTATTAATTCTCGGATTGTTAACGTATTATATACACCAACGGATGGGACATGACGTACAAAAAGATCATATGCGTTGGAAGTTAATTTTCATGACAGAAATCTTACTCGTCTCGTTGGCAGTATATTTTTATGGCGGCGTCAGTGCTTCCATATACAAAATGTATTTTATTATTATTGTACAGATGGCAATTACATCGTCGACAAAATTTACTCTCGGGGGAATAACGCTCATTATTCTGCTATATGGTTTAGCAGGGTATTTCAGCCCGCATACGGCATTTCAATTCAATACTTGGATTGTCAACAGTTTGTATTTAATGGGAAGTATTATCCCGTTGATTTTGTTTGTAAGACGGGAGTATCAAATACGCATGCAGAATGAAGAATTATTCAAAAATGTATCGGAAGCGAACAAGCAATTGACGGAATACGCTTTGCAAATACAAGAGCTTGCTGTTACGGACAGCCTGACTAAACTATACAATCAGATCTATATCCATGAACGCTTGATGATCGAAGTGGAAATAGCACGTAAAAATAATGCAATGCTCAGTATCGCATTTTTTGACATTGATGACTTCAAGAAGGTGAATGACACCTATGGTCACCAATACGGAGACCAAATCTTGCGAGCGATTGGGGCAATTGTGTTAAAGAATGCCGGAGGCTGCCGATATATCGCAGGCAGGTACGGCGGGGAAGAATTGATTGTCATTATGCCTCAGGCTGACAAAGCTCAAGCAAGCTATGTGGCGGATCAGATTCGTCAGCAAGTTTCACAATTAAATGTCTGTACGGAATCGGGTGAATGTGTTTCTGTCACGGTCAGTGTGGGAATTGCCACATTTCCTTTCGATGCCAATGATAAGGAATCTTTGACGAAGTTGGCTGATTTGGCTATGTATAAGGCAAAGAGACTGGGGAAAAATCGCATCGTAAGCTCTGTGGACAATTAAGTAGAAAACCCTTCGCCCAAAATTTCACGTGCATCGTTGACAATGATAAATGCGTCATTGTCAATTTCTTTTATAATGTTTTTTAACTTGATAAATTCCGAACGGTTGATGGCGCAGAGTACCACATCTTTGGGCATCCCCGTGAAGCCGCCTCTCCCGGCGAGCAATGTTGTACCGCGGGACATATCCTTAGAAATTCTGGCGGAGATCTCTTGGGCATGGTCGGAGATAATCATAACCGTCTTCGTACTATTGATTCCTTCTTGGACGAAATCGACGACACGGCTGGCAATGAAAAGACCGACGAGCGAATACATTGCAATCCGACTTCCCAGAATGACGGCGGAAACGCCAATGATTACGACGTCAAAGAAAAAGATCGTTTTCCCTAAACTAATGCCCATATATTTTCGGACGATACGTGCGATGATATCGACACCGGCTGTCGTCGCTCCGGCACGCAGAATGATTCCCAGTCCAAGACCTGTGGAAACCCCTGAATACAAAGTCGCTAGCAGCAAATCGTTTGTCGGTATGCGTACACCGGCGGTAATTTCAATAAATACAGAAACCGATATGGTACCAATGATCGTATAAAACAAAAATTCTTTTCCAATAAATCTCCACGCAATCAGAAAAAGCGGGGTGTTTAATAATAAAAACGTCCATCCCGTCGGCAAAGAGTATAGATAGTAGAGTAACAATGCAATGCCTGTAAAACCTCCTTCGGCGAGGTTATTGGCAATGGTAAACGCATTGAGACCGACAGCATAAATCAATGCGCCTAATAGAATCATCCCGACCTTGTATATGATAGCCATAATTATCCCTTTCATAAAAGAAAGTATTGATATCGATGAAAAACAATGCATGTAGTTAGTATTCGGATTAATTGACATTCGTTATTCATGGATGATATGATTTCTTATAAATGCAAAGCAATTCGGAGAAATTAAACAAAATGCATGTAAATCAGAGAACGACTGGAGGGATTATCATGAAGGATCAAATCTTCATATGTGATACACAAGCAAAGCAAGAATTACTCAACGGCAAGCAATACGATTTGGTGATTATCGGGGGAGGACCGGCAGGAGCGACGGCGGCAATGTATGCTGCGAGAGCTGATATCAATACATTAGTAGTGGATAAAGCGCCGGGAGCAGGGGCATTGTCAATTACTCATAAAATAGCCAACTATCCCGGTCAAGCAGAAGAACAATCGGGAGAAGAATTGCTCATGAAAATGAGGACCCATGCGCAAAAATACGGTGCTCAGTTTGTGCAAACACATGTACAGGGTGTGGTTTCTGATGATCAGTATAAAACTCTGTATACGACAGAAGGGATTTTTAACGCGAAAGCTCTGATCATTGCGATTGGCGCGCGAGGCGGAAGAAAGAACAAGATTGAGGGAGAAGAAAGATTCCTCGGACGCGGTGTCAGTTATTGTGCAACGTGTGACGGTGCATTTTATCGCGGCAAAACGGTCGCCGTAATTGGTGACAATGAAGAAGCCATTGAAGAAGCGATCGTGTTACATAAGTTTGCCAGTAAAGTACTTTTTTTCGTGCCTGGTAAAGCGGTTTCTGGAAACATAGAAATGGAAGTGCTCGATCAGTACGAGAATATTGAAGTCCAGTACATGACAAGAATTAGAGAAATTTCCGGTGATGAAACGGTGGAGCAGATTGTTACGAGTGGTCTTATCACGAATGAGCAGCAGCAATACTCGGTTGATGGTGTATTTATTTATCTATCGGGAAGTCAGCCGAACACAGATTTTCTTAACGAGATGCTGGAATTAACTGATGACGGTTATATCCAGGTGAATGAATATATGGAGACAAATGTTCCGGGAATATTTGCCGCCGGAGATATTCGCAAACCACCGATTAAACAAGTTGTCGTCGCTGCCGCCGATGGTGCATTAGCAGCTTTATCATGCGATAAGTTTTTGCGTCGGAAAAGCAGTATCAAACCGCAATACGATTGATTCAATCGCGGGTATTTTACAGAAAGCCTTGTGCACCTTTTCAAAAGGAACGAGGCTTTTTGTAAATCAAGATCAGTTATAAAATATAGAATCAGGAGCGTTATATGGAAACCAAATCGATGCAAGATATGCAGCAGGAAGTCGATGCGTACATCAGTCAATATAAAGAGGGATATTTCCCACCCATGTCATTGGTTGTGCGCATGACGGAGGAATTAGGGGAGTTGGCAAGGGAAGTCAACCACACTTTCGGAGAAAAGAAGAAAAAGCAAGGGGAATCCGAAAGTTCGATTGCATTGGAACTCGGAGACATGTTGTTTGTCATGATATGTATGGCAAACAGCTTGAACATCGATTTACAAGCAGCGCATGATAAGGTATTGGAGAAATTCCGCACACGTGATGCCGATAGGTGGACAAAAAAATAACATGATTTTTCTCCATATCAATGCTACAATAGTTAAAACTAAAATCATCGGTAAAATATAAGGAGTGCGAATCATGGATAAAATTAGAGTTGCCGTCACAGGTGCCAATGGGCGCATGGGGCGTGAAGTATTGAAAATGGTTGTAAATGATGCTGATCTTCAGTTAGTTGCAGCGATTGACCCGCGAACTTCCGCTATCGATGTCGCTCAAGTATTGGGGATACCGCTTACGGGAGTCGTATTTGAAAATGATTTGGAGCAAGCACTGGTCCGTTCACAGGCAGACGTGATGATTGATTTTACAAATCCTAATGTCGTGACGCAAAATGTAAAAACAGCTATTAAATATGGTGTCAAACCGGTCGTCGGTACCACCGGTTTACAACAGGAAGATATCAAAGAATTTGATCAATTGTTGAAAGAACGGGATTTGGGCGGGATCTTTGCCCCGAATTTCGCTATCGGTGCAATTTTGATGATGCGTTTTGCGGAGCAAGCGGCAAAATATATGCCTCATGTGGAAATCATCGAATTACATCACGATCAGAAAATTGATGCTCCGTCCGGTACAGCACTCAAAACGGCAGAATTGATCGCTCAACAACGCAAAGCCTTTAAACAAGGCTTGGAAACAGAATACGAAAAAATTGCCGGTGCTAGGGGAGCGGAGTACGAGGGATTCCGTGTACATAGCGTGCGGTTGCCTGGATTTATTGCGCACCAAGAAGTGATTTTTGGCTCCAATGGTCAAGTACTGACGATTAAACATGACAGTATCCACCGTGAATCCTTTATGCCTGGGGTCAACTTAGCAGTTAAAAAAGTTAAAGATTTCGTCGGTGCAGTATACGGCTTAGAAAAATTAATTGACTAGCATATAGGCTTGGATGTGATGATAATTGAATCGACGTGATATTAATTGAATATAGGAGTTATATGCTATCCATCAGTGGGTGGATCCGGCGTTGTCGCGACCGAATTGGGACAGTCTCTCGCCGCAAGGGGGCATACGGTGCATTTCATTTCCTATGAGAAGCCGTTCCGTTTGCGCGAGCAATCTGATCATATATATTTTCATAAATTGACTATCAATGATTATGCACTATTTAAGTACCCACCTTACGAATTCACGCTCGCAAGTAAAATTGCCGAAATTGCCGATCAATACTTTCTAGATGTACTCCATGTGCATTATGCCGTACCACACATCATGTGCGCCTATGTGGCGAAACAGATGCTTGCTGGTAAGCGCGATTTGAAAATTGTCACAACGCTGCACGGAACAGATGTGACAGTCATGGGGTATGATGCGCAAATGCAGCAGATGCTGGCGTTCTTTCTGCAACAGTCGGATGCTCTAACAGCGGTATCTGACAGTCTTGCCACAGAAGCCAAACAGATATTTAATTTGCAAAGCGAAGTGCGCACGATCTATAACTTTGTCAACATACAGTATTTTTCTCCGCAAAAATATGAGCAGAAATTTCGGGATATAATTGCTTTACCCCATGAAAAAATTATTATCCATGTGTCGAATTTGCGTTCTGTCAAACGACCGATGGATATTATTGAGGTGTTTTTGGCGTTACATACGGAGATTGCCTGCAAGTTGCTGATTGTCGGACATGGTCCGAATAAAAACAGGATGAAACAGTATGTCAAGTTGCACAATTTGCAGCAAAAAATTATCTTCCTTGATGATCAAGCCGATCTGCCAAAGCTACTCGCCGTCAGTGACGTTTTTTTGCTGCCTTCCGAACAGGAAAGTTTCGGATTGGCGGCGTTAGAGGCGATGGCATGCGGCGTACCGGTAGTTGCCAGCGACGTCGGTGGATTGCCGGAATTGATGGTGCACGGTGTAACGGGTTATCTCGCACCTGTCGGAGATATTCAAGCATTAGCGGAATATTGCCGATGTGTGCTGACAGATGACGACATCCATGCAGCGATGTCATTAGCGGCATATCATCGCGCGTATCAGACATTTAATACCGATACGATTGTCTCGGAATACGAAAACATGCTTACCGAAATATGTTATGCTCTGTGACGTTTATATTCACTTAGCAGCCTACTGAAAAGAACGAAGAAACCGAGAACTTTTCTCATAATTATGACATCTCCTTTTCGTGATTAAGTGATTCTTAGGTAGTTTTTCAAGATTAGATCGACAATATCCAAATTGCATAGAGGAAATACAATGGAAAAATATCAAACGCCGAAACATTCCCTGAAAAATTCCATATTAACTCAATTAAAGAACGCAACAGACTATATTTCCGGTGAACAATTGAGCGGAAATTTACATGTTTCGCGCACTGCCGTATGGAAACATATACAGGAATTAAAAAAAGACGGGTATGTGATTGATTCCGTAACGAATAGAGGATACAAGTTGCAGTCTTCTCCTGATACGATCTCGCTTGTTGAGGTGCAATCACGACTGCAAGTGCGCGTTTTTGGGCACAAATACTGCCATTATGAGACATTGGAATCGACCAATACGACAGCAAAAAAATTTGCGGAACTCGGAGAACCCGAGGGAACGGTCGTCGTTGCCGAACAACAAACCCATGGAAAAGGGCGTATGGGCAGACAATGGGCATCACCTAAAGGACGCGGCATTTACTTTTCTCTGATCATTCGTCCGAAGATTCCCGTCATGCAAGCGCCACAGCTAACACTCGTTGTGGCGACGGTCATAGCGGAGGCGATTCGCGAACAATACGCCGTCCCGGCGACGATTAAATGGCCGAACGATATCGTCGTGAACGGCAAAAAATTGTGTGGCATCCTCGTAGAAATGTCGTCGGACATGGATCAAATTCATCATGCCGTCATTGGCATTGGGGTCAATGCCAACAATACGCGGGAAGAACTGCCGGAAGTTGTGACACAGTGGACACCGACTTCATTGTATTTAGAAACGGGATCACCGATCGACCGCGCCCACTTTACAGTATATGTAATCGAACAGTTAGAACGTGCCTATGAAATGTATCTGATGTCGGGATTCCGACCATTCCGCAGCAAATGGGAGTCGATGGCGTATTCCATTGGCAACGAGATCACGATTACGATGGTCGGTGAAACGATCCGCGGAATCCTGCTCGGCATCGAAGATTCCGGAGCGCTGGTGATCGAAGAAAACGGAATAAAGCGCACGATTCACAGTGGGGAAATCATCATTTGACTCAAGGGATCAAATGATGCACAGTGCCTACGAGAATTAACACTTGCACAAAGAAAAATTTTTCTATACACTTATATGCAAGGTGGTATCCTCAGGAACTGCACTTGCAATGATGATTCTCTGAGAAATTTACCTGCCTTCCAGTTGTTGACTGGAGGGTTTTCTGTATTTTACTTACATGAGGAGGATCGATTCTATGAAAAAAGTTACGACATCGACAATTCGCTCGATGAAAGGGAAGGAAAAAATTTCGGTATTAACTGCCTATGATTATTCCATGGCAAAAATTTTTGACGAAGCAGGGGTTGATGTGCTGTTAGTGGGCGATTCACTAGGCAATGTCATCCTCGGGTATGATTCGACGATTCCGGTCACTGTATCCGATATGATTCACCATGGCAAAGCAGTTGTCAGAGGTACAAAGCGAGCGCACGTCGTCGTCGACATGCCGTTTATGAGTTACCAGACAAGTCAAAGGGATGCTCTGTGCAATGCCGCAGAAATCATGCGTCAGACAGGTGCATCGAGCGTAAAACTAGAGGGCGGTCGGGAAATCGCCGACACGGTTGCGGCATTGACATCTGCCGGAATTCCTGTCATGGGACATCTTGGACTGATGCCGCAAGCCGTAAATCAAGCGGGTGGATATCTCGTACAAGGGAAAACAGTCAGTTCGGCACAGCGCATCCTTGAAGATGCGAAACTTCTCCAACAGGCAGGCGCTTATGCCGTGGTGCTGGAATGTATTCCGTCACAATTGGCACAGCAAATCACCGAGCAGTTGGAAATCCCGACAATCGGGATCGGCGCAGGAGCACCATGCGACGGACAGGTGCTCGTCTGCTACGATATGCTGGGCATTTACAATAACATGAAACCGAAATTCGTCAAACAATACGCATCTCTGTATGATGCGATTTCCGCCAGTGTGCAAGCCTATAAACAAGAAGTGCAGAATGGGCAATTCCCTGCGGAAGAGCACAGTTATCAGCTTGCCGACGATGTGTTGTCGGAGCTCTATGGAGGGACGAAAGAATGACGACTGTTCTTCACACAATCGATCAAATGCGCGAGCAAATTCGTTTACTCCGTTCGCAAAACAAAACGATCGGTCTTGTACCGACCATGGGTTATCTGCATGACGGTCATATGTCGCTGATTGAGCGGAGTGCCGAAGAGAACGACAAAACGGTCGTCAGTATCTTTGTCAATCCGGCTCAATTTGGTGTCAACGAAGATTATGACAGCTATCCGCGCAATCTAGAACATGACTTGCAGAAGATCGGTACCCAAGCGGATTTTGTCTTTGCGCCGAATAGCCAGATGATGTATCCCGACGATTTTGTCACCGGCGTGACAACGAGTCGCTACTCGGAAGGATTATGCGGAGACGCGCGTCCCGGTCATTTTAACGGCGTTGTGACAGTAGTAACTAAATTATTGAATATCGTCACGCCGGATCGTGCCTATTTTGGACAGAAGGACATTCAACAATACCGCATCATCAGACAGCTCGTTAAAGATTTAAATATCAATACGGCAGTATACAGTTGTCCGATTGTCCGCGAACTTGACGGACTGGCAATGAGTTCGCGCAATTCGTACTTGACGGAGGAGCAGAGGGCACAGGCGACTGTCTTGCACCGCTCTTTACAGGACGCCCTACAGCTTATCGAACAAGGGGAAATGGATATACAAAAAATCCGCGCTGTCATTGAAGAGACGATTGCCACAGCTCCATTAGCTGTCGTCGATTACATTGAATGCCGACAATTCGATAGCTGGCAACCGGTCGAGCGGATTGACAATACGCGAGACACTAGACAGTATGTTTTGGCTATGGCTGTGAAATTCGGTAATACACGTCTGCTGGACAATGTATTATTTGGGGGGCGAATGGACTGATGAACCGCACGATGATGAAATCGAAACTCCACAGAGCGACGGTCACTGATGCGAATCTGAATTATGTCGGCAGCATTACGATCGACGAACAACTTATGGAGCAAGTAGACATTCTTCCGAATGAGCAAGTCTGTATTGTCAATAACAACAACGGAGAACGCTTCGAGACCTATGTAATTCCCGGAGTGCGGGGCAGTGGGGAAATATGCCTAAACGGTGCGGCAGCTCGGCTGGTCCAGCCGGGAGATATTGTAATTATTATCGCATACGGCATATATACAGAAGAAGAGTTAGCAAACTACGCACCGAAGATCGCAATTTTAAACGAAAACAATCAAGTGATAGAAACCGTATTCCGAGAAGCCAATTAGTAAGAGACTAATACCTCGTGAATTTGTTATTATGAATAAAGCTCACCCGTCCGACAAACACTTAGAAAAAAGGATAAGGGGTGAGCTTTTTGCCTGTACAAAAATATTTTGACGATTTATTTGAGAAACTTGTTGATATTCACGATAAACTCGATTATGCGGAAGGGGAAGAGAAGAGCCGGCTGATCGATCAATTGCTCGTCATTCGCCAATGTGGTGATACGATTTACAAGCAGTGGGAAATTCTTCAGGAATATATCAATATTTTGAGCGCGGAATACAGGTTAGAAGAGCAAGGAAACCCCATTTCCACTGGCACATCATCGGGCGAATCGGCGATTACGAAAACCAAGGAGACGACAAATGAGGTATTCTGGGTTGCTGATGAAGAGTCGATTACGAAATTCCGCAAAGGGTTAGGCTATTTTGAGTTGTTGATGTATGAGGATAGTGTTTCGTATTTTCAAGAAACGGTGGAGCGTGACCCGGAATTCGTGATTGCCAGAGTATATCTCGGCATGTGTCATATGAGTCTCGGACGCTTAAACGAGGCGGAGGCAGAGCTAAAACGCGCATTGATGTTCTCGGATCGGCATTCACCCTATTACCCACTGATTAATCATGTTCTCGGCTGTATATACGCCCAGAAGTTGCTATATGATTTGGCTATCCAGCGCTTTACAGAAGTGATCGCCGTAAAACCGGATTTTAAAAATGTATATTTTAATCTAGGAGCAGTCTATTACAACCAAAAAAAATATACGCAAGCGCGCGATACGTTTCGCCAGGCAATCGCATCCGATGAAAATGATTGGGAAGTACACTATTTCATGGGTAAAGCCTGCTTGTTCCTGACCGATTTTGCCCAAGCAATGGAGCATTTCAAACGCTCCTTCGCCATATGCAAACATCTGCATGTTGGGCTTTCTCTGGGTAAATCATACGAGCTGCTGAACCAAACAGACAAAGCGATTCGTATATATCAGCAATTGCGCGAAATTTATCCGGCGGAGAGTGAATTATACTATCGTTTCAGTTGGATCGCAATTCAACAGCATCAATATGACCAAGCTGCCCTTGCCATTAAACAGGCAATAAGTTTGCACCCTCGAAATTATAATTATCTGTATACATTGGGCTGGATTTATTTACAGATGAACCAGTTCGAACAGGCAGAGAATTGTTTTAATTTTTTACAGAGACAGAGTGGTAACAAATTGTTGGCAAGCATCGGACTGACGAAGATATACAGCCGTCAGGCAAAGCATCAGGAAGCGAAAGCGCAGCTCTACGAGGCACTCAAGCAATATCCGAAAAAGAAAGATGTCAGTATTATCGCCTACCATCTGGGGCATTTATGGCTGCAAAACAAGCAATACCGCAAAGCAAGTTATTGCTTCAAGGCATCACTCAAACACACGCCATACATGATAGAGGCGAAATTCTATTTAAACGTAATCGAAAAAATGCTTCCCAAACATATGCTTCAAATTTCATAGCTGTTTACAGATAAATAGTGTAAAATAGACAGAAGTCAAACCGAATTTATTCACTTAGGAGAAACTTCATGTCTAATTTGCACTGTTTGTTTTTTCATGTACATAGAGTTTTCGTTGAAAAAAATCAAACCATTGATTTCACTTTTCATACGCTAAATATCGATAATCCCGATACGTTTGCCGATGGATTGTCGGACGAACCGTCGGCAGGATGCGCCCCCGGGGAAATAACGCTCCTATCGGAAACGCTTTCACCGGACGAGCGCATACCGCTATTTTTGCAGGAAATCGAGCGGGCGATTTTGTTCGTCTATGACAACAGTCAAGTATCTTTATTGAACGATTTGCTATTGGAAAGCGGATATAACACCTTGGAAGGTGCTATGATTGATCTGCGGGAATTGATGACGATATTTTTCCCCATGCTCGACAATTACGATTTACAAACTGTAAACGCAATCTTTGCATCCGATGCTGACAAGCCGGATGCGCCAGATACTTCATCGGCATTTGTCCGCTTTTATATGCAAATATGTCGACAACTCGTCGGTATCATACTTGATTCTCCTTTGTTGCTGGTCCAGCGCATCGGAGATTTGTACAAACACAATCAGCAATCATTGATCAACTATTTTTTGTCTGCGATGGAGCAAAGTATTCTCGCAAAGCCGGGGGCAATGGCATTACCAGGGCATCTGTTTTCCAACCAACAGATTTTGTTGAAAAAACTAGAGTTGCCTGTCTTTGAAGATGTACATCACGAACATCCGGAAACACTGCTTCAAGTTTTTCAGCATCAAGAAAACGATCAAAATGACCAATCGGTGTTTGAAAAATTTGAAATGCGTCCACAACAACAACAAATGCTGGAGCAAGTATTGCAAGCGGTGACCGACAAGAAGCATTTATTAGTGGAAGCGGGAACAGGAACCGGTAAAACATTGGCGTATTTGCTGCCAATGCTCTATCATTCCCTGACAAAAGGCGAAAAGGTCGTCGTCTCGACCCATACGATTTTATTGCAGCGGCAAATCATCGACCGTGATATCCCGCTTTTGCGCTCGATTTACGGCGAGCCTTTCGAAGTGGCGTTATTCAAAGGTCGCAGCCATTATTTTTGTCTGCGTAAGTTTGCCATGGTCTCATCTCGTCCCAACGACTATAAGCAACTGGACAGCGCGGCAATCGGTAAACTATTTGTCTGGCTGACCCAGACGGAAACCGGCGACGGCGAAGAATTACAATCGCAGAATCAATCTGTCTGGCAACATGTCAACAGTGACTCGGAAACGTGCTTGAATAAGCGGTGCCATTGGTTTTCACAATGTTTCTATCACATGGCAAAGGAAAGAACACACCACGCCAATATGATTATCACAAATCATTCGATGATATTTTCCGACTTGAAAGCGGAACATCAGATCCTTCCAGCCTATCAATATATCGTATTTGATGAAGCGCATCACATGGAAAACGAAGCGACAAAACATCTGGGCATCAAAGTGCAATACTACGAAGTGAAAAGAGCACTGACGTATTTATATAAAGACCACCGTTCGGGGCTGTTGTCAAATGCCAAGGAGTATATCAATTTACTGGGTGCCCAGGAGCTCGATGCCTATGAGGAACTGCCGGAAATATTGACGACGATGGGGGAATTGGTCGTCCAGTATAAGCTGGCGTTTGATGAATTTGTCTCCAGTGTTCACGCATGGCTGCAAACATTAGAAAAGGACAATGCATTGGCGTCACAGACTTTGCGGATACGCAACAGCCATCGGGAACAGTTTCCGCATTACAGCGTGCTGGAAAATGTCGCGGCAAGTTCGAATCTGCTGCAACGTCAATTTGATCGTTTGGATCGAGCCCATCAGTCGCTAGATGATGTCAATTACCGTGTGTCGGAATACGTGAAAGAAATTCTTTCACAAAAAAAAGTACTTCTGCAAATGCAGCAGCAGTTGCAATTTTTCTTTCACGAAGAGGATCCCGATTATGTCTATTGGATAGAGTATGATCAGGAATTTCGTTATAATCAAATAGCTTTTTATGCCGTACCGATCGACATCGGAACGCAGTTGAATGACAAATTATTCAGTAAAAAAGCGAGCTGCATCTTGACATCGGCGACATTGGCGATTCGCGGTTCTTTCAAATATGCGATTAAGCGTTTGGGATTATCGGAGGTGTTCGACAACGGTGATATATATACATTGGCACTCGATTCACCGTTTGATTACCAGCGGCAATGTCTCGTCTGCATCCCCAATGATATCCCGTTTGTGCGCAGCGAAGCACAATTTGTTGAAAAGACGGGCGATATTATCAGCCAACTTGTGATCCAACAAAAAGGCAGCACATTGCTGCTGTTTACGTCCAATCATCTTTTGCAGAAAATGTACGTTTTTTTACAAGAGAAATTCAAAGACTCACCGGTTAAATTATTAGGACAGAACATCGACGGTACAAACCGCGCGAAATTAATTGAGCAATTTCAAACGCATCGACAAGCCGTGCTGCTTGGCACCAACTCCTTCTGGGAAGGGATTGACCTGCCGGGTCATTTGCTGACATGTGTCTGTATTATCAAATTGCCTTTCTGGCCACCCAATCTGCCGGTAATAGCCGCTAGGGCGGAGCAGATCGAGAAGCAACAGGGAAATTCGTTTCTCGAATATTCACTTCCAGAGGCGATTATTCGTTTTAAACAGGGATTTGGGCGGCTGATCCGCACGAAATACGACCGTGGAACCGTCATCGTCTTTGATCGTAGGATCATTGATAATTACTATGGAAAATACTTTCTGCAAGCCTTACCCAATCCGCAAATCAAGGTACTTTCCGCAGGCAAGTTGGCGGAAGCAATCGATGAATGGAATCTCCTCTAATCGCATACATATGTAAACAGTAAATCTTATCGAAAATGCTGAGGGCGGATTTTCATGATTCGATTGCGTTATTTTTTAGCGGCATTATCCTTTGTGACACTGATGTTATCAAGCCTTATGTGGATGAGTCTGCCTGCGAATAAAGATGAAGAATATTTTGAACGTTATACGAAAGAAGATCTCGAACAGCCGAAACAGTCGGATACACTGAATGCGTATTTTCTCGATTTAGATCGTGGGGAAGCGACGCTGTTTGTCACCCCTACGCAACAGACGATCTTAGTCGATACGGGCAATTTGGAGAGCTTTAAAAAGCTGTCCTTTATTCTCAACGAACTGAACATTTCAGAAATTGACCATGTATTTTTGACGACCAATCAAGTTGATTATCTCGGCGGTTTGACCAGTTTACTTGAGGAATTTAAAATCAAACACCTTTATCTTCCGAAGGCGGAGTCGTTCGACAGCTTAGCAAGGACTTTCCAAGAGCACCTCATGCATGCCGATCATGTGGCAATGCTGGCGGAGAACAATCGTCTCATCATCGAAGATGGTATTGAGGTGCTCTCGTTGCATTCCATGCCGCTCGTGCTTTCGCTGCGCCATCAGCAGATATCGTATTTATTGATGTCCGAGGCAAACTTCGAGACGGAGGAATACCTCTTGAAGCAGTATGGCGATAGACTGCATGCACAAATTTTAAAAGTGGGCAACCACGGACAGAGTTTCACCAATAGTGATGAATTTCTGAAAGCGGTTAATCCACAAGTGGCAATTATTATGGGTGGTGAATCTGACGAGCACAGCCGCATATCCAACGGTGTGATTGAACGCTTGCTAGAGTCTTGGATTGATGTGTATCGAACCGATACACTTGGTACGATCACGATCACATCTGATGGTGTTGATTACGAAGTGAAAACAGACCTCAGCACCAATTCGCAATAGTCCTGTCCGCTTGACTTTTGCATGAGTGATTGATTTAATGAATTTGTCATAATAATATTTATATTCTAGGAGCTGATTGTTTGAAAACCAATTTACGTGCAGATATTGCAATAATTGGGGGAACAGGAGTATGTGATCCTGAGTTGTTTTCCGACATTCATGAAGAATTGTTAAATACAAAATACGGTTGTGTTCCAGTCGTATTCGGTACATACGCCGGCAAGCAGATTGCCTTTATCTCTCGGCATGGCAGAGAGCATCATACGCCGCCGCATAAAGTCAATTACCGGGCGAACATTGAAGCTGTTTACAAGTTGCATGCGAAAAAGATATTGGCGACGGCAGCCGTCGGTTCATTGAACCGCGCAATGCGACCAGGTGATTTCGTCATCCTCGATCAGTTCGTCGATATGACAAAACACAGGGTTTATACATTCTATGACGGCGAAGAGGGCGTGGCTCACATCGATATGACAACCCCTTATTGTCCCGAATTGAGACAAGTCGTCATCGAGCAATGCGAACGATTGCAACTGCCGTTTCACGCTAGTGGAACTTACATATGCACAGAGGGACCGCGTTTTGAAACGCCTGCCGAAATTGCACTCTATGCCTCATGGAATTGTGATGTCGTCGGTATGACGAATGTTCCTGAGGTAATACTCGCCAGAGAGAAAGAATTATGTTACATGACCGTCGCCATGGTAACGAATTACGGGGCGGGGATTTCCCCCCATGCACTGACACATAAAGAAGTCGTCGATGTCATGGAGCAAAACAGCAAAAATATGCGTGATCTTTACATGGCAGTGATTGAACATGACACAGGGCAAAGAACGTGTACCTGCGGTCGTGCCGCTGAAGAGATAGGTCAATTTTAGATTTTATGGATTGGACAAAACAGGGGGAATACGGATGCGACCGATGATTTGGGAAAATCGACGTTTGAAATTATTAAATCAATTGCGTTTGCCGGAAGTCGAAGAATGGTTGGAGTACAGTGATCACGAACATGTCGCGGAGGCTATTCAAACGATGGTCGTCAGAGGCGCGCCGGCAATCGGGGCGACGGCAGCATATGGATTGGCCTTGGCGGCTTTGAAATTCCGCCATGAGTCGAAAGAATCGTTTGTCGAGAAATTCCAGCAGGCGTCTGAGCTGCTGGCGAGTACACGTCCGACTGCCGTAAACTTATTCTGGGCGATTGAACGTATGAAACACACGTTAGCGATTCATCAGGCAGACGATAGTGTGGCAGAGCTTGTGGAAAGACTGGTGCGCGAAGCGGAAACGATTGCCGAAGAAGACGTGATTGTCAACAAGAAAATCGGCGAACACGGAGCGAAATTGATTGCCGAAAATAGTTCGATTTACACACACTGCAATGCCGGGGCGCTCGCCACTGTCGATTATGGCACGGCATTAGGCGTGATTAGAAAAGCCCATGCGGACCAGAAACATATACACGTATATTCAGGTGAGACACGCCCTTATTTACAAGGGGCGAGATTGACCGTGTACGAATTGATGCGCGAGCAAATTCCCGTCACCTTAGTGACGGACAGCATGGCGGGTTTTTTGATGAAACAAAAAAAGATCGATTGTGTAATCGTCGGCGCCGACCGTGTGGCAGCCAATGGAGATGTCGCCAATAAAATTGGTACATACGGATTGTCTGTGCTGGCAAAAGAACATTCTATACCGTTTTACGTGGCTGCGCCGATTTCGACGATCGACCTAGCCATCGCCACAGGCGATGAGATCGCGATTGAAGAGCGCAGTGCCGATGAGCTGATCAAGATTTTTGACCGTTACATCGCTCCGGTCGGTATCGACGTGTATCATCCGGCTTTTGATGTGACGCCACATACGAATATTACGGGTATTATCACGGAAAACGGTGTCATTCATCATCCGAATGCCACCGCCATGAAAGAGTTTTTGCAAAAATAGATTTGGCGTAGACAATAATAAGCACTTATCGGAAGGGACTGTCACGATGTATCAAACGATCGAAAATGCGCAAAAAGCAGTATTACAAGCAGTTCGAGATATGGTAGATAATCGGCTTGTCGCTTCTACATGGGGAAACGTCAGTGCTAGGGTGCAAAATACCGACTGCGTTGTGATCACGCCGAGCGGTGTCGACTATCGTTCGCTATCACACGAGGATTTGCCGGTAATCGATATGGACGGCGAGCAAAAAGCTGGGAAATATCAGCCGTCATCGGAAAAGCATTTGCATTTGGCGCTTTACCGACGGCGTGAAGATATCCATGGCATTATGCACACCCACAGTGTGTTCGCCAGCGCTTTTTCCGTGATTCGCGAACCGATTCCACCGATGATCGAAGATATGATACAGATTGCCGGCGGCGAAGTTCCCGTGGCACCATATTTTTTGCCCGGCAGCCGGGAGCTTGGCGACGGAGTGGCAATGACATTAGGCAGCGATTTATCGGCAGTTCTTATGGCGAATCACGGCATGGTTGGAGTGGGACGAGATGTGCACGAGGCATTCAAAGTCTGTCTCGTCGTGGAAAAGGCGGCACATATATACCATCTGGCACGTACTTTAGGGAAGCCGCATGTGCTGTCCCAAGAGGACGTAGATATCATGCGCCGACAATATTTACATAGTTACAGCAAAAATGATCGGGAGGAGTGGAGTAGTAAATGAAAAAATTATTATATAACGGACTTGTATTGACAATGGAAGCAAATTGGCAACCGGAATTGCTCGATATCGCCATAGACGATCAGACGATTACCCATCTCGGTCTCTTAGATGCTCAGCAGCGCGAACAATACCGGAAGGACGGGTATGAGTTGTTTGACATGTCGGGCAAAGTACTATTACCGGGATTTATCAATACCCACGGGCATGCGGCAATGACCTTGCTGCGCAGTTATGCAGACGATCTGCCTTTGCAAGTTTGGCTTGAAGAGAAGATTTGGCCCTTTGAAGCACAAATGACCGATGATGACATATACTGGGGTACGAAGCTGGCGATTGTCGAGATGTTAGAATCAGGTACGACCTGTTTCACCGATATGTATGCCTCGATGCAGCATGTAGCACAGGCTGCCGATGAACTTGGCATCAGAGCATGCCTTTCCCGCGGATTGATCGGTTTTGCAGCCAATCGAGACCAGGCTTTACAGGAAAGTGAGGAATTGATTCGCACATGGCATGGACAAGCAAATGGAAGAATTACCTGTACGCTCGGACCGCATGCCCCATATACATGCCCGCCGGAATATCTCGAACGGGTAATTCGAATGTCGGAGGAATTGGATGTGCCGATGCAAATCCACGTCGCGGAAACGCGCAAAGAAGTTGAGGACTGCATCGCTCAATACGGCGTGACACCGGTACAGCATTTGCAGAATGTGGGGATTTTCAAACGTCCGGTAATTGCTGCCCATTGTGTGCATTTAAACGAACAGGATATTGATATCATGCATCGGCATAATGTGCGCATCAGCCATAATCCGGGAAGCAATTTAAAATTGGGAAGTGGCATTGCGCCGGTCCCTGCCTATATCGAAAAAGGCATTACAGTGGGAATCGGCACTGACGGATGTTCGAGCAATAACAATTTGAATATGTTGGAAGAATTGCAATTGACAGCAATCATTCACAAAGGTGCGGCAGAAAATCCTACGGTAATTCCCGCGCGCAAAGCACTGGAATTGGCGACAATCGAAGGGGCAAAGGTTTTATCGCTGGAAAACGTAACCGGCTCATTGAAAGTCGGCAAGCAGGCGGATATCATCGCCTTTGATATGGAACAGCCGCATTTTTATCCGCAAAATGATATTGTGTCCTTATTAGTGTACTCAGCTAATGCCCATGATATATCGGATGTATTTGTAGCGGGGAAGCAGGTTGTCAAACAGGGCAAAGTCGATATAGATCGCCAAACATTATTTCAAAAGGCACAAGCGATCAGTAATCGAATTTCTAAAGACTTACAATAAAGTATGGCTTGATTTAGGTGCATTTGCCATCTAGATCTAAATACTTAGATAAAATTTGCAATTTAAATAAGAAAAAAGCGACAAATCTGTCGCCGAATCTGAATATTGTCATAGGAAGTTGAATTTTTTGAATAAAAAATGTCATTACTGAAATACTACGATTAAAAGTTATTTTTGACTTTTAAAAGCTATTTCTGACATTAATCGTTTCATTTTTTTCATCCGATTGAGAAATGCACGGCCATTTTTCACTTCGGACCACTGGGGCGAGCCCCAACTCTTCTGCAACTTCAAAGTGGTAATTTTCAATTACTTCTTTGGACATTTGCAATGCCTTTGTTGTCATTTTTGCCATCTAAACGTCACCTCCTTGAAGCAAGTTCTTAATTCAGGTGGAGATTTTTTTACTCCAGCTAATTTAGAACTGCAAATGCATGATTTACTTGGTGTTGGTCTGACCACCTTAAGAGGAGGCGAACTCTACACCAAGTTATTCAGGTGAAAGGTGTATTTTTAGTATGGCATTTCGTTTTGACATTATAACTAACATATCCAGGCAAATGAGAAACCTCCAACCATTCGAGAAGGGAATTGTCCACCGCAAGCAGCGGACCATTCACACTTTGATGATTGGAGGTTTCAGTATTGATTGCCTTACTTCACAAAGCGATTGTCAGTCATTTCTGCATAGGTGAAATCGCTGTCAGTCAACTTTTTAACTTGCATCCATTCCAGTACTTGATCGTATGTGTGTTCATCAGCAGCTTTGGCTGGTTGGAACTTCGGCACAGTGAAATTCCCTTTGAGAATTGGAGGAAATCCCAGTTTATCCTGTAACATGTCGTAATACGTGTCAACAGGAATACCATTCAGTTTTTCCATCGTCTCATTGTATACTTGATAAAACTTCGCAATCTCTGCTTGCTTGTCGTTAATGGATTTTGTCGCGAAAATGAAAACTCCCGGATACAGATTCATTTCCTCCGTACCGCTAATCATAACTCCACCATCAAGTACTGCCGCAGAAGCCAGAGGATCAGGCATTGTCGCCGCATCTAACTCACCATTTTTGAGCATCTCTAAGCGCACAGGCATTTGTGGAATCGCAATTTTTTCCGTTTTATTTTTGATCGATAAATCGGTGACAATTTGATCGGTAACAAAATCAATCACCGTGTTACTGGAGATACCGACCTTCAGTTTGCTTAATTGCAACGCTTCTTCTAAAGTCAACTGGGAGCGCGTGATCATGTCGTATTTTCCATATGTATTCGATGTCATTTTGGCATCAAATCCTGCATGGTTATAAAAAATAATCGTCAATGTGTCTGCCATTACACCATCAAGATTTCCCGTCTGCAATGCCGTATCACGGTCCATAGCACTTTTAAAAACAGTCATCTCGACATTGAGTCCCGCGTCTTTAAAAAATCCTTGCTCTGATGCGTACATAAATGGAATCGCCCCGACATCAGACATCAGCCCTATACGCAGTGTCTGATCCGTAGTTCCGGTACTGTTGCCTGCATCGCCCGGCAGCGGAGTGGCGGGATGCTTGTCTAATAAATTATTAGAATTTTCCGAGGGCTCTTTAGGATTGCCGGAGTTATTGGAGCATGCTACAAAAGAAAACACTGATACAGCTACAATAAGTGCCAATAACCAAAATTTTCTGTTCATTAAAAAATAACCTCCTGAAATACTTTAGATAAATTTAAAAACGTAACCATTTTATCACATATTATCGGAACAGTCCAACAGAAGTGATTAATTGACAAGCTTTGGGTGAATGTTTAAAATGTAAAGTAGAGAGATTAGGAGGTTTTGTATATGGCTTTTAAAGACTTGCAATCATTTTTACATGCTTTGGACGAAAGAGGTTTACTTAGCAAAGTTGATGTCGAAGTAGACCCCGATTTAGAAATCACAGAAATAACCGACAGAATTTCCAAATTATATGGTAACGGTCTGCAGTTTAACCGCGTAAAGGGTTCAAAATATCCTTTGGTGATCAACACAATGGGCACGTACGAGCGTCTCAACCTTGGGTTTGGTGTCAACAATCTTGACGACATTGCTGAGGAAATGGCTTCTTTTATGGATTTTAGTCAATTTTCTACATTGATGGGCAAATTAAAGGCGATTCCTAAATTTATGCCGTTGCTATCTGTGTTCCCGAAAAAGGTGACGAAAGCTCCATGTCAAGAAGTGATTGAAGAGCCGGATTTGGATACCCTGCCAATTTTGAAGTGCTGGCCACAGGACGGTGGCAAATACATAACATTGCCGCTTGTATTTACCGTAGATCCGGAAAATGGACAACAAAACGTCGGAATGTATCGTTTGCAAGTATATGATAAAAAGACGACCGGGATGCACTGGCATTTGCATAAAGATGGTCGGGAAATTTATGAAAAATATCGCAAACTCGGCAAAAAAATGCCGGTATCGGTTGCCCTTGGCTGTGACCCAATTACTATATATTCGGCGACGGCGCCAATGCCGAAGATGATTGACGAGATGCTTTTGGCAGGGTATTTGAAAAAACAACCTGTAGAACTGGTTAAATCAGTGACGAACGATATCTATGTCCCCGCGAATGCAGAATTTATCCTTGAAGGGTATGTCGATTTAGACGAGTTGCGTGAAGAAGGTCCGTTCGGCGATCACACAGGATATTATTCGCTATCCGACATGTATCCCGTGTTTCATCTTGAAAAGATTACTCATAAGACGAATGCCGTATATCCGACGACGATTGTCGGACAACCACCGATGGAAGACTGCTACCTCGGTAAGGCGACCGAAAGAATTACTT
Source organism: Bacillota bacterium (assembly GCA_023388635.1). GTDB lineage: Bacteria > Bacillota > Bacilli > Desulfuribacillales > Desulfuribacillaceae > JAEWFW01. The sequence continues at coordinate 71,661 of JAEWFW010000064.1, forward strand.
TGCCATTACTAAAAATCATCGTTCCTGAAGTGGTAGATATGGATTTCCCACTGGAAGGTGTTTTCCATAACTGCGTCATCGTATCAATCAAAAAAGCTTTCATTCGCCACGCGCAAAAAACTTTGTACGGACTTTGGGGAATGGGGCAGATGATGTACACGAAGATGATCATCATCGTCGATGAGGATGTCAATGTTCACGATTATCAACAAGTCGTCGACACGATCAATCGTCATGCCAATGTTAAGAATGACTGGATTATTACCGAAGGACCTTTGGATGCTTTGGATCACGCGGGAGAAAAAGGGTTCCAAGGATATCGCATCGGGATTGACGCGACGAAAAAATGGACAGGGGAGTCCGTGTCATCATTCCCATATGGAACGGCGACAGCTCCGCAACTAGATGAACAGACAAAAAATTCTCTGGAAGCGTTGAAAACGATCAATTCGGGTGTCATACAATGGAGCTGTCCAGTTGACAGTTTAGGTGCCAGCGCCATCGTGTTCGCCATTGACAAGAAGCAATCAAATGTCAAAGTACGTGAATTCTTGGAAGAACAAGCCTATAACGCGTTTCCACAAGCAAAGTATGTCGTTGTCGTCGATAAAGGCGTCGATCCCGATAAAGCCGGTTTTGTCGCATGGAAAATCTTCAACAATATGGATCCAAACCGCGATTTTGTCTTCAAAAACAGACAAAACGGAGCTATATATATCGGCATAGATGCCACTCGCAAAGGACCGGACGATGGACATACACGCCCTTGGCCGGATGATATCGAAATGTCTGAAGAAATCAAACAATTAGTCGATGCAAGATGGGAGTCCTATAAACTTGACTAGTGTAGCACAAATCTCAATTTTTAACCGAATTCGCAAATATGGAGAACTCGTGATGTTCTCCCATACGCTGTTTACGTTGCCATTTTCATTAATTGCGATGTTTCTTGCCTCTGGCGGTTTGCCGGAAGGACGAGTTATTTTCTGGATACTGATCGCTCTGATCGCTGGACGCAACGGAGCCAACGCATTGAATCGTTGGGTTGATCGTAAGTTTGATGCGCGAAATCCACGTACAAGTACACGGCACCTGCCGAGTGGACAGATCAAGCCGCAAGAAGTGCTCTGGCTGACGGCAATTTGTTACGTGATTTTCGTCTTTGCCGCCTGGCAAATCAGTTGGATTTGTTTCGTCTTGTCGCCGATTGCACTGGTGTTATTTACGCTGTATTCCTATACGAAGCGTTTTACCTGGGCATGCCACATTGTTCTGGGAATTACCTGTGCTTTGGCGCCGGTTGCCACGTGGCTTGCGGTGACGGGGAATTTAAATTCCTTAATCCCATGGATTATCGGCATCGTCGTCGTCCTCTGGATTGCCGGATTTGACATTATTTACGGAACACAGGATATTGAATTCGACCGGCAGCAAGGGCTTTTTTCCATACCGGCGAGATTCGGTTTTCAAAATGCGCTGTGGATTGCCAGGGCATTCCATGTGATTATGGTTCTGCTGTTAATCGCGTTGTATTACCTGTCGCCATTGGGCTATACGTATTTGTTCGGTGTGTTACTCAGTGCCGTGCTGCTGTTTATCGAGCATTACATGGTTGATCCGACACACAGAAAAAAGATGAATGTCGCGTCATACCATCTCAACCAGGTGATTTCAGTCATCTTATTGACTGTCGTGACAATGGATGTATTTTTCATTTAACCGTAAAATTGACAGAATTTTGTTAAGGAGATTGCAATGAAGAAATTGATCGTCGGTGTCACTGGAGCCAGTGGCAGCGTGTATGCTTATCGTTTGACAGAAGTGCTGTTAGAATTGGGGAATACCGTACATTTTGTCGCCACAGACAACGGCAAGAAAGTCATGGCGTATGAAATGGAAATCCCTTTTCCGACAATCATCGATAATTTTGCGGAGAAATCCAAGCAATTTCATTACCATGACAATGACAATCTTTTTGAGGTGATTGCCAGCGGCTCCTATGGCGTTGACGGTATGGTCGTCGCCCCATGTAGCATGGGAACCTTAGGTAAAGCAAGTCAAGGGATTGGCGACACACTACTGACACGCAGCATTGATGTAATGCTGAAAGAACAGCAGACACTCATCTTAGGGGTACGGGAGACACCTTTAAACCCGATTCACCTAGAAAATATGCTGAAAATGAGTCGTATGGGTGTGTTTATTTTGCCGCCGGTTCCGGCTTTTTACCATCATCCCAAGTCATTAGATGACATTATCGATATTTATGTCGGCAGAGTTCTGAAAACCCTCAAAATAGAGAATACGTTGCATCGCATCTGGAAGGACACGGAGTAGTATGGCAAAATTCGCTAACTTAGAACAGGTATCTGTCTATTATAATGAATATAAAGCACTGAATGAAATCAATCTGACAATTGAACAGGGGCAGACGTGTTCGATTATTGGACCATCCGGTTGCGGAAAGACCACATTGTTATATGCAATGGCTGGTCTTTTGCCTGTTAATAGCGGAAAAGTCACGATTGATGGCGAACTGTTGACGGGAATCCGTGACAGGACGAGTATCATCTTGCAAGAATATGGATTGTTTCCTTGGAAAACAGTCTGGGATAACGTCGCTTTGGGACTGGTATTAAAGAAGCACGACGATGAGGCAAGCAAACAAAAAATCGCCGACTTATTAAAATCGTTGGGACTTTATGAGCATCGAAATAAATATCCTACGCAATTGAGCGGAGGACAGAAGCAGAGAATTGCTGTGGCACGTGCCTGGATCACGCAACCGGATTTGCTGCTAATGGACGAACCGTTTTCAGCGTTAGATACAATTACTAGAGAAAATTTACAGAACATTCTAATGCAATTATATAGGGAGCAACCAATCACATGGGTTTTGGTCACACACACGATTGAAGAGGCTGTTTTCTTAGGACAGAAAATCGTCTTGATGGCAAAAAACGGCGGTACGATTTTGCAGGTGCTTGATAATCCTTCGTTTGGCATGGCGGATTTTCGCGAGAATCAGGAATTTTACAATCAGTGCATGCAGATACGCAAGTTGATGAAAGAGGTCTATGATGAAACTGAATAACAAAAATAATGCTATGCAGACGCTTGCAGAAAAATTGTATCCATTGATCGTCATTATTGCCGTTTGGTATCTATTGCACTATTTCACTGATTCGCGCATCGTACCGGCGCCGCATATCGTGCTTGTAGAGTTAGTGGAATCGGCTTCCGTATTGATGTCTCATGTCATAGCCAGCATGTTTCGCATTTTAATTGCCATATTTATTATCTTAGGTATAGGTATACCGCTCGGTTTATGGATTTCCACCCATGAACGCGTTGACCGTTTTGTCTCACCGATTATTTATGCGTTGTACCCTGTGCCGAAAATTGCCTTTTTGCCTTTATTTATGTTATTTTTCGGACTCGGTGATACATCGAAAATTATTTTGATCTGTACGATCCTGATTTTTCAAATTTTATTGAGTATTCGTGACAGCGTAAAAGGTCTGAATAAAGAATATTTTTATGCGATTAAATCACTGGGAGCCAATACATTACAGATTTATCGTCACATGATATTTCCCGTCATCCTGCCGAATATTCTTACGGCGTTGCGAATCAGTGTCGGAACGAGCATATCGGTACTGTTTTTCGCGGAAAACTACGCCACAGCCTATGGCGTCGGTTACTTCATTATGGATAGCTGGATGAAGTTAGACTACACGGCAATGTTTGCCGGCATTGTAGCGATCAGTTTGATGGGAATTGTGATTTTTAAAGGCATCGATTTCTTAGAACGTGGGTTGTGCAAGTGGAAAATACACGACAAATTTAACAGCCCCATTTAACAAGGAATGAAACAATCATACAACCCCTCCTTTCGCATAAGATTATATTGTGCGAAACGGAGGCGTTTTTTATGGACGAAGAGATCAATTACAGTAAATTGATTTTGCGTATATGTTTTGTGAGTTGCTTATGTTTCGTGATTATTTGGCTGATACTATTTCCGCCGGAATTCACGTCAACCATCTCAGATACCGATGGGATTCGTTCACGAGTAGATGCGCTAATCGAGCGTGTCGGTAATCAACAAACGGTGCATATCACGACGACGATCAAATACTTAACTCTGACGGAAGAGGTTGGGCTGGCATCAATTCCGCCGCTGTTATTGACAAAATCAGAGCCGCAATTTAATATTTACATTAACGGCGATGATAATCTGGTAATTCCCGCCGACGACAGTTGGGTATTCTATAAATCAGCGGACAAACTATATGTCAAAGCTTCAGATGAAGATTGGCAGCTTTCAGCACTCGCTTTGGATGCGCCTTTAAACCCTTTGGAGCATATTGCGGCTTTTTCCGGGCAGCAATCAATCATCGAGCGCTTTCAGCATCGCGGATGCACGTACTATGTCGCTAAATTACTATTATCTGATACGCAACAATCGATCTTTTACGCGTTTAAGGCAGAAGATAACGATTGGCGAATTACGGAATTTTCCATCCTCATATATGACAGAACAGAACACAGTATGGAAATGATTCAGCATCAATTTACAGATTGGGCACAATCCTATATCGTAGGAATCATTGATCAAGCAACACAAACTATACCTGAGGAGTTATTGCATTGAAGCGTTTACTTATGTGGATTTCTATTCCGATTATCGTGATTGGCATGTTGGTGCTGTACTTTTTTTCTATGCAGAACATCCGGCATGCAGATGAATATAAAAATGCAAAAAATCTAGCGTTGAGTGATGGCAATTTTCATGTGCTTGCGGAAGATGTATTTACCAATGGACCTAAGCAATACGTGTTTTTGCTGGGAAATGATACGGGGCAGCAATTTTGGTATTTCGTATATAACGGTGAAATTATTAAAAAAGTCAATGACACGAATGGAATTGCTTTGGAGGATTTACGAAACCAGTTGCTGTCTGATGAAAAATTAGCCTATACCGATATTTTCTATGCAATCCCCGGTACACGTATGGACGACATAGTACCGGAAGATGGACAGCCGTATTATTATCCATTAACAGACAGCGATTTATTTTGGGAAGTCGTCGGGCGCAACGCACGAGACAGAGTGCAGTATGCGTACCTCGATTTCTATACACGCGTACCGATATGGACATATGAATTACAATAGCTAAAGCAAGCAATTATTACCTTTTCAGCTAATAATTAGTCACCAAAAGTGTACATATTTCATGATATACTTAGTAGTATATTGTGAGTATATACACTTTTTTTGTGAGGTGAATCGCATGCACAAATTTAAAACCTCGTACGTTGTAATCATTGCATCGTTTGTCGGGACTTTCTTGTTGCTATTTGGCGCCTTTCATTCCTATCAATATTTCGGCTTTACTAAACCACTGAAACAAGCGATCATTGATGATTTAAGCCTGGATGAGCATAATATCATTATAGATAAAAAAGCCAAGACGATTGACATCGAGTACAAAACTGACAATTTGAAGGATGATTTTCAAAAAGTCCAAACGACTGTCGGTCAGTACAACCAGGCAGCCGACTACTCGATCCGGTTTATCGATCAACGTGACGATCAGATCAATCAAGCATACGAAGAATTGAGTTTTTATCTGTATGAGATCTTAGAGACAAAGCATTACAGGGAGTTTGATAATTTACAGAGCCAATTGGCAAGCCCGCAATCGTTGCAGATTGAAATGGACGAAAAATTCATCTATTTAAATTTAAAAAATGGTGAACACTATCTTTATGAAATAATACCACGCAATCAAATGATGGGATGATACTATGACCAAAGAAATTCTTATCGGAGCGATACCGGCGTTATTGATTTTTTTGTCACTCATTGGAATTAACATCACACCAATCTTCTTTTTGGTTGCCATATCTGGTGTATTGCTGTTGATCGCATACTCCAGCGGCGGACTCAGTTCACTTATGAAAAAAACGAACTACAACATCCCTGACAGCCGGATATCGTTCGAACAAGTCGGGGGACAAACGAGAGCGAAAAGAGAATTGACAGAAGCGCTAGAATTTATCGTGAAAGCAGATAAGTACCAGAAGATGGGAATTCGCCCTTTAAAGGGCTTGTTGTTGATCGGTCCTCCGGGAACGGGTAAGACATTACTCGCCAAAGCGGCAGCCAATTATACAAACTCGGCGTTTTTGACAGCGAACGGCTCAGAATTTGTGGAAATGTACGTCGGTGTAGGCGCAAAAAAGATTCGCGAAATTTTCGACAGCGCATATAAACAGGCAGAGCAGGAAGACAAGGACAGCGCGATTATCTTTATTGATGAAATTGATGTTATCGGTCAGCGCAGAGATGCCGGAGGCATCGGTAACAAAGAATACGACCAAACGCTCAATCAATTATTGACGGAAATGGACGGCATCAAAACCCATAACTCCGTACGCATTTTAGTAATTGCCGCAACAAACCGGTACGATTTATTGGATCCGGCATTGCTCCGTCCAGGCAGGTTTGACCGTAAAGTACTGGTTGATTTGCCTGATAAACAGGGCAGGGAACAGATTCTGAAAATTCACGTCCGTTCAAAATCTCTAGCCGATGACGTTACTGTCGATTATATAGTGTCGAAGACTTTTGGATTCTCCGGCGCAGAATTAGAAAATCTCTTAAATGAAGCGAGTATTCTTGCCTTGCGCGATAGTAGTGAACAAATTAGAAAAAAACATATTGATGAAGGTATCGATAAAGTTTTGATGGGTGAAAAGGCAGACCGCAGACCGAATGCGGAAGAACTGACACGCATTGCTTACCATGAATTAGGTCATGCTGTTGTATCGGAGACGTTAAATCCAGGGACCGTCGATCGCATCTCAATTACTCCCAGAGGAGGGGCTTTGGGATATGTGCGCCAGACAGATCAACAAGATCGATATATATACACGCGCGAGATGTTTGAAAAATATATCATGATCGCCTTGGCGGGATCTGTCTCTGAGCAAATTTTTCTCGGTAATAAGAGTACCGGATCAGAGAATGACTTTCAGAAAGCGATGGAATTAACGAAAAAGATTATCGGCAGCGGGTTGTCGGAGCTCGGCATTATCGACGAACAATTGAACAAAGAAGAGATCAAACATCAGACGGCGCAGATGTTGGAGCATCTTGAGCAAAAAACCTTTGCGATTATCGAAAAAGAGAAGCAGACGATTGTCAACGCCTACGCCATTCTGATTGATAAAGAATCGATCGATGGTTGCAAATTTCGTGATTTGCTGAGCAGCTAAGCATCAAATACTTCTGAGAATCAAACACTTCTCTAGAGCACATCCTAGAACAGAGCAGCCAATGGGCGACTTTGTTCTTTTTATTTACACAATTTTACCGGATTACGTCAATACAATCGCTCAATTATGTGATACTATAAATGCAATGATTTTTTCGACGACCAAGGATGGTCTAGTGCCGCGGTGCCATGGACGGCAAGGAGCGGCAGACGACCAAGGATGGTCTAGTGCTGCGGTGTCAAGGACGGCAAGGAACGTAAAAGGAGTGGTTATGTGAAAGTATTAGTTCTCAATTGTGGAAGCTCTTCTTTAAAATATCAACTATATGATATGAATTCGGAAGATATCCTTGCATACGGAAGAATTGAAAAAATCGGTCATAATGACGCGATATTGACACACCATGAACCGAGACGCGATGCATTCCAACGGACAGTGGAGATTCTAGATCATAAATCGGCGATCAGTCTAATGGTGGAGATACTGTCTGATCCATCTTGCCAAGCAATCCAAAATCTCGATGAAATTGAAGCAGTCGGTCATCGGGTCGTTCACGGCGGCGAGAAATTTTCAGAATCGGTATTAGTCACACCGGAAGTTGAACAAGCGATTCGCGATTGCATCGATTTGGCACCATTACATAATCCGGCGAGTTTATTAGGAATCTTTGCTACCAAAGAAATATTACCATCGACACCACAAGTCGTAGTCTTTGATACGGCATTTCATCAGACATTGGAGAGGCAAGTGTACTTATATGGGATACCAATGGAACTATATAATAAACATAAAGTTCGCAAGTACGGGTTTCATGGAACTTCACACAAATACGTGTCTGAGAGGGCGGCGGATTTATTAGACAGACCGCTTGAGACATTGAAAATCATCTCGTGCCATATTGGTAACGGAAGCAGTATTACCGCCATTCGCGACGGCATATCTGTCGACACGTCCATGGGTATGACGCCGCTGGAAGGATTAATCATGGGAACCCGTTCGGGAGATATTGACCCTGCCGCTGTATTGTATATAATGAATAAGGAAGAGATCACAACAGAAGAAATGAATGCGATACTCAATTATAAAAGTGGATTGCTCGGCATATCCGGTATTAGCGGTGATATGCGAGAAATTGTTGAAAATGCGCAGAATCATCATCCACTGGCGAAGCTGGCTTTTGATATGTACGAGTATCGCATACGTAAGTACATAGGCTCCTATGCCGCCGCTATGAATGGTATCGATGTACTGTTGTTTACAGCCGGTGTCGGTGAAAATTCCGCCGAGCTGAGGGAAAAAATCTGTGAAAATATCAGCTACTTAGGTGTCGAATTAGATTGCGATGCCAATCGCATCCGTTCGGGAGAAGAGCGAATGATCAGCACTGCTCGCTCTAGAGTAAAGGTTTTAGTCATTCCGACGAATGAGGAGTTAGTCATTGCGCGTGACACGCAAACAGTTGTCAAAAGTATTTACTAAAATTTTTAGTAGACATATAGGGGGATTATTATGAATTTAGCGAAGCGTGTCCAAACACTAACACCATCAACGACTTTGGCAATCACCGCCAAAGCCAATGAAATGAAAAAAAGCGGTATCGATGTCGTCAGCTTTGGCGCGGGGGAGCCAGATTACAACACTCCTCAGAATATTATCGATGCAGCGATTCAAGCGATGAACCAAGGACAGACAAAATATACGCCTGCTGCCGGTTTGCCTGAATTGCGCAAAGCAATCTGTGAGAAATTCCAGCGTGATAACAACCTGACGTATGAACCTGCGAATATTTGTGTTTGTAACGGCGGAAAGCACGCACTCTACAACATCTTTCAGGTAATTCTTGATGCTGGTGATGAAGTGATTATTCCTATCCCATATTGGGTCAGTTACCCCGAACAGGTAAAATTGGCTTCCGGTATACCTGTGTTCGTAGAAGGGTATGAGCACAATCAATATAAAATCACACCTGACCAATTAGCAGCAGCAATTACTGATCGGACAAAAGCTTTTATCCTTAACTCGCCGAGCAACCCATCCGGCGCAATTTACAGCAGACAAGAGTTAGAAACGATTGCGGCAATTTGTGTTGATAAAAACATTTTGGTTATTTCCGATGAGATATATGAAAAGCTGATCTATGACGATGCAGAGCATATCAGCATTGCCAGTTTGAATGAAGAAATATTCAAACGCACTTTGGTCGTCAATGGTGTCTCTAAGCCATATTCGATGACAGGATGGAGAATCGGTTATGTGGCAGGAAATATGGAATTGATCAAAGTCATCACAGACCTCTCCAGCCACAGCACATCCAACCCGACATCGATTTCCCAGTGGGCAGCGTTGGAGGCTATGGTAGGAACCCAGCAGCCATTGCAAGACATGGTGAAGGAATTCAGCAGCCGCCGCGATGTGATGATCGATTTACTGAATGACATCGAAGGAATATCATGCGAAATGCCGAAAGGCGCGTTTTACGCATATTTTAATATTGAAAAACTGCTGACAGATGAAATAAAAACGGCTGATGAATGGGCGAAAGTGTTACTGAAAGACGTAAACGTTGCCGTCATCCCCGGTTCTGCATTTGGCTCCAATTCCCATATCCGACTGTCCTACGCGACGAGCATGAACAACATCCAAGAAGGAATTCGCCGAATCAAGCAATTTATTGAACAACCGAAATAACTGATTTTAAGAAGGATTGAAGTAAGATATTTGCCAATCCCAAAGACTGATTTTAAGACGTTTGCCAATCCGATATTTAGGAATAGGCAAACGTCTATATTTTTCAGCATGTACTTTTTTGCTGTCATTTTTTCGTGTTGGCTGATATACTTTAGTAAAGGAAATATACATAAAAGCGAAGAAATATACGCAAAAAGCAAAGGAAGTACACAAAAGTGTAGCACACAGGCACCGAAAGTATTATACGCAGATATGAGGTAATATAGATGAAACGACGACTACAAAATATTATGAAGAAATGCATTATATCGTGCTGGGAAGAGAATCAGACATCGATATTGCCGAATGCACTTTTAAAATATTACAAAAAAATGAGTTTGAACGAACAGGAAGTCATGTTTTTGCTGGAAATTGCCCATTTTCAAAAAATTGACAGCAACTCATTTCCGGGAATTGACGAATTAAAAGAGCGCATGACGATCAGCAGCACACAAATTATGACGATTATCCAGCGTCTAGTGACCTGCGGTTACTTGAAAATTCAAGAACGCTATGATGAATCGACAGATATTCATTATGAAAAATACGATATTCAACCACTGTACGATCATTTAAGCGACTTGTGGATGAAAGAAGAAGGATGGACGCAGAAGCTAGAAGCCGTTTTAGAACAGGAATTACCGCGTGAATTAGCTCACGACGATAGTATGGTATCGAGCCTGGAACTTCTGAAAGGTTTAGAAGGTTCCGATATCTTTACGATCTTTCAGAAGGAATTTGGTCGGCCTTTATCCCCGATTGAATGTGAGCGCATCGTAAAATGGATTGATGAGGATAAGTTTTCCAAAGAGCTCATTTTGGAAGCACTGAAACAAGCCGTCTTAATCAACAAATTCAGCATGGCATACATTGACCGAATTTTGTATGAATGGAAGCGTAAAAATATTCGCACGAAACATGAAGCGGAACAGGCGAATATAGAATTTCTGGAGAAGAAAAACCAGAGAACCGGCAAAACGAAAAATCAAGGACAGCCCGGCGGTAAAGCAGCCAATCAGCAACAGGATAAAGAGCTATGGTATTGGCTAAATATCGAATCACAAGAGGGACGATAATTCACGAGAGGGAACGATCAGACACTATGGAAGCCATGGATAAAATCATTGCCAATACGCGAATTGCGCAAGCAAACCGCACAAGTTCATCCGCGAATATAAATCAGCCGCCGCACTATCAATGCAAGGAATGTCAGGACACCGGATACATACTTGTCGGTTCGGGTCCTAGTATGACGGCACATCCATGTGGCTGTCAAAAAAACAAAAATCTACAAAAGAAATTGCGATCCTCCCGTATATCCAAATTATTGCGCACTTGTACCTTTGATAAATTTGACTACAGATACTACAGCAAGAACATCAACCAGCAACAGGAAGGAGCCTTATCTTACCGGGAAATGGCGGAAAAGGCTGTTGAAGCGGCTGCTGCTTTTGTTTATAATGTGCTACAGAATAAAACACCTGACGGATTGCTGTTTCTCGGCAAAACAGGTAGAGGAAAAACCTACTTAGCAGCTTCAATCGCCAATGAAATCCTCGAAAGAAAGCCGAATGCCGAATTGCTGTTTGTGATTGTGCCTGATTTATTAAACGAAATACGCTCTACCTACGATAAATCCAACAACGCTACGACCGAATATGAGATTATTGACGCTGCGAGAAACGCCGAAATTCTCATCCTCGATGATCTTGGGGCACACAATTACAGTGATTGGGTCAAAGATAAGCTATACAGCATCATCGATTTTCGCTTACAAGAACAACTTCCAACGGTGATTACGAGCAATTTGCTTGATCCACCTTCCATGGATGCCGTTCTCGGTGAGCGGATCACATCGAGAATTTTTCAATTGTGCAAAACGTACAGAATGGCTTGTGACCGGGACATCCGACTCGTAAATTCCTATGAGCATATGTCAAGTGTGTTTACCAAAAACAGCGGCGTGTAAATTTTTTACATGCTGCTGTTTTGATTGATTGACGAATTGAGTAATCAATGGTACATTCGAATTAATCAGTGTTTAAATCGCTGTTTTAACTGAATTTAAAAACTTGCTTCATTAATGCTTAAAAAATAGGGAGTTGGAGGAGACAGACATCATGTTATTGCATGCTGGTCTGGATGTGGGGTCTACGACAGTCAAACTCGTCGTGCTCAATTCATCCGGAGAGTTAATCTATCAGAAATACGCTCGACATTTTTCTGATGTAAAAAACACGATATTGCAAATGTTGTCAGATTTTCAAACGAAATTTACCGAAGCAGATATTACGCTAAACATTACCGGTTCTGCCGGTTTGTCGATTGCCAAGCAAATTGGCGTATCGTTTATGCAAGAAGTCGTCGTATGTACAGAAGCGATCGAAACGTATATACCACATGCCGATGTCGCGATTGAGCTCGGTGGCGAAGATGCCAAAATCATTTATCTCAGCAACGGAGTGGAACAGCGAATGAACGCCGCTTGCGCCGGAGGAACCGGTGCATTCATCGATCAAATCGCTTCTTTGCTGTCCACTGACGCCGAAGGTCTGAACGAAATGGCAAAAGATTACGGGACGATCTATCCGATCGCTTCCCGATGTGGGGTCTTTGCCAAAACAGACGTACAGCCGTTGCTAAATGAAGGTGCGAGAAAATCGGATATTGCGGTATCCGTATTCCAAAGTGTCGTCACGCAGACCGTCGCCGGTCTCGCATGCGGTCGTCCGATTCGCGGGAAAGTCGCTTTTTTAGGCGGGCCACTGACGTACTTGTCTGAACTGCGGCAGCGGTTTATCGAAACGCTGAAATTATCCGATGACGAAGTGATCTTTCCCGATAACAGTCAATATTATGTCGCACTGGGAGCAGCGTTGCAAGGCAAAAAACAAGCACCCATTCGATTATCGGATGCCATTCATTCATTCCAAACAATCAAATTTTCCATGTCGGAAAACACGTCGACATTGCCTCGTCTATTCCATGATGAACAAGATTTAGAAGCCTTTCGTCAACGGCATCGTCAGGCGAGTGTGCCCAAGCAGCCGCTTAGTGAATATGCGGGAGCTGCCTTTTTGGGTATCGATGCCGGTTCCACGACGACGAAAATCATTCTGATGGATGAACAGGACCGGATTCTCTTTTCTTTCTACAAAAGCAACCAAGGTAACCCTTTAGAAACGGTGATCGGCGGTCTGCGGGAGTTATACGCACAGCTCCCTGACAACGTATATATTGCCAAATCTGCAATCACCGGATATGGTGAGAACTTAATCAAAGCGGCACTGTCGATCGATATCGGAGAAATAGAGACCGTCGCCCATTACAAAGCGGCGGCGAAATTTTCACCGAATGTCGATTTCATTCTCGACATCGGCGGTCAAGACATGAAGTGCGTGAAAATTAAAAATGGTGCGATCCACCAATTGATGTTAAATGAAGCCTGCTCTGCGGGATGCGGCTCTTTTTTAGAAAGTTTTGCGAAATCCCTCGATATATCGATTGAACAATTTGCCAACCAAGCGCTTTTAGCAGAGCAACCGGTCGATTTGGGGTCACGTTGCACTGTTTTTATGAATTCTAAAGTCAAGCAAGTACAAAAGGAAGGCGTTACCCTCGATAACCTGTCAGCTGGGTTGTCGTATTCCGTCATCAAAAACGCCATTCAAAAAGTTCTGAAATTGCGTGATACGGCATCCTTAGGCGATAATATCATCGTCCAGGGCGGTACATTCTATAACGAAGCCGTTCTGCGTGCCTTTGAGTTGTTGATCGGGCGTGAAGTGGTCCGTCCTGACATTGCCGGCGTCATGGGTGCCTATGGATGCGCCTTGATAGCCAAAGAGCATTTCGTTGATGGCAGTGAGAAAGCAAGCAAGAGTTCAGTCGCTACATTAGATGAACTAGCAACATTTACTTACGATGTCACCCATAGCCGTTGCCGTCTCTGTGGCAACAACTGCTCTCTGACAGTTAACCGTTTCCCCGGAAAGCCTCCATTCATCACAGGCAACCGATGCGAGCGCGGTGCGGGGCTGCAACGAAAAGACACGGCTTTGCCGAATTTATACAAATATAAGTATGAACGGATTTTCTCTTATTTTTCCCCGGAAGAACGCAGCAATTACCTTGGGACCGTCGGGATTCCGCGCGTGTTGAACATGTACGAAAACTACCCGTTCTGGTATACATTCTTTACGTATTTGGGATATAAAGTCGTACTTTCCGATCAATCGAGCAAAGCGATTTTCGATCGAGGTATCGAATCCATTCCTTCCGAGGCGGCATGCTATCCGGCAAAATTGACACACGGTCATATCGAAAATCTCACGGATAAAGGCGTAGATTTTATCTTTTATCCTGCAATTATATTTGAACAGAAAGAGAGTGGGGAAGCGACAAACCACTTTAACTGCCCGGTCGTAGCGTCGTATCCAGAAGTCATTCGCGTAAATATGGATGTGCTCAAACAGAAGGACATTCCGTTTGTTCAGCCATTCCTCACGCTCGATAACGGTAATGCGCTGAAAAAAGAATTGGCGAAAGTATTCCCTAAACACTCGAAACGCAAAATCAATGCCGCCGTCGATGCCGCATACCAAGAAGACGCCCAAGTCAAACTTGATATCCGTCAAAAAGGCGAGCAAGCCATCGCTTACTTGCAAGAACACGGGAAAAAAGGCATTGTCCTGGCTGGAAGACCGTATCACATTGATCCGGAAATCCACCATGGAATTTCCGATTTAATTACGAGCTACGATTTAGCCGTACTCACCGAAGATTCGGCCGCTCATTTGGCAGAACTACAGGGAAATCTGCGAATTGTCAATCAGTGGACGTATCATGCACGTTTATACCGTGCGGCGCAATTCGTCAGCACGACGGACGATCTGGAATTGGTACAGCTAACTTCTTTCGGATGCGGACTGGATGCCGTCACTGCCGACATGGTACAAGACATTTTAGAAAGTCACCAGAAAATGTACACATTGATTAAAATTGATGAAATTAACAACCTGGGGGCGGCGCGTATTCGCCTGCGCTCATTGCAAGCAGCCATGAAAGAACGCCAACGCAAAAATGTTCGACCGGAAGCAACTAAACAACTGGAGGCACCGCGGTTATTTACCAAGGAGATGCGTGAAGAATATACAATTCTCATACCGCAAATGTCGCCCGCACATTTTGACCTGTATGAGCCTGCTTTGAACAGCGAAGGGTACAGAGGAGTATTGTTGCCCAAGGTACATCCGAGTTCCGTTGACCTGGGATTGCGTTACGTGAACAATGATGCCTGCTATCCTGCCATTTTGGCAATCGGTCAATTGATGCACGCACTCCAGAGTGGAGAGTATGACTTAAATAAAACGGCTGTCATTATGTCGCAGACCGGTGGCGCTTGCCGGGCTACCAATTACATCGCGTTGTTGCGCAAAGCACTACAGGACGCCGGCATGCAACAAGTTCCCGTCTTATCACTCAATGCTTCGGGGCTGGAGAAGCATCCGGGCTTTGAGCTAAACCGCACATTGTTGATCAAGTTAATCAAAGCGACATGCTATGGTGATGCCTTAATGCGGTTGACCAACGCCACAAGACCGTATGAACAAATACCGGGAAGCACCGATGCGCTTTATCAAAAATGGAACGAAATCTGCAAACAATCGGTGAGACAATTAAATGATCCGGCATACCGTCAGAATATTCGCGCAATGGTTCGCGAATTTGATACATTGCCGACATATGATATCCGCAAGCCGAAGGTCGGTGTTGTCGGTGAGATACTAGTAAAATACCATCCCGATGCCAACAATCAGATTGTCACCTTTATCGAACAAGAGGGTGGGGAAGCGGTCGTACCGGATATTCTGGACTTTTTCCTCTACTGCCTATATGACAGTATCTTTAACGGTAAACATCTGGGGAAAGGGAAGACGGGAATTACCATCTCCCATGGATTTATACAGTTTATAGAGCATTTCCGCAAGCCTTTGCGTGATGCCTTGCGTAGCAGCAAACGCTTTACGGCTCCTGAAACAATATACAGTCTGGCGAAAAAGGCGAAGAAACTCTTATCAGTCGGTAATCAAGCCGGCGAAGGCTGGTTCCTGACGGCGGAAATGATCGAATTGATCGAACATGGTGTGGAAAACATCGCCTGCATCCAGCCGTTCGCCTGCTTGCCGAATCATGTCGTTGGGCGAGGAATGATGAAAGGCTTGAAAGAACTCTATCCAATGGCGAATATCGCTGCCGTTGACTACGACGCTAGTGAGACAGAAGTCAATCAGATCAATCGACTGAAATTGATGATCTCAACGGCATTCAAGAACATGGAAAAAAGTCACACAACTCAATCTGAAAGCATGGAGCAAAAACAGATAATTCACGTTAATCAAGGTGGTGGTCTTTCTATATGATGAGTTCCATCATGTCCAATCATTTATCCGATGATTTCGCACAAGACATTTCAACGAAAGAAATGATCTTAAAAGTTACACTGGATTTGGTCAACCAAGAGGGCTTCGAAGCTGTAACAATCCGCAAAATCGCTGCCAGAGCAGAGGTCAACGTGGCATTAATCAATTATCATTTCGGGACGAAAGAGAAATTGCTAAATGAGACAGTAAAAATTTCATTAGATCAAATAAAAGGCTGTTTTCTGATACTTGATGATTATACACTTGCACCCAAAGAACGGCTTACACAGTTTCTGACTGAATACGCGCAAGCATTTCAGAACAATCCGGAATTACTCAAAAGAATACTGGCGATCGGCAGCATCACATTTGAATCTCAACTGGAATATCTATCGTTTATGAAGATGATGGGAATTAACAAAGTTCTCAATACAGTCAAAGAAATAACAGGCGAAAGTGAGTCAGAAGAACTTGTGTTATTTACTATACAATTAGTCGGAGCCATCGCTTTACCAGCCTTGCTTGCTCCGACAATTGAACGATATGCCGGAAATAAACCGCATCTTCCAGATATATCAGTACAAGTTACTAAGCTGATGAATCGTTTTTTTAGCAGAACGATTTAAAGGATGTTTCTGCAAAATCCATCATACAATTAGTGAAATCTTTTCTTAGTGTAAGGTGAAGAACAACCGGTCTTACATAGCGAAAAGATTTCTTTTTTTCATAAAGGCATTAGTATACATAATTTTTATTATGTATACTAATGCCTTTATGTGATTCACTCCGGTAGTGATATCGCTAAGACAATGAAGAAAATAAGCCAAACACAGAACGTATTCGATTGATCGCAACTTAAAATTTAAAGCACAAAATGAATAATTAATGAATTGGTATGTAGTTTATAATTTATATGTCTTGACATTATAAATACAATATACTATAATTTGCATACCGAAGAATATACTCGAGTATTATTTGAGGCGCAAATTATTTTTACAAGGGGGAAATATACTTACATGAATAAACCAAAAATAAAATCTGTATTTAGTATACTATTGTGTTTGTGTTTGCTTTTTTCTGGATTGACGGCATGCGAACAACAAACAAACGAGACTGTAACTGCTACGAATGATTATACAGCTGGAACATATGTAGCTGAGTCGCAAGGAAATAACGGACCCATAAAGGTTGAAGTAACATTCAGTGATAATGCAATCGAAAAAATCACAGTGCTAGAGCATGAGGAGACTAAAGGTCTTTCTGACCCAGTATTTGAAAGGGTTCCTGCAAAAGTTGTAGAAGGACAAACATTAAAAGTAGATGTTATTACAGGCGCAACAAAAACATCCAATGGATTATTGCAAGCAATCGCATCATGCGTTGAATTAGCTGGCGGTGATGTACTGGCATTACAAACTGTTGACCCAATAAATAATGTCGGCAACGTAGCACAAACCATTGAAAAAGAAACAGACCTACTCATTATAGGTGCAGGTGGAGCGGGTCTTACTACGGCCAATGCCGCACTTCAAAATGGAGTAAAGAATGTCATCGTTCTTGAAAAGTTAGCCTCATTTGCAAATGCTACTGCTGTAGCAGGCGGCTTGGCTGGTGGCGATTCTGATTTACAAAGATCATTCGGCTTAATAGATGACTCTTCTGAAAAAATCTACAACGATCTTATGAAGGGAGGAGGATACACTAATGATGAGAAATTGGTGCGAATTTGGTCAAAAGCAATGGGACCAACAGTAGATTGGTTAATCAATGATATGGATGTAAAAATTGAAAATCAATTTTCTAATTTCCCCGAACATTCTGTACAACGATCATTCTATGTGACAGGTGGAAGTGGGGAAATGTTAAAAACATTAGCCAGTAAGTTCACGACTGCGGGTGGGGAACTATTAATGGAAACAGAGGCTGAAAATTTAATCGTTGAAAACGGCAATGTTGTTGGCGCAGTAGCTAAAGATATTGACGGTAACATTATAAACATCCGTGCGAAAAAAACAGTCATGGCAACAGGTGGATTCGGCAATAATCCAGAGATGCTTTCAGATGCACTGTCTGGAGTACTCTTTTATGGTGCAGTATCTTCAACTGGTGAAGGAATAAAAATGGCGGAAGCTATAGGTGCAAAATTAAAATTTATGGATTATGTGAAAATGTATCCTCAAGGTATTGAGATAGAACCAGGAAGAGGACGTGTTGCGTCTGTCCATAGTATGAATACAACCCAGAATACAGGTGCAATATACGTAAATAAAGAAGGAAAACGTATTATAAACGAAAATCTAGACTTCGTTGCAATCAAGAATGCGACAAAAGAGCAAACAGACAATATTATTTACTTAGTGATGGATCAAGAGGCATGGAATAATTGGAGTACTAAGGCTGACAGCGATACTAGTGCTGCAGGACGACTTTCTTATGAAGAACAAGAAAAATGGTTCAATACACCAGGCGGAACACCCATCTTCCGTCGTGGTAATGATATTGAACAAGTGGCAGCAGAAGCTGGTATAGACGGTAAAAATTTAAAAGAGACAATTGAAAATTGGAATAATATGGTGATCAATGGAGAAGATGCAGAATTTGGACGGAAAGAACTTTATCCACTTGCGACAGATGATGTCTACTATATTGTAGAACAAAAGCTACGTTTTGCTACAACACTTGGCGGAATCAGTATTACAGAAGATTTCCAAGTGTTGAATAATGAAGGTAACACTATCCCAGGGTTATATGCAGTTGGTGAGTGTGTAGGTGGCGTACACGGAAATGAATCAATGCCTACTTGCATGCTATCATGGGCGGTTACGTCGGGTAAACTTGCCGGTGAAAAAATTGCGCAAGAACTCCAATAAGAAAGCAACTTTTAAGTGAGCAAAAAATTCTATAATACATGAAAGCAATACCCTATCACACTAAATCAAAGTGTGATAGGGTATTAACAATATCACTTAAAAATAATGCGAAATAATTCTGTAATCATTATTTCCCAATCAACTGATTCGTTTGAGGTGTCATCTTGAGTGCACCATTTCATGAGTATACCGGTGAAAGTAGATATACAGAACAAATATGTAGTATACATATTTAAATTGGTATTGATACATTGATGTGTCATACCTTGATGAATCAGCTCAGACATTCGATCAACATATGTTCGCCCTAATACCTTCAATTCAACTTGACTGCGAATTTGTGCTTCATAAGAAGCACGAGTCATTTCTTTACCAATTTGTTTAAAATACTCAAATGCACATAAATTCAACATAGTAAATTTTTCGCCAATACTCATATTTTCGTCAGTAATGTAATGTTCTTTAATATAATTATCTAATCTGACATTGATAGAAAAGGCGACTATATGGTCCTTTGACGGAAAGTTATGATAAAAAGCGCCTTTTGTTAGCCCGCATTTTTCACAAATCTCATCAATTGTCACTTTTTTAATCCCATATTTAGCAAAAAGATCTATAGCTGAATCAATTAAAGCTTGTCTAGTTTGATCTGATTTAATTTCACGCGGAGTAGGCTTGACAGACATAAATAACCAGTCCTTTCACTAAAATAGAAAATCTATACCTAGTATACAACAAACACGTCGACAGGACTACAACGCAGAAACGTTTTTAGTCGGTAGGCGAAGTGTATTTAGAAGGATAGTAGACGGATTATGTGTTCGCATAATACTAATTAAACGAACATCAATGCTGAACATAAATATTAACATTAATATAATTCTAAAAATATGTTTGGTACTAAATAGTATACGCTTGTTATTATAAATACCCATCATTAGCCCTTTACACCCTCTGAATACCATCTAATTGAAAATAGACATTTCTTGCTTTAAACGGTGCCGGATTGGAATACTGCAACTTCAATTTTTCAAAATCACTGATTCGTTTTGCATAATAATATGGCTTATCAAATTGCAGCTTTTTGTCCCTTAGCCACATGGGAACCTCAATGTCGTTTATTTGAAGGTAATAATCAATCAGTGCGGATGCCTTCGTTAAAAACTCAAGCTCTTCTTTAGTTGCAACATTTAAATCAACGGGTTCTTCTATTAAACTCGCAAGGAATTGGCGATCTTTTGATTTTAAATGTTCCAGCAATTGATTCCAGCTAGTCGATTCATCTGGATACATATATAAGTTTTGCAGATATTTATTCCCAATCATAGCCCAAGTCCTCACCTAAATATTTTATAAAAGCAATTTGTCTTTCCCCTAAAAGTTTTAACGGTAAATAGTCAGAAATGATTTGTAACAGTTCAGCTTTCGTCTGAATACCTAACTCTTTACAAAGGATATATGCATCAATAAAGTCTTTCGCCGGTTCAGGTCTTGCTGCCAGTATTTTCATAGCTAAAAGCTGTTCAGCTTTTGGTTTCAAAATTTTTAAATGGGAATATACTTTATACGTTTCTTTGTCTTCTCTGATGATTGCTTCTAAAGGTCCTTTTATATCTTCATTAATCCAACCATCAGGAAGATTGAAAGTGAATTTCACAAGATTGAGTATATTATCAAGAATTTTAAAGTTAGTATCGCTAAATACACAATCAATATCTTTTGTCGCCGGACGATTATCATATATCATCGTCATTACAGCACCACCATAAATGGTAATTTCTAATTGAAGTTGATTCTCCAATAATCTCTCATTTAGATACGGGAATATTTCCAGTAATCTTTCCTTGTTCAGTAAGCCTAATTCTCTAAAATTATCCATACTTCACCTCATTGAAGCAGACATATTATATCTCTTGGCTAAAATTCTCGACTACCAATATCCTTATTATACCATAAATTCGACAACACTAATACTTTTCAAAGAATTTATGAAAAAGCATCTACGATGTTAAAATTGAAAACATATCTATTTGCTCTGTTTCACCAAGACGGTCTAAGGACTTTGGTTCATGATCTTGGAAATAAGCGTAATGCAGCCATTTTTCTTTGGTCATGATTTGTTTTGTCGGGTCTGCCGCTTCTCGCAGACGGCAGCTGTACAGCACAGGAAAATGATCTTGCAGGAATTTCCCCTCGGTGTGGGCTGTCAATGCGATGATTTGGAACCCCAGTTGTTCAGCTACGAAAAATACGGGATTCAGCACATGATCGCTTGACGCTTTTCCGAAGGGATTGTCAAGGATCACGGATCGATGCCGTTTCATATTGGGCTGTATATGTTGTTTTTTCTCAGCTACATAATTGAGAATTCCTAAAAACAGCGTCATATTTTTACTCCACTTTTCCCCACCGGACCAAATATTGCTCTGCTCCCATGAAAATAGTTTTTTGGAAACTTTATTATCATTTGTGACCTTTCGGCAACTCACCTTCATACCTTCATTATTCATAACCACATGTAAAAGCTGTTTGGTTTGCAACCAGGTTTCGATGTCTTTACGTACCTTTTCATTATCGAAGTCCGTGCCAGTCTGATTCAGATAGCGGTCAGAATCTAATTGTTGAAGAATCCATTCAATATGATTACGAATCCGACTTTGTCCGTCTTGTTCATCCCATTCCGGAATTTGGAAGTGATAAATCATCTTCCAATCATCTTCAATTCTAACCTTGGTCTTTTTCGGTATTTGCCGCAATTCTTCTGTTATTGTTTGCAAATGGGTGTGAATTTGGTTGATAAAGGCTTGGAGCTCCGCATCTTTTTTGCGGATATGCTCATTGGCATAGTTAGTCGCCCGTTCCACCGTCACCATCATATTTCGTTTGAATTGAACCAAATCATCGTATGTCTTTTTATGTTCTATTCCAGTGACCGCCATCTGTCTCATCTTAATGTCCGATATGGTCTGGCAGAACTGAATAAACGATTGTTTTCCGCCTTCAACCTTTTGTTGTTCGTTCTGTACAATGATTTGAGCTTTTTTAAGAGCATCGGTGATCTCGGTGACGAATCGCTGCCGATTGTAGGTAAAATCTCTGATTTCATCTACGCCCATCTTCATTGCTTCTACATCAGGAGCGTTGAAATGGTGGGCTTCTACAAAACCATACAGTATTCGCTCCGCTTCTACTATGTCATTTAGTTCATGTTTGCAGCGTTTTTGCTCTTGCTCCAGGTATTTGGATTGTTCTTCAAGGGCTAGTTGTTCTTGCTGCAATTGCCTACTGACATCTTCCAACGGAATTGTAAATGTAATAATTGTCGTTTGGGGATATCGTTGTTCAAAGGATACCATTTTTGCTTTCCACTGGATTTCCTGCTTTCCCTTTGCTGAAAATGCTGCGTCTTTTGTTTTCTCAAACACATCTATTTGAAGTTTGAGATCGTCTATTTTCTGCCACAAATTATCCATTAACTGTTTTCCGTCAGGCGGAAATTGACGTTCTTCATCTAAACTTAGTTCTTTGCGTTCCCTTTGCAGACTGTCTATATCAGCAGTAATTTTATTGATAGTTTTTTCGGCATGGTCAATTTTCGTTTTCCATTCACTATAGCTAATATGGATCTGCCGGACACGCAATTCTGTATTGTAAATTCTATTCTGGATTGTCTGTCGATGTTCTCCTGTATATTGCGGTGTCATATCTTTAATAGCTTGGTAGGATGGATCATCTTTTTCCATTTTCGACTGAAGTTTTAAGTCCCTGATGCGGTTATCCAACTCTTTAATCTGTTCCTCACAGTCTTTTATATACCGCTGTTTTCTCTGTATATCCCGCTTTAATAATGAAAGTTGATTCTTTTCCTGCTGTAATATCCGCTGGTCATCATCTACCTCCTGCTTATAACGTAAATAGTCCCTTGCTTTTTCGACTTTTCTCTCTAGTCCTTGTTTTTCGGCTTCAAATTCCTTTATGTTGATTCCGAGTTGGTTGCGTTTGTCTGTCATATGATCAATCTGTTGCTGTTGCTTCTGAATATTTCTCGTACATTGCTCTATTTCGCTTTGCAGATTGGATTGTTCTTCCTTTAATTGTTTTATCTCTTCATATGGATATTGAACTATATATTGCTGAAAAGCAGTCAATGCAGTTTCCCACATTTTCATTTCCTGCTCTTTTTCTTCTCGCAGTTGTCTGCGATTTTTAGCCGCTTCGGCAACCTTTTCCTGCCAAGCTTGAAAATATTTCCGACGTTGGCTCCCAATCCAATGGGATGGTGTTATCCATGAACGGTTTGACTCATCTTTATAAATGTCGGTTGCTTCCTCTGTACTGATAATCTGAATCGGGTATTGTAAACGATCTGATACTTTGGCAACCCTTTCTTGTAACCGCAGTTTTGTTCTGTTTGTAGTAATGAGCGTAAGACCCCAGAGCGGATAATTTGCAATACGCTGAAAATCTTCAGTCGCTTCTTCCAGCGACTGGATATATTCGATACCTGTACGGACGAAATCAAATTGTTGTTTCCATGCATGTAGTTGGTCTGACACATAGGCATCGCCAAAAAACACATCCTGATTACCGTGATCGTCGACAAAACGAAATGCCAATCGTTCTTGATGCAATAGCTGATTTCGATCTTTACTCAATTTTTCGATTGTTTCTGTCAATCTGGAGTCAATGGTACGCTCATGTTCGTAAATATTGTCTAGATTTGCCCATTGAGGGCGCACTTTGGCAAGCTTTTCTATAAGCTGTGCCTGTTGTTGTCCGATAAGCTCGAACTTCGTATCGAGACGTCCCTGCTCCTGCTCTTTTGCTGCTTTCTGTCGTTCCGATACCTTCATATCAGATTGTGCTTGCTGTTGTTGCCATTCAAGTTGGTTAATTTCTTGTTGTAAACGTATCCCCTCTTCGTCTAAAAATTGAATACGCATATTCCAACGTGGGAACTCTTCCTGAATCAGCTCTTGTTCAGGGTTTCCCAATAATTGCTTTTCAATTTGCTGCATATCGTTGGAACGCGTCGTAATGCGACCTTCGATAGAGGAAGCAGTGCTTTGCCGATCGGTTTCCTGCTGCAACAAATGATTTAGATCTTGCACATATTGTTCCAATTGACGAGCTATAGGATTGCGCTCAAAAGTCAACTCACGAATTTGTGAATCGATCTGTTCCATTTGCTCGAGTATACATCCAAGCAGAGCCGATTTTGCCTGATCCAGTTGATCATTCAATTCTTGGAAGGATTGTTCTTCCTCCAATACGACCAGTTCCCGACGATAAGATTGCAAATTTTGCTCAGAGATTTGTTTTTCCTGCTGATAATCGGCAAGTCTAAGGGAATAAAAGTTCCGCTCATAGTTGATTAGTTGTTCTTCTATCTGTATCAGTTGTGCATGTTTTTCCTCATAATCCTTTGTCAGTTGTTGTAAATGCAACTGTTCAACAGCAATACTGTGGGACGCTTTTTTGATTTCGCAAGTTTTTTCTGCATGCTTCCACGATTCCAGTTTTTTCAGAATTTCTTCCTGTTGATTGTGCATCTGCTGTTTTTCTGATGCAATATGCCCCCAGGTTCCCTTGGCTCGTTGTTTCGTTTGATGATATACTTCCATTGATTGATGAAGTTGTGCAAATTTTCCTACATACCCTTCTAACTTGTCCTGAATTCGCTTGTTCTCCTCAATCGTTTCTTTCAATTTTTTATATTGTTGAAAACTGCTATGCTGTTTTTCAAACATATCGACAAACAATTCACTCTCATGACCGGCAATCGAACTCTCAACGATCGGAATCAGCAGGCGGTCAAACAGTTGGTTCGTGTATTTGCATTCGTCAAAAAACGCTTCTACCCCACCTTCTGTGCTATTAATCTTGACAATATTTTCCCATTCTTCGGCAATGATATGGTATTGTGTTTCGAGAAATGATCGATAGTCCTTATTTGATGCAAAGGTTTTTGCATGGAAAGATTTCTCGCGCATTGCGGCATAATAGTCCTGCATTTCCCCTCGATCGGCGACCCGTTTTCCATCTTTGCCTGTACGGACAAAGGGAATGTCTTCAATACTGTTATGATCACTAGCGTCGTATTCATAGACATAGCGCAGGGAATCCAAAGCGTTTTTTGTGACAAAAAGTGTAACTGCCGTTACGACATATCGACGCGGTTGATCATTGACAATCCATTCGATCGCAATATGGGCAGGGGAATTTTCCAGAAGCAAAGTACTTTTGATTTTTCTTCCCGCCAATGACGTATGGGGGATAATCGCTTGTAGCGCCGTTTGGATTAAAACCGTCTTGCCACCGCCATTTTCCAGCAAAATCGCGCCGTTATGACCGTCAAACATGAACACCTCATCATTATAGCGTTTGCTGCCTTCTTCGTAGATAACATTTGTTAAGCGAATCTTACTAATGGCCGGCATCAGCATCGTTCCTTTCAAATCCGTAAATAAATTCAAGAATTCCTTTGTTATACTCCATCTCCATAAAGAAACGTTGGACGATAGTTTTTGTTTTTTCTGTCAGCGTAATCTCGTCATTCCCAAGCTCTACGATCAGTTGTTGGTCGAGTAAAAACCGTTTGACGGTATCGATAAAGCTTAACCGACTGATCGTATTGCCGCTTTGCTTCTTAGCCGTCTCCTTGATGTCATCCATATCATCCCATTTTTCAATAATCAAAGACCAGTTATATGAAAACTCTTGCTCCAACTCTTTTAATTCATTTATATTGTGGGATTTTAGTTGATCAATTCTTCCTTGCAGCAGATGCACCCAGTCTTCATGGCGAAGAAATTGACGGGTAGGTTCCTGGCTTTGATAAGAATCATAGAAACTACCGAACAAAACGATCGTAGCAAAATACATTAAATAGATATCGGCGTTGGTCGCTCCGGAGCGAAGATAATTTCGTTTGATCCAGTCATTGTTTACATGGAAGGGCGAGAGCTTGGTCTTGGGCACCATAAATAACTGTTCGCTTGTCCGAATGATGACACAATCGACCTCATGACTGAATAACTCCAACAGTGCGCGAATTTCATCATCTGCCTTAAATTGCTGAACAGCTTCCAGGTCTGCCCAACCATCCCTCGCCAATTTTGTATAAAGGGTAAAGGCTTGTATTACTTTCTTTTCAGAATAATCCATATTCATCACCTGCCAGTTCGATCACCATATCTTGAATGGAGTACCTGTCTACTTTACGAATGATTTTCTGCCGTTCTTTAATAACCAGTGTGCGGTTTCCGAGCAGGGCTAAAGCTTCACCGAAAAAAGTTTTACTTTCCTGGTCGTTGGTTGTATTGCGGGTTACCGGTGAGCGTTGGTGTAAAATCAACCAAAAATCGTAAAAATATCGCTGGTGGAAGTGGTGCTCTCCTCCCGTTTGCGCTAAATAGTCAATGAAAGTCGTCAAGGTGTGACCACTTCCGGCATCATAAGCTTTTAAAAAATTTTCCATCAATTCCTTATATTTTTTAGTCAGCCAAATTCGATAAAGTGATTCTTGTTGACTATTATCGATATCGAAAAAGTGATGTTCCGTATTTTCTGTCCGTTCTTCGATAATATTCTGTTCTGCTAGAATTGTTAAAAGCGACCACGTCCGGTTTTCTTCCACTTTCAGAAACGGATGAAATACTCCTTTCATCGCATCCAACGGTAACGGTTTAGAAACGATTAATGATAAAATATCTTGATCAAAGTTGAAGGACTGCATGCCTGTGTAGTAAAGAGATTCCTGCGCTGATACGAGGGTTGTCTCCTTCAAAGAAAAAGTTTGATCTAACAAGCGGGAATGTTCATAATGAACAGATTCCAGTTCTTGATTGATTTTCAATATGATACTGTAGGTTTGCACTTCTTTCAAATGAACATCTTTAGAAAACAGCCGCTCCTTTGTTTCCTTGACAAATTTTCGCAATTCCTTAAATTCAATATCCTCTCGTTCCAGTCGATCATAAATATCTTCTAAAAGCTGTTTGTACCGTTCAAACGTTTCCTCCGAAACAATGCTGCGCTGGATCTCGTGTTTTAATTTCAGCATTCGTTCCTGTAGAGTTTCAACATCAATTCTCATTTCGTTAATTTGACGAAGAGCCCCTTTAAACTCCCCTTTCTCCAATTGCTTCCTTAAAATCAACTGGTTAATGGAAAGTTGGAATTCACTATAAAATTCTTTGGTTGCGAAGAGCAACTCCAGTCCGTCTTCATCCAATGTATAAAATTGCGTATTCGTTTTCATATCAAAACTGTCAGCCTTTAAGATAGAATATTCGATAGTATTCTCTGCTTTCAATTCCCAATCGAAATACAGATAGCTGCGCTTTTTACCGTGGGTAGGTCGAAAGGTTTGGATAATCGTTCTCGCTAGTGTCTCATAGCTTTCGTCCGTCAGTTTATACTGGTGTTCTGTTACTTTTTTCAAAAAATGTGCCAATTGCACAACGTCTGTTCTTGATTTACGCATCAATTTCTGTTCAAAAAAGAACAGCAGTGACAGTAACCCCAGCCCTTTCATATCTAAAGGTCGTTCTAGTGAATCTTGCTCTCGTTTCCTTTCTAATTCATAGAGTGGATCAAATAACGCCAGTCTGCGAATCCTTTCTCGATAACCGGACGTCAAATCTTTTATATCCAATTCTTCCACTGGAAAGCCCTCCAAACATCATGTAGTTCTTCTGTCTTCAACCGTTCCTGTGGGTAGTATCTACCTTCCAGTAGCAGGTTGCGTATGACACTTTGTTTGTTAGGCGGGAAATACTCCAAGAACTCTCTCAGTGCTTCCGGATTTTCCTTCTGGTATTCCTTACCCGTTAAAGGTGCTTTTGCTAAACATGCTTGATAGAATGGCATAGCCAACGTCATCGGTTGCTTCGCAGATAAAAGGTACCAAATTAAGATTCCTTCACGGTCAATATCTCCAAAATAAAAGAAATGATGGTTTGCATCAACTGGATACTGTATTGTAAATTGCTCTATACTTTTAATGACTGATTTTCCACTTCCGAAAATTAGTGTGGAAAAATCCGTTTCTGTCAATATTGGCAACAGTGCTTGATAGGTAGTTTTGTTTTCAACAATCAAATGACTTTGGATTGGATGGTGTATGGTTGCAGGATTAACGGCAAACATTAACGGTTCAGATAAAGGGATGATTTTAAGCGTGGAAAATAAGCCTACTCGTTCTAGCAATTCCTTTCCTCCATGCTCTGAAATCCACTTTTCATTGCCAACCAATTCGAGGCTTCGTTCTGGAGCAGGCACATAGGTTTTTGGGAAGGAGTATTTTTCTAAATACGTATGGATCAGTTGTAAATACGGCAGATCCTTTTCCCATGCAGATGGGTCTTTACTATAGTAAAAGTCAAGATTAATCGATGGATGAAACTGTTTACGAGCAAATTGAAGCGCAGTATGATGCGTATTTATCAAGACATTTCTATAAATACGGTACTGCCATGCTAAGGACGGCAACCGAGTCGTTCTTCCTGTTGTTTTAATCTCTTCTAATACACGATCTGCTTCCAGTGAAATTATCACATTGGCAAATTCCTCATAGCTAGAAACACAAGGTTTCATTAGCTCTTCCAACTGTGATAAACGAATCGTCTTCCGTGGATAATTGATTAGATCATTGACTACTTGTCGCTTGATTTTCTCCATTCCGTGACCACCTCAACGAATCTAGTAGTTATGGAGTATAAGACTCTCCACCTGAATTAAGAACTTGCTT
>JAEWFW010000017.1 GCA_023388635.1 Bacillota bacterium
CTCAATCCGCAGGGAATTATTTTTTCAGGCGGACCCAATAGTGTGTACGGAGAAAATTCACCTATCGTCGATCCTGAGATATATGAATTAGGGATTCCCATTTTGGGAATTTGTTATGGAATGCAAATGATGTCGTATCATTTTGGCGGTAAAGTTGAACGAGCCAACGTTCGGGAATATGGGAAAGCGATCATGACTGTGGAAAATCCAGACAGTTTACTGTACACGGATTTGCCAGAAGAGCAACAAGTGTGGATGAGTCACAGTGACCTCGTAATTGAGCCACCAAGTGGATTTATTGTCGATGCGAGTACAGAACATGCACCGGTTGCTGCCATGAGTAATAAAGAAAAAGCGTTGTATGCAGTACAATTTCATCCAGAAGTCTTGCATTCGGTTTATGGAAACGATATTTTACGCAATTTCATTTTTCATGTTTGTGGGTGCAGCCTTGATTGGACGGCAAGCAGTTTTGTGGAGAATGCAGTTACTGAAATCCAACAGAAGTTAGGCGATAGCAAAGTTCTTTGCGGGCTGAGCGGCGGTGTGGATTCCTCGGTCGCAGCAGTTTTAACACATAAAGCGGTCGGAGATCAGTTGACATGTATCTTTGTCGACCATGGCTTACTGCGCAAAGATGAAGCGAAGCAAGTGATGGAGACGTTCCAGCGAGATTTCAACATGAATATCATTCTCGTCGATGCCAAAGAACGGTTTATGTCAAAATTGCAAGGAGTCAGTGATCCCGAGCAGAAGCGTAAGATTATTGGCGAAGAGTTTATCCGCGTCTTTGAAGAAGAGTCGAATAAGTTAGGTAAGTTCGACTATCTCGTTCAAGGTACGTTGTATACTGATATTATTGAGAGCGGCACTGACACAGCGACAACGATCAAATCCCATCATAATGTCGGCGGCTTACCGGAAGATATCCAATTCCAGTTGATTGAACCGCTGAACACATTGTTTAAAGATGAAGTGCGTCGTGTCGGTGAAGAAATGGGCTTACCGGAGTACATTGTATGGAGACATCCGTTCCCGGGACCGGGGCTGGGTATTCGCGCTTTAGGAGAAGTCACAGAAGAGAAGCTGCATATATTGCGTGAATCAGATGCCATTCTAGAACAAGAAGTGCGTAAAGCAGGGATGTATCGCACCATTTGGCAGATGTTCACAGTCGTACCGAATGTCCGCAGCGTAGGTGTTATGGGCGATGAGCGCACATACAGCCATACAGTAGTTATCCGTGCGGTCACCAGTACCGACGGTATGACCGCAGACTGGGCGCATTTACCATATGAATTATTACAGAACTTATCGACACGGATGATCAATGAAATACCGGAAGTTAACCGCGTCGTATATGACATTACATCGAAACCACCTGCAACGATCGAGTGGGAGTAGGGCTTTAGCCAAAAATCCAGACCACAAATCCAATGTTTATTGCGGATTTGTGGTCTTTTGCTTTGTGCGGCGATAACATTTTGATAACAGATTTATTTTTGTGGAGTAGTTTTCGAGTAAATTTATGTTAAAATATAACTGTAGTTAAAAGTAAATTATAGTAAAAATGTACATATCCTTATATCGATCAATTGTAAGGAGGTAAAGTCATGAAATCATTTAAGAATACGGTGGTACTGATATTTACCTCAGTAATCATTGCAATGTTGGCAGGAATGGGCGGGCTATTTATATTCAAAATCACGAAGGATATTACGCAAGATACCCATGAGGACTTAAAGGATATGGCGCAGCAGGAAGCAGAGTATATCCATGCAAGAGTGAACGGGCGCTTAACCTATATCGATTCTCTTGCCCAAAACCCTATTCTGCTGGACGAAAGTATGACACTTGAAGAAAAAATATCTTATTTTGAAGCAGAAGCTAAAAGAACAGGTTACCTGGCGTTTGCATTTGCTGATATAAACGGCAATTCGACCGTTTTTAATACCGAACGAGAAACCACCAATATTAGTTACCGCGATTATTTTCAGGCGGCGTTAAAGGGACAGCCGGCAGTTTCGGATTTAATTATCAGCAATATCACAGGGGAGCTGGTGCTTATTTATGCTGCACCGGTGTATCGGCAAGGTGAGTTGGTAGGGGTTCTCTACGGCAGAAGAGATGGTCATGCACTGAGTGAAATTGTAAGTGAAGTAAACTATAAAAATACAGGTTATGCTTATATGGTCAATAATCAAGGGGTTACGGTGGCACACAAGAACACCAATCTGGTTTTGGCGCAAGATAATGATATTGAAAACATGAAAACCGATGAGTCCCTGCGTGAGCTTGGGGAACTTACTAAGCACATGATAACCCGTACAGTTGGCAGTGGCACATATACCTATGATGGAGTGAAAAAAATTGTGGGCTATGCACCGATCCCAGACACACCGTGGATTGTTATTTACGGACTTGAGGAGGCTGAGGCACTGGCAAATATCCGTACACTTGGCAGGATACTATGGGTATTTGTTCTGGTTACCGGTGTGCTTGGAGCAGTAATAACATATATTGTAGGTGCCCGCATTTCTGACCCTTTAATTAAAATAGGCAAGGAAATGGAGAATTATAGAAACAATATCTCTATTTCTTTGCCGCAAAGGTATTTAGATAGAAATGATGAAATCGGAATTCTGTCTAAAGGAATTACGCTTATGCTAAATAATATTTCAAGTTATATTTCAAAGCTGGAAGAAAAGAATCGAGAATTGCTCAATGCCAAAGAAGTAATAACTTTGGAGAGGGTGCTATTCGAAACAACGCTTCATTCGCTCGGTGACGGTGTAATATCTGTAGATCAAAACGGCAATGTAAAAATTATGAATGAGGTGGCAGAAAGCTTAACTGGATGGACAAGCAACGATGCGCATGGATTGCCGTTTGACATTGTTTTTAATATTATTAATGAGCTTACTCGTGAAAAGTGTCCAAGTCCGATAAAAAAGACTTTTGAAAATGGTAAAATCAATGAGCTTGATGAGTATACGGTTTTAATAAGCAAAGACGGAAACGAGATACCAATTGAAGACAGTACTGCTCCGATTTTAGATAGCGAAGGTAACATCACTGGAGCAGTCATTGTGTTTAGAGATTATACAGATAAAAAGCAAAGACAGGAAGCGATTTTATATTTAAGCGATCATGATCAATTAACTGGGTTATACAATCGACATTTTTTTGAAAGGGAATTAAAAAGGCTGGATGCACAGCCATATTTACCATTGTCGCTGGCTATGTTCGATATAAATGGCTTGAAGCTAGCGAATGATGCCTTTGGTCACCAGACGGGAGATAAGCTTTTGCAAATTGTTGCACAAACGATAAAAAGCGTTTGCAGAGAGGGAGACATTATATCGCGTATAGGTGGCGATGAATTTGTCTTGCTTTTACCAAAAACAAATTATATGGAGACCGAAGCTATAGTAAAACGTATTTATCGTGAGTTTGAACAAGCTAGCTTTAATAACATTGTTATTTCTGTCTCTGTTGGATGGGGAACCAAGAGTTCCAATAGACAAAACATTATGGAGATATATGCAAAGGCTGAAGAAAGCATGTATCGAAAAAAACTTATCGAAGGTCAAAGCATGAGAAGTAAAACCATTAAGGTTATCCTAAAAACTTTAAATGAAACAAATCGAAGGGAACGAATTCATTCTGAAAATGTGAGCAAGATAAGCAGAAAAATTGGTGAGATACTAAATCTTGATCAAGAGCTTTTGCGGGAAATTGAGATGGTAGGTCTTTTACATGACATAGGAAAAATCGCTATTGATAATAATCTGCTTGATAAACCTGACAAGCTGACAGATTCCGAATATGAAGTGGTAAAAAGACATACGGAAATCGGATACCACATATTAAAGTCGGCAGATGCATATTCAAGCATTTCAGATTATGTGTTAGCCCATCACGAACGCTGGGATGGGACCGGATATCCACGGGGTCTAAAAGGTGAAGAGATCCCGCTTGTTGCAAGAATTATCACAATAGCAGATGCGTATGAAGCTATGACAGCTGAGCGACCTTATAGAAAAACAATAAGCAAACAAGAAGCCTTTAGTGAATTAAAAAGGTGTGCCGGAACACAGTTTGATCCTGATATCATACAAGCACTTGGTGAAACGTTTCCGAATTGGTCGCCAATATAATGTTGAAGATGCTGGAATGAGCGTCCTATTTTAAGGGCGCTTATCTTATTTTCGTCGTAATTAATGTTAATGAAGCGCGGGTTATCGTTGTAAAAAGTGTTGGAATTGGATATACTATATTCAGAGGTGATGCCCTGTGTATCGTAGCGCAATGGAGCAACTGAATAAATGGAAGCAAAAAAGCAATAAAAAGCCCCTTATTATCCGCGGAGCACGTCAGGTGGGGAAAACGTGGCTCATGCAGGAGTTCGGTAAGAGTGCTTATAAGGAAATGGTGTATATTAACTTTGACAATAACAGCCAAATGAAAGAGTTGTTTTCCGTTGATATGCGCATCGAGCGTATTATAACGGGACTTGAACTCTATGCGGGACATAAAATTGACTCATCCAGTGCATTGCTTGTTTTTGACGAAATACAGGAAGTGCCGCAAGCTTTGGCCTCCCTGAAATATTTTAATGAGCTTGCACCTGAATATCAGATTGTATGTGCAGGCTCACTTTTGGGTGTGGCTCTTCATCAAGGAACATCGTTTCCCGTGGGCAAGGTTGAGTTTTTAGACCTGTACCCGCTGTCTTTTACCGAATTCATGAGAGCAATGGGAAAAGGGCAGTTTGTGGAGCTTTTAGAAAAACAGGATTTTGATATGGCTACCACCTTCAAGCAGGAGTATATTGACCTTCTGAAACATTACTACTATGTAGGGGGTATGCCAGAAGTCGTTAAAACCTTTTCTGAAAACAAGGATTTTAACGAAGCTAGAGAAATTCAGCAGCGTATACTTGACGCTTATGAACAGGATTTTTCCAAACATGCGCCAAATGAAATTGTTCCTCGTATTCGTATGCTTTGGAATAGTATCCCAGCACAGCTTACGAAGGAGAATAAGAAGTTCATCTACGGTATTATCAAAGAGGGTGCACGAGCGAAAGATTACGAGCTTGCTTTGATGTGGCTTGCTGACTGCGGACTTGTCCATAAGGTGCATCGGGTCACTGTACCTAATATTCCGTTAAAGGCGTATGAAGATCCGAAGGCGTTTAAGCTCTTTCTGGTGGATATAGGACTGCTAAGCTGTATGGTACGGATGAATCAGTCTGTCCTGCTCGACGGAAACGAGCTTTTCAAGGAGTTCAAGGGGGCACTTACAGAACAATACGTACTTCAGCAGCTTAAGACGCTCAAGAGAATAGAAACTTATTACTGGACAAATGACCGTGGCAGCGCAGAAGTTGATTTCTTAATAGATGACGGAATAAGGGTTATCCCCATTGAAGTTAAAGCAGAGACTAATTTGAAAGCGAAGAGCCTTAAGACGTTCTGTGAGAAATATCAGCCTAAAGCAGCGATAAGAACGAGCATGGCGGATTATAAGCAGGAAGATTGGCTGTTGAATCTGCCGCTATGGGCGATGGAGATAGTAAAATGGCTGCCATCCTCATAATTTTGAAAATGATTGGAGATAAAAAATCAGTATGAACGGACAGAATAGAGCTGATGTTACAATTGGAGCTAAAGTAAATATTGTGCTAAAAAACGACCAACGCACTGGTAAGTTGACAGAGGGCATTGTAGCGAAGCTGTTGACTAATAGCAGCTTTCATCCTCACGGCATAAAAGTAATGCTGGAAGATGGTCAGGTTGGTCGGGTGCAGGAGATTTTAAAATAACAAGCAGTTTTTTACATTAATGATGAAGATGATTGACATTGTTCGCATGAAAGACTACAATATCATCATTAAATATTGATTAGACTGTGAGAATTATATATGGAATACATATCAGTTTCAGATGCTGCAATGAAGTTTAAATTATCACCAAGGAGAGTACAAGTTCTTTGCGAGCAAGGGCGAATTGATGGGGCGAGCATGATTAGCGGAGTTTGGCTGATACCGAGAGATGCCGTGAAGCCAGAAGATCGCAGAAGGAAAGCTGAGCACCCTGCCGACCAATTGTCTTTTTTTGATGTTGTAGGACATGGCGAGGTCACTTTTTCAGAAGTATGCAAAATGCTGTCGATTTCCGAAGCAACAGGCAGGAATTGGATAAGGCTTGACAAACTGATTCCCAATGCAGATGGAGTTACATTTGATAGAACTTACATCAATACACTTGTGTCGAATATTCGAGCGGGGGATATGACTGCCCTCAAAAGTCGGCGGAACAAAAAGAAAATAAGTGGAATTGCTACCTACGATAACTATATACAAAGTACAGAGAATATCCACGTCGTTCGCAGTATTGTCGAAGCTATCGATACCACACTTAATGAACCGCAAGTGCGTATCATTTTGGCGAATTTTGCAATTCAATTAGTGCTTCAAAAGATCGGAAAGCCGATTAGCCAATGCAATCTCTTTGCCGATTTTCATTCTGGTAAATTGGATATAGGGATATATTCGCAATTGATTAGAGATCTTTATAGCGATCACGTTGTGGACATAAAACAATCAGATGTGCTAGACGTACAGTTATCGGACATTTTGAACAAAAAAGTGATGTATATCCCGGGTGAGGATACGTTGGGCTTCATTTACATTTCGCTTCGGGATTTAGCGAATAGGAAGTCCGCAGGTGTATATTACACACCTTACAATTCAGTGCAAACACTGGTCGGGGCGCTTGTGGAGCAAGTAGTGATAGACGGGCAGAAGATATTCGATCCTTGTTGTGGTACAGGTAATTTTTTAATTTACGCAAGTTCTTTTATTACAGATCCGCAGTTATTATTTGGACAAGATATCGATGAGCTCAGTGTACAAATAACCAGAATTAATATAGCGCTGGCTTGCGAAATGGACAGCATTGAATTTTTGTATAAGAATTTCGTCTGCGATGATACCCTTAAATCTACACCGATTGATAAATTTGATATTATCATAGGTAACCCGCCGTGGGGATATGATTTCGCCGATTATGATATTACGTATTTGCTATCTACCTATAAAACTGCCATGAGAAAGGGTATGGAATCGTATGACCTTTTTACGGAAAGGGCAATATCTTTACTCTCGGCAGAAGGCTATCTCGCATTCGTTCTACCCGAGGCAATATTAAATGTAAAGTCCCATAAACAAATCCGCGGCATTATGCTTGATACGTGTTCTTTCAAATTTGTATCGTATATTGGTAATGCCTTTAGCGGTGTTCAATGCCCGGCAATTATTATGGGGCTACAATTACACGAACCAGGAAAGACATTTGGCTGTAGGGTCACCAGTGGTGATCAGCAATTTGTGATTCAAGAAAATCGTCCATTGACTGATGAAATCTTCTCTTTCAATATTACCGACCAGCAGCAAAAGTGCATTGATGCGATTCAAGTCCGCGTAGATAAAGCGTATTTAGCGAATCATGCACAATTTGCTTTGGGGATTGTCACGGGAGATAATCAGCAGCATATTATCGATGCACCGGAAGATAATACTCCTGAAGCTGGGTATGAGATCATCCTTAAAGGTAGTAATATTCAAAAATATCGTATTACTCCGTCCAATCACTATATTAAATATACGCCTGAGCAATTTCAACAGGTTGCGCCGACAGAATTATATCGCGCTTCTGAGAAGCTATTATATCGATTTATCTGCAGTACAACCGTGTTTGCATATGATGATCGGCAAACCCTTTCTTTGAATAGTTGCAATATCTTGATCCCACAGATACCGAATATGCATATTAAATATGTATTGGCGATTCTGAATTCTCGTGTAGCGGCGTATTTTACGCGTATGAAGTTTAATTCCGTGAAGTTATTGCGTGCGCATATTGAGCAGATACCAATTCCGATTGTGAGCGAAGAAATACAAATGGAGATTATTAAAAAGGTAGACCGCATAGTAAAGTGTGACACTTCGATACGCGATCTATATGATGAGCTTGATCGGCAGATTATGGATTTGTACAATTTGTCTGATAATGAAAGAGACGTCATCTATAAAACTATGGTAGGTCAAAATGAGTTCATATTATAGAATCTTATTTTTAGAAGAGATTATATAACTCTTCATAGGAAAGCCACTGTACAAAATGATTTTCAAAATGATAATCGATACTATTACGGTTTAAATGAAATTGTCCTTCACCCTTATTGCCTTTATGTTGAAAATCTGAGTAGCCGGGGCAGCGGAGAATCTCATCGCTGCTCATTTTGAAAATTGCAATTTTATCGGAGAAAAATAGACCGTAGTACAACACGTCGAATTCCGTACGTTTTATCTGCTGTATATTGCAATCAAAGTTGTATTGGTGCATTTCGGTACTTCGAAGTGCGCGGTTACCTAAGTTAGCCTTCTTGCTTTGATCAATCATATTATGGCAGTTGATTTTCGCTTCATTGGCTTTCATAACAGTTGAAAACTTAATTTCAATCCGCCGCTTGCCACTCTCATCGTAGCGGTCATGAAATTGATTTTTCGAGTGAGTATAACTGTATAGTGCTTCGATCATTAACTCGGCTACCGTGCCAAAACGGCGTGTCCTTAAAGCGAAGATGCCGTCTCGGAATTCTTTAATTTCGTCATTCATTCGTAGCGCTCCTTTACAAAATTGTATGTATACAATAAGTATTATCGAAACCTGTGTCGCAGTCAATGATTAGCGCGTAAAAGTAAAGGATTGACAATAAACACGAACATTGATTCAGGAAATATGAATAACGTTCGTGTTTATTGTTGACTTTTGTCGAGTTTGCTGCTAAACTATGTTCGTTAGCAATTATAAGTTAAGAATTTTATATTTTTTATCCTTCGTATAATACTGAGAATATGGCTCGGAAGTCTCTACCAAGCAACCGTAAATTGCTTGACTACGAAACCAAATGACGTATCATTTGTGGTGACAATCGATACGCTTGTTTTCGTAGAGCCTGGTGTTATATACATCAGGCTCTACTGTGTTCCCAATTTATCAAAAGGAGATGGACTAGTTGGCAAGCAATGAAAGTGCAATCGGCAAGTTTTTTAAGTTTCAAGAACACAATACCAACATGAGAACAGAGATTATTGCGGGGATTACGACATTTTTAACAATGGCGTACATTATTTTTGTCAATCCGACAATTTTGTCAGATGCTGGTATGGAATTTGGGGCGGTGTTTGTTGCGACTGTTTTAGCGGCAGTTGTGGGAACGCTTGTTATGGGGTTGTACGCAAATTACCCTGTAGCGTTAGCGCCAGGAATGGGATTGAATGCGTACTTTTCTTACACAGTAGTGTTGGGTATGGGACATACTTGGCAGGTGGCGTTAGGAGCTGTCTTCGTTTCTGGTCTTGTGATGTTTCTACTTACGATGACGAAACTTCGTGAAACAATTATCAATGCAATCCCTCCTACATTAAAGAATGCAGTGGCAGCAGGTATCGGTTTGTTCATTGCGTTTGTCGGTATGCAGAGCGCTGGAGTTATTGTAAATAATGACGCTACACTCGTGGGCTTGAATCCACATATTCTTGAAGGAACACCTTTATTGACACTGATCGGTGTCGTAATTATTGCACTCTTAGTTATTCGTAAAGTTCCCGGCGGAATTTTCTTCGGGATGATTATTACAGCAATTATCGGATTTTTCATGGGAGAAGTGGCAACACCGGAAGGATTTATCCAGGCTCCGCCGAGTATTATGCCGACTTTTATGCAAATGGATATTATGGGTGCGTTAGAGCTTGGAGTTCTGACAATCGTTTTCGCATTCTTGTTCGTTGACTTCTTTGACACAGCAGGAACTTTGACTGGGGTTGCTAAACAAGCCGGCTTGATGGTTGATAATCGTCTGCCGCGCGTTGGGAAAGCATTAACAGCGGATGCATCTGCTACGATGGTCGGTGCAGCACTTGGTACTTCGACAACGACTTCATACGTGGAATCAGCAGCCGGTGTCGCTGTCGGAGGAAAGACAGGAATGACTGCCGTTGTCACTGCACTGATGTTCTTAGTATCATTGCCATTCTTCCCGATTGTTAAGGCACTGGCTTTATCACCGGGCGTTACATCTCCGGCGTTGATCGTTGTCGGTGTTTACATGGCATCTAGCTTGAAGGATATTGACTGGAGTGAATTTACAGAAGCAGTTCCGGCGTTTGCGACTGTCGTATTTATGCCGTTGGGATACAGTATTGCGACAGGAATCTCCTTCGGTTTCATTTTCTACCCAATCGTGAAATTGTTTGCCGGTAAAGGGAAAGAAGTACATCCTCTGGTATATGTTTTCGCCGTATTGTTTATACTGCGTTTCTTATTCCTCGGTGGAGAGTAATTTATAGAGATGTTTGATCGGCTGTAAAATGTGCAAATTCATAGAAAGGACTCTTGTTAAAGGGTCCTTTCTTGCGTCATAATAGCAGTAAAGGAACTAGAGGAGGTTTTACAAATGAATTTTACGGAAGAGCACTCTGGGGAACAGTTACCAGTGTTGGTCGGTGTGATTATGGGCAGCAGTTCTGATTGGGAGACTATGGAGGCATCTTGTGTTATGCTGGAAGAGTTGGGGGTTCCCTACGAGAAGCGGATTGTCTCGGCACATCGGACTCCGGACGAAATGTTTGTTTATGCTGAGAATGCCGAGCAGAGGGGAATCAAAGTCATTATTGCCGGTGCGGGCGGCGCCGCTCATTTACCGGGGATGGTGGCGGCAAAAACGGTGTTGCCGGTAATCGGAGTGCCGGTGAGATCGAGTCAATTAAACGGTTTAGATTCACTGTTGTCGATTGTCCAAATGCCCGGCGGTGTACCAGTGGCAACGGTCGCCATCGGCAAAGCCGGTGCTACGAATGCAGGAATTTTGGCGGCACAAATTTTGGGGATCCAATACCCGCAGTATCGCCAAGCGGTCGCCGACATGCGAACAGCGAAAAGACAAGCAGTGCTAAAAGAAGAATTATAATTATTTATGGCGAGGAGGGTTGTCATGCGGCAAATGGAACACGTAATTTTACCGGGTGCTACGGTTGGAGTTCTCGGTGGAGGACAATTGGGAAAGATGATTGCTTTAGCAGGAATATCCATGGGTTATCGTTTTTATACATTGGATCCGGCTGCTGACTGTCCTTGTTCTCAGGTAGCGGATCATCACATTGCGACAAATTATGACGATCCAGCGGGTATGCGAGTACTGTCCGAACAATGCCAAGTAGTGACATATGAATTTGAAAATGTCGATCCCGATACGGTCGCACAATTAGAGAATCAGGTATATCTACCTCAAGGCAGTAAATTGTTGCAAATTACGAGAAACCGTATTGCAGAGAAAACTACATTACAATCGTTTCAGCTGCCTGTGGCACCGTTTGTGGAGATGCGATATCGGCACTCTGTAACGCCAGAGATGAGATTTTTGCAGTTGAAAGACGCTGTCGAAGTATTAGGCTTGCCGGTCGTTATGAAAACGGCGACGGGAGGCTATGACGGCAAAGGGCAGTGGGTGTTGCGCGTCGAACAAGATTTAGAGAGTGTAAGAGAAGTGTTTACGGAATTGCGTTATCAGGAAATAGATTTTATTGTCGAAAAATTTGTAGAGTTCGAGTGTGAAATATCAGTGATTGTCGCACGCAGTCCACGGGGAGAGGTAGAAGTGTTCCCAGCGGCGGAAAATATCCACGTCGATAATATTTTACATATGTCGATTGTTCCGGCGCGAATTGATGACGGCAGTCGAAAACGCGCACAAGATATCGCCAAGCAATTGGCAGATAAACTACAACTCGTCGGCGTATTGGCAATTGAAATGTTCTATCAAAAGGATGGAACGATTGTTATCAACGAATTGGCGCCACGCCCACATAATTCGGGGCATTATACGATGGATGCCTGTGAGACTTCGCAGTTTGAACAGCATATGCGTGCCATATGCAACTTACCTCTAGGAAATACTACATTACAGACTCCGGTTGTCATGGTTAATCTGTTAGGACAGCATATGGAAGGATTTTTGCAAGCAATGCCGTTTTTATCGAAAAATATCAAAGCACACTTATATGGGAAAAATCGAGTCGTCCCACAGCGCAAGATGGGACACCTGAATATAGTAGCAGACGACATCAGCCAAGCACTGGCATTGGCAGAATCGCTATCATTTTTACAGTAGGTTTATAAAAAATAGAAAACATGGAGGGTATACGATGATTGAGCGATATTCGAGACCGGAAATGAGTGCCATTTGGACAGAACAGAATAAATTTAATGCATGGCTGCGTGTGGAGCTGGAAGCATGTGAAGCGTGGTCCGAATTGGGTGTCATTCCTAAAGAAGATGTACAAGTTTTATGGGAAAAGGCGGAATTTGACATCGAACGCATCCAGCAAATTGAGGCAGAGACGAGACATGACGTCGTTGCGTTTACCCGTGCTGTTTCCGAGACGTTAGGTGAGGAAAAGAAATGGGTGCATTACGGTTTGACATCGACTGATGTCGTCGATACGGCGTTGGCACATCTGATTAAGCAAGCGAATGATATCTTACGCAGTGATATTGAATATGTAATCGATGTATTAAAGAAACGTGCGATCGAGCATAAAGATACGATTATGATGGGCAGAACGCACGGTGTTCACGCGGAACCAACGACATTCGGTCTCAAACTGGCATTGTGGTATGAAGAAATGAAGCGCAATTTAGAGCGTTTCAATCGTGCGGCAGCTGAAATAGAATTCGGGAAGATATCGGGAGCTGTGGGCACCTACGCGAATATCGAACCGTTTGTCGAAGAGTACGTCTGTAAAAAACTCGGGCTGAGTCCGGCACCTGTTTCCACGCAGACGTTACAGCGGGACAGACATGCGCATTATCTATCGGTGTTGGCGTTAATTGGTACGACGCTGGAGAAAATCGGCGTGGAAATCCGTGGTTTGCAAAAAAGTGAAGTGCGTGAAGTGGAAGAACGCTTTCATCAAGGGCAAAAGGGTTCATCGGCAATGCCACATAAGCGCAACCCGATTTCCAGTGAGAATATTTGCGGATTGGCGCGTGTGCTGCGCGGTAACATGGTGGCAGAATACGATTGTGTACCGCTCTGGCATGAACGCGATATTTCCCATTCATCGGTCGAGCGCGTGATTATTCCCGATAGTACGATCCTCTTAAATTACATGTTGCGTCGTATGGGTGGAGTGATAGAGAATTTGACAGTATTCCCGGAAAATATGAAACGCAACATGGAGCGCACATTTGGTTTGATTTTCTCCCAAAGGGTGCTGCTGAAATTAATCGAGAAGGGCATGTCGCGGGAGGCAGCCTATGATATGGTGCAGAAGAAAGCGATGCAGGCATGGGAAGAGCAAACTTCCTTCCGAGGTTTGATAGAGACAGAAGGTGAGATTGTCAGCCGCTTGAGTTCTGCGGAGCTTGATGACTGCTTTGATCCGCGTCACCACCTCAAACATGTGGACACGATTTTCGCACGCATTGGGCTTAAATAGAGAATTG
This sequence comes from Bacillota bacterium, assembly GCA_023388635.1. Taxonomy (GTDB): domain Bacteria; phylum Bacillota; class Bacilli; order Desulfuribacillales; family Desulfuribacillaceae; genus JAEWFW01. The sequence goes on from JAEWFW010000017.1 coordinate 13,578, forward strand.
TTCGCCAATCACTCATTGGCGCAAGTTGATCGATAGTTTATATGTAATACACTGATCAATAGAGATCACAGGTTGATGAAAATCAAAAGAGGGGGAGCGTATCGTGACGAACGGACAGTTGTTGTATGAAGGAAAGGCTAAGAAAGTGTATGCTACAGATGATGCCAATATATATCGCGTCGAGTATAAAGATGACGCAACGGCATTTAACGGTGCTAAGAGAGGGCAGATAGCCAATAAGGGCTTTATGAACAATAAAATCAGCTCTCTGTTTTTCGAAATGTTGAAAGAAAACGGCATTGACAATCATTTTGTCGAACAACTATCCGATTATGAGCAGTTGGTACGCAAAGTAGAAATTATAAAAGTGGAAGTCGTCGTCAGAAACATTGCCGCCGGTTCTTTGGCAAAACGCTTAGGGCTGTCGGAAGGTTCGGAACTGCCGCATCCGATCGTAGAATTTTATTACAAGAATGACGCATTAAACGACCCATTAATCAATGAAGACCACATTTCTATTTTGAATCTGGCTACGATTGAACAAGTATCACAAATTAAGTATCTGGGATTACGCATCAATGAAGTGCTGAAAGAGTTCGTCAATAAGATGGGAATTTTACTCGTTGATTTCAAACTGGAATTTGGCGTGACTGACGAAGGCGAATTGCTGTTGGCGGATGAAATATCACCGGATACATGTCGTTTCTGGGATGCCAATACGAAGGAAAAATTAGATAAGGACCGTTTCCGCCAAGATTTAGGCGGGGTCGAAGAAGCATATCAAGAAATCTTGAACAGATTGGAGGAACAGCGATAATGTGTGGTGTATTCGGCATTTTTGACAATCAAAACGCTGCGCAATTGACGCATTTTGCACTGTATGCATTGCAGCACCGGGGACAGGAAAGTGCCGGAATTGTTACATCTGATCAAGGAAAATTCCATCATCAGAAGGGATTAGGGCTTGTGTCGGAGGTATTCGCAGAAGAACAGATACAGAGCATGACCGGCAGTGCCGCCATAGGACATGTGCGTTATTCGACAACGGGTGTCAATTCTTCACAGAATGTGCAGCCGATCTTTTTCAAATACCGCCGAGGCAACTTGGCACTTGCACATAATGGAAATTTGATCAATGCCCATCAGCTTCGCAATCACTTGGAAAGACAAGGAAGTATCTTCCAGACGACGAGTGATACGGAAGTAGCAGCACACCTCGTTGCACGTTCCGGATATGAGAACACGGAAGATGCCGTGAAAGAGAGTTTGAGCATGATCAAAGGTGCCTACGCGATGTTGTTCTTGTCGGATACGAAGTTAATCGCCGTCCGCGATCCGAACGGCATCCGTCCGTTGGCTCTGGGGCAATTGAACGGGAGTTATGTTGTCTCGTCGGAGACATGTGCCTTTGACACCATCGGCGCGACATATATTCGTGACGTAGAGCCGGGCGAAATGTTGATGATTACGAAGGACGGGATTACGAGTGACCGGATTACGAGTTTTCCGTCGGAAGCGACGTGTGTGTTTGAATATATTTATTTTGCCCGTCCGGACAGCAACATTGAAAAAATCAATGTGCATGCGGCGCGCAAGCAGTTAGGAAAACGTTTGGCACAGGAAGCGCCTGTGGAAGCCGATGTCGTCACAGGTGTGCCCGATTCGAGCATCTCGGCGGCGATCGGATACGCGGAAGAGACGGGGATTCCTTACGAATTGGGGATGATCAAAAATCGCTATATCGGTCGAACCTTTATCCAGCCTTCTCAGGAAATACGGGAGCGCGGTGTGCGTTTGAAGCTCAGTGCCGTTCGTAAAGTCGTAGAGGGAAAACGCGTCGTGATGATCGATGATTCGATTGTGCGTGGTACGACGAGCGGGCGAATTGTCGCAATGCTACGGGAAGCGGGTGCCGTTGAGGTGCATGTGCGCATCAGTTCTCCGCCGGTGACCCACTCTTGTTTTTATGGAATCGACACGTCTGACCGTGATTCACTGATTGCAGCTAGTAAAACGATCGAAGAAATCCGCGAGTTTATCGGTGCCGACTCCTTGGCGTACCTATCTTCGGAAGGCATGACGCAGACTTTATGCCAGTTGCATGAGCAGAGTGAGCAAACGAAATGTGGCGGATATTGTCAAGCGTGCTTCACGGGAGCGTATCCGACGGAAATTATGGAGCAGCACAAATTTAGTTTGGAAGTCTAAAAATATGTAATGGATGGCGCGAATTCGTCATCAGATAAAAATATAAAGTCTGTTTTCGGGAGGTCAAGATCGATGAGCTTATATAAAGATGCAGGTGTGGATATCGATGCGGGTAATCAGGCGGTGGACCGCATGAAACCCCATGTAAAAAAGACGTGGCGCAAGGAAGTGTTGACAGATCTGGGAAGTTTCGGGGCGCTGTTTCAACTCGATATGCAGAAATTTCATGAACCGGTTCTCGTGTCGGGGACTGATGGTGTAGGGACAAAATTAAAGGTCGCTTTTGCTTTGGACAAGCACGATACAATCGGTATTGATGCCGTAGCAATGTGTGTTAACGATATTATCGTTCAGGGAGCAGAGCCGTTGTTTTTCCTCGATTATCTTGCCTGCGGCTCGTTAGAGCCGGAAAAGGTCGAGCAAATCGTCAAAGGGATTGCTGAAGGTTGCGCTCAGGCAGGCTGTGCACTGATCGGTGGCGAAACAGCGGAAATGCCGGGGATGTATTCCCAAGGAGAATACGATATTGCCGGATTTACCGTCGGTGCTGTCAATAAAAGCGAAGTGATTGACGGTTCGGGCGTGGCGGAAGGGAATGTACTGATCGGTCTCGCCTCCAGCGGCATTCATTCCAACGGCTATTCGCTTGTGCGCAAGATTCTCGAAGATAAGCAAATCAGCTATGCGACACCGTTCGGCGATACAACTGTGGGTGATGTGATTTTGACACCGACGAAGATTTACGTCCGTACTGTCTTAGATGTGATGAAGAAATTTACGCTGCTGGCAGGGGTGCATATCACAGGCGGCGGTTTTTATGAAAATATTCCTAGGGTATTCCCGGGAGATTATCAAGCAGTCATCGAATATGGAAGCTGGGATGTTCCGGAAATCTTTACGTTTTTACAGCAAGAAGGCAATGTGCCGTCTACGGAGATGTTCCGCACATTTAATATGGGCATCGGTATGATTTTGATTGTGCCGGAGGCAGAGGCGGAAGCAGTTATGGAGTTTGCTCGTACAGCAGGTGAGACACCGTACCGGATCGGGCGTATCGTCAGGAAAACAGCAGATGAAGCAGGTGTATACATTGAAGGAATTGATCAGTAACAGCCAGTCAAAAGAATCAAGCGACAGCAGGGTGGAGGTAATTAGCGGTGATGCGCCGTTGCAGATAGCCGTGATTGCGTCTGGAACCGGCTCGAATCTGCAAGCCTTGATTGATGCATGTCATGCGGAAGCGGACGGCGGTAGCGAGGGAAAGAATTTTGCTATCGCGGTTGTCATTACTGATAAACCGGAATCTATGGCGGCAATGCGGGCGGAGAAGCACGGGATACCGACGTATCGGCTGGAGCCTAAAAGCTTTGCCGACAAACAGGCATATGAAGCGGAAATCGTTTGCTGTTTACAGGATTTTCACGTGGAGCTGGTCGTGCTGGCTGGTTATATGCGAATTGTTGGTCCGACATTGCTCGCAGGCTATGAGGGGCGGATGATCAATTTGCATCCGTCACTGCTCCCGGCATTTCCCGGTCTGCACGCCCAAGAGCAGGCAATTGCGGCAGGAGTAAAAGTATCGGGGTGTACGGTACATTTTGTCGACGCGGGAATGGACACGGGACCGATTATCGCCCAACGGGTCGTCGAAGTGGAATTCTCAGACAGTCCGGAAACACTGCATCAAAAAATACAACGTCAAGAGCATCGCTTGCTAGTTGATGTGGTATATTGGATTGCCGCAGGCAAAGTCGAGTGCTATGACAAAAGGGTAAAAGTCAATTTGTAAAAAAAATTAATGTAAACAGGAGGTCAAACAATGGCAAAACGACGTGCATTGGTATCTGTTTCCGATAAGACGGGGATTGTAGAATTGGCGAAACAGTTGGTGGCAATGGATGTGGAGATCGTATCGACAGGTGGTACAAAAACACTGTTACATGAAAGCGGTGTTCCGGTGATCGGGATATCGGATGTCACCGGCTTTCCGGAGATTCTCGATGGACGGGTCAAAACATTGCACCCGAAAGTGCATGGAGGGTTGCTTGGACGCCGAGATTTGCCGTCACATAGACAGCAGATGCAAGATAATGACATTGATGCGATTGACTTTGTGATCGTCAATTTATACCCATTTAAACAGACAGTTTCCAAAGCAAGTGTGACGTTAGAAGAAGCGATTGAGAATATTGATATCGGTGGTCCTAGTATGTTGCGCTCTGCGGCAAAGAATTACCGTGATGTCGTTGTGTTGACCGACAGCGCCGATTATCAGCCGGTTATTGATGAGATGCGTGAGACCGGTGAGGTGTCTTACGAAAAACGCATGGCGTTGGCGGCGAAGGTGTTTAGACATACGGCGGCATACGATGCGATGATCGGACAATACTTGACGACTCAAACGGGACAAGAACTGCCGGAGATGTTGACACTGACATATGAGAAAGTGCAGGATTTGCGTTATGGAGAGAATCCGCATCAAAAAGCGGCGTTCTATCGTGAACCATTGCATGCCGAGGGAACTTTGGCAAATGCAGAGCAACTCCAGGGAAAAGAGCTTTCTTATAACAATATCAATGATGCTAATGCGGCGATGGTGATTGTCACTGAATTTGATCAACCGGCTGTGGTAGCAGTTAAGCACACGAATCCTTGCGGTGTAGGGATCGCGGAAACAATTGAGCTCGCGTACCGTAAAGCGTATGAAGCAGATCCGGTTTCTATTTTTGGCGGGATTGTCGCTTGCAACCGTGAAATTGACGCAGCGACGGCAAGCCAAATGAAGGAAATATTTTTGGAAGTAATCATAGCGCCTGCATATACGCCGGAAGCGCTGGCGATTTTCGCCGAGAAAAAGAATTTACGCGTTTTACAGATTCATCAGGGCAATGCACATCCTGCTACATATACGATGCTGAAAGTGGGCGGCGGGCTATTGGTACAAGAGCAAGACCGTTACTCGCTGCAAAAAGAGGATTTGCGTGTTGTATCGAAGCGTCAGCCGACGGCACAAGAAATTGAGCAGATGCTATTTGCATGGAAAGTCGTAAAACATGTGAAATCGAACGCGATTGTGTTGGCTAAAGAAGACCGGACGACAGGAATCGGTGCCGGACAGATGAACCGCGTGGGCTCTGCGCGGATTGCCGTCGAGCAGGCGGGTTCGCAAGCTGTTGGCAGCGTACTTGCTTCCGATGCGTTTTTCCCGATGCCAGATACGCTGGAAGTGGCGGCACAAGCAGGAATTACAGCGATTATTCAACCGGGTGGCTCCATCAGAGACGAAGAATCGATTCAAGCAGCTGATAAACACGGCATTGCAATGATCTTTACGGATGTCAGACATTTTAAACACTAGTCAAATATTTTAAATATTAATGGCATTAGAGGTAGTATAGAATATCTATTGCAAAGGAATTTTATCTGATAGCTTTATCATAAACATGTAGGGGGATGAAAATGCGAGTACTAATTGTTGGACGCGGCGGACGTGAGCATGCGCTCGCTTGGAAAATTTCACAGAGCGATCAAGTGTCTAGAGTCTATGTAGCGCCGGGGAATCCGGGGATAGCACGCATACCGGGATGTCAATGTGTGGATATTGATGAATTAGCAATCGAAGATTTAGTGACGTTCGCCATCCAACAGCCGATTGATTTGGTTGTTGTCGGTCCGGAAGCTCCATTGTCGGCTGGTTTAGTTGACGAAATGACAGCGGCGGGAATCCCTGCCTTCGGTCCCACGAAAGGAGCGGCACTTGTGGAAGCGAGCAAAGATTTTGCGAAACAACTGATGATCGAATATAATATACCTACTGCAGCCTACCGTACATTTACAGAGTTGCAAGCTGCGAAAGAGTATGTACGCCAGCAAGGCGCGCCGATCGTCATCAAGGCAGACGGTCTCGCCGCCGGGAAAGGCGTTGTCGTCGCTATGACTCTGGAAGAAGCAGAGGTAGCTTTAGAGCAAATGATGGTCGACAATGCGTTTGGAGATGCCGGTAGCCGCGTCGTAATTGAAGAGTTCCTCGAAGGGGAAGAAGTGACGATTATGGCTTTTGTCGATGGAAAAACGGTCAGACCAATGGTCATGGTGCAAGACCATAAACCGATTTTTGACGGCAACGAAGGACCGAATACCGGAGGTATGGGAACCTATTCACCGGTTCCGTTGTTTCCTGATTCGTTGACTGACGAAGTCGTAGACTCGATTATTCTACCTATGGTGAACGCGTTAAAGGATAAGGGAATCGTTTACAAAGGTGTGCTTTATACGGGATTGATGGTCACAGAGCAAGGCGCAAAGGTGATAGAATTTAATGCACGTTTTGGTGATCCGGAGACACAAGTTGTTTTGCCGCGTTTGGAGACAGATATCATATCGATTATCAATGCGGTAATCCAAGGGAAACTGGAATATGTTGACGTGGAGTGGTCCGATGACGCCGTCGTTTGTGTCGTTATGACCTCATCCGGGTATCCGGGTAAATATACCAAAGGCGATAGTATTTCCGGTCTCGATCAATTGGATGATCATTTCGGGAATAACGTCTCTGTTTTTCATGCGGGGACTGCTTTGCAGGATGGCAATTATGTCACGAGCGGGGGGCGCGTGCTTGGTGTTACGGCACGGGGCGTGGATTTGCTGCAAGCGCGTGAATATGCGTATGAAGCCATTCGGCATATCGATTACGCGGGCGCACATTATCGTACGGACATCGGCTTGAAAGCGGTTAAATATGTGCAGTAGCTGAAAGAAGGGAATCGAGTATATGGCTAGGAAAGACTATAAAGGATATCTCATTGATCTGGATGGAACGCTCTACCGCGGAAGACGGGCAATTCCAGAAGCTATTGAATTTGTGAAACGCTTGCAGGAGCGTAATTTGCCGTATTTATTTTTGACAAACAACGCTTCCAAAACTCCGGCGCAAATCGTCGAGGTGCTGGACGGATTTGATCTGCAAGTCTCGGAAGACAGCATTTACACTTCGGGAATGGCACTGGCACGTTATTTGCAGGAGGATATCAAGAAAAATCATCCATTTCGCGGTTGTCAGGAAGATCAGCCGAGCATTTGGATCGTAGGGGAACAGGCACTCAGAGAGGTACTGGAGCCGTTAAAGTTGCGGCTGAACGCCGAAAATCCGACATATGTCGTCATGGGCATTGATCAGGATATCAATTATCAGAAGTTACTCGTAACGTCGCTCGCCGTTTCTAAAGGGGCGCAGTTTATTGTGACGAATTTGGATCGGGCACTTCCCACAGAGCGTGGAATGCTGCCGGGCAATGGCGCGTTGGTTGCCGCGGTGATTGCGACGACAGGTATCAATCCTGTGGTTGTCGGCAAGCCGATGACGGCGATCGCCAACTATGCATTAGAAATGCTCGGGTTATCTGCGGACGAAGTTTTGCTGATTGGCGACAGCTACGATACCGATATATATACGGGAATTAACGCAGGTATCGATACGCTTTTAGTGTACACAGGAGTGACCGATAAACAACAAGTGGCTGAGAAGCAGTATAAGCCGACATTTGAAGCGGACTCTTTATCGGAGTGGGAGCTGTAATTTATGAGTACACCTGTCATACAACATTATTTTGAGAGTTACGAAGGATACCTTACGATTATCAAGCACAGATATTTCTATGCTGGCTTGATAGTCGCTGTTTTTTTTCTGTTGCGTAAATTTGTCGTCAATCGATTGTTTGATTTTTTGTCCAAAAAATTGAAGAGTCGGCTGGCAAACGGGACGGCATCAATTCGTACGGAAATTGCCCATAACGTATTTGATGCGGTGGCAAAATCCTTGCACAAAATATTTTTCATTATCGGACTGATTATTGCGGTGATGGTCGCACAATTGAATGCACGTCTGGAAGTACCGATTATTCACCTTTTAGAGTCACTGATCCTCTTGTATTTAGGAATAGGAATTTACTATGCGTTAAAGGCGGTTCAGCGGAATGAGCAGCATTTGTATGAGTTGTTCAACAAGAAATTTGACAAAATTCTGATTGAATTTACGTTACAAATTATTTTAGTTTTGGTGTTAGCCATTACAGGGCTGATGATTATGCAAGTGTGGGGTTTTAATGTTTCGACCTTTATAGCGGGACTGGGGCTTGGCGGATTGGCTGTGGCTCTGGCGGCAAAAGATCTTGTTGCCAATATTTTTGCGGGCTTTGTCATTATCACTGATAAACCCTACTCAATCGGTGATTGGATCGACACGCCGAGCTGCGAAGGAACGGTAGAAGACATCACGTTTCGCAGTACGAAAATCCGCACCTTTGCCAATGCATTAGTAACCGTGCCCAACGCGACATTGATAGCCGGTGCCGTGACGAATTGGACGAAAATGCAGAAACGCAGAGTCAATTTTACATTGAGTGTCGATTATAAGACTCCCATTAGCAAACTGGAATGTATATGCAGAAATATTGAGACGATGTTGCGCAATCATCCCGAAATCCATCAAGATATTATTTTTGTCAGATTTAATGAGATTGCTGACAGTAGTTTAAAGATCTTTGTCTATTATTTTACCAAGACGACGATATGGGGAGAGTACTTGCGCGTTCGCGAAGATACATTGATGCAAATGCTCGATATTATCCGCGATGAAGGCGTGACGATTGCCATACCGATTCGTTCGATTATCAGCAAGGAAGAACCGCAACCAAGCCAGCTTACAGGAATGAAAAACTCGTAAAATAAAAATCGAAAAGAAGATTACAATGATGAGATACAAAAGGACTGCACCGCAGTCCTTTTTGTATCCTTTTAGTATACGTAACTAGAAGAACTTCCAGATCGTAACGTCCTGACCGGATGAGAAATCTACCTTTCCTGCCGGAACTTCGATTAGACAATTGCTGTTTGCATAGGTTTTGACGGCACCGCAAAATTGATTTTCATTCGGTGTTACGAATATTTGACCATCTTGTTCTGTATTTCGTCCCCATAGGAAGCCGCGTAATCCGCCCTTTCTCATAATAGGAGCGGTCAATGAGGCTTGTACGGAAACTGGGAGCGCGTCTGCCAGTTCAGAGCTTGTGCCCGCGAGTTTGAGAATTAGCGGGCAGATGACTAACTGCATCGCTACGGCTGAGCCGGCGGGATTGCCGGATAGTCCGATCAGCCATTGATTCTCGGCTATGGAAACGACAACGGGAGCACCGGGGCGCATGGCGATCTTATTGAACAGTCGCTCGGAGCCTGTAGCTTCCATAGCTTCTTTAATGACATCGAAGTCGCCGGAAGCCGTTCCGCCGGTCGAGATGACGAATGGCAAACCCATCTGTTGTGCCTGCTTGTATACGTCGAGGACATCGTCGGTGCGGTCTTTGACTAAACCTAAATTGATGGGGACTCCTCCAGCACGGCGAATCAAATCTGCGATCGTAAACAGATTCGAGGCTCGTAATTGTCCGTGCTGTAATGATTCCTGCGGATCAATCAGCTCGTTGCCTGTAGAGAAAATACCGATTTTCGGTTTTTGATAGACAGGGACAGGGTCAACGCCCAGTGATGCGAGGATGCCGATGTGGGGTGCTCTGAGCGTCGTACCTTTCGCAAAAAGAAACTCCCCCAGTGCAATATCCTCACCTTTATAGGCGATGTTTTCACCACGCGAAACAGGTTGGGAAATTAAGACTGTGTTGTGGTCTTCCGTTGCTTGTGTATCTTCTTTTTTGATAACGCAGTCAGCTCCATTCGGCAAAGGAGCGCCGGTGAATACTGTCATTGCCGTGCCCGATGTCAATGTTTTATCGGAATAAGAGCCGGCGGCAACCGTATCAACCAATGTCAATGATATTGGGGAATCAATAGCGGCATTGCGCACGTCTTCAGAACGCAAGGCATAGCCGTCCACAGGCGAACGGTCAAAGCCGGGGATGTGCTCGGCGGCGGTGATGTCTACCGCCAGTATGCGGTCACCGGCGTCCCATAAAGGGAGGTCCTCTGTCTCTAGTGGTCTGGCAAATGTCGTCATAAAGTGTTGATTTAACAATTCTTTGGCTTGTTCTAATGGAAGCATAATCTTATCTCCTTCTCCTAGTTTATAGATGGTATCAAGGTGGCATTAGGTTTACCCGACTAATTTTTAAAATGTTCGGTATGTATCAATCCACTGTAAAAGCTCTGCAATATATTCTCCGATCAGCGGCATAGAGACAATTTGCCCGAGTAGGTAAATAAGGATTCCAAGAAATAGTGCGGTGCCGATGGTCATACCTACACCACGGGAAAGTCCGACTAAGAAGTTTATGCGTATGACGCGCCACGGATTGGAATAATTTTGTAAAATGTCTTCCAGCCGGGCACTCTCCATCATTTGTGAAATGCGATCCAGTTTCATATTGAGCGAAGGGATGTCATCTATCTTTTCGGGAGTCTGTCTCTTCATCAATCATCATCCTTTCTTAGGGCTAGTAACAATATATGGTGAAAACAATCTTTTTAAACATTATATCGGATACTCACCCAAAAAGAAAAATTATCGAACAGTTTTTTGGATAAGCAGGGATATTTTCCGAGGCTGTCGAATATTTTTGGTTGACGGAAAGAAAGGGGATATGTAAATGATACGTGTTTTATCAGATGCTTTATCGGACTTGAAATCCAAAGTGAAGCCGCCTCATCTTATGGGGATCGCAGTTGTAGTAGTGGTGTTATTTGCGGTGATTGTATTGACGATGTGCAATGGAGATCAATCGGTACAAGCCCCGGAAGTGGAAATGCCGGAGGAGATTGATAAGGAGCCGGAGGAAGTTCAGGAACCGATTGAAGTGGAACCACAAGAACCGAAATACCGTGCACCGCTTACATATGAAGGTACGGAAGAAGAAATTACAACGAGACCGTTTGCCGTATTTGTGGAAAACAGTCCGGCAGCCCGTCCGCAATCGGGTCTCGATAAAGCAGATATTGTTTATGAAGTATTGGCAGAAGGTGGGGTAACACGTTTTATCGCAATTTATCAAAGTCAGAAGCCGGAAACAATCGGTCCAATCCGCAGTGCACGCGAGTATATGCTAGATATTGCTGATGACTATGACGCAGTGTTTGCTCATGCAGGCGGAAGCCCGGCGGCGTTGAACCGCATTGCCCGCGAGAAACTTCCGAGTTTGTCGGAAATCGTCAACGGCTCTTATTTCGTGCGTGAGAGCTTCCGTGCGAAGCCGCATAACGTGTATTCGAATCTCGATCTCTTGAGAAAAGGAGCCCAATCGAGAGGGTATCGTGATACATACACGTTACCTGAGCTGACGTTCGTAACGGAGCAAACGGCGGAATTGGCACCGGCGCCTAAATTTGCCGAAGTAGTCATTCCGTACACTTCAAGCTATCAAGTGAAATATATTTATGATGAGCGCACACAGAAGTATGATCGGTTTATCAACAATATGGCGCATAATGATTTGACCACCAACAGGCAGTTACAGGCAACGAATGTATTGATTGCCTATGTTAAACACAGTGTAGTCGATGGTGAGGGGCGTTTGGCAATCAATGTCCATAGTTCAGGAAAAGGCTATGCACTCCAGCAAGGTACTGCCCGCGAAGTTACGTGGCGGTATGAGCGAGGCATGATACGCTTCTTTGAAGGCGATAAAGAAGTGCCGTATTACGCTGGGAACACATGGATTCAAGTCGTACCCGATGTGATATCTGCGTCATTGCAAAACTAGATACACGAAATCATAAATAATCGATATGTTTACTTCCCTTGTCGCTGTAAATCTTGTATAATAAGGTTGGATTGCATTGTAGCACATGAAAGAGGTAACGCACAAAAGGCGTATCTACCCGTTGTGTAGCTGCGATTAACGAAGGCGGAGGGATGTTTTATGCAACTGGAAAAATTGCGTGATGATAAAATTATCAGACAGTTGTTCTCGGCAATTTTAACTCTTGACAATATTGAAGAAGTGTATCTATTTTTTGATGATTTGTGTACAGTCAATGAAATTCAATCGATGGCACAGCGCTTGGAAGTTGCCAAGATGTTGAGGTTGGGATATACGTATAGCCAGATAGAAAAGGAGACCGGTGCCAGCACAGCGACGATCAGTAGAGTGAAGCGATGCTTCCAATATGGAACAGATGGCTACCAGTTAGTGCTTGACCGAATACAAGAAACTGAAAAAACCCCGGATTAGGGGTTTTCTTAGTCATTAGAGGGGAAAAGAAAGGTTGGTATATGGTGAATTTATTGGACGGTCTGAATCCGCAGCAGCAGTCCGCTGTGTTAGCGACAAAGGGACCATTGTTGATTATGGCAGGGGCGGGCAGCGGTAAAACGCGTGTATTGACACACCGTATTGCGTATTTGATTCAGCAAGGTGTAGCGCCATGGAGCATCCTCGCCGTGACGTTTACGAACAAAGCAGCGAAGGAAATGAAAGAGCGCGTACAAACTATCGTCGGAGCCAAAGGGTACGATGTATGGGTATCGACATTCCACTCTTTATGTGTGCGCATCTTGCGAAAGGACATCGATAAGCTCGGTTACGATTCGACGTTCACGATCCTTGATACGTCGGATCAGTTAAGTGTGATCAAACAAATTCTTAAGAGTGAGAATCTTGACCCTAAGAAAAATGACCCGAGAGGCATTTTGGCGATGATCAGCCAAGCAAAGAATGAATTGCAGACACCGGAGATGTACAGCCAATTCCATACGGGATATTTTGAGAAAATCACCGCTAGAGTCTACGAACAGTACCAGCGCAAATTAAAGAGCAACCACGCCGTTGATTTTGATGATATTATCATGCTGACAGTGCGGCTGTTTCGAGAGTACCCGGAAGTATTGGAATTTTATCAGCGGAAATTTCTCTATATTCATGTCGACGAATACCAAGATACGAACCGCGCCCAGTATTTATTGATCAATTTGCTGGCGCACGTACATAACAATTTGTGTGTTGTCGGTGATTACGATCAATCGATTTATAAATGGCGCGGCGCGGATATCGAGAATATCCTCAACTTTGAACGTGATTACGCTAATGCGCAAGTCATCAAATTGGAGCAAAACTACCGTTCCAGCAAAAATATCTTATCGGCGGCTAATGAATTGATTAAGAACAATCGCCAACGACGTGAAAAGACGTTGTGGACTTCCAATGACGAAGGGGCGGTTATCAATTACTACCAAGGATACAGCGAACAGGATGAGGCGCAGTTTATCACACAGACGATCCTTGAAAAAGTCCAGCGAGATAGCGATATTCACGGTCGGCGAAATGATGTACGTGACCGTCAGGATGGTGATCCTGCCGAGCAGCAGGATGGCGGGCGCGTGTTCAATTATAAGGACATCGCCATATTATATAGAACCAATGCTCAATCGCGCGTATTTGAAGAAATGTTTATGAAGTCGAATATTCCGTACACGATCATCGGCGGGCTGAAATTCTATGACCGCAAAGAAATTAAAGACATATTGGCATATTTACGCTTATTGGCAAATCCCAATGATGATACGAGCCTGATGCGAGTCATTAATGTGCCGAAACGGGGCATTGGCGATGCGACCGTGGACAAACTGGCGGAATACAGCGCACAGGCGGGAATTTCTATGTATGAGGCATGTCGGGATCTATCATCGATCGATTTGTCGTCCAGAGCAATTTCCAATGTACAAGGTTTCTTTAGGCTGGTGACGACACTGCGCACGATGCAGGAGTACTTGCCGATTACCGAACTTGTGGAAGAAGTTTTGAAAATGACCGGGTATAAAACGGAATTGCAGAACGAACGGACGATTGAAGCAGAATCTAGATTAGAGAATATCGAAGAATTTTTGTCCGTGACACGGGAGTTTGAGAAAAATGCGGAGGACAAGTCACTGATCGCCTTTCTCACCGATTTAGCACTGATTTCCGATCTCGATAAAGTAGATGAAATTGACATAGGAAAAGGACAAGTTCTGCTGATGACGATGCATAGTGCCAAAGGATTGGAATTTCCGATCGTGTTTCTGGCAGGAATGGAGGAGGGGATTTTCCCTCATAACCGGTCATTGATGGATGAGACGGAGATGGAAGAAGAACGGCGGCTCTGCTATGTGGGCATTACCCGGGCAGAGCAAGAGTTGTATTTGACCAACGCCAGTACGCGTATGTTATATGGGAAAATGCAGAGCAACCGCCCATCACGCTTTTTGGAAGAAATTCCTGAGGAGCTGCTCAACAATGTTCGCCAGAGCCAGAGCGAATTGACACAGCGTACGGCGCTGCGTTCTGCCGTGACGGTCAAGAAGGCAGCCGGTAGAATTGAAGTACAGGGAGCTGACCTCAGCTTGACGTGGAATGACGGCGACAGAGTGGAGCACAGAGCATGGGGCATCGGCACGATTGTCGCCAGCAAAGGTCAGGGAGACAGTTTGGAATTGACGATTGCCTTTCCACAGCCGGTAGGCTTGAAAAAATTACTTGCTAAATTTGCACCGATCAAAAAAATCTAGTGGAGGTATATAGGATGTCTGAAAAAATTTATGTTTTAGGTCATAAAAGTCCGGACACGGACTCGTTAGCAGCCGCAGCGACTTACGCAAGATTGAAAAACAGATTGGGTGACGAGCGCGTCACGCCGGGAAGATTGGGCAAGGCAAACACCGAGACCCAATGGGTGTTTGACTATTGGAAAGTTGATGTTCCGGAGTATGTCGAAGATGTGAAATTACGCGCCAAGGATATCATGAATCGGGAATTGCTGATCGTCGACCGTCAACATTCCTTGCAGGAAACGAGTGAGAAAATTCGCCAGGCACAAGGCAGCCATGCGTTTGTATGCGACGCCGACGGTAAAGCGGAGGGCATGGTGACACTGGGGGATTTGGGAGATTTCTGTCTTGAGAAATTGACGGAAACACAAGCGAAGGCTGTATGTGATGCGCAAGCCATCCTCGGACAGCCTGTGAGCTCATTGATGAACGCAGAACTTGTGACGATTGATGCTGATATGGAAATGGATAAGATCAAATCGGTCGTATTAGACCACCGTTATCGCTGCTTCCCTGTCATCAATGAGCAAAAGCAGATACTCGGCAGTATATCGCGCCATGATTTGATTTCCGCAAAACCGAAACAAGTGATTCTTGTCGATCACAATGAGCGCAGTCAGGCAGTTACAGGCATTGATGAAGCAGAAGTTATCGAAGTTGTCGACCACCACCGCATTGGCGACGTTCAGACGACCGGACCGATCTTTTTCATGGTGGAGCCGGTCGGTTGCACATGCACGATCGTCGCAAAATTGTATCGCACATACGGGCTACAGCCGGAACCTGCATACGCCGGTTTGATGCTATCAGCGATTATCTCTGATACGGTATTGTTCCGTTCACCGACTTGCACCGAAGAAGACAAGCGGATTGCCGAGGAATTGGCAGCAATCTGCGGTGTGAATTTACAAGAGTACGGGATGCAATTACTCGGTTCCAGCAGCCCGATGACGACAAATTCTGCTAGCGAAGTATTGAATACCGATTTAAAAGGATTTTCACTCGGTGATAAGCATTTAATGATCGGGCAAGTAATGATGACAGACAACACACGCTTCCGCGAACGCAAAACGGAGTTACTTGATGAAATGCGGAAGACCTTACAAAATAACGAATTGGACTTCATTGGGTTAATGTGTACGAATATTTTAGAAGAAACGACGTATTTCTTAGTCATTGGCGACACATCACTTGCTGAAAAAGCCTTCGGCAAGCCTGTGGTCGATGATGAGATACACCTACCGGGAGTCTTGTCGAGGAAAAAGCAGATTGTGCCACATGTCACGAAAGTTTTGAGCTAAAGCAACACATAATAGGGAAAACAGATTGAAAAGCTGGAAAAGTTGGTGAGCGGCAATTGGAAAAGTTACAAATGATCGAACAGGAAGCACAATCGTTGCGCGCGGAAATCGAAGAACATAATTACCAATATTATGTGATGGATTGTCCGACAATCTCCGACCAGCAATATGATATGCTGATGAAACGGCTGTTGGAAATCGAGGCAGAGTATCCAGAGCTTGCTACGGCGGATTCGCCGACGCAGAAAGTCGGCGGCAAACCATTGGAGCAATTTATCAAGGTGGAGCACATGCAGCCGATGTACAGCCTGAGCAATGCCTTTAATGAAGGTGATTTACGCGAGTTTGATCGCAGGGTGAAGAAAGATTTGGGCGTTGATCATCTAGCCTATGTATGCGAGCTGAAAATCGACGGTCTGGCAATCTCGCTGTATTATGAGCATGGAATGCTCGTGCGGGGAGCGACACGTGGCGACGGGACTATCGGCGAAGAGATTACGGAAAATCTGAAACGCATTCGCTCGATCCCGTTGAAGCTTCGCAAACCATTAACGCTGGAAGCGCGCGGCGAAGCTTTTCTTTCGAAAAAGGAATTTGCGCGTTTAAATCAGGAGCGGGAGGAAGCGGGAGAAGCGTTGTTCGCCAATCCGCGCAATGCGGCGGCAGGTTCTTTGCGACAGCTCGATCCCAGTGTAGTCAGCCAACGGGCACTGGATGTGTTTATGTATGGGCTTGGTTATACGGATCAGCAGACGTTTGATGCTAATCATGTGGTGATTAACCGCCAACAAGATATTTTACAGATTTTCCAATCGGTCGGTCTGAAAATCAATCAAGAGATGCGCGTGATTCAGTCGATTGATGAGATTTTGGAAATTATCGCATATTGGGATGCCGAGCGTCATAAATTGCCCTATGAAATTGATGGTCTGGTCATTAAAGTCGATCCGATGGAATACCAGCAGCAATTGGGTTTTACGGCGAAAAGCCCGCGTTATGCCATAGCGTATAAATTTCCTGCGGAACAAAACATCACAGTCATCGAAGATGTGATATTCAGTGTCGGCAGGACGGGTGTCGTGACACCTACGGCTGTATTGCAGCCGGTTCATCTGGCAGGCAGTACAGTGAGCAGAGCCACCTTGCACAATCAGGATAACATCATCGAAAAAGATGTTCGCATCGGAGATCATGTCGTCGTCCAAAAGGCAGGCGATATCATTCCCGAAATTGTGCGCAGCTTGCCGGAAAAGCGCACATCCCAAGAAATTCCGATTGTCTATCCGACCCATTGTCCTGTATGCCAAACAGAGCTGGTGAGGACGGAAGGGGAAGCGGCTGTCCGTTGTATCAATCCGGGCTGTCCGGCTTTGAACAAAGAGGCGATTATCCATTTTGTATCACGGGATGCGATGAATATCGATGGTCTGGGAGAAAAAGTCGTCCATCAGCTGTTTGATGCCGGGCTGATTGAAGATTTCGCCGATTTGTATTTCTTGCAGAGGGAGCAACTGTTGCCTTTGGAGAGAATGGGCGAAAAATCAGTCGATAATTTATTGGCTGCAATTGAGAAAAGCAAACAGAATTCGCTGGAAAAATTGTTGTTCGGTATGGGAATTCGTTTTATCGGCAGCAAGGCGAGCAAAATTCTCGCCAGTGAATTTCAGGATATTGACACATTGCGCCATGCCGATTACGAACAATTGGTAGCGGTACGCGAAATCGGCGAAAAGATGGCGGTGAGTCTACAGGAGTACTTCCAAAGTCAAGCGTTTGCCAAAGTTTTCGAGAAATTGTGCCGAGCCGGAGTCAACATGCAGTATCGGAATCAGCGCGCATTGGAGCGCACTCAGGCGTCAGGGGAACAAACATCGTCGGAAATGGCAGCGATGTTTTCGGGCAAAACTGTCGTTCTGACCGGCACGTTGGAGCAATTGACGCGCAAGCAAGCACAGGAAATTTTGGAAGATTACGGAGCAACCGTATCGAACAGTGTCAGCAAAAAAACCGATTATGTCATAGCCGGAGAAAATGCCGGATCCAAGTTGAAAAAAGCAGCAGACTTGCAAATTCCGGTTCTGACAGAAGCAGAATTTATGGATTTTTATACCAAGTAAGCACAAAATAATAATATCGACAGTAGGGAAAAATAAACCCACATCCTTAGGAGGGATTTCAGTGGCGTATATTTTTCCTTTTTTTACGGCTTTTATCATCACATATTTATTCGTACCGATCACCCGGGCGATCGCATTTCGGCTGGAAGTCGTGGACTTACCAAATCAGAGGAAAATCCACGCCGATCCCATTCCTCTACTGGGTGGGCTAGCAATTTTCGTCGGGTTTGGGTTGACCGTTTTCTTGTTTATACCTGTAGATACAAAGCTGATGATCATGTTTCTGGCAGGTATGCTTGTGTTGACGACCGGTATCATTGACGATTGGTCAAAAGCGCATCAATCAGATTTTCCGGCATTCCCTAAATTTATTGCCCAGCTAACGGCGGCGGGGATGTTGCTCAATGGCGGATACCAGATTACCGGCGTATTCGGAATTGTGTTTGCCGAGCATGATATATGGTTTTTCCCCGAATGGCTGGGAGCGATTCTCACAGTAATTTGGGTCGTCGGCTTGATGAATGTATTGAATTTTCTTGATGGGATGGATGGGCTGGCGACAGGCATTGCCGGTATATCATCGATGACACTTTTTTTCATTGCTTTGATCCAAGGAGAGCATGTTTTGGCACTTTTATGTATTTCGTTGTTAGGTACGACACTCGGTTTTCTAAAATACAACTTTCATCCGGCGAAAATCTTTATGGGAGACGCCGGAGCGCTGTTCCTAGGATGCATTCTGTCTGCCATATCGATTGAGGGGGCGTTTAAGGGAGCGACATTGATTACGTTGCTTGTTCCGTTGTTGGTCTTCGGGGTGCCGATTTTCGATACGGCATATGTGATGTTTCGGCGCTGGCGGGAAAAGCGTCCGATTTATTTGGCTGATAAAGGGCATTTGCATCACAGGCTAATGGCGATTGGATTAAACCAGGTACAAACGGTGACATTTATCTACATTATCGGGCTGTGTTTTTCATTGCTGAGTTTAGTGATTGTTCTATGTGTGGTGCTGATATCGGTGTAAGCGTATCCGAAATTGAATTGAAGGAGTTCGTAATATGAAGAAAAAAGTGATTGTGGTTGTCGTCGATTCTTTATTGCCGGGACCATTGGAGATGGCGATGAGCAATGGAAAAGCGCCAAATATGCAGCAATTGGCGGCAAAAGGGAAATTTATCAAAGATGGTGTAACCGTGTTTCCCACAATGTCCAGTGCCATCGATACATCATTGGTCACAGGGGTGTTCCCGGACGAGCATAAGGTACCTGGTCTCGTATGGTACGATGCACAGGAAAATCGCGTCATCAACTACGGCAGTTCTTTCGGCACCGTTTGGCGGCTGGGATTTCGCAACGTCGTAGAAGATATTTTGTATCATTTGAATGAAAAGCATATCAGTAAATTTGTGTCGACAATTTTCGAAGATTTGGCGAGTGAGGGTCTGTCCACAGGCAATATCAGTTTAGCGGCACACAGGGGCAATACCAGCCATGAAGTCACATTGCCATGGCTTGTGAAGTTACTGACGATGTTTGCATTGAACAAACCGGTTCGTGGTGCCGAAATCTTATCACTGGGCAGATTTACAGATGTCGAATTGTATCAACCATATCAATTACAAGCGCCGACGTCTGCCTGGAAGCGCTATGGAGTTAATGATACATATGCGGTGGCATTATTCAGGGAAATCGTCCGCCAAAACGCACTGCCGGATTTTATCAGTGTGTATCTACCCGATCTCGACCAGGCGGTACATAAGCATGGTACTAAAGGAGTTATCGAAGAAATCACTAAGGTGGACACGCGCATCGGTCATATGATGGAGAGTATGGGAGGCGTAGAAAGTGCGACTGAACAAGCCGTATGGATTCTCACCAGCGACCACGGGCAGACAGACATCCATCCGGGTAGCGACGGACAAATCGATTTACGCGACATATTGCAGAATTTTACGATCCATAATTTCCGTAAACCGATCAATCCGGCGACACTTGATGTACTGATTTGCAATAATGAACGTATGGCGTATTTGTATACGTTCCGTATGAAAAGGGATCCGTTGGTCGATGCGCTGAAAGAAGACCACAGAATCGATTTTATCGCCTATCCACGTGAAAAGCATGTCGTTGTCGAGAAACGCTATCACGGTGAAAAGACGCCGCGCGATGCACAGCTTATTTTCAGCAAAGACGGACCGTATGAGGATATTTACGGGCAAACATGGAATATACAAGGCGATGCCGCACTGCTCGATATAAAAATAAACGATATGCAATTGTGTTACGAGCAATATCCTGACGCCTTACGGCGTTTGTTCGGAGCCACTCACGCCCATAGTACCGATAATGTACTTACCGTCACGGCAAAACCCGGATTTGAGTTTCAGTCCCAAGGTAGCGCCAAACATGGTGCGGGAGCGAGTCATGGATCCTTGCACCGCCAGGATTCGCTGATACCGATGATTATTGCCGGAACGGACCGTATGCCCAAACATGCGCGACTCGTCGATTTGAAAGAGTTTGTCATCAGTCTATTGTAGCTAAAACAGGACAGCAGACAAAAACAGGGATTGAACAATCAAGGCTGTGATTGTTCAATCCCTGTACTTATTTTGTAAAATAAGGTTCAATATAATATTATGCAGGGTTCGGCGCGCCTACAGGACAAACATCGTTACAAGCACCGCATTCAATACAAAGGGAAGCATTGATTACATGAACATTGTCCCCTTCTGAAATTGCGTCTGTTGGACATCCACTTACACAGGCACTGCAATTGATGCAATCGTCATTGATTTTATATGCCATTGTAATTCCTCCTCATATACATTTTTATTTGTTTTATAAGCAGCTAAAAGCTTGTTTAAAATATAACTGAAACCACCATGATTGTCAATCACTAGCCTGTTACTCAAGTATTTGTAAAAGCAATATCTACAGGAAAATATCCACTAAAATACTCACTAAAACAATATGTCATACAAACGGCATATCGCAAAAAATAGAATTGTCATCAAAACGGTATTTGTGTTTAAAAACAGCTATATGATATAATTATCAAATGACTGATTCTATCATACTATAGGAGGTGTATCCTTTGAGTATAAGTGTAAAAGATGTGGAGTATGTAGCAGATTTGGCCCGCCTGACGATTGAGGAAGACGAGAAGATCGTGTTTACGGACCAGCTCAATTCCATCCTGAATTATGCGGAAAAATTGAACGAACTGCAGACGGACCATGTGGAACCGACGACTCATGTTTTAAATATCAGCAATGTCACGCGTAAAGATGAGGTTATTGCCTCCATCGATCGAGATAAAGCATTGGCAAATGCGGCAGATAAAGAGGACGGATATTTCAAAGTACCGCCGATTATTGAATAGGCGGAAGAACGATTAAAGGGGGGCGACCCATGTCAATTTTGGAAAACAAAATTAAAGATATACATAAATTATTGCGCGATAAACAGGTGACGGTTTCAGAACTTATAGAGGCTTCTCATGCGCAGATCGATAAAACAGATCGGCAGGTGCAAGCATTTTTGCATGTCGATCGCGAGTCAGCGAAGCAGAAAGCGCAGCAAATGGACTCCGAATTGTCAGCGCTGGAAGATATGCCGATTCTTGCCGGTATACCAGGGGGCATCAAGGACAATATTTGCACAGAAGGTGTACCAACGACATGTGCGAGTAAAATCTTAGGGGACTATATCCCACCGTATGATGCGACTGTCATGCAGCGTTTGCATGCGGCAGGTGCTGTGACGATTGGAAAACTAAATATGGATGAATTCGCGATGGGGAGTTCGACAGAGAACTCTGCGTTTCAAATTACGAGAAACCCATGGAATCTCGATTGTGTTCCCGGTGGCTCAAGCGGCGGATCAGCGGCAAGCGTTGCTGCGGGACAAGTTGTCTTTTCCTTGGGCTCAGATACAGGTGGATCGATTCGCCAGCCATCGGCCTACTGTGGCGTCGTCGGGTTGAAGCCGACCTATGGACTTGTATCAAGGTATGGAGTCGTCGCTTACGCGTCTTCCCTCGACCAAATCGGTCCGATTGCGCGCAGCGTAGAAGATTGCGCTGAAGTACTTCAGGCAATTGCCGGATATGATGAGAAAGACTCCACATCGGCGAATATTGCGATCCCTGACTATCAGGCGGCATTGACAGGCGATATCCGAGGTATGAAGATTGCCATCGCCACAGAGCACATGGGCGAAGGTGTCGACCCGCAAGTTCGCAAGCAAATCATGGAAGCTGTTGCGCAGTTAACGGCACTTGGAGCTGAAATTGAAGAAGTATCTTTGCCTCATACAGAATACGCTTTGGCATGTTATTATCTGCTTTCATCGGCGGAGGCGTCTTCGAATCTTGCTCGATACGATGGGGTTAAATATGGCGTGCGTGCAGAGCAGGTCAAAGATTTACTTGATATGTACAAGAAAACTCGCAGCCAGGGATTTGGAGACGAAGTAAAGCGCAGAATCATGCTCGGTACCTATGCACTGAGTTCCGGTTATTATGATGCCTACTATTTGAAGGCGCAGAAAGTCCGAACACTGATTAAACAAGATTTTGACAATGTGTTTGCGAAATACGATATCATCATCGGTCCGACGACACCGACAACGGCATTCAAAATCGGTGAACATACGAATGATCCGCTGACGATGTATTTAAATGATATTTGCACGATTCCGATTAACTTGGCTGGGATACCGGCGATTAGCGTTCCTTGCGGCTTTGTTGACGGTATGCCTGTGGGCCTGCAGATGATCGGCAAAGCATTTGCCGAATCAACTGTGTTGAACGCGGCGTTCGCATATGAGCAAGCGACACAGTATTATAAGCAGCGACCATTAGTTTAGTATATTTGGGGGTGAATCTCTTGAAATTTGAAACAGTCATCGGACTTGAAGTCCATGTGGAATTACATACAAATACAAAGATTTTTTGCGGCTGTTCCACTGCTTTTGGCGCACCTGCCAATAGTCATACTTGTCCGATATGTCTCGGGCACCCCGGTGTATTGCCGGTGCTTAACGAGCAAGCGTTGAATTATGCCATTAAGGCATCATTGGCATTGAATTGTACCGTTAATAGAGAAAGCAAATTTGATAGAAAAAATTATTTTTATCCCGATTTGCCGAAGGCATATCAAGTCTCTCAATACGACAAGCCTGTCGGAGAGCACGGATATATTGATATCGACTTGCCGGACGGAACGCGCAAACGCATCGGCATTACGCGAGTCCATCTCGAAGAAGATGCGGGAAAACTCGTACATTCAGCAGATGGCAACGGTTCTCTCGTAGATTATAACCGCGGTGGTACGCCACTGATCGAAATTGTTTCAGAGCCTGATATGCGCAGTCCGGAAGAAGCGCGTTTATATCTGGAAAAGCTAAAAGCGATTATTCAATATTGCGGCGTTTCCGATGTGAAGATGGAAGAAGGCAGTTTGCGCTGTGATGCTAATATTAGTATCCGTCCTTTTGGGCAGAAGGAATTTGGTACGCGGGCGGAACTAAAGAATATGAACAGCTTCCGCGGAGTGCAAAAGGGGCTTGAGTATGAAGAGAAGCGGCAAGCAGCTATTTTGCTAGACGGCGATAAAGTAGTGCAGGAGACGCGCCGCTGGGATGATAATGCCGGCAAGACGATTGCCATGCGCGGTAAAGAAGAAGCACACGATTACCGGTATTTCCCCGATCCTGATTTGGTGAAAATGGTGATTGACGAGCAATGGATTGAACAATTGCGTGCGGAAATCCCCGAACTTCCTGACAAACGTCAGGAGCGGTATGTGCAGGAATACAATTTATCTGCTTATGATGCCGGTGTGATCACCGCTTCCAGGGAGCTTGCCGACTTTTTTGACCAGACGATGCAGCATTGTAAAGATGCCAAGGGTGCGGCAAACTGGATTCAAGGGGAATTGCTTGCCTACCTGAACGCCAACAACATGAGCATCAAGCAGATTCCTTTGACACCGGAACATTTGGGCAATATGATCGGGCTGATGGAAGCTGGCACGATTAGCAGCAAAATAGCAAAAACCGTTTTTCAGGAAATGATCACAAGCGGTAAAGACCCGCAGACGATTGTAAAAGAAAAAGGGTTGGAACAAATCAGCGACCAAGGGGCGATTCTCGAGATCGTCAAAAAAGTGATTGCTGCCAACCCGAAATCAGTGGAAGACTTCCAAAGCGGAAAAGAGAAAGCAATCGGCTTCCTCGTTGGACAAGTGATGAAAGAATCACGCGGCAAAGCCAATCCGCAGCTCGTCAATGAGATGATCGTAGAACAATTGAAAGCATTATAGCGCTAATCGGTAATCGAAAAATCATCCATAAGTAAAAATGGTGCTCTCGCGTTCGAGAGACCATTTTTTGTTTCGTAACTGCGCGCAGTTGGCACTTGTAAAAAGCGCAAAATCCAAGTATCATGGTAAAAGGTGCGAACTCAGAGAAGGAGGAGATTCTTTGCAGCCTGTATATACACCATTGAGTTTTTTTAAGCGTTTTTTAATAGGCCAAGAAAAGGAACTGACTGTTGACCGTCTACTGCACCAATTACAAGAATTTGCACCGTACTTACTCCAAGTGTATTCTATGCCTGTCGAACAATTGGTTGATGATGTGCTGCATGCGGAGCAATCGCCATTTACTGTCGATGCGGCGGGAACGATCCGTTTGCAAGAGTTTCCTTTGCGAATCAATCATGCGGCATTTAATTATTTGTCACAAGTAGGGAAACCGCAGTCTTTAGAGCGTATCATCAAACAGGTATCGAAGAAAACGAAAATTGCTCCTCAGTATGTGGAACAGCAACTGAAATTGGAGAAGGACATGCGCTTCGTCCAAGTCGTCGGTTTGGAACGCTGGTTTCTGACGGAATGGGAAATTTGTAATCAAACAATATATGAAATTTTGCTTCAACAAGGTATTAGAGAAACGAACAGCAATTATGTATATCAGATCATTGCATCGGAAATTCAGAAAAAAGATCAAAGTAAACGAATTTGGGTGCCGGAAATTGACATGCGGTTCCAAATTTTCGATAACGGTAAAGTCATAATCAGGGAGATCGTAGAGGAGGCAGATAAAGTGGATCACAGCACAGGCAACGAGATATTGCAAACGGCAGTTCAACAAATTGAACAGACGATCGCTATGTTAGAGGAGCGCAATCAGCAGATGGCAACAGAAGTCGTCGGTTTTTTTGATGAGCAAGACCTTGAAGCGATTCGCGTATTGATGGATGAAAAACGCGAAAATATGGAATTACAACAAGACCTGCTAATGATAATGGAAAAATGGAAAAGATAAATGCAGATCAAAATTTGCAAATGCGCTATCAGCGTCTGCGGAATGTTATTGAACGATTAAACAGCCGTGAACGGCAATATTCGCAAGCAGTACTGGAAAAGTTTGAAGATCTCGATATTGAGGGAATTGAACTGCTCGCGAAGCGAAGGCAGAGAGATCAGCGCTTGCGTGAGCGCCTGCAATGGTTTCTTGACTCGTACGAGCACAAAAACTGGTAAATGATACATATAATTTGGAGATGTTGTGAAAGAAATGAGCGAAATAAAGAGTCAAAATAAAGCCAAAAGTGAAGGGTTTGTGATCGGGCAATGCAAAGCCACGAATCATTGTCCCAAAGCCATTGTCAATACAGAAGGGCTCGCTGCGCAAATCGCCGATTTAGCCTATTCTGTTAAACTCGACAGTTTGATACGCCAGAAATTCGGTGCTAAACTGGCAAAGCACCATATATTTTCCATCGTTTTCTCCGGATGTCCTAACGGCTGTTCACGACCACAAATCCAAGATATCGGCATTATGGCAACGGCAAAAGTCGCTGTAAACCATCAAGTGTGTATTGCCTGTATGCGGTGTATCAGTGTCTGCAAAGAACATGCCATGAGTTTTGATGGTCGAAAAATTGTAATTGACCAGGATAGATGTATCGGCTGTGGTGACTGCATTCGCGCATGTCCTGTGTCGGCAGTTGCACAGACAGATCGCGCCTATCGGATTCTCGCCGGAGGCAGGTTGGGCAGACATCCTAGATTAGCTGAGGAGTTGTACAGTTTTGTACCGGAAGAGCAGGTAGTGCCGATTGTCGAGAAAATCATATATTATTTTCGCGATTTTGCTGAGCCCCATGAACGCCTAGCTGATGTAATGGCGAGGAATGGTGCCGATGAACTTCGGAAATATATAGAAGAAATGTAACTTATTATATAGAAGAAACACAAATTGACTAAGGGGGATATCGATAATGAAATTTTGGAAACATACGATCATTTGTTTGTCTGCTGCAGCGCTTGTGCTCGGAGGATGCACGGCAAAGCAAGCTGACGAAGGCTCTTTGGAATTAAAAGTGGGTGTGATGCCGGCAGTTGACTCGGCACCGATGTTTGTGGCAGAGAAGCAGGGGTATTTTGAAGAGCTAGGATTGAAGGTTGATTTGCAAATCTATACGAATGCGATGAACCGTCAGAGCGCGTTGCAGAGTAATGAATTAGACGGAGCAATGACCGACGTGGTCGCGCTAGTGAACAACGTACAAAACGGTTTTGATATTAAAGTGACGACGAGTACTGATGGCAGCTTCCCTGTACTTGTAAGCAAAGACTTTACGGACAAGCCAGAAGTTCGTGTCGGGCTGATGGAAGTCAGCGTTGTCAATTACCTGGCAGATGAATACTTGAGTGAACAATACAATTTGGATAAAGTGTACATCAATGAAATTCCAGCCAGATTGGAAATGATCAATCAAGGGCAAATTGATATGGTCGTTTTGCCGGAGCCTGTGGCTTCACAGGGAAGTCTAAACGGTTTGGAAAAGCGTACCTATGAAAGCAAAGATGCATTTTCGCCGGAAGTAATGGTGTTTACAGGAAATGCGATTAAGAATAAAGAAAAAGCATTAGAATTGTTCCACCAAGCATATAACAAAGCGGTAGCAGATATTCAGGCAGATGAAAACGTGGCAAGAGATATCTTAGTAGAACGTTTGGACTTAAATCCACAAGTGAAGGATATCATTGATCTGCCGGAGTATCATGAAGCTAGATTGCCAAGCGAAGAGTATATTCAGAAAATTATTGCGTGGAACGAAAAGGTTCTAGGTACAAAAATCGACCTGCAATACGATGCATTGGTTGAAGGAAAATTTGTAAAATAATGATATCGATCAAAGATCTGCGTGTCACATTTGGTAAGGAAGCGGCATTGTCCGAAATCGATTTGCAGATTGAGAGAAATACCACTTGCGCGATTATCGGTCCTTCCGGTTGTGGAAAATCGACCCTACTGTATACGATCGCGGGGCTGGTTCGCCCGAAGCATGGGCAAATCGTCATTGATGGAAGTCCGTTGCATGATATCCGCAAAAATACCGGCGTCATTCTGCAAGACTACGGTTTGTTGCCTTGGAAAACCGTTTGGCATAATGTAAGCTTTGTGCCTTTATGCCGCGGGGAATTACGCCCAACCGTTGAGCAAAGGGTACAGGCGACACTGGAAAATCTGGGAGTCTGGCATCTGAAAGATAAATATCCGGTGCAGCTCAGCGGCGGCGAGAAACAACGGGTGGCGATTGCGCGAACGCTGGTATTGGAGCCTGATTTGTTGTTAATGGACGAGCCTTCTTCGGCATTGGATGCTATTTCCAAGGAACATTTACAAAATACGATTCTCGATATTTATAAGAGCAGACCGACGACGCTATTGATAGTCACACATAACATCGAAGAGGCGGTATTTTTAGGGCAGAAAATTGTAATTATGGAAAAATCAAAGATTAGTCATATTATGGACAATCCATACTTCGGCATGGACGGATTGCGCGAGAATTTGGAGTTTTACCGGTATTGTTTAGAAGTCAGGAAGTGGATCGTATGAAGTTGAAGACACTATACGGAAGTCTGATTGTCTTGTTCGCGTGGTATTTACTGCATTATGGCGTAAGATCGGCGGTCATTCCGTCACCTCATGCGACAATTGTCAACTTTTTTCAGATATTTCCTACAGTCTTGGCGCCGCATATGCTCGTCAGCTTGTATCGAATTGTCGTCGCCATTGCTATTTCGCTGATTGTAGGAGTGGCAATCGGTCTCTGGATCGGGGTCAGTAAACGGGCGGAAGAATTGATTAGTCCGATCATTTACATTCTTTATCCATTGCCGAAAATTGCTTTCTTACCGATTTTGATGATTCTGTTTGGCTTAGGAGATACTCCGAAAATCATTCTGATCATTATCATTATTATATTTCAGATTATTCTCGCTGCGCGGGATGGGGTGCAGGAAATTCCCCGCGAGCTGTTGATGTCTGTTAAGTCTTTGGGACTAACCGAGCGGCAAATATATCGCCATTTGTTGCTGCCGGCGATTCTTCCCCAGACATTTACCGCGCTGCGTATCAGCATCGGTGTGAGTATTGCCGTCTTGTTTTTCGGTGAGAATTTTGCGACTAGCTATGGAATCGGTTATTTCATCATGAACAGTTGGATCATGATCAATTATCTGGAGATGTTCAGCGGCATCGTCGCATTGGGCATTATGGGTATCCTGTTATTCCGGTGTATCGATTACGTCGAAGCGATCATGTGTCGCTGGGTGAGGATTGGCAAAAGCAGTATTATTTGAGTATGAGCCTTGATAAAAATGCAGAATATTTATATAATGCATTTGATGCTTTTTAAAACATAATATATTCATAATCTTAAATGGAGGTTATCATATGACAAAAGATTTATCGCATTTGACAGAAGAAGAACAAATTGAATTGGTAAGAGAAGATGGTACAAATGTACAGTTTATTAAGAATCCAGCTCATAAGGTACAGCAAATGGCGTTGGAACAAGATTTAATGAATTTTATTCTAATTGATAATCCAACGGCAATTGCTATTGACACCATTAAAATAGCCATGCAGATGAAGATTCATAAGCTTACGAAAGAGGATACTGACAAGCTTTACGCGAAAATCGACGAAGTTACCAAAAAATAATATTTCCGATTCGCAACGAATTATGAAATTAATATTCCGCAAATGCAGTGGAAAGCTGATTTGCGGGATATTTTCTATTTGTGAAACATTTAACATTAAGCATGCTACTTGACAGCTAAAATTACGGCTCATATAATAGTTACCATTGTAGGGCTTGTGTTTTATAAAACATATGTAAATAATATACATTAAATGAATACAGGGGGGCTTGGCATGACGATATATAGAGAATTGCTTCATACGTTAAAAAGTGGAAATAAAGCGGTACTTGTAACAAACTTGGACGCCGTGAATGATCATCAGGGTTCGTCGTCGAAAATTCTGATCAATGAAAATGATGACCCACGGACCATATTAGGGGAATCCTTGGATTCCAAGGCGGTCGATATGGTTGAAAAGGCGTTTGCCACAGGTGACCTGCAATATGACGCTGACGGCGGGCTGTTCGTTGAGCCGTATTTTCCTGAACCGCAATTAATTGTGCTTGGCGGAGGGCATATTGCCAAGCCGTTAGTGGAATTGGGAGCGCGAGCCGGCTTTGTCGTCACAGTGGCGGACGATCGTCCGTATTTTGCCAATCAGGAGCGTTTTCCCGAAGCGCAGACTGTGATTTGTGACAGCTTCTCCAATTGTTTCAAGCAATTGCAGTTGAATAAATCTTCTTATGTCGTCATCGTCACACGGGGTCACCGCCATGATTTAGAATGTCTAAAAGAAACATTAGAATACACTACAGCATACACAGGCATGATTGGCTCACGCAGACGTGTAGCCAGCGTCAGAGAGATGCTATTAGAAGAAGGCTATTCAGAGGAAAAATTGGCAAAAGTGTGCTCGCCGATTGGCATTGACATCGGAGCTGTAACACCGGATGAAATCGCTATCTCGATTATTGCTGAGGTCATTCGTCACCGGAGAAAAAATAATCTTCGGCAAAACAGGAATATCCATGACCGTCTCAATTGGCCGGAATATGACCGTGACGTCTTGGAAGAGTTAAGTGAACCAAAGACAGAGCCAAAAGCGATTGTCACGATTGTATCCTCAAAGGGATCGGTTCCTAGGAAAGCGGGCGCCAAAATGCTCGTGTATCCCGATGGGCGGATTTCCGGCAGCATAGGTGGAGGATGCAGTGAAGCGGAAGTGATCACGACCGCTTATGACGTCATACGTTCAAGCGAATATGCGTTACAAAAAGTCGATATGACCGGAGAAGTCGCTGAAAATGAAGGTATGGTATGCGGTGGGGTTATGGAAGTCATCGTTGAGCCATGGTAAGATCCAAACTATAAAAAAGAGTATATTAGGGGGATTTATGAAAAAGGTTAGGGTAGAAGATAGCGTTGGCATGGTACTGGGACACGATTTGACGAAAGTAGTGCCCGGCTTTAAAGGCACGGCATTTAAAAAAGGGCATATAATCCGCGAAGAAGATATTGAGACACTAAAAGACATTGGCAAAGAACATATTTATTTGCTGGAACTGAGAGATGATCAAATTCACGAAGAAAATGCCGCGATTCGCATGGCTACGGCAGCAGTCGGACAAGGAATCCGTTTGACAGATCCTTCGGAGGGATGTGTCAATTTCATCGCAGAGCATGATGGCCTGTTGAGAGTAGACGCCGATTTACTGCGCCGTATCAATAATGTCGACGAGGTCTGTATGGCGATGTTGCATAACTACACGCCGGTCACCAAAGAGCAGGTTATAGCGGGCACGAGAATTGTGCCGTTAGTTACGAGTGTCGATAAAATTGAACAAGTGGAACAGCTCTGTGCTGGTAAGACAGCTGTACAAGTTAAACCATTCCGCAGACTAAAAATCGGCGCAGTTGTCACAGGCAACGAAGTATATTATGGTCGCATTCAAGACCGTTTTGCACCGGTATTCGGAGAGAAAATGCAGAGATACAATTGTACTTTGCAGGAGATTATCTATGTACCGGATCAGGCGGAACTGATTCGCGATGCGATTATGAAAATGTTGAGCGAAGGATGTGAAGCGATCATTACTTCCGGTGGTATGTCGGTTGATCCTGATGACGTCACACCGGATGGCATTCGTATGACCGGAGCGCAAATCGTTCGTTACGGCTCGCCTGTATTGCCGGGTTCAATGTTTATGATGGCATATCATGGAGAAGTACCGATCATGGGTGTTCCTGCTTGCGGAATGTACAATCGCACGACGATTTTTGATCTGCTATTTCCGCGTGTGTTGGCGGGAGAAAAAATCTCGAAGGAAGACATCGCCGAACTCGGGCATGGCGGTTTATGCCTACGGTGTAAGGAATGTATCTACCCGAAATGCTCGTTTGGAAAGTAGCAATTTGTTGCTATAGTTGATTTTTTTATAGTCAGATAAAAAAATTTTATACTATTTGTGTAAAAGTATTGAAATATTCTGAATATGTGTCATAATAAGCATAAAGAGAAATGTGAATTGGGATTCATAATTCATATTTTATCTTGCCTCAATGGCGCTTTTAAAGGCATTGAAGTTTTTAAAAACGCCATAAAGGTTATTAAGCAAGTGACGACTAGAAAGGAGAGGGAAAGATGTTAGAAAATGAGAAAAAGGGGTTTTTTGAAAAAACCAGCACTCGTCGCGTATTCTTGAAAACGAGTGGAAGAGGTGTCGCTGGTCTGGCAGTATCATATTCCGTACTGAGTTTGTTTGGTTGCTCAGATGTTCCGGAAGATGTTGCAGGGTGGGCAATACCGACAGGTCTGTTAATTGCTGACAAGAGCCGTTGCACAGGTTGCCAGCGTTGTGAGATGATGTGTACGACATTTAACGATAACAAAGGATCTTCGCACATCGCTAGAGTTAAAGTTGCAAGAAGCTACCTCTATGGTTTGGAAGGATTTAACGACAACTTTAAAGACAAGTTGAACCGTAAAGGTGAGGGACAATACGGTGACATGCAATTGAATCCGGAAACTTGTAGACAATGTAAAGATCCGGAATGCGGTAATGCTTGTCCAGTAGGCGCTATTAAAGCTGCAGACGTGACAGGAACTCGCGTTGTCGACGAAGCAGTTTGTATCGGTTGCGGTGCTTGTGTGGCGGCTTGTCCATGGCATATGCCGACAATCGACCAGTAAAAGGGCAAATCAACTAAATGTATCCTATGT
>JAEWFW010000023.1 GCA_023388635.1 Bacillota bacterium
TATAGCACGAAGGTTAGTGGTTGTTCCCAAGGGTGTCACTGATTCATCTGAACAATAAAGTATAAATTATCAAGGAACGTTCGGGTAGGTCTCACGACCTTAACCCTATATTTATCTTACAAGGGGGTGTATTGTTGCAAGGTCATTTAACACTAAAAGTTACTTCCACACTGCCGCTTCCAAGCGCATTTGCCAATCCGGTCACATCTTCAATGTAGCCGAGCCTAGTATAGCTGTACGAAGAGAAGAAATCTTTATAGAACAGCACCAGACAGTCATTGCCATACAGCATAAAATCGCCTGTCTTGATTTGCCCCGGACGCTCAGAATTGGTGGGCAAGGTATTTGACAAAAAGTAATATTTTTCGTTGCCGTTTAGTTCTCCCATATTGACAGTCATCGGTAGCTGCCGTGTCAAAGCCCGTGTAGATTCATTATCATACAGCTTAGCAGCAAAGGTACGGTTTCCAACAGTCATAATAAGATCAATCATAGGATTCTCAGCCTCATTATCAGGTGCAGTTGTGGAGTCAGAATCATCAGCACTTTCAGTTTCTAGGCTCAAATATCGATATAATATGGCGGCAATTTCAGCGCGGGTAACTTCTCCTTTGGGGTCAAAAAGGTTATTTGCCTTGCCACTCACAACACCGTTCTCCTGTGCCCAATCGACTGCTTTAACAGCAAAGGCTGGGAGCCTGCTCTCATCCGCAAAATCAGCGGGCGCTTCCCGCACATCCGGGCTTCCTGCGTATCGCCAAAGAATCGTGGCAGCCTGCTCACGGGTCACCGGATCATTGATGCCAAAATTGCCGTTACCATAGCCGCTGACAATCCCGTTATTCACCGCCCACGATATTGCATTGCTATACCATGCGTTCTCCTCGGTATCTGAAAAGGAAATATTATTCGTAACTTCCGGAGCGCCGGTTTGCCTATAGAGAATTGTTACAAGCATAGTACGAGTTGTCACCTGATTGGGAGAAAAAGTAGTGGAACTCGTGCCGCTCATCAATCCATGATCCCGACAATATGCAACTGCCTCCGCATACCATGCATCTAAGGAAACATCAGAAAAGCCGGTGTCGCTTGCAACCGCAAAAGCTGGGACACAGAAAGTAAACAGAAAGCAGCTTACAACAAAGACGGTCAAAATCCGCTTACACATATTATGAAATCATTCCTTTCTTCGTAAAAATCATTTCTTCAAAAATCATTTTTTCACAGAAATTATATTCAATTATCAATGCTAAAAGTCACTTGTACACTTCCGCTGCCAAGAGCTTCTGCCAATCCTGCCGGGTCCTCAATATATCCGAGGCGAGTATAGCTGTAAGAAGTGGAAAAACTTTCATAAAACAGCACAAGGCAGTCGGAACCATAAAGCATCAAATCCCCGGCTTTAATGTTGCCTACTCGCTGACTGTCAGAAGGAAAGCGTTCTGGGAAAAAGTAAAATTTCTCATTGCCATTCAGCTCCCCCATATCTATTGTTAGCGGGAGTTTTTCTAACAGTGTCCGTGCCGAATCATTGTCCTGTAGAATTGCTGTAAAATTTTTGCTGCCAACTTGAATATTTATAGCAGGGATTGCGTCGTTCCCTTTTTGCGTATTTTCTGCAGATGGCGTATCTTCAGATGACGTATCTTTTGTAGACGGCGCATCTTCCGCATACTGCGTATCCTCTACAGATGGCGTCTCTTGTTGCGTTATTTCGCCCGGTATATCTGATTCTTCTGCCGAAATGGATGGGTCAGATACGTTGGCAGGTGGTTTCGATGTTTCCGGATTGGGTGAGGAATTATCGAGACAACCTACCAAAGCAATCATACATACGATTGACAGCCATACAACCATGATTTTTTTCATCGTATTTCACCTCTTCCATAAGCTAAAGTGCCTTGCCCATCTCATAGGCTTTCCTCAGTGCAGAATTCTCTTTAATATCCCCGACGTCGCCTACACCACCGGCACGGACAACGCCTTTCATACTCGCTTTCTCAAAGCAATCTATCCAGCCCTGCAAGCCCTTGACTGCACCGTCCATGGCACTTTCCTCTTATTCCGCCGCAGCTGCCAGCAAATAGATGTCACGGAAAGCATAGTCGGAAGGATACAGCGGATTGGAGCGGTCTAACATGGTTTTCATCTGTCCGCTCATTTCGTAAAAATAAATCGGTGTCGCAAAGGCAATCACCTCGGCGGTCAGCATTTTCTGTGCGATTACATCGGCATCGTCATGAATGACGCAACGCCCTGTCTTCTGACAAGCCAGACAACCGCGGCAAAAGCCAATAGTTTTGTCACGCAGGTAAATGGTTTCTGCACAGTGTCCCGCTTCTTGGGCTCCTTTTGCAAATTCGTTTGCCAAAATTTCAGAATTACCGCCCTTACGAGGGCTGGTGGAAATAATCAAAACTTTTCTACTCATAGAGGTCCCTCCTTAGAGCTGTCAATTTTCTTGATAAACTTAGCTGGGACACCGCCTACAATGGTGTTTGCCAAAACATCTTTAGTTACGACTGCACCAGCGGCTATAATGGCTTCATCCCCTATTATGACACCAGGAAGGATCGTTGCATTGGAGCCAATCCACACATTCTTTCCGATCACAATCGGCGCTGGATGCATGGTGCCTCGTTTCTCTGGTGCAGCGTCATGGTTGAGGGTAGCCATCACCACATTATGTCCGATCAATGCGCTGTCCCCAATTGTAATACCGCCTTGATCTTGGAATTTGCAGCCAGAATTGATGAATACATCTTTCCCTATGGTAATATTTTTGCCGCAGTCTGTGTAGAAAGGTGGAAACATAGTAAAAGATTCATCCATTGGTTTCCCCATAAGCTTTTCCATTAAAGTTCTGATTTCCTCCGGCGTATGATAGGTATTGTTTAACTCCATCGTAATCCGCAAAGCCTCCTGGCTTACCTCATGCATAAAGAGGTGGGCTTCCGATCCGCCAGTGACCGGAAGTCCACGATTTAAATGGTCTAAAAATTCGTTCAGATTCATTTGATATACACTCCTTCCTCGCTGCAAATCAGCGATATGATTTTTTGAAAACTTCTACACAAACGTACTTGCCATTAAATATTACAAGTATGGTCTTTTTTGCTATTTATTTATCGCTCTCTCTGTTTTTTCACTTTTATTATATGGCGGAAGAAAATCAATAGCAAATACCTATAAAGAATACTTACCCATAGTTTACAAGAATGGAACAAGAGGCTATACTATCACTAAGAACTATTGGAAGGTGTATACTATGGAACTTAGAGTTTTACGATATTTTCTGACGGTTGCAAGAGAAGAAAGTATCACGGGAGCGGCGAAAGTGCTTCATGTAACTCAGCCTACTCTTTCCAAGCAACTCATGGATTTGGAGCAGAAGTTAGGACAAACATTGCTCATTCGCGGAAATAGAAAAATTACCTTAACAGAAGAGGGCATGCTGCTTCGTAAACGGGCGCAGGAGATCCTTGATTTGGTAGACAAAACCGAAGCAGAACTCCATCAAACGGATGAAGTGATTAGCGGAGATATTTATATCGGTGGTGGTGAAACGGATGCCATGCGTCTCATTGCCAAAGTAGTAAAAAAACTTCAACAAGACTATCCCCACATACAGTATCATCTTTTCAGTGGTAACGCCGATGATGTAACAGAGCGTTTGGATAAAGGGCTCTTGGATTTTGGCATCTTAATTGAACCGGCAGACATCCAAAAATATGACTATCTTCGTCTTCCGGCAACAGATACTTGGGGGTTGCTAATGAGAAAGGATAGTCCATTGGCTGTGAAAAAAAATATTAGTCCAGAGGATTTGTTGGATATACCTCTGCTTTGTTCTAAGCAGACCCTTGTAAGAAATGAAATATCAGGATGGCTTCAGGACGACTATGAAAAACTAAACATCGTGGCAACCTATAACCTAATTTATAATGCCTCGCTCATGGTAGAGGAAGGGATTGGATACGCACTGTGTCTGGATAAGCTGGTAAACACAACCGGCTTCAGCCCCCTCTGTTTTAAGCCTTTGAATCCAGGATTAGAAGCAAGGCTGGATATTGTGTGGAAGAAATATCCGGTTTTTTCCAAGGCAGCAGAAAAATTTTTGGAGAAATTGCAAGAAGAAGTGAGCTCTTCTATGGTTATGAGCACGTAGCATTTAACTCCATGCTACAAGACCGTGAACTCGATGCAGCTATCCGGGACAATACAACTACCACTTAGCAAACTAATTGACCACGAACTTATCGCCGATATCACTCGATAGCGGATGAAGTGGAAGGTAAGAAATAACTCAAGCACTGTTGGCTGATTTTTCATGCCTGAACAGTGCTTTTATTCGTTTCTAGACTATAGAAATTATCCTCACTCTTTATCTCTAAAGCAGCTCTATAAAACTATCATTCTACTATGACATATATGCAAACTGTAAAATATATGGTACATTATTTTTAATAGAAAAATGGAAAAATGCTATAATTATGGTATTAAGTAACTCATTCACCGCTTTCAAAGGCGGGGGCTCTTAACCATCGGACAAATTGCTAGAGACAGCAGTTATGCTAGAATTATTAAAACATTAAGGGTGGTGAGTAGTCGTGTGTAAACATGATATCCCGAATAAGCTGTCTGATCCCTTGTTGGGCATAGGATATTTACAATTGTTGATGAACGAGCAGGGAGAAGTGGAGGATTATCTATTTTTAAATATCAACTCCGCTCTTGAGGTGCTGTCGGGTTGGAGTAAAACAGACCTAGAGGGAAAAAAAGCTTCCAAAGTACTCGCATCGACACCGCATGGATGGGAATATTGGTTTGCTTTCTATACTAATGCTATGCGTTTAGGCAAAACTCAGGAAATCATTTTATGGCTGGAAGAATTTCAGTATTACTTAACTATTAGCGCAGTTCCAATTGACAAAACAAATCTTGTAATCTTGACGCGAAAATCGAATGAAGAAGCTATCATGTCGGCTCCAAATGAAGAAGCTGCTGAGGTTCTTAGTGCGGTGGAAACTGCATTCAACAGCAATCAGAACGCAGTCAGTTTATTAGAATACAACGATGGCAAATACCGCTATGTCCGAAACAATGCGGTACATCAGCGGATTACCGGATTCGAGAATGTCATGGGGCAGGATCTGTTTGAACTTGTGGGCGAAGACGTTGGAAAAGTACTTCAAACACATTACGAAAAAAGTGTCAACACCGGTCAGTTGGTCAACTACGAACAAGAATTTGACTTCGCGTCAGGTCGACGAGTCTGGCAGACAGAGGTCACCCCTATTTTCAGTAAAGGCGGAGTTCCGTATCTGCTGTTATTCAGCAAAGATATATCGGAACTGAAAGAAATACAAAAAGAGAATCAACAATTAACTAGTAGACTTCACGCCATGTTCAATCAGCACAGTGCTATGCAAATGATTTTCGACCCTGATTCCGGGCAGATTGTAGCTGCTAATCCCGCCGCTTGTCGATTTTATGGTTATTCACGGGAAGAATTAGTGAGCATGCAAATTCAGGATATCAACACACTGCCGGTCGATATGGAAAAGGAAAATTTACAAAGTGAACAGACCGGCGGCGCATTCTTTTCTTCCCTTCCCCATCGCACGAAAAATGGAGATATGCGCATGCTGGATATCTATTCTTGTACGATTCTGAATGAAGGGCGAAAATTGCGTTATTCTATTTCATTCGATGTCACAGAACGTGAGACACTCCGGAGTCAACTGATGCAGGAGAAAGAACTTCTACGGACGACCTTACAGTCCATCGGTGACGGCGTAGTGACGACAGACAACGGCGGTATCATTACTAGCTTGAACAATGTGGGGCAAGAGATAACAGGTTGGGAAAGCAGTGCCGCAATTGGTCGACTCTTTTCTGATGTGTTTATCCTGAAGAGTGAAGAAACCGGGCTGCCTGTGGAAAATCCTATTCAGCAAGTTCTCGATACCGGTCGAACTGTCGGTCTCGCCAATCATACGGAGCTAGTAAACTTCCATGGGCAATCTACCCCGATCGCTGACAGTGCCGCACCGATTAGAACCGAGAACGGGCAATCCCACGGTGTGGTCATGGTATTCCGTGACGTCAGCATAGAGAAAGAGCATCATCAACAGATTGAGTTCTTAAGCTATCATGATCCGCTGACCGGGCTATACAACCGGCGCTATATTGAGCAGTCTATGAGCCGTCTTGATCGCGCAGAAAATCTACCGATCGCAGTTGTTATGGGCGATGTCAACGGTTTGAAGCTGACAAACGACGTCTTCGGTCATCAAGCGGGAGATATATTATTGCAAAGCGTAGCGAATGTGCTCCAAGAAAACTGTAAAGAGGAAGATTTGGTTGCACGTTGGGGCGGTGATGAATTTGTCATATTTATGCCCCGAACCAGTTTGCGACAGGCAGAAGCGATCATCCAGACTATCCAAAACGCCGATATGCCCGTTCAGGAAAGCGGTCTGGGTCTCAGTCTATCCTTAGGCTGTGCGGTGAAAGAAACGATAAATTACAACATTCAAGATGCTCTGAAAGAAGCCGAAGAACATATGTATCACCAGAAACTTCTGGATGGTAAAAGCTATCGAAATGCCATTATCAACACTTTACTCGCTACACTGTATGAAAAAAGCAACGAGACCCAAGAACATTCCAAACGGTTGGAAGAGTACTGCCATGCCATCGGACGAAAACTTGGACTTTCATCCAAAGAACTAAACGAGCTTTCGCTTCTAGCTCTGCTACATGATATCGGTAAAGGTGGAATTGACCTCAGTATTTTGCAAAAACCGGGATCACTTACTCAGGAAGAATGGGCAGAGATGAAACGCCATCCTGAAATCGGCTATCGAATTGCCCGTGCAACTCCTGAGCTTCTATCGGTAGCTGACCTGATTCTCACCCACCATGAGCGATGGGACGGAAAGGGCTATCCTAACGGTCTCCTAGGAGAGGAGATTCCCCTCGCTTGCCGTATCCTTGCGGTGACCGACGCCTTTGACGCAATGACCCATGATCGAATCTATCGACATGCCCTAAGTACTGAGGAAGCAATTGTAGAAATCAGCCAAAACTCCGGCACGCAGTTTGATCCTACGATTGCAACTATTTTTATTGAAATAATGACAAGCCCTTCAAAAAAATAAATTATATACTACTTTTCGCTAATAAACATCAACAACTTTCCCGATGTCGGGTGGGCTGTTGATGTTTTACTGTCACTTCCTATTTTTATATACTCTGATGGCATTCCGTGCTTCCTTCGCTTCGTATAGAGCTTTGTCGGCATTGGCTACTAAGCGAACGGCATCCATTTGGCTGGAATACGCCGCTAGTCCAAAACT
The DNA here is from genome assembly GCA_023388635.1 of Bacillota bacterium. Lineage (GTDB taxonomy): Bacteria > Bacillota > Bacilli > Desulfuribacillales > Desulfuribacillaceae > JAEWFW01. Next base: position 7,365 of record JAEWFW010000023.1, read on the forward strand.
GGTTGTCAATTTCAATTTGGGGTAATCGGCAAACGGCAGCTCATGTAGGTCTGATTGGATTTGTTCACAGATAACCACGGCATATCCCATTCCCACATCGCGAAATAACAAACAGAATTCATCGCCGCCATAACGAAAAGCGGTGACATTTTTACGATCACTCGTTAAAACTTTTGCAAAGTTAATGATACAAATGTCTCCGACATGATGTCCCCACTGGTCGTTAATATTTTTGAAATTATCAATATCGGCAATCGCTAGGATATAACGGCTTTCCTGATCATCCTCCATGGCTTTCAGAGCCGAGCGCAATGCTCTTCGGTTGTAAATTCCAGTCATTTCATCCACTTGCAGATGCTTTTCTAATTGCTGACGCTCAATTTCCAGCTGGATGCTTGCCTCATTTTTCTTTCGTTCAAACCGAATAACTACCATACAAACCGCGGAAAAACTAATTAAAATAAAAATGGCGATAAAAAATTGGCTGAGCCGATGTGTACTTGTAAAAATACTTTCCTTATCCAAATCCCATACAATAAATAATTCCGAGTATATAAAAGCGACGATGCTCGTCAACGAAGTAATAATTGTCACACGATAGTTAGCGTAGATAGCCGTCAACATAATTGCGATGGCAAAAATATAGCAAATGACCATAAATGTACTATGTACTGTATACAAAATAAAACATATACCCACAAAAACCCGGCAAACAGTATAAATTTTCTGCTCTTGGGAGAATTTATCAGACTTTATGACCACCGAGGCTACGGCAAGACATACACTATTAATTGCAATAGGAACAATCATATACTTCACAATAAACTGGCTGACATTGCTTGATACTAACATATCCGAGTGAATCAAAAACATTCCCATGACAATTTCAATCACGGAGGCAAAAAAGACGAGTCCTATGGAAGTTTTGTAATGCAAACGCAGCCAGTCTTGATCAATTTTTTTATATTCTTTGCGAATTTCTTGAAAAATCTCTTCCCTTGTATTGATCCCGAAACCCTCAGCACTCACTTCTGTCCCCCCAAGTATTATCGATATCGATGCACATCAAAGTTGCCTCAGGTGCTTTCTATATCACATTTTATAGTTCGCTTGTATTCGTACATCTTTTCATCGGCGGCTGATAATAATTCACTTGCAGACAAAGTGTTATCTGCTCTGACTGCGATGATACCGTAACTTATACTATGGTGGTAGAAAGTATCTGGATTGTAATTAAAGCTGATCAGCTTGTTTCGTAGCATCTCCAATTTATCCCTAGCTGCCTCTAGGCTCCAGTTTTCTGCTAACAACATGAATTCATCTCCCCCTATACGACAAATGACCGCTCCCGGGGAAAATTCGCCCAATACATTCGATACACAAACAATGTACTGCTCGCCCTCTGCATGACCAAACCGGTCATTCACATATTTCAAATCGTCTATGTCAACAAAACATAGAATAAAGTTTCGGCTTTCGCCTAGCCACTTATTAAGTATGTCCATGCCATAGCGGCGATTATATACTTGCGTTAACATATCATAATTGGCAATATTCTGTAAGTTGTTCAATTGTTCTCGTTCTTTGCTTACATCAATGAGCACAAACGCGAGGGCATCGCGCTCTCCCCAATGTAGAGGATGGATCGATACTGAATAGTATTGAGCGTTGGTCTGGTTGAGCAATTCAAGCTCCGTTGTATAGACTTCATCTTTACCATGCATTCCTTCCGCCTGCCTACTCAACCATTGGCGCAATTGCTTCTCATAGCTTGGGTCCGTTAAAGCATCCGTAATCTCACGACTGAAGAACAGCCATTCCGCGGTCTCGGTGTCCGTCACAATGATCCACTGCTCGAGTTGTCCCACGAGTAATTCATACAAATTTTTATTCTGTAGCAAGATGCGATTTTCTCGTTGCCGATTTTCGATTTCTGCCAACAAAGCAGAGCGCCTCAAATCGAGCTGCTCGATCATAGTATTAAAGGCTTGGGAGAAATCCCCCATAAAGTCCACGCGTTGCTGATAGTCTCCTTTAGCGACTTGCTCAGTCTGCCATGTCAAATGTTTGAGTGCGGCATGAAGCGCCTTGAGTGAAGCGGCAATTTCGTTGTCCGGCGGCGGCAGTTTGATATCTAAATTGCCTTTTGATATGGCTTTTGCCAACGCCGTCGTTTCCAAAACAGACTTGGAAAAGTACACCAACCCTTTTCCAAAATCCTGAAACCCTTCTGGTAGTTCTTGTAAATCCAAAACGGCGTTCTTCGGGTCATATACCACATTTCTCAGATAATCAAGCAAAAGCTTAGCTACAGGGTCCATCATGCTCACCTCTATCCATTGCATTGTGTATAAGCATTGTCTGATTATTCAATGACTCCACGGAATCGACAGACCCTATCGCCGTTCGACCAACAGTCAACCTCCCACACATTGTACTTTTTACCTGTATAAGCCTCAAGAATACCTGCAATAAATCCTTCATCATAATAGCATACGGTTTCGTTCGTTATGGGAAGTCCGCTGCAATCCAAATCTTCCTCTACTGTAAGAATAATTTCTCCGGTAGTCTCATCAAAAGCCTCCATGCGCAGAATACCGACTTTTAGCTCCTTTAGCTTTTTTTGTAGATTAGCCACAAAGGTATTAAAACCGACTTGCAAATCCAGCACATTTTTTGCAAACTCGATGCCCGCCAGATACCCCGCCTGCCGAAAATATTCATTAGCCTGCTCATTTCCATATGCCTTACTTAGTACATCCAGCATTGTATACTGCATCAGGCGATATACCAATACCGGCATTTCTTCTCCTAAGTCTCCACGACCTCTTTTTATATCTCCCAAGTTATCCCACGTAAAAGTGTTATGTCCTTTATTCTGCATAAGTACATTTCCCATAACAAGTGCTACTCCCCTCATTAAGTACATCTACATCCATACGTTGATTATCGTCTTCTTTGATAATTTCTTCACATCTATAATCATGGTTTATTTTACCACGTCACCATGCCATACATCAATATATAAGCCGATACTTAAATAAGCTGATTAGGGATCGAGTTGTTCATTAGTCGACTGTATGCCCGGCATTCATTTCAATTTAGTGGCGAGTGGCGTGATTTCCATGGAAATTTACGGTATAATGGATTAATAATGTTACATACTAAAATTGTTTTTCAGATAAACAAGAATTGGGCGGGGGCATGCAAATGAAAAATTATCGATGGAAATATCCTCTATGGACATTGTTAGGTGCCGTTTGTTTTTTTGTAGCGCAGCCACTTATTCGTTTCCCTTTATTGAACTACTTACAGGGAACAGCCGATTTTGCGATGTTCTCCCTATTGTATCCAATCGCGGCTCTCATATTTTTGGGCTTTTCCGCTGGAATTTTTGAAGAAACGGCTCGCTTCCTTTTTAAGATGTTTTTTTTAAAGCCGATCAAGTGCCCAATCACCCAACCAGTTTTATTCGGCTTAGGTCATGGATTGATGGAAGCTGTCGTATTGTTTCTTCCTTTATTCATGAGTGGCTATTCTATAGAACAGCTATGGCTAGGTCTTGTAGAACGTGGATTGGCGATTCTTCTACATATTGCGTTGACAATTATCGTGTGGAATGGCTTTCAGACGAATAAAAGAATGTTGTACCTTATTGCAGCGATTACACTGCATGGATTGGTTAATTCCGTATTAGTGTCTTTACAGATGCTTGGCATGTCAGCCATTCATGTCGAACTATTATTTGGCGTTATCGTGCTCCTGACGACCGTCTACGTAGTACATTCTAAAAAATTCTATACAAACGGAGGGAATGAAAATGAACGAACAGAAAGCGAAATTTAAAAGACAAACGATGTTAGGCTTTATTTTGCTATTATGCCTGACAGTCCTTGCGGCATGTGGCGGTCAAACATTATCTGAGGATTTTGACGAAGCTGCTTTAAAGTCAAGCGTGGAAGAAATCATTCAAATCATTGCTGACAAAGATAGCGATGCACTACGGGATCTATGCAACGTGACAATGAAGGAAGCCCTGACTGACGATGTTTTATCACAAATATATGAGGCAATTGACGAAGGAGGCGCTTTCGAAGAAATAACAGATATATCGTTCGCCGGTACTGAGGATAGCGCAACCGAAGAAGAATTTGCTCTTGTCGTCGCTAATGCCCAATACGAAAATAGAAAATTCACGTACACGATGACGTTTACTAAGCAAATGAAATTGGCAGGACTGTTTTTCAAATAATCACTGATGTCTTAAAAGTCCATACGCCAATGATTGACATCCAGGCGCTGCTGCTCTTTTCTTTACTTTTACGTATCCTTGTCATATAATGACAAGGATAAAAGTAGCCTGTCCATCATCATGAATATTGGAGTATAGACGAAATGAACGAACCGATCACATTGAACAAACTCGAACAATATTTAGAATTCTTCCATAAAATGTATGACGCAGTGCGGATCGTCAACCCAATCTCGAAAGAAGTTCTTGAATATCAAGACAAGCATTTTTCTAGTACCCATGAAGTTTGCCATAAATACTGGGGAGAGACTGGCATCTGTGATAACTGCATCTCCATCAGAGCTCATCACGATGATAAAAGCTACGTGAAACTAGAGCAAACCCCCGAAGCAATCATCATGGTCACTGCTTTCCCTGTTAAAACTTCGGAAACAGAGGTCGTATTAGAGTTATTCAAAAACGCTACGGACAGCATACTCGTAGGAACGGGAGTTTACGAAGACGGACAGCCTATGCAAAAAATTGTTCAAGACATGAACGATATGATATGCAAGGATGCATTGACCACCTTATATAACCGACATTACATCAACGACCGACTGCCGGCAGATATCGTCAAAGCTACCCTGACACAAACGCCGATTACGATCATTTTTTTCGATATGGACGACCTTAAATCCATCAACGACACTTATGGACACTCGGCAGGCGATCTCATCTTGAAGCAGACTGCCAAAACTGTTTTAGACTGTATACAAGAAGAAGATTGGGCTTCTAGGTATGGTGGGGACGAATTTCTAATTTGTCTGAACAACTGCGATTCTCAAGAAGCTTATCAAGTAGCCTTAAAAATCCAAACTGCCATATCAACAATTTCTGTGCCATTTCAAGACCAACAGATATCATCGACGGTTTCTATCGGTATACACACCATGGGGGATGCTTCTCTGACGGCGGAGGAACTGATCCTTCTGGCAGATAAAAACATGTACAAAGCCAAAGAAAGTGGAAAAAATCTCATTGTTAAGAGCAAATAGAACTTAAAAATCACGTCTTTTAATATCTATCACTGTCTTTATGACAATGGCGACGACAGAACCCAGTACCAATCCCCACGGTCCAAAAATGACAGTGCAGACAATTGTAGAAAGGAAGGTATATAGCGGTTTGACACCGATACTTTTTCCGTTAATCAGCGGTTCCAGTACTTGCCGAACGACAAAAACAATCACAAAAATAACCAACAAACCGACGGCAATCTCTTGATTCCCCATGAATAAATGAATCATCGCCCATGGCACTATGATGATCGAAGTTCCCAACAAGGGAATCACATCAATCAGCGCAATCAACAATGCCTTTAGCCCCCACCAACTGACATCGATGATATAAAATCCGATGCAAAGAATCATAAATGTGACCATCATTACAATTAATTGGGTTTTAACAGTTGCTTTGATGCCTTTCCATGATGCAGATAGGATCTCTTGCACATACGCAATAAATTTATCACTATTCATGTAGAAATCCCCATTATCCCATCAGAAAATCCAATACATTCATTCCGCTTGCAGTCTTTGCTTTATAAAGCTCCGTGTACCCGCAATCTTCACAAGAAATCGTCAAAAACTTCTTGTTTTGCACATCAAACAATTTTGCCAAGTTGCCGCCGGTCGCTTGAAATTGATCATGTTCAAAATGCTGACAACCACACTTTGGACATATATATTGTCTTTTCTCCATGAATCTCTGCCTCCAAATACATATTTTCACACTATACACAACTAGTATAACACAAAACCTTCTGTTTCTTCTCTACAATGTATACCTTCTAGAATTCATAATTTACAGAAACGGCAATTATTAATCGCCAATCATGACAATACTACTGAATATCCAGCAATAGAAAATAGAAACGCAAAGGATTGAAACTTATGAAAGTCGCAATACTAGGGGCAGGACTTTCCGGATTAGCTTGTGCGAAACATCTTGAGGATCACAACATTACGCCGGTTATATTTGAGAAGCGGCATAGAGTCAGTGAACGATTCCCTAATATGGAAGCCATCATGCAACTTATGTACCGCCCAATCAAGGATCCTTTACTATATATTAATCAAAAATACCGATTAAATTTAGTCCCTGCCGGTGTTACACATACGCTTGAAATCCATGCTCCTAATTTCCAAACAACACTCATCAGCGATAATTTGGGCTACACTTCGATCCGCGGACATGATGAACGATCATGGGAATGCCAGTTGGCGAAACAAATTAAAAGTCAAATACATTTCAATTCCACCGTTACGTGGCAAGATCTCGAACAGGACTTTGACCACATCGTAATCGCCACAGGCGACCCGACAATCGCGCGGGAGCTTGGTATATGGAAAACGGACATGGAGGCGTTTCTTAAAGGCTGTATTGTCAAAGGAACATTTGATGTCGGCGTAGCAAAAATTTGGCTGAATACCCACCTCAGCAAACATTGTATGGTCTACTTCGCTCCCTTCGACACCAATGAAGCCAGTTATTGCACAGTAGCAATGCCTTCAGCATTGGAAGAGCTCGATACACTCTGGTCAAGGACGGTCAACGAATTAAACATACAGCCTATCCCACAGACAGAATTTAAATTTGAAGAGTACAAATTGGGCAGAGCATTGACACGACAAGTCGGCAAACTATTACTGACCGGAGCCGCTGGTGGTTTTGTTGAACCATTCATGGGTTTTGGACAAATCCCCTCGCTCTTGAGCGGAGTCCATGCAGCCGAGTCGATTATTACAGGCGCTAGCTACAATGACCTCACATCATGGTTTAACAAACATTACGCAGATAATCTAACACTCAGAAAATATGCAAATACGATGGACAATGACGACTTTGACAAGCTAGTGGCTCTTGTGAAAACTAGCCCCATCAACCACTGGATGGCAAAGACAAACATTCCTGTTCTCGGAATTGCCGCCAAAGCCGTACGATTGCGGAACATAATGAAATACGTTTTACCAAAATCATAAACAACAGTCCCTACCTAATGGCGGGACTGTCGTTTTTTAACCTAACTTGCTTTAACGTTGATCTTTCAAGATCGGACTGATTTTCTTATATATGACTATCGTTATCAAGGAAACGATAATTCCTTTTAATAGGTTAAACGGCACAATGCTGTATAGTACAACATCCAGCTTACTGTTGATAAATGGCACAATTTCTGCGGACATCTGAATAATCGTATCGATTGGAATAAACACGCTATACAGTGGCAGCAAGACAAAATAATTCATTGTTCCGCCGACAATCGCTTTAACGACCGTACCGATTGCCAGACCGATGACGGCGCTTTTCTTCGTCTTATGTCGATGATAAATGAACCCGGCAGTAAACACCATACTCGCATTGATGACAAAGTTTGCCAGTTCTCCGACACCACCCGTGGACGTTGTAAATAAGCCCAGAATATTTTTTACGAGTTCTACGAGAACCCCTGCAATCGGACTGAAAGCAAACGCTATAATAAATGCCGGAAAATCAGAAAAATCCATTTTTAAAAATGTAGGAAATATTGGAATTGATACTTCAATCGACGCAAGGATGAAGGAAATCGCCGCAAGCATGGATACGCTTACGAGCACTCTCAAAGAGATTTTTGGGCGATGTTTGCCCGTGGGATGCTGACTTTGTGGATTTTGCGGGTCTTGCTGAATTTGTTGACTTTGCTGATCTTGATAATGCTGACTCATTCTTCTCCTTTTCAGATATGAGTTGAATTTAAAGACACTTCCCCACCTTCAAAAAACTGGTGGACGGCACCTTTAGTCATATCTTCTCTCATCCGGACTGTACCGTCGGCTCTGGAATTTCACCAAATCAACCATTGCTGGCTCGTGGGCTGTACCACCGGTCGGGAATTGCACCCTACCCCGAAGATATTTCGGTATTCACTTATGTGAAATATAATACTCTTTTTCTCATCTATTTTCAACTATGATTTTTACATTCGGCATTGTTTTTTGCAAAATACCTCTTTATCTCTAACGTCGTTCGCTGCTCGGACAGTAACAGCCCTGCCAGTGTAAATATAATTCCGAATACCGCGATTCCTGAGATTCTCTCTTGAAGCACGATTGCAGATGTAATGACAGTGATTACCGGAACCATGTATATATAAACACTTGTCCGTATCGCTCCCAAAATCTTGACGGCAGAATTCCATGACGCAAAGCAAAGTGCAGACGCCCCAAACCCTAAAAACAAGATGTTAAACAGATTGACCGGCTGCACTAACTGGTGTATGTCGGGATTGAAGTCAAACAAAAATAACGCAGGAATCATAAACACTAATCCATATGAGAAAATCCTCCGTGTCATCTGAATCGTATTGTATTGAAATTCACCTATCTTTTTAGTGAGAATTGAATAAATACCCCATGTAATCGTCGCAAGCACTGCCAACAAATCACCGAACAGATTCATCTCTAAAACGAATTTTCCATTAAAACTGATGAGAAATATCCCGACAATTGCAAAGACGAAGCCTACAAAAAATTGCATTCTCAGCTTCTCACCCTTCAAAAATAGATGAGCAAAAATCGCAATGAAAAACGGGGCAATCGAAGCAATAACGCCGACATTAGAAGCCAGTGTATATGTCAAAGCAATATTTTCTAGCAGAAAATACAGTGTAACACCACATAGACCTGCCGCCGCAAAGTACAATTCCTGTTTTCTGTCTTTAATCACCAGCCTGCGTGGATATGCAAGCGACAGAGCCATCCAGCCGAGCACAAACCTGATAAATAGTATTTCAATCGGTGAAAAAGACAGTAAAAGTATCTTCGTCGATATAAAAGTAGTTCCCCAGATAAAAACTGTGATCAACGCAAGTGCATGTCCCATAACATTCTGTTTTTCAGTTATATTCCCAGTCATAAAATTCTTTAATGCTCCTTTGGCATATATCGCTAGTTGTGAGTGTTATTGAAAATATTCATATAGTATACCATACACCACATTATTTTGATTGTATGATATTGCTTTTCGACAAAAAATACCCCTATCAGGAATATGATACTATCCTGCTAGAGGTATACAGCACTTTTATGAGATTGAAATATTTAATTTCTAAAATCAGTGATGATATCCTGTTTCCCCGAAACAGGTGATCCATCACCATTTTTGGCAATTCGTTCTACCTCTCTATCAATTGCCGCCTCTTCCGCACTTTTTGAGGCTGGAACACATTCATCCAGTTCTTCCAGCACAGATATAAATTTTCCGCCACCACGTTTTTGCGCTTTTCTTGCGTTGAATTTATCAAAAGACAGATTACGCGTGATTCTTCCAAAAAATAAGGACAGCTTATTCGGACGCTGCGGCGGTAGAGCACTCCATGCCTTTAGCCATGTATCATTGACACACTCGTCGGAATCTCCCTTATCACTCAAAATGTTATAAGCAATTGCAAAACAATACGTTCCATATTTTTGTGCAGATTCCGAAATAGCTGATTCCGTTCGCTGCCAATAGAGATCGATAATTTCCTCATCGTTCACTTTGCTCGCCTCCCTTCCACAGATAAAAGCTCCTTCATTGATATAGACGACAAAATACCGGAAAGGTTATTTTATTGCGATCAATCAATCCACGCCTGCCGCAAAAGCGATACTGCTGTCTCAATTTCCGCCTGTGGAATGCTGGAAAAGTACAGCGGCAGACGCTTTGTCGGTAATTTACTGGTTTCTCCGATGGAGTATTCCTCCATAAACGATACACGGCATCCAGATGCCCTCGCTCTTTGCTTCAATTCATCCACATCTTTATCTGTTGTAATATCTACTATGACAAATAGCCCTGATCCCACATCCTGTATTCCGGCGCTGTTGCCAAAATTCTTGCGAATTGCCGCTACAAACTGCTGGCGTTTCTCCTGATAGCGCTTACGCAAACGGCGTATCTGCCGCTCCATATGACCATCCTCCATAAACCTCCATAGAGCCAATTGCTCTGTCGTCGATGCCGCTTGGTTGTACAATCCTGCCCCTTGATGAAAACGCTCCATCAATTCCATCGGCAAAACTACATAACTAATGCGGATTGACGGTGGCATAAACTTCGAAAACGAACCGAGATAAATCACGCGCTCCGCCATATCAAGACCCTTCAATGCAGGGATTGGTCGTCCATAATAGCGAAACTCGCTGTCATAGTCGTCTTCAATAATCAAGCCATCGACGGCGTTTACCCATGACAGCAAACGATTGCGTTTACCGATCGGCATAATCATCCCTGTCGGGAATTGATGAGAAGGGCTTACATAGACCAACTTTGCCGCACTTTGCGCAAGTGCATCAATATCAATCCCGTCCTGCTGCATACTGATCGGAACGATCTTGTAATCATGGTCGGCAAATACTCTGCGTCCGTTTTTAAATCCTGGGTCTTCAAATGCTATACTGCGGTAGTCCTTTTTTAGAATACTGCACAATGTCGCCAACAAGCTCTGGACACCGGGGCCAATCACGATCTGCTCAGCCGTTGCAGCCACGCCGCGTGATTGACGAATATACCGCGCAATCTGTACGCGCAATTCATATTCCCCCTGGGCATGCCCATACCGCATCAAACGCTCCGCTTCCGTAAGTGCCTTTCCCAAATAGCGCTTCCACAAGCTAAAATCGAATCCCCCCGGATCCATCTCGCCAGAGGAAAAGTCGTAGCGCACTCCCGATATATCCGATGCCGCTTCAAGTCCGTTGGCGTGTCTGATTGCACGTCCGTTTACATTTCCGCTTGCATTTCCAAGCATCACTTGCGGTGTGAAGTCTGTTCTAAGCGGTATCTCCATCTGCTCCAGATGCGCCACTGTATAACGCGAGCGGTCGGCATTTTCGATGTAGCCCTCACTTAACAACTGATCATATGCCTTTTCGACCGTAATTTTGCTAATCGACAATTCTTTCGCTAACCCTCGAATCGAAGGCAGCTTTTCCGCAAAGCACATTTTCCCCGACTCAATTTCCCTTTTAAAATAATCATAAATCTGCATATACATCGGTCGCTGCTTGCTGCTGTCGACAAAGATTGGATTCATTGCATTTCCTCCTCAACCTCAAAACTGTCCCTATCATTTATTATAATTTTGTACATTTCAATATGCATGTCTATACTATATATTAATCTTATTACTTTTTGAAGCTCACTTTTTGAATGTATTGGAGGAAATACTTATGTTTAAAGCATTGACGATTGCAGGTTCTGATACAAGCGGCGGCGCAGGAATCCAAGCCGACCTGAAAACATTTCAAGAATTAGGCGTATACGGTATGAATGCACTCACTGTGCTCGTTGCGCAGAACCCTTTTAACAATTGGGCACACGATATCTATCCGATCGACCTCAAGACGATTGAAGCACAAATTGATACTGTACTATCAGGGATCGGTGTCGACGCATTAAAGACAGGTATGCTGCCGACAGCAGAAATTATTTCTCTCGTAGCAAGAAAATTGAAACAATACAATGTGAAAAATGTCGTCATTGACCCGGTCATGGTTTGCAAAGGTACAGATGCCGTCGTCAATCCGGTGGCTGCTGAAACATTGCGTGACGAATTGCTTCCTTTAGCCGATATTGTTACACCGAACATCTATGAAGCAGCACAGCTAAGCGGCATACGCTCGATCACTTCTGTCGAAGATGTAAAAGAAGTCGCCAAAAAAATTCACGAGCTCGGCGCAAAACATGTTTTCGTAAAAGGCGGTACCAAATTAGGAACTGCCAATGCCATAGACGTTTTCTACGACGGACAGAATTTTGAGGTCTTTGAATTGCCTTTAATTGATACAAGCTATAACCACGGTGCCGGATGCACTACCGCAGCCGCCATTACTGCCGGACTTGCCAAAGGACTGAGTCCGCTGGAAGCTGTGACACAGGCAAAAACATTCGTCAACAAAGCAATTGCCCATGGTTTTCAGCTCAACCAATATGTCGGCTCTGTCTGGCCTGGAGCGCACCGCCTGCCTTAACGCCGTTTGTTATTGGCAAAATGCCCAGTAAGTTTTTAACAGGAAAGCAAGCAAAATTTTAAAATAAAAGCAAGACAGAACTAAATTGATATGTTCTGCCTTGCTTTTTCATTGTTTCTATTAAAACTGCATCATTCGCAACTACTAAAAGTCAAATCAAAAAAAGATACACTGCCAAATTCCACGTAACAACGAAACCGTACATCACTGCCGAAATCTGAACTGTTCTCCATACCCTAAGAGAGTTTGAATGCCGGCGTATCCATAAATAGCCTAGTACGAACAACGGCACTCCCGCTTTTACTAGCAATCCCCAAACAGAATTAATGATTGGCGCTAGTAACAAATTTAATTCCATTGCGTTGCCCGTATCCAACACCAGTCTCGTAATAAACAAATCGATCAACGACAAAAGATATACCAACAGTAAACCACAAAACAGCCACACATCTTTCAAACTTCATTTCCCCCGCATGTACAAAGTATATTTAGTAGAATTATTTCCTTTGTATGGGAAAACTAAACAAATTACAGCAACATTCGTGCTCTAACTTGCTCAACCTTGCACCCTGTCCAAAAGTAATATACTATGAAAGAAAAATGCAAGGAGAGCTTCTTATGCAAATAGCAAACTCGGCTCTTATCGGTCTAGGAGCCGTCGGAACTGTATATGGAAACCTATTACATAAAACATACGGAGAAAAATTCGCCGTAATCGCCGGCGGAAAGCGCGGACAGAAGATCATACAGGAATGTGTGAAATTAAATCACATTCCTTATTCCCCAAAAGTAATTGCTCCAGAAAATATGGATTATAAAACAGACCTGTTAATCGTCTGTGTCAAAAACCATCAACTGGAAGCTGCTATTTCTGATATGAAAAATGTCGTTACCGATACTACGATTATTCTTCCACTGTTGAACGGCATTACTGCCAAAGAAAGACTGAGCGCTGCTTTTCCCCATGCAACCGTATTGTACGGATTGTCACTGCTGATCGACGGATTACGAACTTCCGAAGGTGTTGTCAACACGAACAACGGTGTCATTCAGTTCGGTTATGCAAGCAATGAACCTACTATCGCACCGGATGTGCTCGCCATTGAGCGTTATCTCAATCATGCGGGAATTGATACCAAAGTTTTCCCTGATATGATTCGCACCGTCTGGCGAAAATGGCTACTCAATGTCGCCTATAATCAAGTATCTGCCGTAACCGGATTTAATTTTTCACAATTGGCAGCTAACGAACCGGCAAAAAAACTGATTCATGATGCATTGCTGGAAGTTGTTCAACTTGCAGAAGCTTCACATATTAACCTGACAGCAACCGACGCCGAAGAAATCATCAAAACGATGGATAGCTTTTCTCCAGACGGAAAAACTTCGATGCTGCAAGACATCGAAGCCAAGCGCTTGACGGAAGTCGACTATTTTTCCGGCACTGTGATCGAATACGGTGAACGGCTGAATATACCGACTCCCGTAAATTACGTACTGTATCATATTATCAAATCAATCGAGCAGACATTTTAACCTTAGATTGGAGGTTATATATTATGACAAAAAAAGATATCGATAAAAAACGCATACAGGAAAAAGCAGTACTCACCAATATGATCGCATTGTATTGCCGCGCTCACCATCAGACGGACAAAAAAGGTTCGTTGTGTGACGAGTGCAACGAACTGTTGTCTTACTCTCTTAATCGAGTAGATGTTTGCCCTCTTATGCACGAAAAGACATTTTGTCAAAATTGCCGTGTCCATTGTTACCAACCACAACCAAGAGAGAAAATTCGCACTATCATGCGCTATTCCGGACCGCGCATGATATTCCGTCACCCGATAAAAACGCTTCATCATGTGATACTGTCTTTAAAAGAGCGCCATAAACTCAACAAACAAAAGTAATGACGAAACGAATTGTAAATTTTATCCATCTATAACAGATAATGCGTGTACTTTATCGTGAGAGGTGTTTATAACTATGAGGAAAAAGTCCGTGCTGTTAATTGGTGTTGCTGCTGTACTTGTCATAGCTGGATTATTTGTCTACTTAGGCATTTTAGGTTCAAAACCACTCAAATCATTGCAAGCAAAGGAAATTGCATCAATAGAACTTACTCTACTACCGCCTAACATTACCAATCGGATTGAAGATCCTGAGCAGATACAACAAATTACAAACGCTCTCAATAAAATTGTAATCTACGAAAAAAACGATGCGTGGGGAGATTACGATGGACAATACATCCACTTTGCCCTATCGATGAAATCGGGGGAAACGATCGAAGTCGGCACGAACAATTCTTTTTTTACAATAGACGGTCAAGGCTATAGGACAAAATACGCACCTGCTCAAGAGCTGAGCATTTTAGGGAATAGCCTAACCCCACAAACCGGTCAAAACGATCAACCTCTCAGCGTGACTGACTTAGAAGAATTCATTGGACTGTCACAAAAAGAAATCGTTGATATTCTCGGCAAACCACTCGGTTCATTATCCGGTCTCTGGGGCGACATCTATCCACTCGACGACCAGACAACTTTTACTGTATACTATGACGAAAATGGGGTTGTAAATCACATCAGATCAGGCAATACTGTCATCCCTGCCGCAAATTCCGATGTCGTGATAGCAATCAAACAAGAGACGCTCACTCCATCTGGCGCAACATTAATCTTTACCAATAATTCAGACTTAGAATATACTTATGGAGAATCTTTTGTAATACAAAGAAAATCGAACGATCAATGGCAGAATGTGACGACTATAATCGACAATTACGGATTTAACGATATCGGCTATATACTGGAAGGCAAGCAAACAAGAGAAATGGATGTCAAGTGGGAGTGGCTTTACGGTAAACTCGAGTCTGGAGAATACCGCATTACCAAAGATATCATTTTTGTAAGAGATGCCGGGGATTTGGATATCTATCATCTGTCGGCGGAATTTGAAATCAACACGTGACTTTAGGGGTGCATAAATGACCAAACATACGGCAAATACTAACAACAATAATTTAGTCACAGAGCTGACAATCGATTGTGAAAAGTGTAGCGGATTATGCTGCGTCGCTCTATACTGTACTAAAACCGATGGCTTTCCTGCTGATAAACCATCTGGGGAACCTTGCAAAAACCTTATGCCGGATTTTCGCTGTGCTATTCACCCTCAATTGTCGCAAAAAGGTATGAAAGGTTGCTTAGCGTATGATTGCTTTGGCGCAGGGCAAAAAGTAACTCAGCATTGTTATCCAAACAGCACCTGGCAGACTAATCCCGCCCAAGCACAGGAAATCTTCGATACTTTTCTGGTCGTATTTCAGCTCCATCAGATGGCATGGTATCTACTTGATGCATTATCTATCGTTGAAGACCAATCTTTAAAATCGACTATCGAAGCACTGCTTGCTAAAAATCAGCAAATGACGTCACAACCACCGGAGAAAATTTTGCACTTAGATATAGAAAGCTACAAATTAGAAGTCAATCAAGTACTTAAAAAAATCAGCGAAATGATCGCCAATCATTCCGCCGAGCGCAAGCAAACTAAAGATTTTCTCGGAAAAAACTTCAAACGAGCGAACTTAGACGGCAGAGACTTTATCGGAGCGTTGTTGATAGCAGCCAATCTTGAGGGGTGCAGTTTACGTAAAACGAATTTTTTAGCAGCCGATATGCGTGATACAAATATCAAGAATACAGACTTGAGCAGCAGTATATTTTTGACACAAATGCAAATAAACTCAGCAAAAGGAAATGTAAACACGAAACTCCCGACAAATTTATCACATCCATCGACCTGGCTGGAATAATGATTGTTATAGGTATAATCGTTATATTTATAATTAATCTTTAAAGGAGGGTAACATATATGGCTGAAATCTATCTTGCAGGCGGTTGTTTCTGGGGATTAGAAAAATATATTGCGCTGATTCAAGGTGTACAATCGACAGAAGTTGGCTATGCTAACGGGAAAACTGAGCGTCCGACATACGAAGATGTATGCTACCGCAATACGGGACACGCTGAGACAGTACGTGTTAACTATGACCCCGAACTGCTACCTTTGGCATTTTTGTTAGAAATGTATTACGAAGCGATTAATCCCGTTACGCTCAATCGTCAAGGCGGGGATACTGGTGTCCAATACCGCACGGGAATTTATTATACAGACGAGCAGGACTTGCCTGTAATTGAAGCATCAATAGCCAAACTGCAAACTCGCTATGATAAGACAATACGCATTGAAATAAAACCCTTGGAGCAATATTATCCAGCCGAAACGTACCACCAGAAATATCTCGATAAAAATCCCGGTGGATATTGCCATATTGGCAAAAAAGAGTTTGAAAAAGCTGCCGGCGCAGTCGTTGATCCAACAGCCTATGCGAAAACAGAACCAGAACAGTTGCGACAATCTTTAACACCAACACAGTACGATGTCACCCAACATGATGCCACAGAACCGCCATTTCAAAACGAATATTGGGAGACATTCCAACCGGGCATCTACGTCGATATTACGAGTGGGGAACCGTTATTCGTCTCTACAGACAAGTTCGAATCCGGCTGTGGTTGGCCGAGTTTCTCTAAACCGATTGATCCGAACGTGATTCACGAACGACATGATGGTTCGTACGGAATGTCACGTACCGAAGTACGAAGCCGCATCGGCAATGCCCACCTCGGTCATGTATTTGAAGACGGACCCAAAGAATCCGGTGGTCTGCGCTATTGTATTAACAGTGCGTCATTGCGCTTTATCCCTAAAGAAAATATGGATGCGGAAGGATACGGTTATTTGCTGGCTTTAGTAAAATAAGCTACGATGTATCGCCAAAGATACTGCATAGTGTCAGAGATGCTGCACAGTGTCAGAGATACTACTATCGCCAGAGATATTGCATATTTCCAAAGGGTGCTGCGACAAACAGCTACCCTTATTTTTTTTCAATATGTACTCGATTGCCTGTTCATAAGGCAGCGGTTTACTGTAGAGATACCCTTGATATAAGTCACATCCTAATTCGTGCAGCAGATGACGCTGATCCGTCGATTCTACATATTCAGCAATCACCGAATAATGTAAAGAGTTCCCCAAGGAAACAATCGAGGAAATGATATTGCGGCAATTTTGATTCGATACAACTTCTCTGACCAATGAGCCATCGAGCTTGATCGTATCAAACTGATATTCCTTGAGATACATCAAAGAGCTGTGACCCATACCGAAATCATCCATTGCCAATTTCACCCCCAATTCCTTCAAAGCGAGAATCCGGCTGGAGATTCGCTCACTATTTCCGAGTGCCATTTGTTCCGTAATTTCAATTTCTAAATTCTGCGGATGTACTTGATATTTATTGATTATCGCTTTCACGTTATCGATAAACATATCATTTTCAATTTGAGCAGCCGATATATTTACAGCAACTGTAAGATGCGCAAGTCCATGGTCATCCATTTTCTTCAAATCTCTGCATGCCGTATCTAAAATCCAATACCCCAGTTCATCTAACATCTGTGCTTCTTCCGCCAATGAAATCACCAGCGGTGGATACATATATCCGTAACTTCCGTATTCCCATCTGAGTAAGGCTTCTAATCCGCACACTTCTCCACGGAAATTTACCTGCGGCTGATAAAAAAGGCTCAGATTCCCCTTTTGCAAGTCCTCTTTTAAATTGACAACGAGAAATCTCGCAACATTCCCAACACTGTCATACCGATTTAACATCGTATACGTGACGCCGCGCTCCTCACCCTGCTGAAACAGAGAAGCTACTTTATTTAGGTTGTTTTTCATATGCATATTGGAGACATTTTCAGCCAATTTAATAAACGGCAAATAGCACAACATCGCCACTATCAAATTAACCAATTGCAAAATACTGCCTTTGATTGACCCGGTCGCCACATATCCGCTCAAAAAAATGGGAGTTGTCCATTCTACCGCCTGGTTCGTATAAGGAACAAATCCCGATATAATTGCAAAATAAGAAATTGTCGTTAAAATCACCGGAACCAAAAGAAACGGCAAAAGAAGAGAAAAGTTAAACACAATCGGAATTCCAAAAACAAGCAGCTCGTTAATATTAAAGATTACTGGTAAAAAAGACATTTTTGCCAATCGCCGCTGATTCTCATATTTACCGAAAACTAAAATC
Organism: Bacillota bacterium; assembly: GCA_023388635.1. GTDB lineage: Bacteria > Bacillota > Bacilli > Desulfuribacillales > Desulfuribacillaceae > JAEWFW01. Next base: position 25,828 of record JAEWFW010000023.1, read on the forward strand.
GCAAGCATCAATGCAAGCGTCGTGCCGCATCCTCCCATTAAAGTAAATGCGTTAAAAAATGGCTTTGTAAATACCTCTGTCGGCAATTGACCTTGCAGAAGAGCCAACTGATTGCTCTCCAATGCCGGAATCAATATACTCTGTGTCACTGGTTCAAGCACATTGCTCCCATGGATTCCGAAGAACCAAAAAATATGGACAAACAGAATAAACAGAAAAGCAATACCTTCTGGAGACTCCACAGTGGAAAATACATAAACCACAATATCGGAAAAGAATATATGGATGTTGCTTATTTCCAAAAATGAGTGCAGCAGTTGATTGATACTAGCAAAAATAATAATCGTCAAACTCCCGGGAAAAATTGAAGTTAAAGCATAGTTAAACGAAGCACTCGCGCCATCCGTGAATGCCCTCATCTGAAACAAATTCATTGAACTCAACTTTAGAAACAACATAGACGACGTAATCGCAACAAGCATCGCGACAAAAATTCCGTTGACCCCAAATGAAGTCATCGAAAAACTATCCTTGCTAATACCCGTAATCGCAATAAACGATCCCAGGGCAATCAATGCAACAATTAAGGGATTTACCGCATATCCCCTTCGTTCTCTTGCTTCCACAACATAAGCATAGCTAATACTGATGACCATAACAAGTGATAAAATATTAGAAGTGCCATCGCGTATGTATATTAGGATGTTCTTCCACTGACTCCCAAACATCTCGACCATCAACGCTTGATATGCCGGAATCGGTAGACTCATAATTAATAGAGCAAACGATCCTATTAAAATTAAGGGAATAATAGATATAAATCCTTTGCGTAATGATACGAGAATCAAGCTATTACTAATTTTTTTATCAAATGCAGAATACCGATTAATGATTTTCGTAACATACTTCATCGCCTCTATCGCTCCCGCCCTGCTAGCTTTATTGACGGCTTCCAGAATAAAGAAAACAAGCCGTTAAATGATCGTTCACCATTCCGATTGATTGCATAAACGCATATATTGTCGTTGAACCGACAAATTTGAAGCCGATTTTCTTAAGATCTTTACTGATCTGATCCGATAAAGCTGTTTTTGCAGGTACTTGCGATATTTCACTCCAACAATTTATGATCGGTTGATAATCAACATACCTCCATAAAAATTCATTCAAAGTGCCGTATTGCGCTGTTAATGCAAAATAAGCACGCGCATTGGCGACGACAGCATTAATTTTCGCTCTGTTTCTAATAATTCCCTGATCCGACATCAAGGCATCTATTTTTTCCTGATTATACATAACTAGGATTGCCGGATCAAAATTATCAAACGCCTTTCTCAACGTCTCTCTCTTCGCTAAAATGGTAGACCAGCTAAGTCCCGCTTGCTTCCCTTCCAGTATCAGCATCTCAAACAATTTCGCATCATCGTGAACGGGTCTTCCCCACTCGTTGTCATGATAACTCTGCTCTAATGAACTTCGATTTGCCCAATCACATCTTACAAGGTTCTTCCCTATCTCCGGCATAAAAATCACACCCGTCTCTATCAGATATCTGCTATTATATAATGTATCAGTTACTGCAAAATCTGGCAATATAGGCACAAAACAAAACTCGCAAAGGCAGGATTTCTCTTATGAAAACGTCAAAAGCTACGATGATTTTATTATCAATATTTACTTTGATCATCTTCATTATGATTGCAAATACATATCAACCTCATAATATACAAGTAACTATGAGCAATGAAGATAGCGAAACTCCAGAGTTCCCAAAAGCGACGAAACTGCCATTACAATTCTATACCGAGACGCTTACGAACACCCCCTTAACCCTGCAAAATGAAGAAAAGGATTTGACTATTCTGGCTACCTTCGACATAGGAGACATCTCACAGACATTTTTCACAGACGATGAGGATCAGGAATTTCTAACCCATAGCTATATAACGATTAACCAGACAAAATATCATCTGGGGCATACCTTGGAACGCTATGATCCATCATCCGATATCACCTTGCAACTTTCTCCCATTACCCTTGACGATACGTTGGAAATCTATCAATGGAAAGAAATCGTCGGAGCCAACTATATCAGAACTATGTTCTTGACGATTGACGGCGAAGTTCCGGTGGTAATCGCCGAAATTGCTGGTTGGGCATTTCATGAGGATATTGATAACAACGGCAATTTAGAAACCGTCGCAACGGTGGGGACAGTTCCCGACACTACGATATACATCTGGGACTTTGATGAAAAACAGCTGCTAGCTGCCAATGTTAATGAAAGCACCCAGACCGAAGCTGTCACTTTTGATGCGGAGAGACATATCTTTACCCTTTATAATAAAGGTACACAATCTACCTACAAATACGAAAATGGCTTGCTGCATCCCGTACAGTAAGCCATTTTATCCGATTGAAAGTTATTACATTTTTGGTTTTCCCTATGGAGACGATACGACTTCGAGTTTTCCAATGAAAGTCACTATGCCTTCGGATTCCCTTTTATGATATAGTATGCACCGCTGAACATCCCGAACAAAATCGCAGTGATCGGGAATACAATCCAGTTTATGTGCCACTGGTGATATACAAGCCCCGTCACCAAAAAGATACACACCGCCAGCGGCCATACAACGGCAGCCACTGCACTGACAACCTTATCCTCACTCTTTTCTTTATTTTCTAATGAATACCCATCCCGTTGCAGCAACATCGCCATACTATCTTTGATTGCCGCAAAGTAAATGAATATATAGACTGCTACCGCCACCAATGCAAGCAGAACCACAACGCCATACGTACGCAAATTTTGCTCCACAAGCGAAGTGGCAATCACAGAAATCGGCGCCAAAATACATAGAGACACTCCAATGATCACGGACTTTACATATGTTTGAGCAAACGCATCATATCGTGCTTGTATCTCTGCTTGCACATACTCCGGCAACTCAAACGGCTTATACAAATATTCATAGACTTCCATTTTAGCACTCGTGTAAATAAACATGCCCACCGCCGGTATAATCAACAAAATCATTGCCGTTATCCCGACGAAATTCCCGACATATTCTGATATACCGCCAATCAGTCCATCGGCAACCAGCGTTCTCAATAAAATCAGCATAGCGACAGCGCTAATACAGAGGGTAACACCCTTGGCTATCATCGCTCCGGATTTCTTCTTCTCTTCCATAAAAGCATATGCTTCTTCTTCCGTCACCCGGCGCAATGGTGTCGTTTTCTGCACCAGATGATCCGTCGTATTCCCGACCAAATTATTCGCCATATTCACTGTCGTATTTCCTACAACATTCTGCGATACAAGAGAGCTTGCCGTTTTAGTGATTTCTAATTCATCCATAAGCTCATCGATATTGCCGAATTCCGATATGACGATGCCAATCGCCTCATTCTCAGACTTGCCTTCTCGTTTTAACTCATGATATTTTTCTTCCATATTGAGCAACAAATTTTCTTTTAATGCTCTCAACTGCTCTGTATCGGGCATTCTGGCGAACATCACATCAAGATAATTCTTAATTGTCTCCATTTACAATCACTCCTTAAAATCGAAGTTAGTCATCGGATAAATCGATTGATTACATCCTTCGTCAAATTCCATTCTTCGCATTTCTCGTGGTAATACGCCCTTCCGGCAGGTGTAATCCTGTAATATGTGCGTCGTTTGCCAAATGTCTCTTCTCCGTAAAACGACTCAATATATCCGTTCTTCTCCAAGCGATTAAACGCCGAATAGAGTGTCGTTTCTTTGATCACATATTTCTCATCTGACATCTTACGGATGTTTTTCGATATTTCATAGCCGTAAGATGCCCCATCAAGCAACATAAAAAGAATGATCGTATCGTTGTATCCACGTATCACATCACTGCTAATCAATCCCATCACCTTCTCTACTGCATCTGTCTTTCCAATGTGTCGACCCTCTATTTCTCTCTGCTGTGCTCCTTATTTATCTACTCCATCTATCGTACTTCGCCTGTCGTAGTAATTGTAGTATAACATTTTTACTACGACAGGTAAAGTAGTTTGGCAAAAAAAAACATACTAACAATAAAAAAATAGCAGCACAGACTACTCTGATGACACAAAAAAACTGCCCTAGTCGATAGCAGTTCCATCATTTCATATATCGTTTTAGTGCATTATAAAAATTCTCTCTTGTTCCAGCCATAATCACGATTATAATTGTATCTTCAACATATTCCACTGTATATGCTAATTCATAGTTTGTCTTATTATAATATATATCATAGCTATAAATTCCCGCCAAATCGCCTATCTTCATTGTGCCTACCGTATGATCTTGTAAAATGATATCAATTGCTTGTTTATACTCTAACCTCAAACGTTTATCTTTAATTTTCTTTAAATATTTGGCTGCCGGTGGAAGAATCCGCAATCGTGCCATTACCTATTCCTCCGCTCCAAATACATCCTTATAAGAAAAATACTCTCCCTTTCCTTCTGCAACTTGTTCTGCTTCATTTAGCATATGTTCTACAGCCGGACGAATCTTTTTTTGAATAGCTTTGAATCGCGTAAGTAATTCTTCTCCTTGAAATCCCTGCTTAATTAAATCTGCTAAAATCTGCTCTGCAAACTCTCCCCCAGCGTTTTCTTTTATAGGTCTAAGTATAAGCTCGTTCCCGCGGACAATGCACTCTGCTTCCCCTTCAAACCCAAGCATATCAAAATATTTTTGTGGAATTGTAATTTGCCTCTTAGAAGATATACTTATACGCTTTTTATCCACTGTAAGACATCCTTTCGTAATTGATATCACCATCATCATCTCCTAAAAAAGTATATTCATTCCACCAAGAAATATACATTCCAAATTTCCTTGTTTCCTTGCTTAAAAGATACAAAAAATTGCTTCCATTGTCAAGCTATAGAAATCACTGTAATTTTACATTAGTAAGAGGCAAGGGACCTCCCCTACCTCTATATCGCATTTTTCACTTGATTTATTTAGAATTTCATCTGGACCGATTCCTGCTATCTTTCGATTGAGATCTTTATTATATTCATGTTTACGAAGACGTACCTTTCTGACTAATTAGGCTGAAAAAACTTCACTTCACCTGTCTCCGTATCATACAAGCCGCCGACCACCTGAACCTCTCCTTCATCCACCAGATGTTTGACGATTTCACTTGACAGTATCTTTTGGACGCCTTGCTCTACATTCAACACTTCACACGTAGCCGCATCGCGTTCCCCTTTGATGTTCGCCTTTATCTCACTGATAATTGTTTGAATATAGCCAGTTCCTTCTCCTTTGATCGCCGCATCAACAGCTCCGCATCCGGTGTGCCCCAGCACAACGACAGCTTTCGCTTGCAGATGTTCAACTCCATACTCAATACTGCCAAGCTCAAATTTACCTATGACATTCCCGGCAGTTCTCACGACAAACAGTTCTCCGATTCCACTCATAAAGATATGCTCAGGTGGCACCCTAGAATCGGAACATGTGACAATTACCGCATAAGGCTCCTGCCCTTCGCGGGCGTTTTCCACACGTACCGCTTCTGAAATATCACCATCATTATAGCTGGCTTCTCGGTAACGTTCATTGCCTTCTTGCAGTCTTAAAATAGCTGTCTGCGGATCGGCTATCTCGACATATTGAGCACTTTCACTGGCACACCCTGCCAGAAACATTATCACAACAACGATAACTATCAGATATCGTTTCATCCAAGTCCCCCTCCTGCTACTATATATTTACGCTCTTAATTCTATTTATATTAAAGTAGCATTAAGAAATGAGGACATAGAGTGTTTTAAGAATAATTTCTTTGGACTTTTTTCAATGTGAAATAAAACGATACTCCCAGTTCTGTATTTACCGCACCAAAACGGCTTTCGTGTAATTCAAGAATGTTTTTCACAATTGCTAATCCCAATCCTGTACCACCCGTTTTACGATCTCGCGCTTTTTCAATCCGATAGAAACGATCCCATATCTTCGTCAGTTCAGCTTCTGGAATATGCGCACCCGTATTTTCAATATATATCAATACTTCATCTGCCACGTCTTGAATGCCGACTTCAATGCGCCCATCAACCGGAGTGTGCCTAATGGCATTCCCAAGAATATTGGCAATGACTTGTTCAATTTTCCGTTTATCACCAATGGTGACAATCTCTTGGTCGCTAAAAGCGAGCGACAGGTCGATATCCTTTTCGTTAACTGTCTTTGAAATTCTCGCCTCTATATTTTTTATACTCTCTGCAATATCAAATTCTGATAGTTCCAAAGTTTGCGTTTTCGATTCCAGCTTAGCCAGCTCCAACAAATCGAGTACGAGCTCATCCATCTTATCGACTTCATCCAGTATGACATCCGTGTAATACGCTTTCTTTTCTTCCACTACGTTATCTTTAATCCCTTCCGCGAATGCTTTGATTACACCCAGTGGTGTTTTAAATTCATGGGATACACTGGAGACAAATTCCTTTCGCATTTTCTCCAAATCACGTTCTTTTTCAATGTCAATTTGCAGTTGGCGGTTTGCCTCCTGCAAATTTGTCAAGCTCGTCTGCAGATTATTAGAAAGGTGATTCAAATTCTTCGCTAATGTACCCATCTCATCTTCCGATGTGACAGTGCATTCTTCTGAAAAATCGAGGCCCGCCATTTTAGTCGCGACACGATTCATATTGATTAATGGACGAGAAATGACTCTTGAAAAGAACAGCGAAGCCCCTATGACCAATAGCAACGCAAGCAAGAAAACATAGACGTAAAAATTGTTCATTGCAGCAACTGCTTCCCCGACCGGTTGTAAGGAGGTAATTGCAAACACATACTCCTGCATTCCTGCTTCCGTGACGATCGGCTTGACAAAGGCAAGGTTATCAATGTCGTTGTTTTGTGCATTATAGTGAAACGAGTAAATATCATTATCACTGTCATCTGATATTTGATCGCTTTGCGTCTGCCAGATCCAATGTTGAATAGAAGACCATAGCAAATTGTTGCTATAGTTTGATATTTGCTCAATTTTTGAGGGTAAATTCATATCGATAATCGTCCCGGCAATTTTCTCCGCCTGAATAGATTTTACTTGAAATGGCGCCGCTCGCGTAATTTTCATAACCGATTCATTGGGTATTTGCACAATTGCTTCATCAAGCATTTGCTCAACTGTTTCGATGTGTATTTGCTCATCGCTGCCTTCCACAACTTTTATTGATTCTTGACTGTCGATCATCCCCGATATTTGAAAATCCAGCAATTCACCCACGACTCCGCTTTGCAAATGAATCGATACATTGTCTCCCACTGTATTAAAAAACTGGCGCGGGATATTACCTTCCCATTTTTGCTGCCCACTTTCTATACTAAATAGAGCTGCCATCGCGGTCTGATCATAATTGAGAAAACCCTCCACAGCAATCTCCGAACCATTCGTCAATTTAAGATTGCGAAAATTGTTTAACTGAGCAATTCCGTTTAAAGGAATTCTCAGTGTTTTTTCTTCATCCGTCAAAATTGTAATATAGTACATCGGCGTATATTTGACGCTGCCATACCGATCCAGTACTGCGATCTGAGCGTTATTTTTATTGGTAAACTCATTCACATGCTCAATAATTTGCTGTTCATCCCAAGTTTCTTGAGCATAAGCGCCAGAAAAATTGTCAATATTCTTTTCCAATACTGATATTTTATGCTTCAAATAAAACGTCTCAAAAAAAAGTGATTGCCCCAAAATAACCGCACCTAAAAACAATGAAAATACTAGAGAAAATACAATAAATAATTTGCCTGTGATACCCATATGTTTCATTTATTTCACCTCAAATTTGTACCCCGAACCGATCACAGTTGCGATATGGCACGCTTTATCTTGTAACTTGCTGCGTAGCTTTTTAATATGTGTATCCACCACTCTAGTGTCACCAAAGAAATCATAACCCCATACGCGATCGAGAATCGCTTCCCGCGACAGAACGATGTTCTTGTTTTCCATTAAATATAAAAGCAACTCATATTCCTTAGGTGTAAGATCGATATAATTGCGGTCAATCCTGACAGTGCGCGATAATGGATGTACTTCTATACCGTGATAACTGACTATGCCATCTTCCAGACCGACAGCTCCCTCGGCACGTTTTAGCAGACTTTTCGACTTCGCTACGAGAATTTTCGGGCTGAATGGTTTCGTCACATAATCGTCTGCGCCTAGTTCATACCCCATTAATTTATCATCTTCCTCGGCTCGCGCAGTCAGCATAATGATCGGCACCGATGATGTTTTTCGCATGCGCTTGCAAACTGACCATCCATCTACATGCGGCAGCATAATATCGAGAATCACCAAATCAATTTCGTTATTTTGAAAATAATCAAGCGCTTGTCTCCCATCGTACGCCTGATAGATTACAAATCCTTCTCTAGCGAAATAATCCGATGTTATTTCCATGATTCGTTGGTCGTCTTCTACTAAAAGAATTTGTTTCCCCATTACGTGCCTCCTATGTAACAATTGAAAGATTGCCAAGTATATGACAATAGCACCTGCCTATATTATATAATAAGCGGTGCTTTGTCGATATGGATATCCTATCCTTTTTACTGTGGTAACGTCACTGTGTATCCGTTTGCCTGAATTTCTTTGGCAAAAAACAGGCGCATTATTTCACTGTTATCAAAATTAAATATACGTTCGGTCATTTCTTCAGCAATTTCTCCAGTTTCTATGACTCTCACTTGGAAGACATCTTCTGCGGCATTCAACGACCCCTCTGCTGTGTTTGCGTTAAAGAATTTATATTGAACATTTAGCGGCAATTTTTCTGCATTTTCTTCAATAACAAATTCTGTATCTACTGTTGTGGCATCGATTGCAAGTGGTTTTTCCGACATAGATACCATCACCGACTTAAACATATCTGCTTTTTTCGCCGAGATCTTTGAACCTACTTGCAAATCCAGCTTTTGGAAATCATCCAATTCCTTAAATGCTGTGATGGGAATCGTATACAAAGTGCCATTCTCGGTTTTTACTTTTAAAGAAAATTCATCAATTGCTTCTACCGTTCCTTCGATCTCTTGGGTCTCATTTGCTATTGCTAGAGTTCCCACTTCCTGGTCTGCTTGTACGTGAAAACGAACTGTGCCTGCATCCACTTTGGCAGTTTCCAGTGCTTGAATCGGTTTTGTTTGTACAAATGATCGTGTTTGGGTGTCAATTTTTGTTTCAGCATTCGCGACAGAAACGGATGAAATTAACGCCAATGTTAATGCCCATGATGTGATTAGAGTTTGTTTTTTCATATTCATTACCTCCTATGTTAATTTAGCTTCTCCTTTATTTTAATGACTGGTTGTGTACTTCATGTGTCCTCGGTTTGTCAAAAATTTGCACATTCACCCCGTAACAGAATTAGCTATTATGTGAAATTAAAAATTCGCCGACTCTTTTGAATCGACGAATTTGCCTATGCACTGGGGAATATCTGATAACATCTTCTCGCATTTATTAACAATCTGCACTTGTTTTAGAGCTTCAAATCAACCGACACATATCCCATTTTTCGGTTCGCTTCGTCTACTGTGCCTTCTTTCTTCTCCTGATTCTTAACAAGACTTGTATCGGAATCATGTTTATTCGCACTTTTCTCTTTATCTGCTTCTTGCTCGTCTGATTTCTCAGTTGCGGATTTTTCCAAGTCTTCGGTAGGCTTGTTGATATTAGAAATCTGTTCCATGATATTGGAGGTTGCGCTGCTTATTCTTTCCTGTAAATTCGCAAGTTCTGCTTCTTTATGCTCAGTAGAGATGCCTCTCCTTTTATCCAGCTTAATCTCACTCTCCAGAACCCTAGACTGTCCTTCCATTCCGCTTTTCACTGCGCTCATATTTCTCACCTGTGACATGGCTGTACTTGCACTGACGATTCCCTGCATCGAAGCAATTCCCGTACTTCCAGAATTGTCTGCCTGTGAATTGAGCGACGGCTGTTGTTTTTTTGCCTCTTGAATTTTCTGTTCTCTCTGCTCTTTTTGCATCTCAATTTGTCGCTGCATAGCTTGTTTATTCAAATCTTGGAGCTGTTGCTGCAATTCTTTTCTTTTATCCGCCTTTTGCTCTAATGACATATCTTCGTTTTCAGACAATTTCTGCATCTGCTCCTGCACACTGACAATCTGGTTCTGAATGGACGTTAAACGGCTGTCCTGTTTCGAAGTCAATCCTGTCTGCATAGAGCGAATTTGTGTAGTATTTGCCTGAATGACATTTGCAATCTTCATCGCTATATCCCTCCCTATTACTATATATTTACGGCTAATTTATACAATAAGATGCACTCTCTTGCTTATTGCTTTATATATCGGACTCACGACCCCAAAAATTGATAGCGACTTTTGAATCATCCCATTGAAAGATTGCACATTTACCCCGTAACAGGGTCAACCATTTTGCCATAGCTTATATTACATACTTTGATTTCTATCCGATGACTAACCGCCACTAAGACGTAGCGGTTAGTCCCTGGATAAGTGCGACTAGATTCAGATGGGATGAAAATTCCACCTGAATCAAATCTTACTTTACATTGGGGGGGAACAGCGTGTCTGAAAAGCCCTTAGTGACAATCGGCATCATTCATTACAATAACAAACAGTTTCTGGATAAATGTCTTGCATCCTATCTCAATCAAACCTATAGAAATCTTGAAATTATTATTATCGACGATTGTTCAAACGACGGTTCACAAGAGTATTTGCAAGCATTGGCGGCTGAACACGAACAAATCCGCTGTATCTATCACGAGCAAAACAGCGGTGGTCCCTCACTGGCAATTCAGGAGATTATTGAGCACGCCAACGGAAAATACTTTCAATGGATTGCCTCAGATGACTTTGTAGAGTTAGATGCAATCGACAAATTTGTCAATTTCATGGAATCTACGGACAACGACTATGTATATTGCAATTTTAAAATCGTCAATCAGCATCACGCTATAACAAACTATTGGAACTATAAGACGCCTACCCACAATCAAATAGTACAACATATTTTCAATCATTGTTCTGGCATCATCCCGATGAACGGGTTATACCGAACTGACTTTTTTCGCAAACACCGGCTAACTTGGATCATCTATCAAGGCAATGACTATTCCAGCGATACGCTCAATTCCCTGCACTTTATCCGGTACGGCATGCGCTATGGTATGCTTCCCGAGCACTTGATTAACTACCGCATCCATGAACATAACGGCTCCCATAATCTCAGCAAACGCATTAAGACATCGCTGTCGGTCTATAACTTTATCATTGAAAACTTCGACGAATCTATCTATTTCCCGTCAATCGACTGGGATAACCAAAGCAATCGCGAACAGATGAAAAACTATCAGCTCGCTTTATTTTTTTATGAACGAATCAGGGAAATGCTGCAATTGCAGCGAGTTCCAAAATATATTAAATACACAATTTCACAGCAAGAACTTTCGCAAGCCGTAAAACCCTACATTGAAACTGGGCTGATGTATGTATGTAAAGGGTTAGACACAGAAAATCCTTTCAGCACGCAATCGACCGCACTAAAACTTCAATACGAAAATCTACTCCAGTAAATTCAATAACAATTCAATACAAATATCTACTTCAACAAATTCAATAGATAACCCACACAAAAATTTTATTAAAAGGAATGTCATCTATGCTAAATCAACTATATCAGGCGTTGTCCCAAGGAACAGATTTTTCCTTTGAACAATGCATCGCATCTTTGCATCATAAGACTTTAATACTCTACGGCGCCGGAGGGGTCGGCAAACTTACGAGCGACATCCTGCTTGAGCAGGGGTGCCAAATCCGCTGTTTCGTCGACGATGCACCCGACAAACAGCATTCTTTCGTGAACGGAATAGAAGTGGTGAACTTAGAAACGATTCCCCCTACTACACAGGATACGATTGTGATCTGTATTCCGAATTTTACAAACGTACAACGGAAATTACGCGAACTTGGCTATCAAAATATTCTGTCACTGCCGCTATTGATGATCAAAGACGGCTTTTATTCCCATGCCCTGCTGCGAAAGCACCGGAGTTCAATTGTGACTGTTTATGACCTGCTCGCCGACAAGGCTTCCAAATTAGTCTTTACTCGTCTGATAAAACACCGGCTGACAATGGATTTTTCACTGATCCACGATATCGTAAGTCCCAAGCAATATTTTCCTGATGACTTAATTACTTTTCACAACAAAGAGTGTTTTGTCGATGGGGGCGCCTATCAGGGCGAGACAATTCGTGATTTTATCCAAGCAGTAAACGACAAATTTCTTTATATTTATGGATTTGAACCCGATAAGCATAACTTTAAACAACTGCAATCATCGATACGAACGATAGCTCCTGAACAAATCGGCATCTGGAATGCCGGACTGCACAGTCAAGCCGGTGAAGCTAGCTTCTCCAGCCACGGCAACAGTTCTTCATCGATTTCCCATACAGGAAACGAGACGATTTCTTTGCTTGCGCTCGATGACCTTATAGCCCAGCACACCAAGCTGACGAATCAGCCTGACCTGATGAGTCATCAAAGTGCAACAGTAAATCCACATATCCCTACTTATATCAAACTCGACATCGAAGGTGCCGAAGCGGCGGCACTCCATGGCATGCGACGAACAATCATAAATGACCGACCGCGGATTGCCGTATCTGTCTACCACAAACCGACCGACCTTTGGGAACTTCCTTTACTGCTTCACCGATTGATGCCGGAATACAAGCTATATATGCGTCACTACATGGAGGATCTCCATGAAACGGTCTGTTACGGTATCTGCTAATGGAGGAGAACCGTATGTTTACAAAAACGCCTACGCTATTCGCAGGAAAGACGCTAATGATCACTGGTGGAACCGGTTCGTTCGGCAATGCCGTACTCCGTCGAATGATCGACACCGATATCAAAGAAATACGCATTTTTAGCCGTGACGAAAAAAAACAAGAAGATATGCGCCATGAACTTTGCAATGACAAAGTCAAATTTTATCTCGGAGATGTCCGCAATTATCAATCGCTGTTCAACAGTTTGAAAGGCGTCGACTATGTATTTCACGCCGCAGCGCTGAAACAAGTCCCTTCCTGCGAGTTTTACCCGATGGAAGCCGTCCGCACCAACATCATCGGCACAGAGAACTTGCTGCAAGCGGCAATTGCCAATAGTATCAAAAGTGTCGTCGTGCTCAGCACAGATAAAGCCGTCTATCCAATTAACGCCATGGGGATGTCGAAAGCGCTGTTAGAAAAAGTAATGGTCGCCAATTCACGGTATATCGACGACGGGCAAACGATTCTGACAGGCACGCGTTACGGCAATGTCATGGCTTCCCGCGGCTCTGTGATTCCATTGTTCGTCAAACAAATCAAAGAAGGGCTGCCGCTAACCGTGACAGACCCAAATATGACGCGTTTTATGATGTCACTCGACAATGCCATAAACCTCGTATTGTTTGCTTTTACCCATGCCAACCAAGGTGATTTGTTCGTACAAAAGGCTCCGGCTACGACGATTGGTGAACTTGCCGACGCTTTGAAAGATATCTTCAACGCCGACAATCCAATTAAAATCGTCGGCACACGCCACGGCGAAAAACTATACGAAGCCTTAATGACGCGGGAAGAGATGGCAATTGCTGAAGATCTAGGAAATTATTATCGAATCCCCGCCGACAATCGCGATCTGAATTACGACAAATACATCAGCAGCGGTAAAAATATCTCTGCCGGTCTTGAAGATTACAATTCACACAATACCCACAGGCTCTCATACGAAGAGTTGAAGCAAATGCTGTTAGGGCTTGATTACATTCAGCGAGAATTGCGTTGAAGCAAGTTCTTAATGCAGGTGGAGAATTTTCACGCCAAGTTAGTCAGGTTAAATGGAGGAAAACATCATGCGCAAAGAAACATCCATGACGCATAAAACAAATGCACTGAAAGTCATGACGATTGTCGGCACACGCCCAGAAATCATTAAATTGAGTCGCGTCATCGACAAACTCGATCGCTATACTGACCATGTGCTCGTCCATACAGGTCAGAATTTCGATTACGAATTAAATGAAATTTTCTTTGATAATATGGGTATTCGTAAGCCACAACACTATTTGAATTGCGCCGGCAAAACGGCAATTGAAACGATTGCCGACATTCTTGTTAAAACCGACGTGCTGTTGGACAGCGAAAAGCCCGATGCACTCCTGCTGTATGGAGATACGAACAGTTGCCTGTCGGCGATTGCAGCCAAGCGCAAAAAAATACCGATTTTTCATATGGAAGCCGGAAACCGCTGTTTTGACCAACGTGTTCCCGAAGAAATCAACCGCAAAATCGTCGACCATCTGAGCGATATCAATATGCCAATTTCCGAACATGCACGCCGATACCTGCTGCGAGAAGGGATTCCTGGAGAGACAATTATCAAAGTCGGTTCGTCGATGAAAGAAGTGCTCGAGTTTCACAAACAATCAATTGCTGATTCCGACGTACTTGACAGGCTTTCCTTAGAACCACGTGAATATTTCGTCGTTAGTGCCCATCGAGAAGAGAATATCGATTCCGACAAAAACTTTGCTGCACTGCTTGAGACACTGGAAGCGATCAGCCGCAAATACAACAAAACAATCATCGTCTCTACCCACCCACGGACGATGAAAAAATTAAATATGAGTATTAACGATCAAGCAACATCAACCGTAACCAATCCAGATTATACTCTCAATTATCATAGCATTAACAATCCTCATCATACTCGGGCCTCAAAAATCCAATGGTTAAAACCGTTGGGATTCTTTGACTATATTAAGCTGCAGATGAACGCATTTTGTGTGATATCTGATAGCGGAACGATTACCGAGGAAGCCTCGCTATTGTCGTTTCCCGCTATTACGATCCGTAACGTCCATGAACGACCGGAAGGGATGGATGAAGGTGTATTGATTCTGTCGGGCATCAAGCAAGACCGCGTTCTGCAAGCAATCGATATCACCACTAAACAAAACCTCTGTGGCGCTGATCAACGAATAGTTTCCGACTATGATATCGACAACTTGTCAGACAAAGTTGTCAAAATCATTCTTAGCTACACTGATTACATCAAACGAACAGTCTGGAGAGAAGAGGAATGACGATGACAAAAAAGAAAATTTTAGTTCTGGGATCAACCGGTATGGCTGGGCACGTGATCACAACATTTTTTGAAGAAACGGAACGATATGAAGTCCATAACCTCGCCCACAGATATCCTTTGAATGAACGCTCCGTTCTGCTTGATGTCACTGACTTCACCGAGTTTGACAAGTATTTAGACGATCTACTGCCGGATGTGATTATCAACTGCATTGGTGTTCTCAACCAATTTGCGGAAAATTATCAGGACAAAGCGATATTGCTCAATTCCTATTTGCCGCATTTTTTGCAACAAAAATACCGAGACGCAGACACAAAGGTCATCCATCTCAGTACTGATTGTGTGTTTTCCGGTAAATCCGGTTCCTATACGGAAGCTGCCTTTCGTGACGGCGACACTTTCTATGACCGCACGAAAGCTCTCGGGGAAATCTATGACAATCGCAATCTGACATTCCGCACATCGATTATCGGTCCTGATATCAATCCCGACGGAATCGGTTTATTCCATTGGTTTATGAACACACATGGAGCGATCAACGGTTACTTAAACGCCATATGGACAGGAATTACGACCATCGAACTGGCGAAAGCAATCGACAAAGCAATTACAGTTGATCTCTCCGGACTCTATCATCTCGTCCCCGGTCGACCAATTAACAAATATGATTTGTTACTGCTGTTTCAAAAAACCTTCCAAAGGCAAGCAATCGACATCCAGCGCTATAATAACCAATACCTAGACAAGAGTCTGGTTAATACCCGCACTGATTTCCATTATACAATACCGACATACCAAGCGATGATTGCAGCAATGAAAGATTGGATCGTTAGACATCCTGTATTATACAGACATTATGTTTAACTGCTATTACGTTTACAGACATTACACTTAACTTCCATTTTGTTTAGTTAATCAATTCTCCGACAATCACGGACCATCCCATACCGCGATAAGCATTGTAGCCCTTCGTCAGACAATAGGCATAAATTTTTTCATCGTTGCCGGAATCCTTTTCAATCGTATAGCCTATGGTATCGCCTGACTTGATGTTCTTAACAGCTTGTAAGTGGCTCAAGTCTTTTGATAAAATGCCCGAACGATCTCGGGAAGCGATGACAACACCTTGACTATTTATCACATACAACTCAGTTTTTTCATCGACCTTCACAGAATCAATGATATCGTATATATATTTCCAGTTAAAACGCGTCGTAAATACACCGATGACTTTGCCTTTTTCATCTCGTACAGGACAAGAGTAATTCATCGCATAGCCATTCATCATTTTCGAGTAATACATATCGTTGATATACACACGATTGTTCTTGGTCGTTTCCACAAACCAATCTCTGTCAGCGACATTTTGACCGACTAAATGCTTATTGGCTCCGGTGGCAATCACGTTGCCGGCGAGATCGACGACAAACATGTCGTAATAAACTTCATAAATTTCCACGATATTTTTCATGAATTTCGTCGCTTGTGCGGCACAATCAGGACAATCAGGTTTTTTCAGACATTCAATGACC
This sequence comes from Bacillota bacterium, assembly GCA_023388635.1. GTDB lineage: Bacteria > Bacillota > Bacilli > Desulfuribacillales > Desulfuribacillaceae > JAEWFW01. The sequence goes on from JAEWFW010000023.1 coordinate 42,558, forward strand.
GCATCAAACGTAGCCCATGCCTGCACATCACAGTTTCGTTCAAACAAATTGCGGTCGATCTTATCGATCGTGTCAAAAGCGACATCGACTGTTCTGACGGCGATAACCTCATTGGCTTTTTGTTGAATATTATGGACAATGTTGTAACTCTCTTTGTTTGTCGTCAAACT
>JAEWFW010000053.1 GCA_023388635.1 Bacillota bacterium
ATATTCAGGCGATGGAGTTCGCCTTTAAATGCCTTGAGCTGATGACTCCTACCTTTACATGCATGACCAAAGGGTAGGAGTTTTTTATTTTTGCGAGGGAGGATATAAGGATGCTTAAAATTTTCTATGTAGGGATTGGTGGTTTCATTGGCAGCGCATTCCGATATATGGTATCGCTGTATGCTACGAAACTGCTCGGCGCACAGATGCCCTATGGAACGTTGATTGTCAATTTTGTCGGTGGGATTATGATAGGCTTTGTTATGGAACTGAGCTTGAGTACGAATATTTCGCCGGAGTTGCGGTTGTTCCTTACTACAGGAATTTTCGGCGGTTTTACGACGTTTTCTGCGTTCAGTTATGAGACGATCCATTTGTTTTCCGCAGGCAGTTATTTGCTGGGCTCAATCAACGTCATCTTAAATGTAGGATTAGGTCTGGGTGGAGTTTTGATCGGAAAGGTGCTCGCCCATATTTTATAAGAGAACACAGTACAAAGCTGATGCTTAAATACTGCTTAAACATTGAACTCAGACCTTAGAACCTGGGCTTACGCTGCACAGCTGTATGTGATTCCATGATGATCATGCGAATGACAGCAGCAGAGACGTGACGGTGGCAATGGTGAAACCGGCGAAGACATCGGTAGGGTAATGTACGCCGATATATATGCGGGAAATACCGACCATGGCAGCCAAAGGGAACGCAATTACACTGAGCAGAGGTACGGAAAAAGAGACGCTCGCAGCGATCGAAAAGGCGGCTGTCGTATGTCCCGATGGAAAGGAATAGCGGTCAAATAAAATAGAGAAATTTCCTTGCCCAACATGTTCCGGTGGGCGCTGTCTGCGGATCGCATATTTCAGTCCCTGTACGACGATGTGGCTGACAATCAATGAAATCAGAGCACCGATTCCGATATGGCGGACAGTCGAGTTACCGAAGATGATCATCGCTAGACAAATAGAGAGTGTCGCAACGGCACTTCCGACATGACCAATCAGCGGGAATAATTTATCGTAAGGTGAATATTTAAGTTTTTCCCGTAAGGCAGAAGACCATTTTTGATCGATTTTTTCCATTACATGTAGAAAGTTTTTCATCAGCGATCCCACCTTGTGTTTAAAATAAAAATATATTTTCTCTGGCATTCAGTAATCTTATCATAACAGTAAAAGGTTTGAAAATCTTTTAAGGTTTGTTAAAAAAGTATTAAAAATTTATGAAGAAAAGAATTTTATCCGCACATTGGTACTTTAATAGGGAACTTACCGGACATTATCGAAATGGCAGAAGTTTACTAGTGCGAATTGGGCAAAAAATAAATTGACATAAGAATATCTTATACTATATGATGAAGGTAACGTAAAGAAGAATTTTAGGAGGGGCATCTTGTGAAGAAAGGCGCAATCTATATATTGTTAGCTGTAATGACAATGGCGGTGTTATTTACTTTTTCACAATATAACGGGGAAATCCCCTACGTGGCGGCTGAAAATATCAACCAACTTTCTGTAGAAAAACAGGGGATTGGTAATATGTTTAGAGTCAATCCAAGTGTTAAGCCAACGATTGAGGCTGATGGTCAAGCGTATCAGGAAGTGACGATTGATGTGGCGACGGCGGCAGTCAAATTTGATGACAAGGACCGTATTGTTGATCTTCAAATCGATGTGACGCAGACGAAAATGTTTTTGGATCAACAAGGGATTGTCATACCTACAGATACTGTGATGGCGATGAGAGAGGAAGCCGCGCTTAAGGAAATCGAGGAGCGCATAAAAGTGGGTGAGGTCAACACTTGCGGTATCAATTGGGGGCATGCAGGTGACGTGACAGATTATGACATAGTGAATAACAGAGAGCTCAAAAGTCAGATTGAAACCATTGAACAGTGGGCAACAGGGAGAGCTATTTCTGAGCTAAAGTTCGATGTGAATACATTAACGGCAAAATTAGAGGCTGCAGAGGGATTCTCTATTACGGCTGATGATTATTGGCAAGCGATTTATCGTGCTTATCAGCGGGCACAATAGTTGGAAAGATAAAGATTAGGGTTTAAATATAATTTTTGATACGATGACGTTCGCATCACTCGCCAGAGTGATTGCGGACGTTTTTTACATTAATGAAAGATTTTGTGAAAAACAGGAGCACTTTTTATTTTTAGGCATAGGATACTTATATGTTAGGTATGCCTGAAATGTACGGAGGGAGCTATGACGGCAAATAGAGAAGATTATCTGAAAATGATTTATGAGCTCGGTGGGTATGAAAATCAGGTAAGTAATAAAAAAATTGCCGAGGGGCTACAGATTTCTGCAGCATCTGTCAGTGAAATGCTGCAAAAATTATATCGCGAAGGAGATATTGAATATACACCGTATAAGGGGATTCAATTGACAGAGCATGGAGCAAACAAGGCAAGTAGTTTGCTGCGTAAGCACAGATTGTGGGAGGTCTTTCTCGTACAGCAATTACAATTTTCCTGGAGTGATGTTGACGAAGTAGCAGAACTTTTGGAGCATGTGACATCAAGTGAATTGGCGGAGCGTCTGGAACGCTATTTGCAATATCCGTCTGTATGTCCGCACGGTGCGCCAATACCATATCAAGGCAGTCACGTACATGACAAAGATTTAAAAGAATTGCGTACATTGCGAATCGGAGAATCGGCAGTCATACAGCGCGTAGTGGACGAGAAGGAATTGCTCGATTACTTGAATCATTTACAATTGACTGTCGGTGATCAAGTGACAGTCGTCTCGATAGAGCCTTACGAAGGACCGATTATTTTGCAAGCAAAAGGCAAGGAGTTTCAAATCAGTCAAAAAGCAGCTGCTAACATTTATGTAGGAGAACAACAAGAAACATTAGTATAAAGAATGCCTATAAAGGAGAGCGAAAAATATATGCTTATGATAAAAAGGTGTGTGGCAATGATCACTGTATTGTCGCTGGTGTTTTTATTTGCTGGTTGCGGATCGGTAAATTTGCCGGATGGGGAAGGTAAAGTGCGAATCGTCGCGACAACGACAATGCTGGCTGATTTGGCGAGTGTCATCGGCGGGGAGCATGTTTTAGTTGAGGGATTGATGGGTCCTGGAATAGATCCGCACCTATATCAAGCGAGCGCAGGAGATGTCACGCGGATGCAGAATGCAGATATTGTTGTGTATACAGGACTGCATTTGGAGGGGAAAATGGGAGAATTGTTTGAAGATTTGCAAAACCGCGGGCGTAATATAATTTGCGTAACTGACGGTATTGACCACAGCCGATTGCTTAGCGACGAGGAAGATGGTACGGCAATCGATCCACATATATGGTTTGATGTACTATTGTGGCAGGAAGCTGCCAGAGAATTAGCCAGAGGAATTGCCGAAGTCAATCCCGAGCATGCTGTCGATTACGCCAATAACTTACAGCAATATCTCGAAGCGTTGGATGAACTGCATTTGTATATTCAGCAGCAAGTAGAGCGTTTACCTAAAGAGCAGCGCGTGTTAGTAACAGCTCATGATGCCTTCGGGTATTTTGGTCAGGCGTACGGATTTGAAGTCATGGGGCTACAGGGAATCAGTACAGAATCTGAGGCTGGGACGGCAGATGTCAGCAAGCTGGCAAGATTGATCGCCGACAGGCAGATTAAAGCGATCTTCATTGAATCATCGATACCTGCTAAACAAATTGAAGCTTTACAACAAGCTGTTAAAGCACAAGGATTTGCAGTAAAAATTGGTGGAGAGCTATATTCAGACTCATTAGGAGATGAAGCGTCCAATACGGCAACGTATATTCAGACATTTAAAGCGAACATTGATACGATTGTCAATGCGTTGCAGTAGGAGGCAAAGTATATGGTGAATATGAGCGATGAAAAAGATAAGCGCATATGTGTGTATGCTGTGCAAGTTGATGATTTAACAGTGGCTTATGATGGTAAGCCGGTCGTCTGGGACGTTGATCTCAGAATTCCCAAAGGGAAACTGATGGCGATTGTCGGACCGAATGGGGCTGGGAAGACGACTTTGATTAAAGCGATGTTACATCTTGTAAAACCGCTTACCGGGAAAGTGCAATTTTATTTACAAGAAGACAACGAAGTCAAGAAGAACGGGAAAAACAGTCAGCGCTTGATTGGATATGTACCACAAAGCGGCAGTGTCGATTGGGACTTTCCTGCAACGGTAGAAGATGTTGTAATGATGGGGCGCTATGGGCATTTGGGATGGTTTAAACGCCCCAGTAAGCTCGATCATCAAATTGTCAAAGAAATGCTGGAAAAGGTCGGAATGAGCGAATATTCATCTCGGCAAATTAGTCAGTTGTCAGGTGGACAGCAGCAAAGAGTGTTTTTGGCAAGGGCTCTTGTTCAGCAAGCGGAAATCTACTTTATGGATGAACCGTTTAAAGGTGTCGATGCGCAGACAGAGAAGGTGATCGTTGCTCTGCTTAAAGATTTAAAAAAACAAGGGAAGACTGTGATCGTTGTGCATCATGATTTACAGACAATTACTGAATATTTTGATTGGGTCGCGCTGATTAATATGCAATTGATTGCCGATGGACCGGTGGAGGAGGTTTTCACGGAAAAAAACCTCACCCTTACGTATCGGAGCAGTGGCTCATTGCTGGAAGGCAGTGATATATGATGCACGATATGATTGCGTTCTTTTCTGATTATACGTTTCAGGTCGTAGCGTTGGGATCAGGCATTTTAGGTCTAATTAGCGGAGTCTTAGGCAGTTTTGCCGTGTTGAGGAAACAAAGTCTGCTGGGTGATGCCGTATCCCATGCCGCGTTGCCTGGTATTGCCCTCGCTTTTTTGCTAACAGGCAGTAAAAATACTGAGGTGCTGTTATTGGGAGCTTTTCTGTCAGGAATTATCGGCACGTTGTTGATTATGTATGTCGTTAAATACTCAAGAATTAAATTTGACAGCGCGTTGGCACTTGTGATGTCGGTATTTTTCGGTTTTGGGTTGGTCTTGTTGACTTTTATGCAGAAAATTCCTAATGCCAATCAGGCTGGTCTTAACCGATTTTTGTTCGGTCAGGCGTCGACGCTGTTAAAAAGTGACGTTGTTTTTATGAGTGTAGCGGGCGTGTGCCTGTTGTTACTCGTAGCTTTGTTTTGGAAAGAATTTAAAATTTTTGTTTTTGACAGTGATTATGCGCACAGTATCGGATTCTCTACACGCAAGCTTGATCTTCTACTATCATTTATGATTGTCGGCGCGATTATTATCGGTCTACAGACAGTCGGAGTTATTTTGATGAGTGCGATGTTGATTGCGCCGGGCGTAGCTGCACGGCAATGGACGAACCGCTTGTCGGTGATGATTTTTTTAGCCGCGTTTTTCGGCGCCTTTTCGGGGGTTGCCGGAACGACCGTCAGCTCTTTGCTTGGGAAAATGCCGACGGGACCGGCGATTGTCGTCATTATCAGTCTGATTGTCATTGCCAGTCTGCTGTTTGCACCGGGGCGTGGTATGATTTGGAGTTATTTGCGGAGAAAACGTAATCAGCGTGCTATTTTGCGGAGAAAGGAGATAGAGCATGTCACCACAACTTGAGATTCAATTGATTGCTGTTGTTGTCGCGATCGCTTGTGCACTGCCCGGAGTTTTCTTGGTGCTGCGCAAAATGTCGATGATGTCGGACGCGATTACACATACGATTTTATTGGGAATCGTCATTGCCTTTTTCCTGACACACGATTTGTCATCGCCACTTTTGATTGTCGGCGCAACTGTCGTCGGAGTGCTGACGGTGTGGATGACAGAAACTCTGCACAGAACACGTTTGCTCTCGGAAGATGCTTCGATCGGCATTGTATTTCCACTGCTATTCAGCATTGCGATTATTCTGATTTCCCGTTATGCAGGGGCGGTTCATCTGGATACGGATTCTGTTTTATTGGGAGAGTTGGCGTTTGCGCCCTTTAATCGGATGATTGTGTTGGGGACAGATATTGGACCCAAAGCCTTGTATTCTATGGGTGTGATTTTGTGCCTGAATTTACTGGGAATTATACTGTTTTTTAAAGAATTGAAAATCGTCACCTTTGATCCGATTCTAGCAGCGATTTTAGGTTTTTCGCCGACAGTTGTACATTACGGGTTGATGACACTGATATCGATGACGGCGGTCGGAGCGTTTGAAGCGGTGGGATCTGTTTTGGTGATTGCTTTTATGATTGGTCCACCAGTGACAGCATATCTTTTGACAGACAACTTAAAGATCATGCTGATGCTCAGCGGAGCCATCGGTGCGGTCAACGCGGTGCTGGGATATCAGGTGGCAGATACGCTTGATGTGTCAATTGCCGGAAGTATGGCTGGGATGACGGGTTTAGCTTTTTTGCTTGTTTTTTTGCTGGCTCCCAAACGCGGTTTGTTGATGTCGCTCTATCGACGTAAGCAGCAGACGATTGATTTTCGCAAGAAAATGTTTCTGTTCCATGTATATAACCATGAAGGCAGACCGGAAGAAGAGCAAGAATCCAGTATTGATTCCATACAGTATCACTTGCGCTGGACCGGTCGCCTGACAGAGATAATTATGCAGAAACTACTGCGGGAGAACAAAATAAAAATTGAACAGAACATTGTCCGATTGACCGAAGAAGGCAGAAATGCCAGTGTCCACAATTATCACGAATTTTTTCATAAACGCTAATTGATTTACAGTGTGCGGTTTTTCAGATGTAATTTTTCTTTGTACATTTCTATATCTGCCAGATTTACCAGTTGCTCTAAGGTATAATCGTCATCGCTAGCGTACTCATGACAGCCGCGGCTGATCGATATCTCATAAGGGATATCCAGTGTTTGATTGAGTTTTTCAATTGACTGCAGAATCGCTCCCCATAGTACATCGACACTTTCGCGAGTGTGTCCGGGGAAGGCGACAATAAATTCGTCGCCGCCATAGCGGAATAATAGATTTGGCGGAGTGATCGACTGTTTGATGACATCACAGACTGATTTGATTAACCGATCCCCTTCCAGATGACCGTATTGATCGTTTACCTGTTTCAAATGGTTGATATCGATGAAACATAGTATTAAGGACTGTTTTTTCTCTTTAACCTGGATGAGAGTTTCTCGCAATGCGTCCATACCGCTGCGTCTGTTCATGATGCCGGTCAAGACATCGAAGGTAGCATGTGAGAGGAGCTCTTTTTCTGCTTCTTTGAGTTTGGTAATATCGGTGATTCCCGCCAACACGCAGAGTGTATCATCGTATTCGAAAAGTTCGTAGTTGACCATCGACCATTTTGGACCTGCAGCGGTAGAATGTTCGACGATATAGTTGCGGACGGAGCCTTCCGTCTGTAGCGTCTCGATAATATACTGTTTATCGGCAGCCGTTTTATAGAGATTCGTTACATCGAACGGATTCTGCCCTTGGTGCGAAATGGCAAAATAGTCTTTAGCGGCATTGTTAATCAGCAAAATTTTATCATCCAATGTCGCGAGAATCAGCGGGTACGGGTTAATTTCGAATAGTTGGCGAAAATGTTCTTCTTGTTTTTTTAGCTTGACTTGATTGGCAAAGTCATTACGTCTATAAGAGTAAAACATCCAGGCGACAATAAAAGCAATACCTGTTGCCCCTGTAATATTGATAAATTTAGTCACTAGAAACTGGATGTTTTGGCTGAAAATCAACAACAATAGAATGAATGCCGTATAATTGCTGAGCAATATAAAAAAGAACGATTTTGGTCTAATCGGAAAAATAGCGGCGGCACCAATTAATCCGATAATATACGCATCGATATTGCCCGTCAGCCGTTGGCTGTTGACTGATGTCAGCATTCCCAAAACCAGATATAAGGTGATATAACATTTGATTACAATGTTACAGATTTTGCAATACTTCTTGGGCTTGGTACGATACAAATGTTTCAGTTTCGGGTAAAGCAGGAGATAGATCAATGAGATTAGAAAAAGGGACGTATGTATCAGAGCCAGATTCATACGGTATCGGTCATCATCTAGGTTACTGAATAAAACGAGATCGACAAATAGACAGAATCCATAGTAGCAGATCAAGGAAATGGAAACTATTTTTAGGCGATGCAATAGCAATTGCCCATTATTTATTTGGAATTCGGGTTCTTCAGGAGGGAATTTTTTGATCACAGTAAGCAATCCTTATGTGTTTTTTATACTAGATATAATGACATTTTAACATAAAATGTAAGACAGTGCACAATTGATTTGCTCATAGATAACGAAGCCGATATAATAATAAAGATGAATATAGAAGTGAGGAAAATGGTGCTTTTAATATGAAGATAAATTATCAGAAAGAAATGGAAAGCCAGATTCAGAGTATTACTAAAGATGGACAAGTACCTACACTACTATTACACAGTTGCTGCGCGCCATGCAGTTCCTATGTGTTAGAATACTTATCGCGTTTTTTTGCGATTACCATTTATTATTACAACCCAAATATTTACCCACAGGAAGAGTATGCAAGAAGGCTAGAGGAGCAACGGCAGTTAATTGCTGATTTACCTGTACTTCATGAAGTCCAATTGATAGAAGGAATCTATGACAGTGCAAAATTCTATCAGGTAGTCAAAGGACACGAGTCAGATGCTGAAGGCGGAGAGCGTTGTTTTAAATGCTACGAACTCCGGCTGCGCCAAGCAGCATTGATTGGAAAAGAGCGAAATTTCGATTTCTTTACGACGACGTTGTCGATCAGTCCATACAAGAATGCCGATAAGTTAAACGAGTACGGCAAAATGTTAGCAGATGAGTACGGAATCGGCTATTTATGCGCCGATTTTAAAAAGCGCGACGGATACAAGCGGTCAATCGCACTTTCCAATCAATATCAATTATACAGGCAAGATTATTGTGGGTGTATATTTTCTAAAAATCAACGCGACGCAGGTGTGCATGCTGAATGATCGACTAAATGCTCGATAAAAATAATCGGCAATTTTTGATTGCGAAGGAGTTTATATGTTAAAACAAATACCAGTTTCAAAAAATCAGACGATAGAATGCATGATGCATGCCCTTGGTCATGAAGGACAAGGAATTGGCAAATATGAGGATTTCACAGTATTTGTCTCCGGTGCATTGCCGGGAGAGCGTGTATTGGTGAAAATTATAAAAGTAGAGAAACGCTATGCGGTCGGGCGATTGCTGGAAATTCTCGAATCTGGGGAAGCACGCATAGCTCCCAAATGTGAAATATTCAAACGCTGTGGCGGATGTCAGTTGCAGCATATGGACTATCAGGCACAATTGCATTGGAAGCGGCAAATGGTAGTAGACAATCTGGAACGGATCGGCAAACTGACCGACGTACTTGTTCATCCAACAATTGGCATAGACAACCCGTGGAATTACCGCAATAAGGCGCAGGTGCCGGTGGGGGAATGTGAGCATGGGGACAGAGACCGAGAGCAGCTTGCAGATGGCGGATGTTCATTGATCAGCGGTTTTTACGCTGCCCGCAGCCATGAAATTATTCCGTTTGACAGTTGCGATATTCAGCATCAATCGAACAATGAGTTAGTCGTTGCCGTTCGACGGATCGCCGAGCGACACGGTATTTCCGCTTATAATGAACAAGCCCACAAAGGCCTCCTGCGCCATATCATAGTGCGGACGGCATTTCAAACGGGCGAAATTATGATTACACTGGTGGTCAACGGCAAACAGTTGCCGAATCAGCAGCAAGTTGTCACGGAAGTCGCACAATTATCAGAAAATATCCGCAGTATTTGTCTGAATCAAAATCGCGAGAAGACCAATGTGATTTTCGGTGAACGAACAGACGTCTTATATGGTTCCGATAAAATCTTTGACTATATCGGAGACATTCGCTTTGGTATATCGGCACGCTCTTTTTATCAGGTCAATCCCGTACAGACGGAAGTACTGTATAAGCAAGCACTTGCATATGCGGGGTTGACAGGAAAGGAAACGGTCATCGACGCATACTGCGGCATCGGAACGATCAGCTTGTTTTTAGCCCAACAGGCGAAAAAAGTATACGGCGTGGAAATTGTGCCGGAGGCCATCGAAGACGCCCGATACAACGCCGCGATTAATGGAATCGACAATGTAGAATTCGCCGTGGCAAAGGCGGAAGAATGGATACCGAAATTATATAAAGAATTAAAAGAGAGTCTGGAAGAAGGCTCGGCAGCAGATTCGATAGCAAGTAAATTGCCAGAGGTTATTGTCGTCGATCCGCCGCGTAAAGGCTGTGACAAAGCGTTGCTCGATACGATCATCGCCATGAAACCGGAACGTGTCGTCTATGTATCCTGCGATTCCAGTACCCTGGCTAGAGACTTGCGGATTCTCGTAGATGGTGGGTTTGCGGTTAAAGAGGTACAGCCGGTTGACATGTTCCCTGCGACGGTGCACGTTGAGACGGTCGTATTGATGTCGAGGGTTGAAAAATAAGAGTGAAAAAGTGCTTGATATAAAGGGAATTCCGTGATTTTGAACCATATTCAAGCCGGGTTCAAGGTCACGGAATTTTTTGTTGTAAGAACATATCTAAAGACAGAAAAACACAAGGTTGTGTGGACATCATTACTTTTTGACAACCGAGTTGACGAAATTACTGTCAAAAAGGCGGCGAGTTGACAGAATTACTGTAAAGATGGGGTTGAGTTGACAAGATGCATGTACCAATGCAAAATCGAAAATTAGAACAATAAGTGTAAATAGTAATTACTTTTTAGGTGCAAATAAGAGTTTATATAAGCGTATATTTGTGATATAATAAAAAGGAAAGGTGGGATTAACCATGGGAAAAGAAGATAAAACCCAAAAACAGCCAATGGAATTTTATAATATGTCTGATTTTCTAAGAGGACAATCATCGAAGTTAATCACTGGATTATCTGATGAAGATAAAACCGCTTTTGTACTAAAAAATGGTAAGCCAGTAGCTGTTCTTATCTCCCACGAGAGATATGAAAGGTTATTAAAAGCCGGAATTGACATAACAGAATACTAAGAAAATATTAATGATGAGAGAGGTTAAATGAATGGCCGTGAAAAAATCAGAATTGTATTCCCTTTTATGGGATGCTTGTAATAAATTAAGAGGTGGAGTTGAGCCATCAAGGTACAAAGATTATGTACTTGTGCTATTGTTTTTTAAATACGTATCAGACAGATACAAGGGGCAGCGATTCGCTGAGTTTACAGTAAGTGAAGGTGCATCATTTGATGACTTGATTGCTGCAAAAGGTAAAAGTGATGTTGGTGAACGAGTTGATAAAATCATTCAAAAATTCCTAGAAGAAAACCGTCTTCAAGGTTCTTTGCCTGACGTTAGTTTTAACAACCCGGATGAGTTGGGTTCTGGTAAGGAACTCGTAGATAAAGTCTCAGGGCTAATTGCTATATTCCAAAACCCTGCTATTGACTTTAAAAGTAACAGAGCTAGTGGAGATGACATCATCGGAGATGCTTATGAATACTTCATGATGAAATTTGCTCAGGAGTCTGGTAAGAGTAAGGGGCAATTTTATACACCTAGTGAGGTATCACGTATTATCGCTAGACTTATTGGTATAGGAGATATTAAGCAAGAGACAGGTAAGAAATGGACGCTTCATGATCCCGCAGCAGGTAGTGGTTCACTACTAATTCGTGCAGCAGATGAAGCGCCTACGGATGAAAATGGTGACTCAATCGTTACAATATTTGCCCAAGAAAAATATCCCGATACCGCCGGTTTAGCAAAGATGAACTTTATCCTACATAACAAAGGGACAGGTGAAATCAAGAGTGGTAATACATTAGCAAACCCAGCATATACGGATGATTTTGGTGGGCTTAAAAAATTTGACTTTATTGTTATGAATCCACCTTTTTCCGATAAGGATTGGACTGATGGAATTAAACCATCAGAAGATAAATTCAAGAGATTTGACGGCTATGGAATTCCACCAGAGAAGAATGGCGACTATGCTTGGTTTTTACACGTCTTAAAAGCATTGGATAGCAACCACGGTAAGGCGGGGATCATTCTTCCACACGGTGTGCTGTTTAGAGGGAATACAGAGGAGACTATTAGAAAAGCCGTTCTTGATAAGCGATACATCAAGGGTATCGTTGGGTTGCCCGAAAACTTATTTTATGGTACAGGAATTTCTGCTAGTATCATCATAATTGATAAAGAGAATGCAGATAAACGCGAAGGTATCTTTATGGTTGATGCAAGTAATGGATTTAAGAAAGACGGAAACAAGAATCGTCTTCGTGAACAAGACATCGAGAAGATAGTACAAACCTTTATAAATAAAGATAAAATTGAGGGATATTCTCGCTTTATTACCTATAAAGAAATCTTAGAAGAAAATGGCGGTAGCTTGAATGTACCTCGTTATATCCAAAAGATTGATGATACATTACCACAAAACATTGCATCACATCTTAAGGGAGGTATACCAGAAGATGATATTAATTCAATAGAAAAACTATGGAAAATATCACCGAAATTAAAGCAGGAAATATTTACTTGTGTTGATGAAAAACACAACGTTTATAATCTTGCTATATCGCCAAATGAGATAGTCACTGTTATCTCTGAGGATGAAAATATTAAGAATGAAAAAGAAAACGAGTGCGGTGAACTATTCAGAACTTGGAGAAATGCAGTGAAAGATTCATTGCTAAATATCAATGCAGATACAAACCCAAAAGAGTTAATCCGTAATATCGGTATTGAAATTTTGAACGATTTCGAATCGGCACAGCTTTTAGATAATTACGATGTATATGACTTCCTACTTAATTACTGGAATGAGAAAATGCAAGATGATGTGTATGTAATCAAGGCTAGCGGATATGAGGCTGGTCGTGAAATTGAATATGTGTACGCTCAAAAGAAAGCAAAAGATGAAAGTGGAGAAGAAATAAAAGTTGACGACACTTCTAAAATGAAGTCGTTTGAGGGAGCTTTAATTTCGAGGGAAATTATTGAGCATGAGTATTTTGAAACAGATTTATTAGCTCTAAATATGTTAATTGAAAAATCCACATTACTTGAAGCTGAACTTGATGAAATGCGTGAAGAAGAATCAGGGGATGATGGACTGCTTGTAAATGCCTTAAATGAAAAAGGTGACGGTATTCCTAAAGCAAATCTTAACAAGCAGATTAAGGAGCTTGAAAGTAAAAAGACATCCCCGGTAATGAGCGATATCACAAAGTTGATTGAATTATTTGACGCCAGCAACACTTTAGAGATGGAGAAAATAGTTAAAGATAATAGTGAATTAAATATATATGAGCTTAGAAACAAGAATGGTTCATTTGGTAAGGCCAAGTTAAAAGCAGCATTAAAAGACGCAAGCGACAATGCAGTAATACCTGAACTTTATGCTGATGAATATAATGCTTTAATCACATATCAAGCTAAGATGACAGAAAAAGAAGAAGCCGACAAGGCAATCAAAGAGGCGCAAAAGGTACTTGATGATCTAGTGCTTGCTAAATATGGCGAGTTATCAGTTGATGAGATAAAGCATTTGCTCTTTGACAAAAAGTGGATGGCTAGGCTTGAGTATGATATCGCCGATGCGATTGACCAGGTGCTGAATGCTCTTGCGTCAAGAGTTGTCTTGATTGCAAAACGCTATGAGCACACTTTAGGAGAGATTGAAGAAAAGACAGTCCAGTCAAAAGCTAAGGTGAAATCTGCTTTAGAAAGGATGGGATACACATGGTAACTTATCCAGAGGGTTGGAAATGCGATACAATTACAAATATTGCAGATATTACAACTGGTTGCAGAGATACTCAAGATAACAAGGTTAACGGAAGGTATCCATTTTTTGTACGTTCTCCTATTGTTGAACGTATAAATGTGGCGGACTTTGATTGTGAAGCTGTGTTGACTGCAGGAGATGGGGTAGGCACAGGAAAGGTATTTCATTATATTAACGGTAAATTTGCAGCACATCAGCGTGTTTATGTTATGAGTAATTTCCAAGATGTTGATGGAAGGTACTTTTATTATTATTTCTCAAACAACTTTGGGAAAGAGGTTGAAAAATATACAGCTAAATCTTCAGTTGATTCAGTACGACGTGATATGATAGCTGAAATGGAGTTTCCATACCCTCCTTTACCTGAGCAAAAAGAGATTGTTAAAGCATTGTTAGATTTTGATGAGCATATTGACAACCTAACTGAGCTTATCGAAAAGAAAAAGGCAATTCGTGATGGTGCTTTAGAGGATCTCATTAATGGAAAAACAAGACTCGATGGGTATAGAGGTGATTGGAATTCTTGTAAAATAAATGATGTTGCTGACTTTTTTGATAATCTGCGAATTCCAGTAACTAAGAATCAAAGAATGCCTGGAAATACTCCGTATTATGGAGCAAATGGTATTCAAGATTATGTAAGTGGTTATACACATGATGGAGAGTTCATTCTTATCGCAGAAGATGGTGCGAACGATCTTCTTAACTATCCAGTAACTTATGCAAGTGGGAAGATATGGGTCAACAATCACGCCCACGTTTTAGCTGGAATTAAATCGGTAGCAGATACGAAATTTTTATCTTATCTACTAAAAAAAGTTGATTATACTGCAGTTCTTGTGGGAGGAACGAGAGCAAAGTTAAATGGTAAAACATTAAAAAATATAGAAATAACACTACCAGAAAGTATCTCTGAACAACAAGCCATCGCCTTTATCCTAACTGTGATGGACGAAGAAGTAGAATCGCTTTTAACAGAAAAAGCTAAGATTGTTCAAATTAGAGAAGGTGCAATGGATGATCTATTAACAGGTCGTGTGCACCTTAAAGTATAAGGGGGTTAAGTCAATGTCTGTTGATTTAGAACGAAAATTACAAAATAAAGTACTCCACTGGTTAATAGATGAGGAGAAAGACGGTGGCTTAGGCTACACATATCTCGGTAACCTTGAAGATCAAGAGAACACACCTGTTAAAGAGGATTTGCTAATAAGGAATCTAGAAAAGCGTGGCTATAATAGAGAACAAATTTCGAAGGCAGTAACTGAGCTTGTTTCAAGGGCAAAAAACCAGGTGGATAGCCTATATCAAATTAATAAAGACGTATATTCTCTTATTCGCTATGGCAGACAAGGTGTAAAAGATGAAAACAGAAATCGTCAAACTGTGCATTATATCGATTGGGAGAATGTAGATAATAATGATTTTTATGTTGCTGAAGAAGTAAGCGTGCTATGCTTTAATCAAACTGAAAGAAAACGACCAGATGTGGTGTTGTACATTAACGGCATCGCACTTGGTATATTTGAATTAAAGCGTTCATGTGTGAGTATTGGTGAGGGCATTCGTCAAAATCTTACAAATCAAAAAAAAGAGTATATTCAACCTTTCTTTAGCACCATTCAACTAATTTTTGCAGGTAATGAGGCAGAGGGCCTTAAGTATGGGACAATCGAAACACCCGAGAAGTATTATCTAAAATGGAAAGAAGATACCAAAGCTACTGATGATCTATCTGCAACTGTTAAGGATATTCAATCTAAAGAGAAAAATATACTAAGAGATGGTGTGGTTTCACTTTGCCAGAAAGAGCGCTTTTTGTCATTCATCCATGACTTCATTATTTTTGATGCAGGTGTGAAGAAAGTTGCAAGGCACAACCAATACTTTGCTAATATTGCATCAAGAAAAAGAATTCATGATAACGAAGGTGGCATAATTTGGAACACACAAGGCTCTGGCAAATCTTTGATTATGGTTTGGCTTACTAAGTGGATTATTGAAAATATAACAGATAGCCGTGTAGTAATCATCACAGACCGTGAAGAGCTCGACGATCAAATCGAAAGCTTATTTATTGATGTTAATGAGAAAGTAACTAGAGCGAAGAGTTGTTCTAATTTACGAGAAATCCTAAATAAAAATGATGATGCTATTATATGCTCATTGATTCATAAGTATGGACATAATGCAGGAAATCAATCTGATGTAGATCAGTATCGTAAAGAATTATTGAAAGACTTACCTGCTGATTTTAAAGCAAAAGGAAACATTATTGCCTTTATTGATGAATGCCATCGTACCAACTCTGGAAAGTTGCATGAGGCGGTAAAGGTATTGATGCCTGATGCACTTCTTATTGGTTTTACAGGAACTCCATTACTTAAAACTGATAAATCGACAAGTCTTGAGACTTTTGGACCATACATTCACACTTATAAATTTGATGAAGGTGTTGTAGATGGTGTTGTTCTTGATTTACGCTATGAGGCTAGGGATGTTGATCAGGATTTAACTAACAAAGAAAAGGTTGATCTTTGGTTCGATAATAAAACCACAGGCTTAACGGATAGAGCAAAAGTAAAACTTAAGCAAAGTTGGACTTCTATTAATAAGCTCTATAGCTCTAGGCAAAGACTAGATAAAATTGCAGGAGATATCATCTTTGATATGAGCTTAAAACCACGTTTAAAAAACGACCGTGGTACAGCTATGCTAGTAGCAAACAGTATTTACGAGGCTTGTAGATATTGGGATATTTTTACGAGCAATGGTTTTACAAAATGTGCAGTTGTTACTTCATATGAGCCAACTACTGCAAGTGTTAGAACTGCGACAAGCGACTTAAGTCAAGAGGGTGAAGAAGAATACAAAAAGTCTGTTTATGAGCGTATGCTGCGCGGTAAAAAGTTGACTGAATTTGAAAAAGATGTTAAGGAACAGTTTAAAAAAGAACCTACAAAAATGAAACTTCTTATTGTCGTGGACAAACTTTTAACGGGTTTTGATGCTCCTAGTGCAACTTATTTATATATTGATAAATCTATGAGAGATCACGATTTGTTCCAAGCAATCTGTCGAGTTAATAGGCCAGATGGTGAGGATAAAGACTATGGTTATATAGTGGATTATATGGACTTATTCCGTAATGTTCAACTTGCTGTTGCTGATTATACAACTGAGGCATTCGATAATTTTGATAAAGAAGATGTTGAGGGACTTATCAAAAACCGTTATGATGAGGCAAAATCTGAAATGGTTGGCTCGATTGCATCACTAAAAGACTTACTTGAGAACGTAAATGCGCCAAAAGATGATACCGATTATATTGAGTATTTCTGTGGTGATAATAGTGAGGATGAAGAAACCATAGGACGTAGGGATATTTTGTATACTCTTACGGCATCACTGACTAGAGCTTTTGCAAATTGTTGCGATAAACTTGTAAGTAATTATGGTTATTCAGAGGAACAAGTAAACCAAATTAGAAGTGATATTTCTGGATATAACAAAATTAAAGAAATGATTAAACTTGCAAGCTGCGATTACATAGACTTAAAGCCGTATGAAGTTGATATGCGTTATATCCTTGACACTTATATTCGCGCTGATGATTCTAAGATTGTAAGTGAACTTGGGAGTATGTCGCTCGTAGAGTTGTTACTAA
Source organism: Bacillota bacterium (assembly GCA_023388635.1). Taxonomy (GTDB): domain Bacteria; phylum Bacillota; class Bacilli; order Desulfuribacillales; family Desulfuribacillaceae; genus JAEWFW01. Next base: position 17,447 of record JAEWFW010000053.1, read on the forward strand.
ATAGCACCACAACAACTCCAGTTGATGCTTTAGTGAAAGATCTACCAGGAAATGATAATGCTAAAGCTGAGACTATTGAAAATAACTTGCAACATGAAATCGTCAAAAAGATGTCCTCGAATGAAGTCTACTATGGCAAGCTATCTGAAATGCTTCAAAAAATTATAACCCAAAGACGGATTGAGGCTATGAGCTACGAGGAATATTTGCGTCAAGTTGTGGAATTGGCGCAAGCGATTTTACATCCAGAAGAAAACTCTGATTATCCCGACAGTGTTAAAAATAGCGAGGCAAGAAGAGCATTCTTTGATTACCTTGAAAAAGATGAAAATTTGGCTGTGAGTATTGATAGGGCTATCCGTAATGCAATACGTCCTGATTGGAAGAGAAATTTCCAAAAGCAACAAAATATAAGACTTGCCATATATCAAAATTTATTGGTTAATGGTTATACCGAAGATGATGCAACTGAAAAAACCAATATAATCTTCGATATAGCTGGGAGGCAGGTAGAATACGATGAGTAACGAAATAATTGGCGGCATGCCAATAGAAATTATTAAAAAGAAAAATCTAAAGAATCTTTACGTAAGAGTTAATCCACCAGAAGGAAAGGTGACTGTCAGTACACCGAGTGATTACCCTGATGAAGAAATTAGACTTTTTGTTTTAAAGAAAATGCCAGAAATAACTAAGGTGAGAGACAGGATGCTCTCCCAAGCACGTCAAACTGAACGTGAATATGTATCTGGTGAGTCACACTATTTATGGGGAAAGCCTTATCGTTTGCAGGTTGTTTATGAGGGAAATAAGTATGTAATTACCAAGGCACCAAATAAGATTATTTTAAATGCACCTACAGGATCAACCAAAGAATCTAGAGAGAGGGCTTTTAACGAATGGTATAGGCAAGAACTTAAACGAGTTTTGGATGGTGTGGTCTCAAGGTGTGAGACTAAGACCAATCTTTATGCTGATGAATACAGAATTAAGAACATGAGGACAAAGTGGGGTACTTGTAACATTGATAAAAAAAGAATATGGATTAATTTGCAGCTTGCTAAAAAGCCGGTTGAATGCCTTGAATATGTAGTCATTCATGAACTAGTACACTTGATAGAAAAGAATCATACTCATAAATTTAATGCACTCGTTGAAGAGTTCTATCCTACCTGGAAAGAGGCGAGAAAGCTTTTAGCAAAGATGCCTTTAGATTATTTTGATAAAGGAGAACAGGTTGAGGATGAAGTACAAAATAACATCTAGTGATATTTATGATACTAATAAAAAATCGGGTGCATTGATTCTTGGTAAGAAGCGACTCGATGATTATGCAACTAAATTTCTAGCAAAATACTGTAAGCAGGCATTGATTGAACCAATGCCTCTTCCGGTTGAACAGATACTTGAGGATATGGGCCTTACAGTTCAAGAAACTTCTTTATCTAGAGATTTGGATATTTTTGGTTGTTGTTTGATACTTGATGGACATATAGATGTTTATGACCAAGAAACAAGGCAGTACACATCAACTGCATTTAACGCTGGGACTGTTTTGATTGATCCCTTCTCTGAGGCTGTCTACGGTGAAGGTTCGAAAAGAAACACACTAATCCATGAGGCACTGCATTGGGAAAAGGATAAGGTGTATTTTGAAATCCTCCAGTTGAAAAATAAAGACGCTTCTGAAAAGCTATACCCTATTCTGTGCCGTCAATCCGAGACTTTTTTTACACCATCTGAAGGAAAGAATACAAAGGAAAATGAAGTAAGGTGGCTTGAATGGCAGGCACACAGATTAGCACCAAGGGTCCTTATGCCAAAAAACAGCTTTAAAAAGAAAGCACAAGAGTTTATTCAGCAGTATAAAGAGGGTGGAGAAAATGCTGTATTGCTGTGCGACACTTTGATTGAAGATTTAAGCACCTTTTTCATAACGTCACGATTATCAGTCAAATTTAGATTGATTGAGGTTGGTCTTAAAGATACAATCTCAATGTTTGCAGACTATGAAGATGTCTATGACGAAATCAATAGCACTAATGACTATGTTAAATTAACTCCAGTTGAAGCGATTAAAATAACAGCAGCAGACTCAAACCTTCAAAGATGGATAAGTGAAAGACATTTTGTGTTTGTTGAAGGATATTTTGTACTTGCTGATAGTCAGTATGTTACTCAAAAAGATGGAACTCTTCGTCTTACACAAAAGGCTAAGAAGAATCTTTCAAAATGTGTAATTAATATCCGTGAGCAAAATTATATAACATATACTAATACATACAAAGACTTACTTGGATATACTGTACTTAAAAAGGTTGAAGGAGTTGATACTAGGCTCCTTACGTTTCACCCAAAATACCAAGCATCTTTTGATTATGAGCCTGAAGAAGTTTATCAGTCGTTTGTAAACCATATAACTTCTTATAATGAAGAAGAAGAAATTGAACTAATGCGGATGATAGGTGATCCAACTAAATCTCTATGCGAGTGCTTATGGTTTTTGATGGAGAATAGGAAATGGAACTACCCTGAGAAATTTAACGAGCAGACAGAACTTCACAAAAACTATCATGGCAAAATAAAAAATAATAATTACAATAACATGACTACTAATGTTCTGATGGCCATTTGTGTAGGCATGAAATTAAGTCTTAGAATTACTGAAAAATTGTTTCAAAAATCAGAGAACAAGCTCAACTATTATAATGACCCGGACAGGACTTATATTCATATAATGGAGACAATGCCAGGGCTTTCGCTTAGTGATTTTAATTCCCTTCTTGGGAAATGCGATCTTCAGCAATTAGGTACTGAAATAAAAAAAGAAAAAATTAGTTAACTCGTTGAGTTGGTTTTGAACCCCGAAAGGGGTTCTTTTTTTATGCCCAAATTCGAGAAATGTCCATATATAAACAAATAAAAGCCAACTCATCGAGTTGCTCGTGAAATTTGAAAACCATTTATATTAATAAATGTAAGGTACAAGCCTTACAAAAATTTATATACGTCTAAAGCTGGCCAGCAGAAGACGGCGGATACATAAATGAATCGAAGATAGTCTGATAGGCTATTGGGAAAATTTATGATCCTCCGTTTTATTTCCTATACACTTTTTAGGAAATAAATCTGTTGGTCATTTGTTTTTAAGGCTCATTAGTACTCCGCCGTTTTACAGACGGGAACAGGAGAATCTAATGAGATTATCAGTAAGGTATGAAAACAAATTTCAAACAATCGAGCTAAACGAAAAAGAAACTGAGCAAATGTGGATTAGTCTTTCGCTTGAAAGGAATGAAGAATCAAGCAAAAAAGAACAAGAAAAGCTCATACAAGATGCATTTGATAAGCAATTTAACAGACCGGAATATAACTGCTGGCATAAGTTCAATCGCCATATTGATCCTGATCCAAGACCGAGGAGACTGGATGGTAAAAGAGGGCACCTTTCACTTGAAGATGAAAATGGTCAGTCAATGAATGCAGAAGACAGCTTGTTTGTTGATGACCATGACAAAACCGAACGTAATCTCCAATACGAACACGAGGATGTTTGCCAACTGGTACATAAGGCTCTCGGTAAAAAGCAAGATTGGATAGATATGTTCATTGCAGTACGCATTGATGGCATACCAATCCGTGATTATGCCCGCTCTATCGGTGTTGATGAAAACAATATCAGCCAAAAGCTAAAACGTGCAGAGAAAAAAATTAAAGAATTTTTAGAAAACCATCAGATTTGACCTTCTCTCAAGGCTACCAGTTAGGAGGTCAAGATCTCCAAAAAATTATGAGGAGGTAATTCTGATGAGAGAATTAATACCTAAAGACAAATATGGTGTATTTGCCGACACCAAGGATACGGCAAGAGTAGATAGCTTGTTTGTTGCTGAGTTCTTTGAGAAGGAGCATAAGAATGTGCTACGTGACATTGCAAAAATCACTGACCCCAATTCTGGGTTAAGTAAAGAATTTGCTCAGCTCAATTTTGAGCCGACCTCATACACGGATGGTTGGAACAGAAAGCAAAAGGCTTATGCCATGACCCGTGACGGATTCACTATGTTAGTCATGGGATATACGGGACAAAAAGCAATGAAGTTCAAAGAGTTATACATCAAACGCTTTAATGAAATGGAACAGTTTATTAAGACTCTTGTTTCAGCCCGTAAAGAGTTCCCTTTGCTGACAGACAACATTAAGCTACTTCACGAAAATCCCAAGCCATATCACTTCAGTAATGAATGCGACATGATTAACCGCATTGTTACTGGGATGTCTGCAAAGCAATTCAGAATAGCCAATGGTATCGAAAAAGGTAAAAGTATTCGTCCCTACCTATCCGATGAGCAGATTACGATGCTTGAAACTTTGCAGAAAGTGGATGTGGGTTTGTTAGTAGCTGTTCCGGACTATCAGCAGCGTAAGCGTCATTTGGAATGGTACAAGTTGAAGATGGAAGAAAACGCAAATTAAGGAGGGTAATTATTATGTTTTATGTGAAAGAAAAATTGAACGATACCATGGAGGTATCCATTGAAATAACAGATGAGAATGTATTTTGTCATTGCCCTATGTGCGGTACTGAGGTGTCGGTAGACATTGCAGAAATTTTAAGTGATGGAGAGAGCGATCTATTTGGCACTTCAGTATTTTGTGATGAATGTGGCAAGAAGGTTAGAGCTGGAGGCAGATATTATGAGCATAAATAAATTCAATTCAGAAGGATATCATGATCCGACTCCCCATGAAGCACTTATTAATGTAACTCGTGAGGAAAAGGCAGCAGCAAAAGCTGCCTTCAAACCTCTTGTCTATATCTGCTCTCCCTTTAGTGGCGATATTGAAAACAATAATAAGCGGACACGGGAGTTCTGCCGTTTCGCATTAGAAAAAGGAAATATCCCTCTCGCCCCCCACCTTATGTTTCCTCAGTTCATGGATGACAGCAATGAGAAAGAGCGCGATCTCGCTATTTTCATGGACATTATCTTAATGGGAAAATGCCAAGAGGTCTGGGTTTTAGGTGATGTTATTTCAAGGGGTATGAGTATTGAAATTGAAAAAGCAAAGAAACGCAGACAGCCGGTTAGGTATTTCAATAAAGATTTTGAGGAGGTAGATGCTCTATGAGTGAAATAAAAGCAATACAGACCAAATATAAAGGTTACCTCTTCCGTTCAAGACTTGAGGCTCGCTGGGCGGTATTCTGATGCTAGAATAAAAATAGGACAAGTAAAACAGAGAATACCTTCTCGTCTGTTATAATAATAAAATCATCCAACAGAGGAGAATGACCCAACATGAAAAAACATCACAAGCAA
>JAEWFW010000009.1 GCA_023388635.1 Bacillota bacterium
CAGTTAAAGCTGCGCGCGGCAATTCTATCATTGTTCCTACTGTATATTCTACTTCCACACCCGCTTCTTCGAAGATCGTCTGTGCCGTATCGTTGACAAGTGTGCGCATCAGAGAAAGTTCGTTGACGTGACCGACCAATGGAATCATTACTTCCGGTTTGACGACAATGCCTTGTTTCTTCAAACTCGTCGCCGCTTTAAAGATCGCTGCTGCTTGCATTTCGTAAATTTCAGGGTAAACGACACCGAGGCGGCAACCGCGATGACCGAGCATTGGGTTAGACTCTGCCAAACCACGAATTTTACGCAACAATTTTTCTTTATTATAGATCTCAACACGGTCCGCATCTGCTTGTGCGTGCAATTTTGTCAGCTCTACAACGAGATCTTCCATGTTTGGCAAGAACTCATGCAACGGTGGGTCCAACAAGCGAATTGTAACAGGCAAGCCGTCCATTGCGCGGAAAATTCCTTCAAAGTCGCCTTCCTGTAACGGCAACAATTCTGCTAACGCTGCTTGGCGCTCTTCCAAATCCTCAGCAAGAATCATTGACTGCACCAAAGGTACGCGTTCAGCCGCCATAAACATATGCTCTGTTCTGCACAGACCGATTCCCTCTGCTCCAAATTCTCTCGCTTTTTGTGCATCTTCCGGTGTATCGGCGTTAGTTCTTACACCTAATTTTCTCACATCATCTGCCCATTGCAGAAGTTGTAAAAATTCATCCGATAGCTCAGGATCGATTAAGCCGACTTCGCCGAGAATGACATTTCCCGTACTTCCGTCGATGGAAATGATATCTCCCGCTTTGACTAATACATCCCTGACAAGGAATTGTTGTTCTTTCAATTCTATTTTAATTTCTTCACAACCACATATTGCAGGTTTTCCCATACCCCTTGCGACAACAGCGGCATGGCTGGTCATTCCACCGCGGCTGGTCAGAATACCTTGTGCCGCTACGATACCGTGAATGTCGTCAGGCGTCGTTTCCGGTCTTACCAAAACAACCTTTTCTCCGTCATTTGCCATTTTTTCCGCTAAATCTGCGTCAAAAACCGCTTTTCCGGAAGCCGCTCCCGGGGATGCCGGCAATCCTCTGGCTATGATATGCTGCTTCGCATTCGGATCAATTCTTCTGTGCAGAATTTGATCTAATTGCTCCGGATCAACGCGCAACAGAGCCTCTTCCTTCGTAAGAATGCCCTCTTGGCAAAGATCATAGGCAATTTTTACGGCTGCATGGGCAGTGCGCTTGCCGTTTCTCGTCTGTAAAATATATAATTTTCCGCCTTCTACCGTAAATTCAATATCCTGCATATCGCGGTAATGATTTTCTAAACGATGACAAATATCTTGAAATTGCTGATAGATTTCCGGCATTTCATCTTTTAATGTGGCAATCGGCTGTGGTGTACGAATTCCGGCAACGACGTCCTCGCCCTGTGCATTGATCAAGTATTCACCGTATAGTGCCTTATCTCCATTGGACGGATTACGCGTAAATGCAACACCGGTACCGCAGTCATCTCCCATGTTTCCGAATACCATCGATTGAATATTAACGGCTGTTCCCAAATGATCAGGAATTTTATGTATCTTACGATAAATAATAGCCCGTTGATTGTGCCATGATTTGAATACGGCGATAATCGATTTTCTCAACTGAACGATTGGGTCTTGCGGAAATTCTTCGCCTGCTTGCTTTTTGACAATCGTTTTATACTCTTTAATCACTTCTTGCCAATCTTCCGCAGTTAAATCCGGATCATCTTTGACACCGCGTTTTTCTTTCATCGCATCGATCACATGCTCAAAATGATAGTGATCCACTTCCATGACCACATCACTGAACATTTGAATAAAACGACGATAGGAATCGTATGCAAAGCGAGGATTATTAGTGCGATTAGCTAAACCTTTTACAGTTTCATCATTCAGACCTAGGTTGAGAACCGTGTCCATCATACCCGGCATCGAAAAGACGGCTCCCGAACGAACAGATACGAGCAACGGATTCTCACTGTCGCCGAGCTTCTTGCCTACTTGCCCTTCGAGCACACGTAATGCTTCTAATGCCTGTCCTTCCATTTCCTCTGTAAAGCATTGATTTGCTTTATAATATTCGTTACATGCCTCTGTGCTGAGGGTAAATCCGGGAGGTACAGGTAACCCGACATTGGTCATTTCGGCGAGATTCGCCCCTTTGCCCCCTAATAGACTTTTCATGTCTGCCTTCCCTTCACTGAAAAGGTATACATATTTCTTACTCACTGATTTTTCCTCCCTTTTTTAGGATTTCTAATATAGTTCCTGCCGTTTCTTCCACGGCTTTATTCGACACGTTGATAATCGGACAGCCTATGCGCTTCATGATCTTTTCTGAAAACTCTAACTCTTCCAAAATTCTCTCGTATTTTGCATAATTGGCATTGCGCTTTAGACCGAGGGTTTTCAAACGCTCCTGGCGAATTTCGTTCAACTGTTCAGGATTGATGATGAGTCCAATACACTTCTTCGGTGAAGCCAAATATAGCTCTTCCGGCGGTGTTACTTCCGGCGCCAGCGGAACATTCGCGACCTTCAGCCGCTTGTGTGCGAGATACATAGACAGCGGTGTCTTGGATGTTCTGGAAACACCGATCAATACCACATCTGCCCGCAGAATCCCCCGCGGATCTTTGCCGTCGTCGTATTTGACGGCGAATTCAATCGCTTCCACCTTTTTAAAATATTCGGCATCCATCTGTCTCATCGATCCCGGTGAATTATGTGGTTGCTTATGATAGAACTCAGAAAACGTATTCATCAAATCCCCTAAAATATCTACGGCTGGAATCTGATACAGAGCTCCTTGCGCTTTAACAAACTCTCGCAGTTGCGGTCGTACTAACGTATAGGCGATAAACGCATCTGCTTCTTTTGCAAGCTCGAATGCTTCGATAATCGAAGATTCATCGTCAACATAAGGTATTCTGCGCACATCAATACGCCCACCATTAAATTGGCTGGCTACGGCGCGTACGACATATTCTCCTGTCTCTCCTACAGAATCAGAAATTACATAAACAATTGGCAGCGAAGCATTAGTATTAATGATTGAACCCTCCCATTACCTTCTCTAAAACACCTACTAAACTGTGTATGACGAACCCAATTCGACAAAAACCCGCGTGATCGTATCCCGGGAAACCAGACCGACAAGCTCATAATCTTCTTCGAGTTTGTTAACGACCGGCAGACAATCTACTTGGTACTCGACGATTCTTTTCGCCGCTTCATATAGCGACTCCCCATGATAAACGGTCACAATATGCGGCATTCTCGTCATCACCATGGGAATCGGTATTTCCGTCATATTTTGCTTGCCGACAGCCACCTTTAATAGGTCTTTTTTCGTGACAATGCCTATCAATAAATTATGATGATTTTCCTCACGTACTACCAGAACAGCGCCTACATCTTCCATGAACATCATACACATCGCATCATACGCTGTAGAGCTTTCATGTATGACGACAGGAATCGACTTATAGTCCTTTACCTTCATGTCGCGCAGCTTTTTACCGAATACCTCTTCACCTAAGTAAAAATAGCCAACTTTCGGTCTGGCATCAAGAAACCCAGACATCGTTAAGATTGCCAAATCAGGTCGTAAAGCTGCTCTCGTTAAAGACAACCGCTCCGCAATACTCTCTCCTGTTATCGGACCCTCCTTTTTAACAATGTCCAAAATGTACTCTTGACGTTTCGTAAGCTCGATCATTTTCACCACCAATGTGTTACAATATTAAGCTTTTATACCTTATATAGTATATACTATATAATATGTTAGCCTAAATATTCAAGTACTATTTGATAAAGATTTTGCTAAAATCGCCGATTATCGACATCATGGAATGCATTTCTTGCAAAAACGCCAAGCGATTCTGGCGAATGTCGATATTCTCATCCATGACCATAATCTTCTCAAAATATCGATCAATCACAGGTTTCAGAGCACAATATAATTCCACAATCTCATCGTATTTCCGCTGATGCATTAGTTCCTGCGATTGTGAACGGCAATTTTCAAAGGCATCGAACAATTCTTTTTCCACAGTTTCCTTGAACAAATCCTCACGGAATGAAATCGAAGCGTCTGCCTTGCTCGCTATATTGCGAATGCGGTTATAAGATTCCGCCAATCCCTTGAACCACGGTTGCTCTACGGCTTGCTGCAACGTAGCTGCACGCCTAAACATGTCAAGTATATTGTACGTTCCGACCGCCAGAATCGCATCAATGCAGTCATAACGAATGCCATCTTCCTGCATGCTGTTTTTTACACGCAGCATGAAGAAATCGATCACTTCTTGTTTCAGCACCGATCTGTCCTTTTTCAACAACTTCTTGTCGGCGAAAACATGGAGTGCAAACTCCACCAATTCATCAATCGGCAATTCAATCTGCAAATGTCTGATGATTTGACAAATACCGGCTGCCTGACGCCGTAAAGCATATGGATCTTGGGAGCCTGTCGGTACAATACCGATCCCGAAGCAGCCAACGATCGTATCAATTTTATCGGCAATTGCAACTATGGCGCCGATTTGTGATTGCGGCAAAATGTCCCCTGCAAAGCGCGGTAAATAGTGCTCAAACACAGCTTGTGAAACATTCGTCGCTTCCCCAGCCAGCTCCGCGTAATGCTTACCGATAACCCCTTGCAATTCAGGAAATTCATAGACCATATTCGTCACAAGGTCAAATTTACAGATTTGTACGGCACGCTGTAATTGTATCGTATCAAGTGCCTGCTCTTTATCAATATAGTTGGCGATTTGTTCACTGAGCGAGCCGATTCTTTCGACTTTGTCAGCAATCGTTCCCAATTCTTCATGGTAAACGATCGAGCGCAATTTTTGATTTAATGTATCGATTTGACTCTTTTTATCTTCTTCATAGAAAAATCTCGCGTCCGCCAATCTCGCGCGCAATACTTTTTCATTACCCTTGCGCACTGTATCGATCGCGTGATCATTGCCGTTGCGAATCGTCACAAAGTGCGCCAGCAAATTGCCCTCTCCATCCATTACCGGAAAATACCGTTGATGCTCTTTCATCGACGTAATCAACACTTGTTCCGGTACTTCCAGAAATTCAACGTCAAAGCTGCCTAGCAATGCCGTCGGATATTCAATTAGGAAATTGACTTCCTCAAGCAAGTCTTCGTCAATATGGACGTGAACTTGATGATCGCGCTCGATGCGTTCTATTTCCCGCAAAACTGCCTGCTTACGCTCGTCCTGATCGACAATCACAAACTGGCTCTCTAAAACCGAGAAATAGTCAGCGGAACTAGCGACTTCTAACGGCCCTTTGCTGAGAAAGCGGTGACCGTAGGTGATGTTTGATGATATGCGATCCGTCAGGGAAAACGGTATCACTTCACTGCCATACAGACATACCAACCATTGAACCGGACGCACGAATTTCGTCTCCTGATATCCCCAACGCATATTCTTGGGAAACGGCAAGTCGAGAATCACGTCTTTAATCGACGAAAGCACGTTGACGGAAGGCTCTCCCTTGATATGCTTGACAGCAAATACATAGGAATTCGCTCCGACTTCGCGGGTTTCCAACTGATCCGGTTCTACCCCTTGCCCTTTGGCAAATCCCATACCGGCTTTGGTCAAATTGCCTTGCTCGTCATAGGCTGCCTTTACCGCTGGTCCTCTCGCTTCCAACACTTGATCCTGCTGATGCTCTGCTAAATTTTTAATATGCAAAACAATTCTTCTTGGAGTTCCGTATGTCGTCAATTCTTCATAGGCTATATGCAAATTTTCCAACCATGCTGCCGATTTTTTCTGTAAATTCTCGAGAATTCCGGGCATAAAACGTGCCGGAATTTCTTCCGTTCCTATTTCTAAAAGAAAATCCCTCACACTCATGTTATATCCTCCTTCAGTTACTTAAGTGGAAATCCCAGTTCTTCTCGTTGCTGATAATAACCTTCCGCACATTTCCGCGCCAAATTTCTCACGCGGGCGATATATCCTGTGCGTTCCGTGACGCTAATGGCGCCGCGGGCATCTAATAAATTAAATGTGTGTGAACATTTCAACACGTAATCATAGGCAGGCATGATCAACTTTTCCTGTAATGCCGCCTGTGCTTCACGTTCATATGTGACAAACAGTTCAAACAGCATCGCTTGGTCGGACACTTCAAACGTGTACTTGGAATGCTCGTACTCCGCTTGATGGAAAATATCCTTATACGTGATCCCGTTCACCCATTCCAAATCATAGACATTTTCTTTTTCTTGAATATACGAAGCGAGACGTTCAATTCCATAGGTAATTTCTACTGCTACGGGGCGCATATCAATGCCTCCGACTTGCTGGAAATATGTAAACTGTGTAATTTCCATGCCGTCCAGCCACACTTCCCAACCGAGTCCCCAGGCACCCAATGTTGGCGACTCCCAGTTATCTTCGACAAAGCGGATATCGTGCTCCAGTGGATCGATCCCCAGACGCTGTAGGCTTTGCAGATACAATTCCTGGATATTGTCCGGCGATGGCTTCATGATCACTTGGAATTGGTGGTGCTGGTACAAGCGATTGGGATTTTCGCCATACCTGCCGTCAGCCGGTCTTCGGGATGGTTCCACATACGCCACATTCCATTTCTCCGGTCCGATGACGCGCAAAAATGTGTAAGGGCTCATCGTACCTGCGCCTTTTTCCACATCATAGGGCTGCAGAATGGCACACTGCTGGTTCCCCCAAAATTCTTGTAATGTAAGAATCATTTGCTGAACATTCATTGTTCATTTCCTCCTTAGTCTCCATAATACCTCTGAAATAAAGAAAACTTCACTAATACCAAGCCGAAAGCGCGGCAGAAACTTTAGGTGTGTTTATATTTTTGAGTATATAAAAACTCCCGCCCCAATAGCAATGCTAAAGGGACGGGAGCTACCCGCGGTTCCACCCTAATTGACAATTTGTCCATCTTATTTGCCAAAACACTCCGAGGCGCCATGCAAAGTTCATAATATCGGCTCACACTATACCCGACTCGCTGGATTATCGACAGGCTTTGCAAATTCCTCATCATCGTATTCATATATTGAATTCCCTAGGATTATAGCAAATGATTTTAAAGTTTGTCAACTGTCGCAAATTTCAGTTTTTTCAGAGAGATCGTCTCTTCTTTGTTTTGCTTATCGACTTGATTCTTTTCGACAAGCACTTCATACTGTCCAAACATCATCGCTAACACCGCCATGATCGATATATAGGGATATAGGACCACACCGACTGCTCCCAGCGTCACCGGAATCGTCACGCACATCCTTTGACCGCGGCGGATGATAATTCTGCTGGCATTGCCTTTGGCAATGGTGCTGCATATGAAATCGAGCAATTCTCCACCGTACAAAATAACTTTGTCGTACATCGGTGTACCCCGTTGCTGATCCTCAAATTCAATAATTGCCTTGACGACATCTTTATCGTTCCGTATATATAATCCATAGGCTTCTTTCATAGATACTCCGGTATACGTCGCGATTGCCTGTACATCCTTAAGTAATTTATCGTAATCTTGATTGTCTTTGCTTTGATTCGTATTCGTATGTTTATGATTTTCAGACATCCTATTAATACCTCCGCTTTCATCTTTATAGAGTCAGTATTAATGTGTCTCCTTTTCTACAAATCATACATACTTTTCACACTCTGCACGAATTTAAACGACTTCAATTGTAACGCAAAATGCTCTTCGATGAAATTCTGCGTCACTGCTTCTAACTCTTGACGATACTGCTGTTTGATCGAAATCTTTCCGATATCTTCAAGTTTAATATATTGAAATACCCTAAGTAACTTTGCCGTAGTCGGTGATATCGGTATTGCACGCGCATCTTCTTGACGGCAGCTCTTACAGAGAAAACCACCGAGTTTCGCACTAAACATATAACTCGTATAGGTTGGATCGTGCGCACAGCAATGCATACATTGTTCGAAATTTGGTCGGTATCCGCGTAAATCAAATAATTTCACTTCGAAAATGCGCGTCAAAATTTCCGGATCATGTGACCGAACATTGATCATCGTCAGAATGGCTTTGACTAACGCATACATTTCCGGCACAGGCTCCATCTCTTCAACGACACGATCAGATAAATCACAAATATACATCCCATAGGCAGATAATAACAAGTCTTCACGAATTCCCCCGAAGGAACTGATAATTTCACTTTGGTTAATTCTACCGAGCGAAGACGGCTTTTTATACAAGACAAACTCACTCATGATGAACGGCTGAGTGAGTGCGGCAAATTTGCTATTTGTCTTTTTGGCACCCATTGCCATAATCGATACTCTACCTTGCATAGGTGTCAAAATATGGACAATCTTATGTGATTCCCCATAATCTACAGATTTCAATACGATGCCCTCTGTCTGAAAAATCATATGCCACTATCCGGCTCAACGCCTTCCTCATTTTCGGCAGAACTCGTATTGACCATATCTAAATCTTTGTACAACAGATAACTTTCTACTTTTCCAGATAACGAAAAGTATTGCCAAGAAAAGTTCTTCATCATAACCAAACCTTTCTCATCGAAATATCGATAAAGTAAGACTTGATTCAGGTATCTGAATCTTAGTCGCTCTTTACTATCAGTGACCGTTAGTCTCACTTATTCTTATTGTCTCATAGATAGATAAATTCATAACCCGCAATATTTACCTTGAATAATATTGGTTATTCAATAAAGCCAAAATTTCTAAGATCGACTGCTTGATTGCGCCAGTCTTTCTTGACTTTAATCCACAAATCGAGATAAATTTTCGAACCGAGCAATCGTTCAATATCATTGCGCGCACGCTTACCAATTTCTTTCATCAACTGACCTTGTTTGCCGATCAGTATCCCTTTTTGCGAGCTCCGTTCGACGTAGATAATTGCCGATACAAACAGCGTATCTGTATTGTCACGTTCCTTAATCTGTTCAATCACGACGGCAATCGAATGAGGTACTTCTTCGCGCGTCAATTCAAGGACTTTTTCGCGGATCAATTCGGCGATGATAAAACGCTCCGGATGGTCGGTAACTTGATCCGATGGGAAATACATCGGTCCTTCCGGCAACATTTTGACGATTTCATTGACGAGTACGTCGAGATTCTCGCCTTTTAAAGCTGAAATTGGAATGATCGCCGCCACATTCAGCAAATCCTTGTATTGACCGATCCGCACTAGCAATTGGTCTTTCGTAATTAAATCCTCTTTGTTAATGACGAGAATAATCGGTGTTTTCACTCCTGCAAGCATCTGCGCAATATATTCATCGCCACCGCCTGGTTCCTGGTCGGCTTCTACCAAAAACAGAATGGCATCCACTTCTCCCAGCGTACTCGTCGCCTGTTTATTCATAAATTCACCCAAACGATGTTTCGGTTTATGGATACCCGGGGTATCGATGAACACCGCCTGAAATGATTCTCTTGTCATAATTCCCTGAATCTTATTGCGCGTCGTCTGCGGCTTGTTCGACATAATCGCCACTTTTTGCCCGAGCAATTGATTCAACAAGGTCGATTTCCCGACATTGGGACGACCGACAATAGAGATAAAACCTGATTTAAATGCATGTTTACTCACTGTACTTCTCCTTTATATTCCATAATAATATCCTAGCCAAGTAATAATTTTGATTGCGATTACAATTTCCAGGAGTTACGATTACAATTGTCTGAATGCATACGGCAGCAGCTCTTCTAACGTACAATGCTTCACTTGTCCGGTTGCACTTACTAAATACACCGGCGTCTGAGAATCGGCAAATTCCGCTAGAACTTGTCTACACGCACCGCATGGCGCGATCGGTTGCTCTGTATCTCCGACGATCGCCACAGCTTGTACCCTACGTGCCCCTTCCGATACCGCTTTAAATACCGCCGTCCGTTCCGCGCAATTCGTCAAACCATAGGACACATTCTCCACATTGCATCCGCTGTATATATTGCCGTCATCCGTCAACACAGCCGCTCCCACTCGGAATCGGCTATAGGGTACATAGGCATTGTCCATCGCCAATTTCGCGGCTTCTATGAGTCTCTGCTTCAATGTTTGCTCTACTTCGGTGTGTTTTTGTCCCATAGCACTACAACCCTTCACTCCGCAAAATCTCTTCCTGTAACCCGAACATTTCCTGCTCCTGCTGCAAATCCTGATGGTCGTAGCCCAACAAGTGCAACAGACCGTGTACCGCTAGAAAGCACATCTCTCTTTCCAAACCGTGACCGTATTCTTCTGCTTGTCGCTCCGCTACTTCGAGGCATATGACAATATCTCCGAGATGATAAGCCAATTCCTCTGAATCCTGCCAATCATCCTCATCTTCATCATCATTGAGCGCGAACGATATGACATCGGTTGTTCGATCGATGTTGCGATACTCGCGGTTAATCTCCTGAATGCGCGCTTCGTCGACGAACATGATACTGAATTCGCCCTCGTCCGTCCCAGTCAATTCCCCTGCGGCCTGTAAGCAAGCTGTCATCTTATCGAGCATATTTTGCGCAACTTCGCGCTTAGGATGTTCCTGTAACCAGTCGATTTCAAAACTCATGAAATCACCTCTTTCGCAAGCAGTTGATGATTATCTTCCGGATATTCAATTCGCGAATGGTAGATTCCATTGAGAACATGCAAATAGGCATGCACCATATGATCCAGATCCTTAAAAGTCAAATCGCATTCATCAAATTGTCCGTCATCTAATTTGTCTTTAATAATTTTGCGGATCATCGTTTCCATACCCGCTTGTGTCGGTTTGGACATGGAGCGCACAGCGGCTTCCACCGAGTCGGCTACCATGACAATCGCCGCCTCTTTCGTCTGCGGCTTCATACCCTTATAGCGAAAATCTTCTTCGCGCACACTGGCTCCATTGGCTTCTTCCTTGGCTTTATTGTAGAAAAAACTCAATAATCCTGTACCGTGATGTTGAAAAATAATATCACAAATCTGTTGGGGGATTTTATGTTTTTCCGCTAACTCCACACCGTCTTTCGGATGGGATGTAATAATCAATGAGCTCAGTCCGGGTGCAATCCTGTCATGAGGATTGTCCTTATTCAGTTGATTTTCAATAAACATATACGGTCGTTTCGTCTTCCCTACATCATGGTAGTACGCTCCGACACGCGCCAATAACGGGTCTGCGTCGATCGATTCTGCCGCTGCTTCCGCCAAATTCCCGACAATCACACTGTGATGATACGTCCCAGGTGCCTCCACAAGCAATTTTCGCAATAGTGGGTGATTCGGATTCGATAATTCCAGCAAACTGACCGACGACATGACGCCAAACGTGCTCTCCATGAAAGGCAATATTCCCAAAGTCAACACAGAACACACCAAGCCGTTAATCACACCAAATAACAAATTCGTCGATAAAACCGTCGTTTGCAGCTCCACTGACAATAAATGGATCGCTGCAATCGCTAGTACATTGACAAATGCGATGACGATACCCGCCCGCATAATTGCCGAACGCTGTGTCATCTTCGTCACACAGAACGCTCCCGCCAAGCTGGATGTAAGGCTGACAAAACCGAAACGGAAATCAAACAGCAAAGCTGGGTCCGTTTGAAATATAAAACTGACAATGATGCTAAAAGCAATCGACGAAAAGACAGCAATCCGCGAACTGATTAGAATAGAAATCAGCATCGTGCCAGTAGCAATCGGCACCAAATAACCCACGGAACTGTAGTCGATCACACCAATCGTCATATGAACGATTTTAATGACAAACAGCATAAGCACCCAAATTAAAATCAGCAATCCTAATAAACGATTATCACGTATGATATCCGCTTTATAGATCTGACAATACCGGTACAGACCTAATACGAGGATCAAGACAATAATGAACGTCCCTGCCCAATCAATATACGGGATGCGCTCTTCCAACATGTGCAGGGAATCTAATTTTACATATATATCTTCTGTAATCACGTCGCCTTTCGCGACAATCAAAGTGTTCTTCGGGATCATCCGATCGGCAACAGACGATTCTTCTTGACTGCGGCGCTCGTCCGTCGATTGCTGGTCAAAAAACATATTGGCAGCAATCGAATTTTCAACGATTTCACGAATAATAAAGCGCTCATCTTTAGTTGCTTCTAAACCGATAATCAAATCGTCAGCCAATGCACGCGCATTTTTCAAATCTGTCTGCTTCAAACCGTCTTGCATCGTCTGCGATACGATGTCTCGAATATACAAGCGCATTCGATCGAGATTTTCCGGCTCTGAATACAGCAGTTTATAATACAGTTCTTCGGAAAGGTTAATTTCACTCCGCTCTTGCAGCGTGTTGATTTTGATCGTTTCCGTGATTTCCTCATTTTTCAGCCGCTTTACATCAAAGAAAAGCTGATCAATGCTGGCATTGACTTTATTCAATACAGTGTGATCCATGCGATAAATATCTTCAACCAGTGCTCGCGCTTCATTTCTCGCCTGTTCTGTGGCGACAATATCGACTGCCGTACGATTAGCAATGATATCCTCAGGACTTCGATCACCGACACGCAGGTCATAGGAAACGCTGCTGACTCCTTCCAGCATCAAAAGAAAGATTCCCGTCATCAGCATTCCCAGCAGCACATAGCGAAGCACGGCATTTCCTTGAAGCTTGTACCGTTCTAATACATCTTTTGATTTCTGCAAAACTCTGTTCCCCACGTATACTCACCTCACTGGATTATGAGCCGGTTCCACCTTCGTATGCATGTATGACTTTCTGAACTAGTTGGTGACGCACAATATCAACTTCTCGCAAATACACAATGCCGATATCATCGACACTATCCAGAACCTTAACAGCATCCAATAATCCCGACGTTTTTCCTCGCGGTAAATCAACTTGCGTCACGTCTCCCGTGACGACCATTTTCGATCCGAATCCCAATCGCGTCAGGAACATCTTCATCTGTTCCCGTGTCGTATTCTGCGCCTCGTCAAGGATGACAAATGAATCGTTTAACGTCCGTCCCCTCATAAATGCCAACGGAGCGATTTCGATGATACCGCGCTCTATAAATTTCTGCATCGTATCCATGCCCAATAGCTCAATTAATGCATCATATAAAGGACGCAAATACGGATCGACCTTCTCTTGCAAATCCCCCGGCAAAAATCCGAGATTTTCCCCTGCTTCTACCGCCGGTCGTGTAAGAATAATTTTTTTGACTTCGTTATTTTTCAACGCAACCACAGCCATAACCACGGCAAGAAATGTCTTACCACTTCCCGCCGGTCCGACACCAAACACAATGTCTTTCGCTTTAATTTGCTTGATATATTCTTTTTGTCCGATCGTTTTGACTTTAATCGATTTCCCCTTGACCGTCTTGGCAATCTCTTCATTTAATACGTGCGCCACGTTGCCTTGCGCTTCCAGATTGTGCATCTGAATCATGTACAAGACATCGCGCAAAGAAATATCGTGTTTCAGACCGATTAAACCGCGCAAATCTCCTATGACAGCCTCAACCTTTTTTACGTCATCGGTTGTACCGGTTACAGTAATTTCATCGCCGCGTGTGACGATTTTTACCGGGAAAAACTTCTCAATTTCTTTCAGAAATTGATCATTCGGACCAAATAAGTTTGTCGTTTCATCAACATTTCCCAAAGCTATTTTCACTTGTATTTGTCCATTCAAACCCTGAACCCACTCCTTTTATGTTTTTAATCATTATATCACTTTTCTGACCGTTATATCTTCAATTGTTTCAATTAACACTTTTAAATATGCTTGCTGCTCATCAATATTGTATTCGATTATTGTTTCCGAAACAACTTCTTTGAAATCCTTTTGCCCTTTCACTCGTTGCCGCGCACTTTCCAGAGCAATATCTTTCGCGGCTTCCCGATCTAAATGTACAACTTCTTTCTCTTTCTCGAAATACGTATCGACATGCAATTCCACAGGAAAACGCATCGTTCCCCATTCTGCTTGCTTGACGACAGTCGTCATGTCATGGTCAACCAGTTCAGCTAAACTCTTGCGCAGATACAGCGGAACATCCCATTGTTTCCAGACCAACCTGTGCTTTTTCACGGAATTTCCTGTATATGTATCGACTTCTCTCTGTAACGGTAATGCCACCTCTACAGTATACCAAACAATTCCTTCGACGACACCCTCCGCCGCTATTTTTTTGCCGCCCTGCTCATCTTCATATAAACTTCCGGAAATCAAAATTTGATTCGCAGACACTTTTTGTCCCGGCTTCACATACGCCACACCTTCATAGACCAAAATTCGATGAATCATCGCCTGCTTGCGGGCAACTAAATTTGACGGAACCGATTTCTCATCCGTTTTTGCTTTGGCAATCGGTACTGCCGTAATTTTCAATTTCGTGCCTTGGACTTCCGTGCCGATCCATACATATTCATTTTGCAGTTGCTCACGCAATTGGCTTTGTATCATATCCTTGTCTGGAATGTTGCGTTTCCAAGTGCCCTCTGCTACACCGATTTCCACCAACTGCTCGCGAATCACCGTCTCCGCTTCGTATGTAAGCTGCTTCCCATGCTGATCACGAACTTCAATATCCCAAATAAAACCGGTCATTGTCCAAATAAACAACAAAAAAAATAAAAATCCTGCGACGAACATGTAACGCTTGCGCAACCTCCAATTAAAAAAGGGGATTCCGCTCTTGTGCTTAATCGTAAATTTACAGTTTGTCTTTTTCAGACACGCGCGAAAATATCTAAAATCACGCAAATTAAGCGTAAACTGGATTGTTTCATCAGAAGTCTTTCGCACATCCCAAAGATAGATACCCGATCGATTCAATTGATTGAGCAGTGGTGATAACAACTTACCCGTCACTTCCACCGATATCGTTCCTTGAAAGAAATTTTTTATTTTCTCCGAAATCATTGTTACCCCTCCACCTGATTGCCGTCAATTTTCCACTTGATATTGTCGATCTTTCCTTCGATCAGTATCTCTCTGTACATGACACCGCAAATCACCAAACTTGTTCCGTAAATGAACAGCTCTCCCGCCCTTGTTTGCAGACGGATTTTCGTATCAGAGAACTCCAACAACCCAATATGGTTTTCGACATACAATTGCATGTCACCGATCATCGTCGTACGCGGCAAGTCAAATATTAAATCCTTCGGCAAATCCAACGATTTGACAATTTTATTTTTAAACCGCTGCTGCCAACCAGAGTTCACCTGTTTATGTGTGTTATTTTTCTTTCCCATGCGATTCCTCTCCTTATGGAGACTCTATTTCTCTTTACACTCTATGCATTATGCACCGCGTATATGAAAACAATCGAATACTGCTATAATGTAACATCATGCAAATTTTCAGATCGTATTTTATAAGCAAAAAGAGTTTGCAAAATAATTTCTTTGCAAACTCTCTAATGATTTATTTGTATAGAATTATTTTTATATCTTGACCACCGCTCATATTTACTTCGCTATTTTGCATAGCTTTCGTGCCACGCTTTAGCACGTTCAGCTTCTTCTTTCATTTGTGCAACAGTAAAACCGTCATATCCCTCGAATACGTTTGTATAAGGCATATACTCAGTCACTGGAGAAATGGCGGTGATTGTACCATCATCGTTTATTTTTGCTACCCTCCCAGGCTCGATATAAGGTCCGCCTTCGGAAGGGTCAAGGAATATCAAATACTGCCCTCCCAATTCAAGGTATTTGGGACCATACGATATCGCGCTAATCTCATCTCCGTCCTCTGGTTGTAACGAGTACCAGCGATTTGATGATACGGAGAGAATATTGTCCGTGCTCAAGCTGTACTCATAATGGTCATCACCCCATTGGTCTTTGGTGTGGCTCGCAGACATGACAGTGGCTTCAACTAATACGCCCCAATGCCGCGCAATTTCTCCGAATGAGGTAATGACAGCGGGAAGATTTTCGTCTGATGTTAAGACGGTGATAGCTTCCGCAAGGACACTCGCGTCTTCGCCATCGAAACGATTGAAGTCCTCATGCGGCGAATGTGTCCAGACGCGCCCTCGGTCGTCAATTTCAAATTGTACATCAAGGTCACCTACGACATACCATATGTCTTCTTCCTGCCAATATCCCAGCGGCAGCAGGTAAACACCACCTTCGCGGAGAAGATTATTTTTTTCTTCGCCTGTACAACCGCCATAAAGGTTTTGCGACAGCGAAAGGGTTTCAGGAATACCATCATAGCGGCTCCATAATAAAGAAAGGATACGAAGGGACGAGGTTTGTTTCCATACACCACCTACTTCATAACCCGGGTTTTTATCTTCCCACAATTCTGTTCCAGTGACCCGCACAAAAGCGAACATTTGCGGCGCGCCGTAAGAGAAAAAATCACTGAGCTTGGAATGTACCATGCGATCCATTTCAACGTCGAACTGGATTTCCGAAAGGCTAAAATTGTTCACTGGCAGACCAATAATTGATGTGTCAATGATACTTGCGTTTGGGTCATTGTCTATAACGATTTCGCCGAGATTATTGGGATTGGTAAACAATTTAGGAATTGTCCAAATGCAAAGCAGTAAAACCGCCGCACAAGCCGCCATTCCCGCATATTGGAATACAGTTCGGTTTCGATGCCGTCGGGTGTTTTTTTGAAATATACTATCTAAATAGCTAGCGTATTTTCTCATTATGCTTCTCCTTCCAAAAAATCTTTGAGCACATAACGGACTCGTGCGATAAGGCTTCTCACGCTCGAAATCTAATTTATTAATAATGACGTAAAAATGTAAAAAAAGTTCCCTATTTTTCGGATTAATTCCAAAATAGAGAACCGTTTTACAAAAAGTAGTGTATATAATTATGTAAAAAGTTATCCTTTCATCTTCGAAAGTCTAACGTATAAGGATTTTTGATTATGAAGTTGATTTAAATAGATATTTTTTAAATAATAATTTGCCTAATAAGTTAATTGTAAACGCTGCAAAAAGAATCAGTAGCGGCTCAATGGCAAAACGATATCTCGGTGCAAAATACAGAAATGCTATCAAGAGATTATAAGCAGCTATGTATAAGACTAGCCATGATGTATCATGCCAATATTGTCTGCTCAATATTATTCCCAGCACTGATATAATTGCTAGTAGTCTGAAAGAAAAAACTGTATATAAATTTTTTACCCAGTTTGAAGCAAATCGTTGCACATCGGAATTTTCTTTTGTCCAAAACAAATGATTTACTTGTATGGCTTTCTCTAATGTTCTTACAGGATTGTTTACAATATATTCAAACGCGCGTCGTTTCCCTTCTTTATCGACATCGGGATGATCTCGTAATTGAATAATAGGGTCGTCAGGTCCCATGTTTACCCATTGACCTGTCGATTTTTCATTATGTGCCAGATATAAATTAATTCCTGCATTTACATCTATAAAGACAAATTCGCCTACTACAATATAATTGCGAATTGTCCAAGGTAAGATTGTCAGAAACATAAATAATAACACGATACCTGTTCCTTTTACTGCCTTGCCCCAATTGACGCTGATTTTCTTTTCATGGAACAAAAGGAGAAATCCAATTAACACCCCAAAAGGCAAAGCAACTGTGCGAATCAAAGAAGCAATTCCAAAAATAATGCCCGTAACCACTAATAATTTACTAGACTTTTCTTCAACTGCTATCTGCGCACAGAGTATTCCCGAGAATAATACAAATATCCACAATGTTTCACTGATAAACATTCCCGTATATAGTATTGCAGGCGGATACACCGCGTATAGAATACCTGCTGTAATAGCAATGCTGTATTGTTTGAATAATTTCATCGTTATGCCGTATATTAGTGCGGCAGTCAATGCGCCTAAAATTGATTGGATGATTTTTATAGAAACAATATAGGGAATCTCAGGCTGTCCGAAAATTTTAAATAAAAAACCAGTAAAAAAAATATAACCCGGCGGCCAATAAACGCCTTCCGTGCCATAATACAGACCGTTCATTACATTCGTTGCATACGAGAACAAAGAAGGTTCATCGCTTACCCATGGCGAAAAAAAGAACTTATTAAATACCAAGCGCACACAAAGTGCGAGCAAGAATATACCAATTGGAAAAACAAGCTTACGTTTCATATCTTCTCCTTTACGAACGGGAAATTAAAAATACGCCTAAACAAATAAGTGCCGCACCGGTCCACTTAAACACTGAAATCGGCTCATTAAAAAGAAAATACGAGACGACAATGATGAACACATAGCTTAAACTAACCATTGGATAAGCGGTACTCAATTCAGATTTTTGCAATGCAAAAATCCAAGTAATTGTACTTAGTCCATATAAAAAGATTCCCAATAATACCGGCCAAGATACAAATAATAAAAACTCTTGTTTAACAGGAAACAACGGCTTTGGTGATTGAACTCCCCACTTCATAAATATTTGACCGTTGGCACTTAAAAAGACGGAAGTTAAAATTAAAATCCATTTCAAAAGATCAATTCCTTTCCTATTCTTCTAAAATCACAGTAAATATACAATAAAAAAAACAGTAGAAGCCCATAACAAACCATTGATAATAAACGGAGTATCCGAAATAAGAATTTTTTCCGGACTGCCACCTTGTTTTTTCACGAAAACAAGGTACTGATATCTAAATAACCCGTAAATTACGAAAGGAATTGTGGTCATCATCCATATATGTGACAGTTCAATAAACGTATATAACGAATATGTCAAAATCGTTGTTGCCGTTGTAATACTCGTCCATTGGTTAATCAAATCGATATTATATTCACCTAGATTTGCTCTATGATCTTTTGCATTATTTTGTAATAAAAGCAGTTCATGTCTCCGTTTTCCTAAAGCGAGAAACAGTGCCAATAATAATGTGCACAGAAGTAACCAAGGAGAAGGCATTGCTGATACAGCAACTGCTCCGGCGACGACTCTTAATACAAAGCCTGATGCAATTGAAAAAACATCAATGATGACAATGTTTTTGAAACAAACGGCATATAAAATATTTATAATGATGTATGTAGAAATAATGATTGAAACCGCAATCGACCAAAAATATCCGCCAATTAAACAAGCAGTTAAAATCAGCACATAAACGTATGTATCCGATTTTTTTAAATGACCAGCCGCTAGTGGACGTAGTTTCTTTTTGGGATGCAACTTGTCCTTTTCTATATCCACTAAATCATTTAATACATATATCAAACTACTGGCTATACAAAATAATATAAAAGCTATAATACTGTTTAATACTGCAGTTACATTCGTTATTTGTCCTGAGAAAACAATACCCGCAAAAACAAAAAAATTTTTTATCCACTGTTCTGGTCTGGATAATTTTATCAAGAAAAGAACCTTCCTCATTTTATAAAAACTTCCTCTCAGTCTTAATTCAAATTAAACTCAAAAAAGTATTACTTTAATACCGCGAATTTGTAGACTAATGAGATATAAAAAAAAGCATACTCCAGGTAGCTCTAATTTATATATAGTTTTAACTTCAATTTTAACATTCCTAAATTTACATAAATATATTCTATTTCTTCGAAACAAAATGCTTCATCAACCTTTGAATTCTATACAAAAAATATCAGCAGGCGTAAGTGAAAAACTCACTGCCTGCTGATACATAGAATTACCCTCTCGAACTGCCTCCTTGATGTTTACGCCAATGCAATGAACTTCTCGGAGCTGTCAATATCTCTGACCAGAGAATTCCTTGGCGAACTGCTTCCCGATTGACTTGCAACTTCTGCTGCGAGCCTATCTCGTGACTTGCAATCGAATGACTTTCTGCCGCAAATGCTCCAACAGCTTTGGAGTTCGATCCCGCTTGCTGCATAGCTCTTTGGAACTGCGGTCTGATGTTCTGCTGACTTGCTGTATTGATACTGTCCGGCATGCTCGTCGGCGGCGTATATACATTAACCGGCTGCTGTTCAGTATACGGTTCTTCAAACCATTGATCATCCGCATGATCTGTATCTTTGGCAACCGTCTCTGGCTCCTGCGGGAAGAAAATCTTCTCCCAATCGCGAAAGATGTCAAACGGATCTGATGAGGCTGCCTCTGTCTGTGACCTTTGCCCTTGCGGCTCCGGAGTGCGAACTTCTGCGGGATTCTTCCCTTTACGTGCTTCTTGTATTTTCTCCACGATCTTCTGAATCGCACCGATGATTACAAAAAGTATAATTAATCCTTCCATCGAAATCCACCTATTTTTTGTCAGTCATATCGATATCTGATTTCTTTCCGTCCATTCCGGCGATTGATTGTCTCATACCGGTGTCTGCCACAATGTTCTGCATATTCATATAATCCAACACGCCCAGCTTACCTGCGCGCAACGCATCTGCCATTGCCTTTGGTACTTCCGATTCGGCTTCGACAACTTTTGCACGCATTTCTTCGACATAGGCAGTCATTTCCTGCTCACGTGCAACCGCCATCGCTCTGCGCTCTTCCGCTTTCGCCTGAGCAATCTTCTTGTCTGCTTCCGCTTGATCAGTCTGTAACATCGCTCCGATATTCTTTCCGATATCAACATCGGCAATATCGATCGATAGAATTTCAAATGCAGTACCGGCATCAAGACCGCGATTCAATACAGTGTTTGAAATGTTATCAGGATTTTCTAAAACTTCTTTATGGCTTTTCGCCGAACCGACAGTCGTTACAATTCCTTCACCAACACGGGCGATAATCGTCTCTTCGCCGGCTCCTCCGACTAAACGATCAATATTGGCTCGTACTGTAATTCTCGCCAATACCTTCACTTCGATTCCGTCAGCCGCCACAGCCGATACCACCGGAGTCTCGATCACCTTCGGATTTACACTCATTTGCACTGCTTCTAACACGTTCCGACCAGCGAGGTCTATCGCAGCCGCCCGTTCAAAAGGTAACGGAATCTCTGCACGCTGAGCAGCTATTAATGCATTGACAACACGGTCTACATTACCACCTGCTAAATAGTGACTTTCCAACTGATTTGTACCTACTTTTAAGCCTGCTTTCGTCGCTTTAACCATCGGGTTGACGATTCGAGCCGGAGTTACCCTTCTCAAGCGCATTCCGACTAACGTCAGAATTCCAATCTTAACCCCTGATGCCCATGCAGAAATCCACAGCATGACAGGAATTACACTCAAAAGAATATACAATCCAATAATGATAATCGCGACAAAAATTAATATTGTAATTATCGCTGGATCCATATTTCCACCTCACCTTTACTATAATGTTTAATTTTCACTGCTGTACTATACTACTTCTCTAACGACAATACGAGTTCCTTCAATTTTTACAACTTTAACTTTTTTGCCTTGAGTAATATACCCGCTTTCTCCGACAACGTCTGCAAGATAATCGTCGGCAAAACGCGCTGTCCCGGCAGGTCGCAACGGTGTCAGCGCTATCCCTTCCTGCCCTAATAAATCTTTAGGCACTTGGGGTGCTACATAACCAGCTTCATTCTGCTGGCTGTCACTGAGTACGAATTTATTCCATACTCCGCGGAAACCGAAATACTTAATTAAAATGATACTGACGACAACAGTAATCAACAACGCAATAAATAACGATTTAATTCCCAATGCCGTATCGTGTGCCGCGAGAACAATTGCCAGACCCATAGCGATAAACCCGGCAATACCGAATATCCCCCCGGGTACGAACAGCTCAATCGCCAGTAGAATGACCCCCAGCACAAAAAGAATCAACACTTCATAGCCCGCGGCACCGGAGACAATATGTCCGAGAAAAAATATACCCAGCGCAGAGATTCCCATAATTCCCGGAAGTCCAAATCCCGGAATGATAAATTCTATGGCAATTCCCAAAAAGGCAATCGTCAATAAAATCGGCATAACATAAGGATTCGTCACAAACCGTGCCAATTTTTCCGCAAAGCTCACTTTCACTTCAATGACAGTTCCTGAATATCCGTAATGGTTGAGGACTTCCTGTCGATTCTTAAATACTCCGTCTGCAATCCCCACCTCAACAGCTTTCTGTGCTGTCAAGGACAAAAGCTCTCCTTCAGCAGTCAATCCTTCAATGACGACACTGCGGTCTACCATCGCCGCCGCATAAATTTCCGGTCGATCGTACGCATCTGCCGCTGATTCCATCTCAGCTCTCCAGAATGCTAACGTTTTCGGATCAGCGACTTCTCCTGTGATAACTCTCGGCTCTGCGGCTCCAATCGATGTTCCCGGTGCCATGGCAATCATCGGTGTATTCAACGCAATATACGCTCCCGCAGAAGTTGCCGTACCCGTAACATATGTAATCATCGGCAATGGCGTCATTTTGAACGTTTGAGCTATATCCACAGCAGCCTCAATCTCTCCGCCTAGCGTATTCATCTCAATCACGATCACAGTGGCTTCTGCCTTTTCTGCTTCATCGATTGCTCTTTGCAAAAATGATTGAAGCCCCTTCTCGACCGTCTGCTCAAGCGGAATCACATATATCACATCATTTTGATTTACAGCAGCAACATCGACACCGCTAAAAAAAACTAAACATAATGACATAACCATACATAAACATATGTATCTCATAACACGCTTCATGTCTTCCCTCCTTTGATGTGAATATTCTTAATTATATAATTTTACATTGATATCCAGAGAAATGCAAATCTATGTGATGACTATGTGAAATGTCGGATATCCGGTATTATTCTTTCTCACTTTAGGTATTGTGTACGCCGTAAAATCAATAAAACGCTGGCTTTAAAAATAAGTAACGGCGATTCTGATGATCACTTCAAAATCGCCGTTACACTATTATATGCTTATATATTCTGCTAATACGCGGAGGTTAGACACATGTTTACGCTTTCTTTACGACAGGTATCCAGACTTCATACTGTGCATTATTGGGATCGGGGTTTAGATAGACTTCAATATCTGGGGCATTGGCATATTCATAACCGGAAGTAGGCAGCCATTCTGTTACGACGCGTTGCTCTAATTCCTGAATAGACTTATTAGTTCCAGTCCCTGCGAAAATCGCCCATGTAGCAGCAGGAACAATGTATTCTTCTAATGTTTCATCTATTGGCTTTGAAGATGAAACTGCAATAAAATACTTCCATTCCTCATCGTCATTACAGGCACTTACTCCTAAAAGTCCCGCAGGTTGACCGTTCATCATCGCTGCCAATTTAGGGATTGTTCCGTCCGTAGCGGCCTTTTGCCACATTTGTGGGACAATCGTAAAATTCTTTTCAATCTCTTTGTACATAGGTTGGGATACGCCAACAATCCGAAAAGCCTCCTTTTCCTCAATTCGATAGTTCATTTCTTCCACTCCCTTTACTGTGATTTTGAAACTAATCGGTGGATACGATTTCACAGAAATTCGCTCTTTTCTTGCCATTGAAGGTGAAATTCCATGTATACTTTGAAATGCGCGATTAAATGCCGTCGGAGAAGTATAGCCGTACTTCAATGCAATATCTACAATTTTTTCGTCACCACTTTGCAAATCAACGGCGGCTAACGACATACGTCTACGTCGGATATATTCAGAAAGAGAAATACTTGCCATATAAGCAAACATTCTCTGAAAATGATATGTAGAGCAGCAAGCTACCTTTGCCACTTGTTGATAGTCTATTTCCTCCGAGATATGATCTTCGATATAGTTGATTGCTTTGTTCAATTGTTCTATCCATTGCATACTTTGTACTCCTCCTGTATTTCAATTTTAGTACCACTCGTTATTTCTTTCCTCTCTTTTTATGCACAAAAAAGCGAGATGCTTATGTACGACAAACCGATTAGTATCAATCCACTAGGGTGAAAAAAATAAAGTAGCTGTATCATATACGGCTACTTTATTTTTTATCCTCACGAGGATAAGTGCGACTAAAATTTAGCTGGGGTACAACACCCCACCTAAATTAAGTCTTCTTTATTGTAAATATTGTTGAACGATCTGATTGACAAGTTTCCCGTCAGCTCGTCCTTGTATTTTAGGCATCAAGTATTGCATAATTTTACCCATATCTTTTTTCGATGAAGCACCGGTTTCGGTTACAGCCTCTTGTACTAGAACTTCCAATTCTTCTCTTGATAACTGCTGCGGCATATACTCCATTAAAATGGCTATTTCCCGCTCCGTTTTACTTGCTAAATCTTCACGATTGGCATTTTTGAATTCCTGGAGGGAATCGTTACGTTGCTTAACCTCACGATTGAGAACTACAAGTACTTCATCGTCTGAAAGCTCTACTTTTTTGTCGATTTCTACATTTTGTATCGCAGCACGAACCATGCGGATTACAGACAGACGAAATTTGTCCTGGCTCTTCATTGCAAGTTTCATATCATCATTAAGTCTTGCTTTTAGACTCAAACAGATACCCCCTAAAACTTGCGCTTACGAGCAGCCTCAGATTTTTTCTTGCGTTTTACACTTGGCTTTTCATAATGCTTTCTTCTTTTCAATTCAGCAATTACCCCGTCTTTAGAGCAAGAGCGCTTAAATCTGCGAAGTGCACTATCTAATGTCTCATTTTTACGTACATTGATTTCTGCCATATACTTTCCCTCCCTCCAACGACTGTAAACAATAACATATGCCCATCAAAAGATATTATATTCACATTTTCGCTTAGTGTCAAGCTTTAACCTGGTGGCCACTGTAAATTTCTGCCGCCTAACAAGTGATAATGTAAATGATGGACCGTCTGACCACCTTCGTCACCACAGTTATTTACCAATCGGAATCCGGTTTCTGCTACCCCTAATTCCTGCGCAATTTTTTGTGCCGCTAAATGAATTTGTTGAATATAGACCATATCCGTTTCCTCAACATGCATAACCGAAGGAATATGTTTCTTAGGTATCATCAATACATGGACAGGCGCCTCCGGCGATATATCGCGAAACGCGAGTACGTAGTCATTTTCATATACTTTGTTGCTTGGTATTGTACCTTCGATAATTTTACAAAAAATACAATCGTTAGACATAGTGAACCTCCCGACATAAATACTGTACCAACATAAATAGCGTACCATATCTTTTCCGATATTTCCACGAAAATAGCAAAAAACATAAATTGCTGCATAACTTGTTTATTAGGACTACCTGATTACACTTGCAGGATTGTCCTAAAATCGCCGATTCTTGGGGGAATAAAATATATGAAGTCGTTATTAGCAAATATGCCGATACAAACTGCATTCTTCGGAATAGCCGTATTTCTTCTGGGAATTTCTTGCTTTTTGCTCGGTTTATATCTCATGCGCTGGGCGCTGCAAAATATCGTCGGTGAACGGACAAAAAAGATTCTCACCACTATGACCCAAAGCCCCTTCACCGGCGTAGTGACGGGAATTTTGTTAGCTACCCTATTGCAAAGCAGCAGCATCGTGCTGATTATCGTCATCAACCTTGTCAATATGGGGGCTCTTCCCTTGCTAAACGGTGTTGCCATTGTTCTCGGTGCCAATCTAGGCACAAGCTTGACTTTAGAGTTCATCGCCTTTTCCGATCCATTATGGATTATCATACTACTGGCATTGAGTGTATTACTATTAATTATCAGAAAACCCGCATACAGTATTGCAACCCTATCGCTCACACTGGTCCTTGGGGGATTCTGGTTATTTAAACAAAATGCCTTTTTGCTGACAACCATGCCGCTTAATTTAGAGCAAATCAGCCATTGGCAAGGGCATTTGCTCACTCTGATCGGCGGCGTAGTATTTACCGCCATTATCCAAAGCAGCACAGCGGCAACGGCGTTCACAATGACACTTGTCGATGAGAACATCATCTCGCTACTCTCCGGTGTGCTCATTGTCTATGGCAGCAATGTCGGCACATGCAGTACAGCAGTCTTAGCAGCACTTGGCGCCTCCCTGCAAGCGAAAAAAATCATGTTGTATCACGTATTTATCAATATCCTCTGCGTATTGATCCTGCTTCCCATTACCCCAATGATCGTAGCCTTTCTATCCCGTGTGACGAGTGATGGGATGCAACAAGTCGCCCACGCTCAAGTGTTGTTCAATATTCTGACAATCGTATTCTTTTATCCATTTATCAGACAGCATGTGCGGATGTTTGATCGTATTTTTAAATGAGACGCTCAAGCAATTTGTATAATTCTGCATTGGCTGCAAAGGGGATAGTTTTCAATAAAACTGCTGATCCTGTTTTTCATTTCATCAAAGTTCTCTCCATAGAAATAGAATGCAGTTTCTGTATTCCCCTCAAAAAAGCTGTACATTTCTCCACAGCCATCTAATAATTTTTCTAATTCGTCAACCACATAATTGACATCACACGATTCATATACCTCGTTGGGTAAATCCGTTCCATTCAGATAAAGTGCCAGCCCTTCCAGCTGACCTACATCGATCCGCGTTTTACCCCTTTGCAGACTACTTCCTTGAGGAATAGTATCTTCGTCAATTTGCAGATAACTTCCCTTCGGAATAGGGATACGATTGATAAAGCATATGAAATCTTCCATTGCCTCTTCTTTTAGACTAATTTCAATGTCACAATACTCTATCTCGCCGTCTTTTCTTTGCGCTGTTCCTCCGCCGACTACCTCACCTAGCTTATATTTCTTTAAAATTTCATTCATGTCATCTTCGTATAATGCTCCTCTATCCAGCGGTCGAAGACGTGCGTTCAAATGCAAAGTAATATGAAGCGTATCATTTTTCTTCTTTTTAAACTTATCGAGTATTCCCATATGGTTTCGCACACTCCCTTTAAAATTCTATTCTGATTATCATAGCATACAGAATAGAACTCTTCTAGACTTCTGGAATTGTTTTTCAAATAAAATATGAGGATAGCAAACTTCTCCATTTGCTACCCTCAGAAATGATTGATTGTTTAAGCATTATTCAAACACTCTAATGACATCGACTCTGCCTTGAACCGGATAACTCTCCATCACCGGACCATGAAATGCCGCTTCAACATATGCTCCCTCTTTTAATACGTCTTTTGTCAATAATTCTTGCGTGTTGCCTTTATAGATTTTCGTCTGATCATCAATCATCAATCTCCCTTTGTCGTAGGAAGATTGACCTTCCACATTTTCACCTTCGACAAAAATTCCCGATAACTGCTTGCGATCATCAAGCAATATGCTGGAGATATTTCCTTTGATATCAACATCTTCGATTGCCGAGATCAGCCAAGTGTTTTCAGATCGATTGATAATCACACGTCTTTCATAAGTGCCTTTGCTATTGGTTGAATCCGTATATGTGAAGAGCACTGTGTATGTGTGAGAATTTTCCGTACTGTTGACTTCGGTAATTTCGTACTTCTCGATCCAAGGGCTGGAGGTCCCTGTGACCCAATTGAGCATTTCAAATTCATCGCGTCGTGTTTCTTTTAATTCTTCTGTCATCAGCGCAAATTGCCACGCGCCATTTCTCATTTTTACTGCCTCTGTCCAAGCGTTGATAGCATCCAAAGGCGCTTGCGGTGCGAGTGCCTGTTCCAATAACTTGATTCTATTATCATCTTTTGTATTTTGTTTATCAATTTGCACTGTTTTATTATCGGCATCCCAAACAACTGCCGCACCAAACATTTCTGCAATGACCCTCAGTGGAACCAATGTCCGTTCCTCGACAATCTGCGCCGGAACATCGGACTTCAATTCCTCGCCATTAAAAATCAATTTGACCGGTGTAGCTGCAAAGGCGGTAAACGCCAGCCCCGCACATAACGATGCTCCTGCAACGAATGCTACAACTTTCTTTTTCATAATATTTCTCCTTTCATGTACATTCTTTGCTATTTGTATGTACATTATCAGACGGAAATATAGTGAAAAAGTTTCACTCCGCTATTTTTCAATAAAAACAGCTCCTTACGGGCCGCCATTTATGTTCTTATTTTATATATCACCATTGACATATGACAAGAAACGGCAAAAAAATATTCAGGTGGGATCACAACACCCCACCTGAATCAAGTCTTACTTTATATATTCATCGCCGACAAGTATATCTTGGATAACCTCATTCGGAATCTCAAACTCAACGACTCCCATATATCCCGGTGCCACTTCATATTTGTCAAACGAAATAACTAATTTTCCATCTGACGTTATATAAAAACTCTGTTCAGCGTCAATCTGTTCAAACAATGCTCCTAAAGATTCGCCTTCAGGGCTATCTAGCCAATAAACTACGTTCTCATCGTCATTCATTTGCTGCTGCATCTGTTCTTTAATATTTGCACTAATCACGTCTATATAGCTGTCATCCTTGAATAATGACGGCAATGTAATCAACACTTCCCGCACTTTGTCTATCGTATCGTATTGGAAAACCGTGGAAGATGATCCGACAATATTGACTACATAGCGTCCGATTGACAGAATTTGATCCGTATCGGTTTTAACAACATAGCCGCTGTCAACGCCCATATGCCCTTCGATTCCCGCTTGTTTCATTTCTTCGATATCTGTCATAAATTGCTGATACAGTTCCTTATTTTCTTGCAAATATTTTTCATTCAAACTGCCTTCCAACTCTTTATTATCTAAACCATCAATCTTCGGTATCTCGATATTTGCTTGGAATCCTCCGTCATCGACGACAATTTCTTTAAATGTCAAAACACTGACAATACTTTTCACTACAGGAATCTTGGACAGCGTTTCGGCAAATGCCGGACTGGCGTTGATTCCCACAGTCAGTAAAACAGTTGCCGCTGCTGCGGCTGCAACAGCAGATCCCCAAACTTTAAACTGCTTGTTATTTTTCTGGTTCGCTTGTTTCATTGCGCTTTGCACCCTCTCGTCTAATTCTTCCGGTATCTCAATCTGATCATACCGTTCTTTCAGATATTCCATTTGTTTATTTTTTGACATCGATATTTCCTCCTGGCGTCAGTCGTCCATGCGTATGCGCAATAATTTTAATGCTTTATACAGATGTGTCTTGACCGTATTGACATTTTCATCAAGAACTTCGGCGATTTCTTGCAATTTCAAATCTTCAAAATACCGCAATATAATAATCGTACGATATTGGTCCGGCAAATTTTCCAGTGCTTGTTGCAAATCAATATCAGAATATTTGTCCGCGTTTCCTCCTTCAAATTCCGACAATTTTGCATCATCGACGGCAATTACGCGTTTGTGCTTGCGCAAGAAATCGAGTGCAGTATTGACTACAATCCGATAGAACCACGTACGTATGTACTCCGGTGATTTTAACCCCGTTTTAGAAGTTATCGCCTTATAAACTGCTTCTTGAACAATATCGAGGGCATCTTGCGAATTTCGCACATAGCTAAATGCCAATCTGTAATAATTCTCTTTATATTGCATCACATGGTCTGTGACTTGTTGCGTAAACATTGAACCTGTCATTCGCGCGAATTCCTTTCCAAAGTTACTTGGGATATATATCTGTTTGTTAGACGGGCGACCCTGAGAAAAAGTTTTATCATGACTCCCGCTTCTGCAGTTTTTTGTCTTTACAAATCTGTATAAAATTGTAGCCATATAAAGAAAGCCTTATGCATCAAGCTTTTTGCATAGGGCTTTAATTAAGAAAAAAGGCTCATTTGCTTTTTATGATTTAAAATATTTTGCCGTATAGATTAAATCTGTCGCTAGGACGCCAAGCCATTGAATCGTCAGAAGTAAAAATAAAGATTCAATAACATAGTTTCTATCACTTAAAACCAAAAGCAATGCCATCGGAAGCATAAAAACTGTAATAATACCTGCTGTTATCAATCCTTTTTCCAAAATATTAACTTGGTATTCGTCATACTTTTGTTTCCCGAGTATAGTCAGTACGATAATTACAAGGGTTAAAGCAATAATCACATATCCTATATATTTCATATTGCCATTTTGAATAAAGACTGACCAACCGTTCCAGAAATCACTATTTAAAGTTTTAGAAGATGAAAGCAGCCGCATAAACTCAACGTGATTCGATGTAAAAATAAATAGGATTGCGTAAAATACGGAAACAATTGAAATCAAAAGTGCGTTTATTCTGGGGTTTCTCAATATCCTCATCTTCTCTCACTCCCCTCGAAGTCAAATATCTCCTCAATCGTTAAATGAAACAATTGAGCAAGGTCATATGCCAGCCAAATAGAGGGGTCAAATTTTCCTGTTTCGATAGCGTTAATTGCCTGACGAGAAACTCCAACTTTTTCCCCCAATTGTTTTTGTGTCAGCCCATCTTGCTCTCGCAATGCCCTAATTCTATTTTTCAAATAAATCCCCCTTGTCATGTTAACCTGACATTATTATGATAATATTATACACCTATCATGTCAAGTAAACATGACACGCCCCTATCTTCGTGAAGATATCAGCAGCTCTTTAATCAATTAATTTCAATCCAATCACTGATGCAACGACAAGGAAAATAAAAAATAACCGTATTTTACTTTTCGATTCCCCGTAGATGAACATTCCCACTAACGCAGCACCAACTGTGCCAATACCTGTCCAAATAGCATAGGCAGTTCCCATGGAAATTTCCTTCATAGCCAGTGACAAAAGTACGAAACTAGTAACGAACCCGCCGATCAATACGGCAAACGATCGAACAGAACGATTTTGGTTGACCATCGTTATCCCCATGACACCGACAACTTCAAAGCATCCCGCTAAAATCAATACAATCCAACTCAAGAGATCTCACCTCGCTTTTGATCATCTTCCGAATTGTCAGTGACGAGTTTCAGCCCAATAATCCCTATCAGGAGCGACCCGATCAGCACCAATTTCCCTAAGCGGAACGGAACATCGAACAGAACCATTTCCGTGACAATCGTACCTACTGTTCCGAGACCGACGAAAACAGCATATACCGTACTGGTGGGAAGTTTCTGTGCGGAGAAAATCAACCCTCCGAAACTAATAATAATTGCAATTGCTGTCACTCCCCACTCTATCCAATTGTCCGCATACTTTAGTCCGGTCACCCACATGACTTCAAATACAGTTGCTACCACAACCACCAACCAATGCTTATTCATTTTTTTATTCTCCTTTTGCATAGCATTCTCTTATATATTTCAGTATCTCCCATACACTTCAACATTCTCATACGTCAAACTCTAAAACCAAAAACAAACCCGAGAAGAATATCTCTTTAGATATTCCTCCCGGGCTTTTATCCCTCCGTGTACACGCGTTGGCGTGCGTTTTCTCTCGGACCTGGCCGGTGCTTGTGCAACCGCGGAACCCTAGAAAACTTTGTATTGAAGTTAGTCAAATAACCGACAGGCGACCCAATGTCCCGGAGAAATCTCCTTCAACTCCGGCGTCTTTTCCTTACACACATCCATCTCCTTGAAGCAGCGAGAACAGAAACGGCAACCCTCAGGCGGATTAATTGGACTGGGCACATCTCCCTCGAGAATAATCCGTTGCTTCTTTTTCTCCGGATCAATAATCGGAATTGCTGAAAGTAACGCTTGCGTATAAGGGTGTAACGGATTGGCGTATAACTCCTTCTTCGGAGCGATTTCCACCAATTTCCCCAAATACATGACGCCGACCCGGTCACTGATATGCTTCACCACATTCAAACCATGGGCGATAAACAGATAGGTCAGACCAAATTCATCCTTCAAATCAGCTAAAAGATTGAGCACCTGTGCCTGAATCGATACGTCAAGTGCCGAAACCGGTTCATCGCAGACAATCAGCTTAGGCTCTACTGCTAAAGCTCGAGCAATCCCTACACGCTGGCGCTGTCCCCCGGAAAACTCGTGGGGATAGCGATTCCTTTGGTGTCGAGCCAGACCTACGCAGTTTAATAGATAAATGACCCGTTCCTCCACTTGATTTGCCGGCAGTAGATTGTTGATTCTTATCGGTTCAGCGATAATATCCCCGACCGTCATGCGCGGATTTAACGAAGCATACGGATCCTGAAAAATCATCTGAATATCCTTACAATGAGCCCGTCGCTCATTTTCTTTCAGCCGGGCAAGGTCTTTCCCTTCATATATCATGCTACCGCCTGTCGGGCTATAAAGATTGACAAGCATCTTTCCCAACGTCGTTTTCCCGCATCCGGATTCTCCGACCAGACCAAACGCCTCTCCCTTATTGATCGTAAAAGAGACTTCATCTACCGCCTTTAACAGCGAGGTCGGCTTGCCGAAAAAATTACTTTCTATCGTAAAGTGCTTGGAGAGATTTTGGATTTCCATCAATGTACTCATTTTACCTCTCCTCCCTCTTCCGTATATAAAAAGCAGCGTACCTTATGCCCATCAATCTCCAGCAGCTCCGGTTCTTCCTTGGTGCAACGATCCATAGATCGGTCGCAACGGTCGGAAAAAGAGCATCCCGGCGGCATATTTAAAGGATTGGGAACCATGCCTTTGATCATATACAAGCGTTCGTCGCTGTCATCATCAATCTGCGGGATAGAATTGAGTAACCCCACCGTATACGGATGCAACGGCTTTTTAAACAACTCTTTAACCGTAGCTTCCTCGACGATTTTCCCACAGTACATGACGATAACCCGGTCCGCCGCTTCCGACACTACTCCCAGATCGTGTGTGATCAATAGGACTGCCATATTGAATTTTTCTCGCATATCGTACAGTAATTCCAATATTTGAGCCTGAATCGTCACATCGAGCGCTGTAGTCGGCTCGTCAGCGATCAGTAATTGCGGATCACAAGCCAGAGCCATCGCAATCATAACGCGCTGACGCATCCCACCACTCATCTGATGGGGATAATCGTCAGCCCGTTTTGCCGGCGAAGGGATACCCACCATATCCAACAACTCTATTGTTCTTGCCAAAGCTGCTTTTT
Organism: Bacillota bacterium; assembly: GCA_023388635.1. GTDB lineage: Bacteria > Bacillota > Bacilli > Desulfuribacillales > Desulfuribacillaceae > JAEWFW01. Next base: position 32,888 of record JAEWFW010000009.1, read on the forward strand.
TGCTGAGCTTCTTATGGATCATCAAGCTCTCCATAATTTGATCCTTTACCCGATGCACTGGATTCAACGAAGTCATCGGCTCCTGAAAGATCATCGAAATTTTGTTTCCCCGAATATTTCGCAGCTCTTTCTTACTCATCCCCGCCAGATTTTGTTCATCAAACAGAATCTCTCCTCCGGCGATTTTACCAGGATTCTGCAAGAGCCCCATAATCGAAAGCGAGGTCACACTTTTACCTGAGCCTGACTCCCCGACAATTGCTAGAATCTCACCCTTATCTATGGCAAAACTGACGTCATTCACGGCAGTTACCGTACCGCGTTTCAGTTTAAATTCCGTCTTTAAGTTTTTAACTTCCAATAACATTGTACTCATTCCCCTACTTTATTCTGGATTTCGGATCAAGAGCATCCCGCAGCCCGTCGCCCAACAGATTGAACGCCAAGACAGTAATCGTAATGGCGATGCCCGGGAAAATCAAAGTATAAGGTGCAGTAAAAATGAATCCTCTTGCCCTTCCTAACATATCTCCCCACTCAGCAAAAGGAGGCTGGACACCTAAGCCCAAAAAGCCTAAAGCCGCTGTATCAAGTACAGCTGTGGAAATTCCTAAAGTCGCCCTTACTACAATTAAGGAGACGATATTCGGCAAAATATGCTTGAAGATAATCCGACTGTCTCTGTTGCCGATGACCTTAGCTGCCTGTACATAATCGCTCTCTTTAATAGAAAGAATACTGCCTCGCACGATACGAGCATATTCAGGAATCGATACAAGTCCGATAGCAATAACTGCCTTATCTAATCCCTTACCCAAAGCAGCCATAAAAGCAATCGCCAACAAGATCGAAGGAATTGCCAAAATCATATCCATGATCCTCATAATAATCGTATCGGTTCTACCGCCCCTATAACCTGCAATAGCCCCTAAAACAACACCGATGGTCAGTGAAATCGACACTGCCGCAACTCCGACAAACAGAGAAATCTTCGTTCCGTCTAAAACCCTGCTGAATATATCTCTACCCAGCTGATCTGTTCCAAACCAATGCTCGCTATTAGGAGAAATAAAGCTCTTTGACATATCGGAATAATTCGGGTCATAAGGTAACACTTGGACTCCCAAAAGACCGCTCACCCAAACTACCAGTGAAATAAGCACCAAGATTGCGATGATACATAAACCGACGACCGCTGCCTTATTCTGCCTAAGCGTGTCCCACATCTCTTTCATTTGCGATTCTGGCTTCTCCACATATTCCGTAGCCTGCAGAGTCATACCTGAGTCTGATACATTCTTGTTTTTCATACAAGCCACCTCCTACTTGGAATATTTAATGCGTGGATCTAAAAAGGCATAGACCACATCCACCAGCAAATTCATAAACACAAACACTGTAGCAATCAGCAGTACAACACCTTGTACCACCGGAAAATCAGATTTAAGGATACAGGCTACGGTATAAGAACCGATACCTGGCCAAGAGAACACCGTCTCTGTCAGCACCGCTCCACCGAGCAAGCTTCCTAATTGCAGACCAATCACCGTAACGATTGGTATCAAACCATTTCGAAAAGCATGTTTGCGTATAACCTTCCCCTCAGACACACCCTTAGCTCTCGCCGTACGAATATAGTCCTGTTGGAGTGTCTCCAACATACTGGAGCGGGTCATCCGCGTGATAATTGCCATTGAATACATTGCTAGAGCTACACCCGGCAAAATCAGATGCTGCAAAGCATCCGAAAACGCCTCCATATCTCCGGCAATCAAACTGTCAATCAGATAAAGTCCCGTCACTCTGTCAAGCCCAAGACTCATCAAAGGATCGATCCTTCCCCCGGAAGGAAACCAATGCAACGTTCCTGAGAAAAAAATAATCAGCAAAATCCCCAGCCAAAAGATCGGCATCGATACTCCTACCAACGCCACAAGCATCCCTGCATTATCAAACAAAGAATTCTTTTTCACTGCCGAGATAATACCAATAATAATTCCAAAGACAGAAGCAATAATAATCGCGAATAAGGCCAATTCTACCGTAGCCGGAAAACGAGACATAATTTCTTCCATAACCGGCGCCTTAGTGTAGTAGGATGTTCCAAAATCCCCCTGTACAGCCCCAGTCACAAAGTTCCAATATTGAAGAAGCAGTGGATCGTTCAAACCATTGGCTTCCCTCCACACTTCCACCGATTCCTGCGTCGCATGTTGCCCTAAGACAATTGGTGCCGGATCTGGTGAGAGAACGCGCATAATCAGAAAGACTATGATCGATACGCCGATTAATACTGGAATTAACATCAAGATTCGTTTAATGATATACTTTAGCATTTCCAACACCTTTCGGATCTAAGGATAGAGAACATCCGGTTTTACTTATGAAAAAGCAAAACCGGGAACCGGTAAAAATACCGGTTCTCGGTAGCCTACTCTTCCTTTACTGTTTAGATACTCCAGCAAAAGGAGTAACACCAGTTACATGATAGAGGAAATTTTGTACATTTGGTCTGTACGCTGCCAGAGATTCCGCATGGGAAATAGGGAGCCATGCTGCATCTTTAGCCGCAATCTTCTCCATCTCAGTGTAAATTTTATTGCGATCTTCTCCCGCAGGAGTTTTAATTCCTTCTTTGAGCAGGTTATTAAATTCAGGATTATTGTATAAAGCTACGTTCATTGTCGGGTCTTCATGAGCTAACAAATACATAAAGTTGTCAGGGTCTCCGTTGTCGCCGATCCAGCCGTAGAAGCAGATATCATAATCTCCGCCTTTAAGTTTCTCTTTATAAGTTGTCCAATCATAAGAATCAATCGTAGCAGTTACGCCGACTTTTGCAAGATAACCTTGAATTGCTTCTGCCAAAGCCTGTCCAGTAGCCGCATTGTAAGGTCTTGGATTTGTATAAGTGATGATACGAACATTTGTCACTCCAGCAGCCTTAAGAGTTTCTTCTGATGCCTTAGCATCGTAGGAAGCCTGTTGAATGCTTGCGTCATATCCTTCCATAAAAGTAGGAAGAACAGAAGTTGCAGGTTCAGAATAGCCTTGGTAGAGGCTCGCTACTAATTCTGGAACGTTGATTGCTTGAGAAACAGCCGTACGAACTTTAGCATCATTAAATGGTGCTTTTTGCGTATTGTAAGCTAAATAGTTAACGTTCATACCAGGCGCTTGGAAAACCTTATTTCCTGCACCTGTGATCTGATCAACGACAGTAGCATCGATTCCATCGATCATGTCTGCTTCGCCGTTATTTAAAGCGACCACACGAGCGGAATTGTCTTTAATGAATTTAACAATTACATTCTTTGTTAATGCTTTTTCGCCCCAATACTCATCATTGCGAACTAAAACGATGTTCTCATCTTTAGCCCAGCTCACGAATTTGTATGGACCAGTACCTACTGGATTTTGGTTTACATTGTTGTTGTTATCTTGTAATGCTTTAGGGCTAACCATAGGAGCACTCATAACCATCGCCAAATTGCTGAGGAAAGGTGTGCTTGGCTCTGTCAAATTGATTTTGACAGTGTCTGCATCCACAACTTCTACATCTTTAACCGATCCATAAACAAAAGAACCGTACGCCATGTCTGGAGTTGCCTGTGGCGGAATTTGACGATCAATATTGAACTTTACAGCTTCTGCATTGAAGTCTGTACCGTCATGGAATTTAACACCTTCTTGAAGATAAAATGTGTAAGAAAGACCGTCAGGACTTACATCCCAGTCTTTAGCCAAAGAAGGCTCAACCTTTGTTGAATCGTCACTGTATTTCAAGAGACCCTCATAAATGTTGATCATGACTTTTGCTGATTCTCCATCATCAACAAGAGCCGGATCGAGTCCTCTTGGCTCAGCACCTTGAGCGTAAATTAGCGTGTCCTTTGCCTTATCTGTCTTGTTACCTGCACCGGAGTCGCCCGGAGTATTCTTGCCGCCACAGCCGACTAGGACTGAACTGATTAGAAATGCTGTCATGGCAAGTACAATAAACCATTTTGCTTTTTTCAATTTTTTCTCCCCCATCTCTTTTTTTGTAATGATTAACCCTATTTTATTCTATCACGCAATGGCATTCTGTCAATAATCTAAAATTTCCGGCCATTTGATAATTCAGCAAGAATCGCCAGTCCAGAACTTGTGCCAATTCTTGTCGCCCCTGCGTCAATCATTGCCAATGCCGTTTGCAAATCTTTAATTCCTCCCGATGCTTTCACACCGATTGTTTCGCCGACTGTCTTACGCATCAAAGCGACATCATCCCGCGTCGCTCCATGTGTACCAAAGCCCGTAGAAGTTTTCACATAATGCGCGCCGGCACTGATTGCTAGTTTGCAAGCGTTTATTTTCTCGGCATCGGACAAATAGCAAGTTTCAATAATAACTTTGACAATCGCTTTATCAGCCGCCGCTCTGACTACTTCGCGAATATCATTTTCAACATAAGCGTAATTTCCGTCTTTCAATGCTCCAACATTCATGACCATGTCGATTTCCTCGGCTCCTGCTTCTATCATCAGGTTTGTCTCATAAGCCTTGACTTTGGAGGCAGTGGCACCGAGCGGAAAGCCGATAACTGTACACACTTTTACATTTGTTCCCACTAAGCACTCTACCGCCAACGGGACATACCAAGGATTTATACAAACCGATGCAAAAGCAAACTGCTTCGCCTGATCGCAAAGTTGAATGACATCTTTTTCTGACGTCATCGCTGCTAATTTCGTATGATCGATGCAACTCGCAATCTTCCCCCCGTTACTGATATTGTGTAAATGTGTATCCATCACACTCTCTCCTCCAAACTAATAGTAATTGTAATTCATTATTTGTCTACTGAAAAAGAGCCGCTACTATGTGCGATCAAGCATATCCGATCAGTCAACGATGACTCCCAAAGAATAGTCACTACCCGCTTGTTTGACTAGAATGCGCTGGACTGTGCCGATTATGTTCTCTGGCGCCGGAAAAACCAATTTCATGTAATTATCTCCATGCCCTTCGTACCACTCCTGCCGAATGCTGCTATCAGGTTCCGACAACCTTGTACCACTGCCTCTTGTAATATCAGACAATGTCACATCAAGCAGCGGCGACTGATCCTTGCATTTTTGTTCGACAATCACAGGAACGACGGCTCCCAGAAATTTCTCATGGTATTGGCGTTTTTTCTCCGCATTCAATTCTATCAGCATATGGCTGCGTTGCTCTTTGACAGCATTAAGTATCTGGCTTTCCATTGTCGCCGCAGGTGTTCCCGAGCGTTTGGAATATTTAAATACATGCATGTCCGCAAAATCCATACTCTCAATAAAACGATATCCATCCATAAATAGCTCATCCGTCTCACCTGGAAAACCGACGATCAGATCTGTGGTGATGGCGATATTTGGAAGACGTTTTCGGATATTCTCGACAATTCGTCTGTATTGCTCTGTCGTATATTTTCGATTCATTTTCTGAAGTATTTCATCACTGGCAGCTTGCAAAGGCAGGTGCAAATGATTACAGAATTTGCTGGAATTTTGCATTAACCGCAAGATCCGTTCATTCACTTCTGTAGCCTCAATCGAGCTAATGCGTATACGTTCAAGCCCAGTGACATCTTGCAAGGCTTCCAGTACATCGGCTAATTCGACGCCTTCCATATCCCTTCCATAAGCGCCCAAATGTATGCCTGCTAACACAATTTCTTTATATCCTTGATCGACGATTAGTTTTGCCTGTTCGAGAATACTCGACATTTTCCGGCTGCGGATTTTACCCCGAGCGTATGGAATTATACAGTAGGAACAAAACTCCGTGCAGCCTTCTTGAATTTTCAAGGTGGCTCTTGTCCGTTCTCCAAAAAACGGCGCGCCCATATCCTCGAATTCCTTTTGCTCCCAAATAGCGGAAACAGCGTTGATCGGACGTCGTTCTTCGACAATTTTTCGAATATACTGCAAAATATTAGGACGATCCTGTGTTCCGATGACAAGATCGACTCCGAATATCTCCATGACTTCACCTGGCGCTGTCTGTGCATAACAGCCTGTGACGATAATAATCGCATCGGCATTGTGCTGGATGGCACGGCGAATCATCTGCCGCGATTTTTTCTGTCCTAAGTTCGTCACCGTGCAAGTATTGATCACATAGATATCTGCTATCTCTTTAAAATCAGCAATTTCAAAGTCTGCATCTGTAAACAATTTCTCTAACGCTGCTGTCTCGTATTGATTAACTTTGCAGCCAAGCGTATACGTAGCGACTGTTTTCCGGCGTCCATATCGTGCCGTGAACGCCTCACTGTCGAGATTTAAATCAATTTGATTCGTAAACATGATTGTGTATATCTCCCTTTTAGGAATTTCCTTTATCTATCTTGCGCTTTTTTTGCATCTACGTCAAGGAAAACAGGATATACAATCTCCTCTTTTACCTAAAGCATAAAGCCACAAAAATGAACTAGAAAAAATAAGTAAACCAAGAGACTCTTTATAAGTCTCCTGGTTTTCCGTGATTAACTAATTATATTTCACCTAATTCGCCGTTGACAAAAAGCACACCCGTAGCGGCAACAAGCCCCGCCGTTTCGGCACGCAAAATCCGCGGACCGAGATTAACGAGGTGAACACCATTATCCACCGCCATTTGACATTCTTGCTCACTGACGCCGCCTTCCGGACCGATAATAATCGCAATATCCGTGCTATCGGGGTGTTGCTTGAGTAATGCGAGAATCCCCTGACTTAGCTGACTTTTTTCGTAAGCCAATAGAACAAGCGAATGCTTTTCGAGTACCCCTTGCACTAAATCACGGAACGATATCGCCGATAGGACTTCCGGTATGATGCTGCGATGTGATTGTTCCGCAGCTTCTTTGACAATTTTCCGCCAGCGTTCCAATTTCTTGTCTTGACGGTCTTGTTCCCATTTACTTACGGAAAACTTCATATCTACAGGCACGAATGTCGATATTCCGATCTCTGTGCCTTTTTGCAGGACTAACTCCATTTTGTCTGCTTTCATCAAGCCCTGGTACAAAGTGATCCGTACACGTGGCTCGTTATTTTCCGAGAAATCGGAAACGATATCCAGCGTAATCTGTTTGACTTCGATATGGCTGATTTCACATATATAGCTGTTCCCTGAACGGTCACTGCAAATCACACGGTCACCAATTTTGTTCCGCATCACGCGTGCAATATGCTTGGCATCGTCGCCGCTGATCGTGATCTGCTCATTTGCTAGATTTTCAGGTTCTATAAAATACCGCTGCATCGGACTCACACTTTTTTCTGGGCAATGACGACAAGCCAATCGCCCTCGTAAGTGATTTCCAATACAGTGAGACCTGCTTGCTCCAGCGCCGCCTTGATCTCATCTTCTTTCTGCAAGATGATCCCCGATCCGATAAAATATCCACCCGGGGTGAGCAACGGAGCGATGTTTTTAGTAAACGAAAGTATGATATCTGCTAAAATATTGGCGACAATCACTTGCACCGGCTCTTCTAGTCCATCTAACAAGTTATTGAGCTTCGTCTCAACTACACTGTCGACGTCGTTCTTACTGACGTTGAGTTCTGTAGACTGCACGGCAATCGGGTCAATATCAAATGCCGTGACACTACCTGCGCCGAGTTTTGCTGCCACAATCGACAAAACGCCGGAGCCACACCCTACATCGTAGACAGAGTCGCCCTGCTGTAAATATTTTTCCAGTGCAGTAATCGACAATTTCGTCGTCGGATGCGTCCCTGTGCCAAATGCCATGCCGGGGTCTAACTCTACGACGATCTCATCGGCACGACGCTCATACGTCTCCCATGAAGGAGTAATCGTAATTCGCTCGGTAATCGCAATCGGTTTATAGTACTTTTTCCACGAATCTGCCCAATCCTCCTGATTGATTTCTGCTACGGTCATATCACCGGATCCAAAATCAATGCCATAAGACGTCAAATTATCCAACAGACTTCGGATCTGATCAATCGTATCCCCCAAAAAGCTGTTGAGCGGAAAATATGCTTTGACATATACTCCCTCTTCCGGATAATCGTCCGGTGAAAGACTGTAGATTTCTCCGTATGGAGTATCCCATTCCTTCGTGAGCATTAGTGAATCCTCAATGACAACGCCGCCGGCACCGACTTCATGAAGAATATTTGATACCGCTTCTGTAGCCTCGTGTGTCGTGTGAATTTTTATTTCTGACCATATCGTATCGCTCATGACAACACCCCATAACATGATAACTTAGTAAACAATATATTTTTACTTAAACGCATCTCTGAATCTTTGGAAAATTGATTTTGACTGCCCATGACCGTACGAGTCTTCTCCGCCTATTTCAGCAAATTCTTTTAACAATTCTTTCTGTCTGCTGCTCAATCTCGTCGGAGTCACTACAGTCGTCTTGACGAATTGATCACCGACTCCATAACCGCGTAATCTAGGTGCGCCTTTTCCCTTAATGCGAAATAGCTTGCCTGTTTGCGTTCCTTCCGGTATCTTTAGGCGAACCTTCCCGTCGATCGTCGGGACTTCAATATCATCTCCCAAAGCCGCCTGCATAAATGTAATCGGAATTTCACAGTATATATCGTCGCCATCACGCTCAAAGAAATCATGCGGTTTTACGTTGATGATGATAAATAAATCGCCATACGTTCCGCCGTTTTCGCCAGGCTGACCTTCCCCTGGAACACGAATTTTAGTACCTGTGTCAGCACCTGGTGGAATATTGACCTTAATCGTTTTTGTCTTGTGTATTTTCCCTTGACCTTTACACTCTGGGCAAACCTTTTTAATCTTTTTGCCTTGTCCTTGACAAGCACTACAAACACGACGATTGACAATTCTGCCAAACGGGGTATTCTGAATCGTTTCTTCCTGACCCGTTCCACCACATGTAGGGCACGTTTCAATATCCGATTCGGAAGCGGCTCCCGTCCCTTTACATTCATGACAAGTTTCCTGCTTCGGAATTTTTAATTCTACTTCTTTACCGAGCATCGCTTCTTTCAAAGTAATGGACACGTCATGACCTAGATCAGCACCTCTACGTGGACGATTTCCCCTTTGAGCACCGCCACCACCAAAGAACATATCGAAAATATCGGAAAAACCGCCGGCAAAATCGGCACCTTCAAATCCGCCAAATCCTTGCCCGCCAGCACCAGCATGACCAAAGCGATCATACTGCGCACGCTTATCCTGATTAGACAGTACGTCATACGCTTCTTTTGCTTCCTTAAACTTGTCTTCCGCCTGTGGATCGTCGCGGTTGACATCGGGATGCAATTTACGCGCTAACTGTCGATACGCTTTCTTAATGTCATCTTGGGATGCATCCTTTGCTACACCTAATATTTCATAATAATCTCGTTTACTCAAATCCCAACACCTCAATTCACATCATACAGTACATCATACAAAGCCAAGGAGATTCCTTGGCTTCCATATGATCGTATGTCAAATTTATTTCTTGTCTTCGTCATCGTTTATTTCTTCGTATTCGGCATCGACGACATTATCGTCTTGCGCTCCACCGTCAGTTCCTTGAGCTGCTTGTGCTTGCTGAGCTGCTTGCTCATACAACTTTACGGATAACGCTTGCACCAGCTTTTCGAGTTTTTCTTTAGCGGCTTTGATTGCCTCGATATCTGAACCTTCCAAAGCTTTCTTCAACTCATCTTTAGCGGCATTTGCACCGTCGATCTCACTTTGCTCAACCTTGTCGCCTAAGTCTTTGAGCGTTTTCTCCGTCGTGTATACCATAGAATCCGCTTCATTTCTCAAGTCCACTTCCGCACGGCGCTTTTTGTCCTCTTCTGCATTGGCTTCTGCTTCTTTAACCATCTTTTCGATTTCATCGTCCGTCAAACCTCCGGAAGATGTGATTGTGATCTTCTGTACTTTTCCGGTTCCTAAATCTTTCGCAGAGACATTGACGATACCGTTCGCATCGATATCAAACGATACTTCAATTTGTGGAACGCCGCGTGGAGCCGGTGGAAGGTCTGTCAATTGGAATCTTCCAAGTGTTTTATTGTAAGCAGCCATTTCACGTTCCCCTTGTAAAACGTGGATATCAACTGCCGTTTGGTTATCTGCGGCTGTTGAGAACACCTGCGATTTCGTCGTTGGAATCGTTGTATTGCGCTCGATCAATTTCGTAAATACGCCACCCATCGTTTCGATTCCCAGTGACAGCGGAGTTACGTCAAGCAGCACGACGTCTTTTACGTCTCCCATCAATACTCCCGCCTGAATCGCTGCTCCCAGTGCTACAACTTCATCAGGATTGACACCTTTGTGCGGCTCTTTGCCGACCAGTTGCTTAATCGCTTCTTGAACTGCCGGAATACGGATCGATCCACCGACAAGAATGACTTTATCAATTTCATTCGCCGAAAGCCCTGCATCTCGCAACGCATTGCGGGTAGGAACCAATGTCTTCTCTACCAGATCAGCAGTCAAATCATTGAATTTCGCTCTTGTAAGGGTAATTTCTAAGTGCTTAGGACCTGTGGCATCTGCCGTAATAAACGGCAAAGAAATTTGTGTCGTAGACACGCCGGAAAGTTCCTTTTTAGCTTTTTCGGCAGCGTCTTTCAAGCGCTGTACCGCCATTTTATCTTTACTAAGGTCAATACCGTTTTCCTTTTTGAATTCACTGACGAGGAAATCGATAATCTTTTGGTCAAAATCGTCTCCACCTAATTGGTTATTACCGCTCGTCGCTTTTACTTCAAATACGCCGTCGCCGAGCTCGAGGATCGAAACGTCGAATGTTCCTCCCCCAAGGTCATAAACGAGAATCGTTTGATTTTCATCCTTTTCTAGACCATAGGCAAGTGCCGCCGCTGTCGGTTCGTTGATAATACGCAAAACTTCCAATCCGGCAATCTTACCGGCATCCTTTGTTGCTTGGCGTTGAGCGTCATTAAAGTATGCAGGAACGGTGATGACAGCTTTATCGACCTTGCTGCCTATGTAAGCCTCGGCAACTTCTTTTAATTTTTGCAATATCATTGCAGAGATTTGCTGCGGTGTATAGTCTGTTCCATCTAATGTTACTTTATAATCAGAACCCATATGACGCTTGACCGATTGAACCGTGTTGAGGTTCGTAATCGCTTGACGCTTTGCTGTTTCCCCTACGATACGTTCCCCATCTTTACCGAATGCTACGACAGATGGAGTCGTTCTATTACCTTCCGCATTTGGGATGACGACTGCCTCTCCGCCTTCCATGACTGCAACACATGAATTTGTCGTTCCTAAGTCAATTCCAATAACTTTACTCATAGTATATTTCCTCCTAAATAGTATTCTAAAATTTAATAGTAGTTAGCTTATTCGCTGACTTTGACCATACTCGGACGTAATACTTCATTATTTAACAGATAGCCTTTTTGATATTCTTCCAATACCATATCAGAGGCAACATCTGCTGTGGCTTCTTTTGCCACCGCCTGATGGTAGTTGGGATCAAACGCTTGATTGACTGCCTCAATAGGCGATAGTCCATGCTTCTGCATTTCTTCCACCAATTGCTTATAAACCATTTCAACACCTTTGGTGAAAGGATCTTCCGGCTGTGCCAGAGAAAGGGCTCTTTCCAAATTATCGATGACCGGCAACACGGATAGCATCACTTCCTTGTTAGCTTTAGCTATAATGCCACCGCGTTCTTTTTGTGTCCTTTTTCGATAATTGTCGTAATCTGCCTGTAAGCGCAGGTATCTGTCTTCACTTTCTTTAAGTTTTTGTTCCCAGTCAGATGATGTGACTTGTTGCGTTGACTCCGATGTATCCTGTTGCTCCTGCTCGCAACTCTCGTCAAATGCAGGGTCTGCCTCAGGATGCACCTGCTCTTGCTGATGATTGCTCGATTCTTCTACAATGATATCCTCTTTTTCCTGACTTGCTTCTCTCTTTTCCATAATACCCTCCAAACACAGTAATATTTGTCATTCTCGATATAAGGTATTTAAAATTTTGGATAGATCATTTGATAAATAGCGAATTAGTGCTGTCACCTTTGCATAATCAAGCCTAGTCGGTCCAATCACACCGATCGAGCCAATCGGCTTCCCGTCAAAGATGTAATTCGCCGTGATAATACTACAGTTTTGTGCTTCAATAATTTTGTTCTCCTGCCCGATTTTCACCTGAATCTCAGTCGACGGATTGTGGAAAAGATCCATTACCAAGCCATTTTGTTCAAATAAATTGAGTATTGTCTTGACTTTGTCCAGGTCTTTAAATTCTGGCTGGCTTAACATATAGGTAGTTCCTTTTAAGAAAACCTCGCGATTTTCTTGGGTCTGTCCCCTCACAATAACACCTTCGAGAAACTCCATCGCATGTTCGTAATAAGCGACATTCTTCTCCAGTTCTTTCGCCACTTCATGATATAAAATATGTGAAAGTTTATATAGCGGCGTGCCTACTAATTTGGCATTCAATATATTTGTCAGTTGCTCCAATTTGCTTGACGGCAACTCTGGAGGAATCTCAGCAATTTTCTTCTCTACATGTCCTGTGTCTGTGACCAGTAAACAGACACAATGCGCCTGATTGATCGGTATCAACTGGATCGTCTTTAATTTCGTATGAAAAACTTCCGGTCCCAGAGCAATTGCCGTATAATGCGTGAGGTCTGCCAAAATACTCGCTGTATTGCCGACAATCTCCTCAACCTGCATTTTTTGATGGTACAGTTGTTGGCGGATATTATCAATATCAGCTTTCAGTAATGAGGCAGGCTCCATCAAATAATCGACATAAAAACGGTACCCTTTTTGCGAAGGGATGCGCCCTGCCGATGTGTGTGGCTGCTCCAAGTACCCCATGTCCTCCAAATCCGACATTTCGTTGCGCACCGTAGCCGAGCTGTATTTAACAGTATCTTTCTTGGAGATCGCCCTTGAGCCCACGGGCTCAGCAGAATGAACGTAAGAATCAATAATCATCTTTAAGATTAGCTTTTGCCGCTCAGTGAGCATATCTTTCGCCTCCTGTTAGCACTCTATGCTGATGAGTGCTAAAGCTCTACTAAAAAAATACCAAATTTCATGACCATTTGTCAACTGGTTAAGTGCTCAGATTATCTATAAAAAATGCTTCCATCACCTCGTTTGCCAACAAAACTCCTTTATCCGACAAACGATACCCAGCATCTGTCCTGCACATAAGCTCCAATTGCAGCATTTTGTTTAGTGGTTCGGCAAAACACTTGTCAAATTCGATTGAAAATTTTTCTGCAAACTTTTTCGTCGATATACCGGCGTATATTCGCAAATGCAGCATGATGTAATCTTCCATACGGCATTGCAGATCGCAAACTGTGATTTCCCGTTTTCGCTGTAAAAATTCTGTCCAATGGCTCACTGGAGGAGTCGCTACCACATACTGCTGTATGTAGTCATGCAGCAATGCAGGATTAGCATAGCGCGTATCCGCCAAATAACTCCACGCCCCGGAACCGATGCCTAAGTACTCCTGATGCTCCCAATAGGCAGTGTTATGTTTGCTCTCTTTCCCGTGCAGGCAATAATTACTAATTTCATAGTGCTGATAATCGTTGCTCCGCAGAACCGCTCGCGCCATTTCGTACATTTCTATGACAGCATCTTCATCGGGAAGATCTAGTTCGCCCCGCTGCCATTGATCATAAAACGGAGTTCCTTCCTCTACCTTGAGATTGTATGCAGAAATATGCGCGGGTTTTAGCACCATTGCTTGATTAAGCGTATTTTCCCATGTCTGCATATTCTGTCCCGGCAGCCCATACATCAAATCCATGCTCCAATTATCGAATTGCAATGTTTTCAGCATTTCAACCGTTTTGCAAACGTCCTCTACGCTGTGGATTCTTCCTAGATTTCGCAGCTCATCCCGATCGAACGACTGGACACCGAGACTGATGCGGTTGACTCCGTGACTTTTTAAAAGTTCCAACGTCGGAAATGCCACCGTTCCCGGATTCATCTCCACTGTATACTCTTCCATTTCACGCAAATCAAATGTCCGATCAATCATCTCGGTCAATCGTTGCCATTGCTCACGGTTTAACAATGTCGGTGTGCCACCGCCTATATACAATGTCCTGACACCGATCGTGCCAAACATCCGGCGTAATTCCTCACACTCCCGCTCAAGCGAATCGAGATAAGGAGTAATCTGTGCCTGACTGCCGGCAAAGGAATGAAAATCACAATAATGGCATTTTCGCGCACAGAACGGTATGTGTATATATACCGGCATCTGGGATAACTCCATACCTATAACATCCCTTTCATCATCGCACTGAAATTCTGATAACATATGCCTTGTTGTGTGTGAAGTACGAAGAACTTCAGGAGTGACCCCGAAGTCCCTTAGTTATCCGATAACTAACCGCCACTAAGACTTCTCCTTCTTAAGTAGAAGTATACCCAGTGGGCACGCAGTGGCGCTAAGTTTCTGGATAAGTGCGACTAAGATTCAGATGGGGTACGTGTGCCCGAAGGGTGAACACTCCACCTGATCAAGTCTTACTTTATTTTTTATTTGGCTCGTCCATCTGCAAAACAGCCATAAATGCTTCTTGCGGAATTTCTACGCTGCCTACTTGTTTCATACGTTTTTTACCTTCTTTTTGCTTCTCCAATAACTTACGCTTACGCGAAATATCCCCGCCATAGCACTTCGCCAATACGTTTTTGCGCATTGCTCGGATTGTCTCCCTAGCGATGATCTTTTGACCAATTGCCGCCTGTATCGGCACTTCAAACATTTGGCGTGGTATGATGCCGCGCAATTTTTCAACAAGCAATCTGCCTCTGTGATACGCTTTCTCCCGATGTACGATCAACGAAAATGCGTCGACTTCTTCGTTGTTAAGTAAAATATCCATCTTGACCAGCTTCGAGGCACGATAGCCGACCAACTCATAGTCAAATGACGCATAGCCTTTCGTCTGTGATTTCAATTGATCGAAGAAATCGTAAACGATCTCCGCCAATGGCACGTCATATATAATAGATACGCGATTAGCATCAAGGTATTTCATGTCTTTATATTCACCGCGTTTGTTTTGACAGATTTCCATAACGGCACCGACGTAATCGTTCGGCACCATAATACTCGCTTTTACGTACGGTTCTTCGATGCGGTCGAGCTTTTCCTGAGGCGGCATTTTCGTCGGATTGTCGATCCGGATTACTGTTTGCTCACTGTCATTCAAATAGGCATAATAAACGACACTCGGCGCCGTCGTTATTAACGCGATATCAAATTCACGTTCAATGCGCTCTTGGATAATCTCCATATGCAACAGACCGAGAAAACCACAACGGAAACCAAAACCCAAAGCTGTCGATGTCTCTGGCTCATATTGCAGTGATGCGTCGTTCAGTTCCAATTTTTCCAATGCCTCACGTAAGTCTTCATATTGCGCATTATCTACAGGATACAGTCCACAGAACACCATCGAATTGACCTTTCGATAACCTGGCAACGGTTCAGTAGCGGGACGAGTTGCTTCCGTAATCGTGTCCCCAACGCGAGTGTCTTTGACATTGCGTATGCTGGCTATGACAAACCCAACTTCACCGACGTTCAATTCTTCCACACGCACCGGTTTCGGAGTTAATGTTCCCAATTCGAGGACTTCAAACTCTTTCCCAGTCGCCATCATGTGAATCTTCATACCCGGCTTTATACAGCCGTTGACGACTCTAATATACACAATGACACCTCTGTATGGATCATAATGTGAATCGAAAATTAATGCCTGTAATGGAGCATCAGTCGAACCACTCGGCGCGGGAATCTTTTGAACGATCTGTTCAAGGATGTCTTCAATGCCAATTCCGTCTTTTGCCGACGCGAGTACAGCATCACTGGCATCTAAGCCGATGACATCTTCCACTTCTTGCTTTACGCGTTCAGGCTCGGCACTCGGTAAATCTATTTTGTTGATGACCGGAATAATCTCTAAATCATTTTCCAAGGCAAGATACACGTTCGCCAATGTCTGTGCCTCAATACCTTGTGCTGCATCGACGATTAGCAACGCTCCTTCACATGCCGCTAAACTCCGAGACACTTCATAGGTGAAATCGACATGCCCTGGTGTATCGATGAGATGCAATGTATATTCATTACCGTCTTTTGCTTTATATTGCAAACGGATCGCTTTTAACTTAATAGTGATGCCCCGCTCACGTTCCAAGTCCATTTTATCCAATACTTGTTCTTGCATTTCCCTTGAAGATAATGCTCCTGTGAACTCAAGGATTCGATCAGCCAATGTAGATTTTCCATGATCGATATGTGCAATAATTGAAAAATTACGGGTACGGCTCTGCCGATCCATACGATTACTCATGTAATAAATACCTCCTAAGCGGAAATGCGCTAATGTTCATTATAGCAATTCACTAGGAGGACTGCAATATTTTTGCAATTTGATCTGCAAGATATTCCATTCCCAGGGTAATCTTATCGACACACCATAGAATCAATTTGTGTGCTTTATCTTCCACTTTTTCGCCCAATACCTGCGCTAATTGATTGATACCGCGATTTGCTTCCTGCTCGGCTTGTGCCATATCGGATATTTGCTCCGTTGCGACACCGGATACCTCGGTCACTTCCGGTTGTTCCTCTATTGATTGCGAAAAATAGACTACACTCGGCGTTTCATAGACACCGAGCATATCTGTGACGTTTTTCTCCACTACGAAAAATCCCAGCATAACGAATGTCGCTAAAATGCTGACAAAGAAAATAATGATGGCTCCTTCTTCAATGATATTCCTGAATGCTCGCATTGTCGTCATAGAATTCCCTCCCTATAACTCTAGCATTTCCAAATCTATGATTTCTATTCCCTATGATGTCCCATTGCAAAAAAACATTTACCCAATCAGTCCGTATATTTGTCGCATAACAACCGATATTTATCTCGTTAACAGTGGATATTTGTCTCAATTGCAATGGATATTGGGTCTATTATTCCTCTAGTGCTTCCCAGTACACTTCCGAGATGACTTCCGCCAGAACTTCCACCGTACGTTTTGCTTCTTCCAGCGTGTTATCGACGCCGCCAATCTCAATTAAAATATTATGGGGCGATATATCTTGATTGTATTGACCCGTTTTCTTCGCCCAGATTCCCCGGGAAATGCCGGGAACCTTTTCTTCAAGTTTATCTTCAATCTGCGATGCGAACTGATAGTTGTACTGCCAAGTGGGGTTCAACTGCCCAACGATAAACCAAACAGCAGCATATTGCTTGCCGTTATGTGTCATCAATGTCTGGGTTCTCGCTGAAGAATCTCGGTGCAAATCGAACATAAATTGTATATCGTCGTTCTGCTCGACAATCGTGTTAATTTCTGTACGGGAAAATTCGTATGACCGCCAGTATTCGCCATAGGGAAGCAGTGGCCAATAGTCTTTTTTAGAGAAAATAGTCGGTATACCCTTTGCTTCCAATGCTTTAGCAAGCTCTTCTCCGACCAAAGTGATGTTATTTGTCGGATGGTAAGCTTCATTTGCCGCCGTATTAGTGCTTAATTCCGGTAGAAATGCCTCTCGGTTATGTGTATGGTAGATCAAAATCGGCGCTTTCTTCGGTGCCTCACCGGGGTTCTTACCCGTATTAGAGGGGTCATCCGGCTTGCCATTTTCCCCTTGCATAATATTCTCATCGGCAAATAAATCATCAGGCGGCGGAGTTTCTGCCGGTGGCGAATATATGTCCGACGCTCGTTGACCGATTAACTCGGCTTCCATCACTTTAAAGCCGGGAATTTCCTGATACAACACCGTTTGCAATTTATTAAACTCTATATTAGTAAACAATTTAGAGAGAAAGTACACCATTTCATAGCCTGTCCCATAGACAGACATTTCTGTACCAGGTTGCGCAGGAAGTATTTTCAACTCACTTTTCAAAATGTTTTTATAGGTATCCAGATTGATCTTACTGACCATGCGCTCCAACTTTGTTGTTCCACTTGCGGATTCAAGTGCTACGCTTTCAACATTCGTAATTGTAAAAACTGTCATTATCATTAGAAACATCATACAAAGTACAACGACGACAAATGCCTTTCTTTTCTGCAATTGTGACATGCGAAATGCATATGTGCGAAAATGTTTTTTCAGACTAGGCATTTATATCCTCCTTCGACAAGTTGTCCTATTTAAGAATATGAATATAAATACCCCAATATGCCTAATTGTTGATTAACCTGATTAACTTTGCGTAAGTCCACTTCCTCCTAGGCGGGTGTACAACCCCAACTAAGTCATGCATTTGCAGTCCCAAAAAAATTCAGATGGAGTAAAAAAATCTCCATCTGAATTAAGAATTTGCTTCGACTCAAATTAAGAACTTGCTTCTACCTGAATTAAGAACTTGCCTTAATGTGTGTACATCGCTGCATCTTCGATACTGATTTTTGGGTGTAATGCCGCATTCAGACCGCCGGCGATGATATTTGCCATGTCTTCGATATACACATCAATTTCTTTCGGCGTGACCATGAATTGATGACCTTCGGCTTTAAGCACTTGAAAGATTAACTGCTTTTTCTGATCTTCCGATAACGCTTCATATGCCGATGGAATTGCGTGTTGCTGTGAATTGGGCTGCCTGTCTGTATTGACACCTTGATCACTTTGATGCACAGCCACAGCCTGCTTCTTTGCCATGTTCTTTGTCATGAGATCGGGGGAAATCACCGACGTTATATTGCCGTTGTTATGATTGATATATTCTGCCACGTACTCCATTGCGTCATGAACGATTGTCACGGCATCCACAACGGTAGGAACACCCACGGCAATGACCGGGATCCCCAGTGTCTCTTTGCTAAGTGCTTTTCTCTGATTGCCAACACCCGCCCCAGGGTTGATGCCGGAATCGGCGATCTGAATCGTCGTGTTAATCCGCTCGATACTTCTCGACGCCAATGCGTCAATCACAACGACGACATCCGGTTTAATTTGCTGAATCACTCCATAGACGATATCGCCTGTTTCAATCCCTGTCTGTCCCATGACCCCCGGTGCAATCGCACTGATCGGACGGAACCCTTTCTCTACCTTATCCGGCATCACTTGAAAGAAGTGTCGAGAAATCAGCAGATTGTCAATTACTTCCGGTCCGATCGCGTCAGGAGTAGCATTAGCATTCCCTAATCCGACGACGAGAACACTCGCCTGTTCCGGAAGACCTTCTATGTATTTTGAGAATTCCTTGGCGAATATCTTCGATACATTTTGCCGCAGTGGAGTGTCTTTGGTACGCAATCCCGGAGCATAGATTGTCACATAATTTCCCGGAGCTTTATTAATTGCCTGTCCTGCTTGCGCTGTAGAAATAAACACCCGTTCGATTTTTATATTATCAATCTCTTCCGTATCCTCTTGAATTCCCGGAATTTCCCCTTGCTGCTTTGCATGTTCATGTGCCTCTACCGCCAGGTCCGTAGAGAAAAATGTGAATTTCGTCGTATCAATATCATGATATCCTTTGTGAGACATATATATGACCTCCTTATCCAATGATGAAAAGCTATGTTTTATTCTCCTGCGTTTAGCATAATTTATGCAATTTAAAAAAATCTTGTCTTTTTTAAAATAACATGATAGAATATCTTGTGTTATGTTTAGGAAGTTTGACAGGAATTTTACTGTCAAGGGAGGTGAAGATCAATGGCAAATATTAAATCAGCTCAAAAACGTATTGGTGTTTCAGCTAAGAAGCAGGAACGTAATGTCGTTCTTAAATCCAAACTTAAAACTGCCATTAAGAAATTTGAAGTAGCAGTTAACAATACAGATATCGAACTAGCAAAACAAGAATTCTTGAATGCAACAAAAACCCTTGACAAAGCTGTAAGCAAAGGGATTATTCATAAAAACTTGGCTGCACGTAGAAAATCACGTTTCGCTATCCGTTTAAACAAATTGACAGCGGCAAAATAATAAAACGACCTACATAGGTCGTTTTTTATTTTTTTCATCTATATATCCAGTTTATTTTGACCTAACCATACGAAAAGAATGAACCACCATAGGTATCCACAAAAATACCATTAAAATAACCAATTGATACAACGGAGAAACTTCGCGTATATTGTACGGATTCCATGCAATAACTGCCCATATGGCAATAAATATCCCAGAAATAACAGATCCCATTTTATAGCCGGAACGGTAGTTAAAAAGAAAACTCCCGAGACATATAACCAAAAACATCATGTCAAAGCCAATGCCTCGAATCATCAACGAAGGACCGACAGAACCGACGATATGGTTTATCAAGAAAAATAACATCCCGCCTGCGCCCCCGAGAACAATCAGCAGTATATAAAAAATTCGATTTGCTTTCTCCAAAGTGCCGACGTATTTGATAATCCCATAAATCGCAATTCCGGTACATAGTATGATTCCGGCAATTTGTACAAAATACAACTCTACCTCACCTGCAAACAGAGCATTATATAAGAAAAATTGCAGCAGCACAAACCCGATTCCAAAAACCATTTCCAACTTTTCTTTAAGTGTCGATCGAGGAATTTCTTTGATAATACTGTCGCAAAGCTCCTTTGGATTTTTTCCGAAAAACTGTTCGGCGGATATCCCCTCTGCCTGTGCGTCAATCATATCCGTCAATAATTCGTAAAGAATCTCTTCGGTTTTCTCCCCATCCGTAAAAAGATGCGTGCGCATATACACCAGAATATTTTCATAGTATTGTTTATTTTCCTGATTCAACGTTTCCCGCAACTGATTGTTCAATGCAACGTATTGCTTTTCTCTGCCACTCATTTACGTTCCCCCTTCAAAATTCTGTCTACCCCCGCCGACAGCGATTCCCAGTGCTCGGTAAATTGCCGCAATGCCTCTCTGCCTTGCTCAGTAATATAATAATACTTGCGCATCGGTCCTTCGGAGGAAGGCATCATTTTACCCTCAATCAATTTCTGTTTCTGCAATTTCAGCAATACCGGATAAATACTTCCCTCACTGACAATGTCTAATCCGTAGTCTGTCAGCTGCGCCGTCATTTCATAACCATAGACTTCTTTCTGAGCAATCACAGCCAAAATGCATCCTTCTAAAATCCCCTTTAACATTTGCGAGGTCTCCAAATACTTTTCCCTCCACTATATTGTTTAGCAAGATAGTAATGTGAAAATTTACTGCATACAAACGAGACATCTGTATACAGTTCAATCATCTCATCAGTGCCTTATCAAGGATACTTAATCAAGTATCTTATTACTCTTTTCTTATTATACATATTATACATAATTCCAGCTATCTTGTAAAGCAAACTACTGAAACTCCAGCTGCATATCATACCAGACTGCTCCGCCATGTGTTGATGCTGATATACCTAAACTCTTGAATCCAAATTTTTCATAATAAGTAAGCAGCTCTTGTTTACAGGTAAGGATGCAGCCCTTTCGCTGCTGACTCTGTGCGTCTTGAATAACTTGTTTAATCAATTTAGTCGCTAAACCTTGTTTGCGATATTCAGGGATTGTGTTCACCCCGAAAAGGGTCTGCCATTTTCCGTTTTCATCATGTAACAAGGCATTCTCAAACATCTCGTCGCGTATCGTCAGTTCATTTATTACCATGCCATTGATAAAGCTAACCAGCTTTCCGTTATCCTCCAAAAGCCAGAAATGATTCGGATAAACCTGAAGCCGAGCAGCAAAAACTTCTTCTGTAGCTGCTTCTTCCGCTGGGAAACATTCTGCTTCTACTGCCGTTATAGCTGCTAAATCCAACAGTGTAGCTGTACGAATATTCATAGTAGTTTCCTTCCTTGCCATTCTCTATAATTACTGTTGAAGCGACAAGACAAATTTCTCCAACGCCAATGTTTCCGGCAATTGTCCTGTCTTGATTTGCTCGTCTGCCATTGCAAGCGATATCAATATCCTGCGCAACTGCTGCACAGAAAAATTCTTCGATTGGTCCAATGTCAGCTTAATCGTATACGGGTGCTGACCGATTTGACCGGCAATCTGCTGTGGCGAATAACCTTTCCCCGCTAACTCTTTGCCCACTAGCATCGTCCGAAAACGCTTTGTCAGTAAGAAAAGAATCAAGATTGGCGATTCCTTGCTTTTTAGCAAATCATAGATCATCTGCATCCCTTCTGGGATACGCATCTGCGCGACAAAATCGATAAAGCGAAATAAATTCTGCTCCAATGTTCGTGATACGAGTAGATCGACTTCCTGAATAGTGATATTCCCCTGATTGACATACAAACACAATTTATCAATTTCCGTAGCCAAGGTTGTCAAATTCCCGTTGGTCGCATGAAGTAATTGTTCCAACGCGTGGTCTTCGATTTTACATCCGTTACCCTTAATTCGCTCCCTAGTCCATATTTCCAGTTCACGCCCTTGAATCGCATTGCAAGAGATTACTGCCTTTTGCTGCTCCAACAATTTTGTGACTTTTTTGCGTTTATCGAGTTTTTCCGCTTTTGTAGTGAAAATCACACGGGAATATTCCGGCGGATCGGCAATAAAACGTGCAAGCAACTCCAGGTCATGGTCTTGCTTACTATTAGCTGTTCCGAAAAACTCGGCGGAGTTTACCAAAATCACACGGCAGTCTCCTAAAAACGGAACGGTCTCCGCTTGCTGTATCACATGTTGCACAGGAACCTCGTCCATATCAAAAACAGAGTAGTTCAAATCTTCCTTACCTTCTGGAAGATGCTTTGCAATATATTGATCGACCCATTCCTGGATGCGTATTTTTTCTGTCCCATGTAAAAGATAGATATGCTGCATGTAAATAACGACTCCCATCTTTCTTAATACTTACTTGCTCTACTTGCTTCTCTTTACTAGCTTTCTCCTTACTTTTCCTTGCTTACTTCTCTCTCAATTTACTTCCTCAATACTTACTTTACTCTAAAATCATCGTACTGACAATGATTCCGTCGTCGGACACCGTCAGCGTCACAGCTCCTTGCAAATCTGTCCGCCAAACGCTGCAATTGATACTCTGCAACGTCTCCAATGTCGTCTCATGGGGATGTCCGAACTGGTTTTTATATCCGGCACTGATTAGCGCATGTTGTGGTTGAATTTTTTCTACAAACTGCCGGTCAGTCGATGTTTTGCTTCCATGATGTGCGACTTTCAGCACGGAAACCGGTTGATCGCCGATGAGCTCCGTCAACCGACGTTCTGCCTCTTGCTCAATATCTCCGGTAAATAGCAACCGATGTCCTTTGAAATTTAGAGCAATTACCATTGAATCATTGTTAGCATCTGTCAACGGTGCGTGCAAATCCGGCAAAAAAATCTCCAAAGTCAACCCCGGTTCGACATCGACCCTATCGCCCGCTCCCACTCTGAATATTGAAACACTTCGGTCAGCGGCTGTTGTCATCAATTGTTGAAATGTCTGACGCTGATCATCGACACTATAGAATAACCCCGACACAGGATAACTTCCCAATAGACTGATCAACCCCTGGGCATGATCATTATCCCCATGGCTGACGAAAACCATATCAAGCTGTCTGACCCGCTTTGCATATAAATATGGAACGACAATTTGCATTCCCGTATCATAACTGCTGTCAAAATACTCCGGCATCCCACCGCCATCGATTAGAATATGTTTTCCTCGGGGTGTCGCAATATGGATCGCATCTCCCTGTCCGACATCGATCATCGTTACATGCAATTTCCCGTCGGGAATGCTCGGCATCCACAGCCAACCGATTACACCGGCTAATATTACGGCGATGCAAGCGATTGCTTTGAGACAATGACGTTTATAATACAGATAATAAGCCAGCACAGCGATAAGTATAAAATAGCAAGTGATCCAGCCGAAGCTGACCTCGGGAAAATACGTCACATATTCCATCGCAAACGATATCTTTTCTGTGATAATCAGCAGATATTTCGCCGATTGCTGTAAAATCATCACCGGAAATACAGCCAATGCCGGATGAATCCAAGCGGTTAGTAATAAAAATATACCTGCAGGCAACAATAGCAAATTGATCAGCGGCAGTACGAGATAATGAGACAATAGAGATGTCCAGGGAAATTCCTGAAAATAATAGATAAGTAAGGGAAACGCGAGGATTTGCGCCGAGAGATTGAGTGACAGTAACGTCCGCAACCACAGCCATCGTAATCGACACACCTGTAAACCGTAGTTGATTATCGGCATAAAAATCACAATACCGAGCGTAATCAGAAATGTCATTTGAAAACCGACATCCATCGCCGCTTTCGGATTGATAAGCAAGATAATCAGCGCTGCGAGTGATAAATTTGTAAATATATCACTCCGTTTATGGAGCAAATTTGCCAAGACGACAATTTCCCCCATTATTACGGCGCGCATAATTGACGGTGCCGCTCCAGTCAAAATTCCGTACAACGGCAATGCTACCAAGATAAAGATATACGTCCGTTCACGCATAATCATCAATTTATCTGCGACAAACAGGACCGACATGATGATCACGCCGATATGCAATCCGGAAATCGCAAAAACATGCGCTAAGCCCAATTTCTTAATTTGATCATTCATCTCGTAATCAATGTACGATCTGTCACCCAGCAGCAAAGCGTTGACAACGGCGAATTCTTGCTGCTCCATACTGCTTGCCAAAATTTCTTGAAAATAGGTTTTTATCTGGAAAATATGACGCGAGATTTTGTCACTCAACTTATCCGATGTGCCTGTGACGTGCAAACTTTCTTTGGAAATAAACAGCTTACCTGACCAATCATTAATCCAGAAATACCTTTGCTCATCAAATCCACCAGGATTGCGCTTTTCTCTCAATGTACGGTATTCACCTGTGACACTAATCGTCTGCCCAGGCATGACATCTGCGTGCCAATCACGCCGCAAGTAATTCCTTTGGCGATCATATTGCTCATCTGAATTTTCAGCGTGTTCACCGAATGGACGATCTTCCCATATGCGAATCTGTATTTTCTCACCACTATCTTGTTTCAGCATAATCGTCTGATAGTTATGTCCATACCAAACATCTGTGACAATGCCTGTCATTGTCACAATTTCACGATCTTCATACACAACGGCACTCTGCGCTATGTTCTTGCTCTGCTGGTCGCGCAGGTCAACGAATCCGTATATCAATCCTGCCAAAAATAAGGCGATGATCGCCACAATATTCATTAGTAACACAGGAAGTTTACGCCTTTGCCTATATCCGTAGATATACAATCCCACAATCAGTATCAAAAGTACCAATTCGGCAACAATCAAAAATCCCACACGCACCTGTAAATTATGATAGACAAAATACAGGCTCAGACATATACCTGTTATAAAAACGACAATCGACCAAAATAAAGGACGCCGCATAAAGCACCTCCATCAAACGATAGAACTACCTTCGCCAGCGCCCTTCCATTTCCTGTTAAACAAGTCCGTCTTTTAAAAAATATGTCTTACGATGTAGTTTAATTTTTTTCATTGCCCAATCGTAATGACTGGCTGTGGCTGAAACACAATAAGCACCAAGGGTAGACGTTCCTGTCCAATCGAAGTGTTGTTTCTCAAACAGCTCCTCATTTGTAAACTTCTCAATCAGATCGATCACTTGCTGGTGGCTGGAAGAGAGCATTTTCTTTGAGTCCTCATATGAAGTAGATTGGTGTTTGCGCCAAAACTCCACATTCATTTGCCCATAGGTCTTCCAATTATACGGTGCTGGCAAAAATGGCTTTGCCTCGCCTTTTTGGTTAGACTCGACCCAATTGAGTAAGAGCTGGTGCCACTCGTACAGGTGAATAAGCACATCACGCAGGTTTTTATCCCGCTGCCAATGTGCCTCATTTTTATTAAAATCAGCACCGAAATTAAATGTTGCAGTCTGCTCATGCTCCGTCATAGAGTCAATCAGTTGCTCCAGTTTCTCAAACTGCTCAGCAGCAGTTTTGAGTAGGTCTGACTTCGTCGTTGCTCTAGCCATTGCGATTCCCCTCTTCCTTGGTATTGAAGTTAGTCAGGTTAAAGAATAGAATTGATTTTGTGATACTATTTTAGTAAATATAATCTGACAACAGTCCGTCATATTCTATCAGATCAATGAAATTTTCTATAAAATAGCCTCTATTTGTTTCTTCGATTTCTTATCTAATATTTCACCTGACAAAGCATTTTGGATAAAGCTTTCTATTGCATCTGTTTTACACTCTCTCCTGATTATGAGTAATACATTTAAAATATCGAGCAATATCGATTTTCGCATCGTTTCTTTAATAGACATGAGATTAAAAGAATTTAGCCTGGACACTATTTCATCATTTAAGCCGGGCTTAGATAACACTATTTTTCCTAATGACTGAATACACTGGCGGATCGTTATCGGTTTCTCGTCAGTTAGTAAATTCAGATATTCATCAATCGTATCTTCCATCCTGTTTTCCGTATCCCATATGACGTTCTCGGCAATCAGCATCAGTCCGATACTCCTCTGATACGAATTGTCGCTCTTCAATTGGTTGCGAAAGACACTCCAATACAGGTAAACATCATCAAACAATAGCGACCTGTTTTGCAAAAGGAGAAACGCCTGGTATCTGATCTCATTGTTTTTTAAAGATAGCCATTCGACAAGCTGTGAAACATCATCTTTATTTAACAACTTTGATGCATTTGGTAAATCATCTTTCGAGATCGACATCATACTCTCTAACGTAATCATCTTTTGCCCCTCCAGTCATACTTGTCCGGGAACTTAGTGGCAGTTATTCATCAGATACCCGTTTTATCTCAACCCAATACCCTGCAACACTTCGTTTGTCGTAACCCCGTCATACGTAAGTACAAGCTCATCGAGCCCGAATAGAATTTCCGCTCTATTATCCAGTTTAATCATGCTGTAATTCTGTAATAGTCTCTCTTTATCTGTGAAAAGGGATTTTGTTCATTAGGAACAGTCGAATAATCAATTCGGTTCGCCTTGTAGTTCGCATTGATTTCCGTACGCACATTTTTCTGCTCACTGTCAAATAAAATCACAAGATGTGTAGGATTTGTCATTTTGATGATTTTTATCAATGCACCCACGAAACCCAAAGTTCCTTGGATGGCTTTCCCATCCTTACTGAAAATGCGTGACGGCATTCCAAAAAACATCTGAAACAAAAGATTGCTGCCGTCTATGATTAAAAGTTTAGACATTCCTTCACCGCCCTATTGGGTAAAATTGAAAAGTTATATACTTTATTATATCAAACAAGTACCGGCACCCGACAAAAAAAAATTCAGCGAACCATGGGATCCACTGAATTTATCTTTTAAAAATAGGCGTATCTGAAATTACACGTAATTAAAGATTTTTGTTTACCAGATTCAACAAGCCAGTTTTAGGCTGGAAGCCTACGGCGCGATCTACCAGTTGCCCGTCTTTCGTAATTACGATCGTAGGAACACCTTGCACTTTATACTCAGCCGCCAAATCCTGATTTTGATCGACGTTGACTTTTACGACTTTTGCTTTACCTGCCAACTCATCTGCCAATTCTTCAAGAACGGGAGCCAACATTTTGCATGGACCGCACCAATCTGCATAGAAGTCTATGACAGAAACGCCCGAGCTGATTTCTTTCTTAAAGTTATCTTTACCAGTAACACTTACAACTGACATAATAATACCTCCTAATGGTAACCGTTATTTATTACAAAAATTTGCAATTATACTATACCCGTAATGTTGATATTTTATAGCAAGGTTCTAATTTTTTCAAGTATATGAGGTGTAACAATGTGTATACATATTTCTTATATCAAGCGCAATGCTTGGTCTAAATCTTCGATCAAATCAGCTGCATCTTCAATCCCGACCGACAAACGTATCAAATCTTCGGTGACGCCTGTAGCCAAACGCTCCTCCGCCGATAATTGTTGATGTGTGGTCGATGCCGGATGAATGACCAATGAACGCGCGTCGCCGACATTAGCCAACAGCAAGAACAAGCGTAAATTATCGATCACGCGTCTCGCGGCACTGGCATCGCCATTGACAGCAAACGTCAAAATCGCCCCTTGCCCTTTCGGCAAATACTTCTGTGCCAGTGCATAACTTGGATTACCGGACAATCCAGGATAATTAACCCATCTCACAGCAGGATGGCTGTTCAGGAATTCGGCGATCTTTTGCGCGTTTTCAGTATGGCGCTGAACGCGCAAATGCAATGTTTCAAGTCCCTGCAATAACAGAAACGCATTAAACGGAGAAATCGCCGTACCCAAATCACGCAGCAATTGTACCCTTGCCTTCGTGATAAAAGCCGCCGCTCCGACATCTTTCACATAAGAAACTCCATGGTAGCTGGCATCAGGCTCTACTAGCTCAGGAAATTTTCCGTTATCCCAATTAAATTTCCCTGAATCAATAATCACCCCGCCAATCGACGTACCATGACCACCGATAAATTTCGTAGCTGAATGCATAACGATATCTGCCCCGAACTCAATCGGTCTGACTAAATATGGAGTTCCCAGTGTATTATCGACGATCAGAGGGATTCCGGCATCGTGAGCAATATTGGCAACTGCCTCTATATCAAGTACATCGACTTTCGGATTACCGATCATTTCCGCAAAGACCGCTTTTGTCTTATGATTGATCGCCGCCTTAAAATTCTCGGGATTTGCCGGATCGACAAAATGCACTTTGATGCCCAACTTGTTCAATGTTGCGGAAAATAAATTATATGTACCGCCATACAAACTGCTAGAAGCGACAATTTCATCGCCTGCTTTGGCAATGTTGAGAATTGCCAGCGTGGTGGCTGCCTGCCCCGAAGAAACCGCCAGTGCACCGACTCCTCCTTCAAGCTCAGCAATCCGTTGTTCAAAGACAGATTGGGTAGGATTCATAATACGAGTGTATATGTTGCCCGCTTCTTTCAAGCTAAACAAATTTTCTGCATGCTCAGTATCATTGAAAACATAAGAACTCGTCTGATAGATCGGTACGACTGCCGCATTGGTTGTCGGATCGGATTGATATCCTCCTCTGACTGCAACCGTATCAAACCGAAACTTCACTTCACTCATACTCAAACCCTCCGCATCGTTATTTCAAATCGTAATTCAACTTATATAATTTATTGTTTTTTCTAATATACTCCATTTTGCACGAAAAAACTAGTTTTACTCTGCAACTATATCATCTTTAAAGTTATCTAGCGTCTTCTGTCCAATTCCATTGACGTTTAATAGGGCATCGACATTCGGAAACGCGCCATATTTGTCACGGTGTTTGATAATTGCCTCTGCTTTACTCGGTCCGATACCGGACAAAGTCTGCAATTGTTCTTTATTGGCAGTATTGATGTTTAATTTCTGCTGACTGGTCTGACTAGAGCCAGCGTCTGCGCGCAAAACCTGTGTATTTTGCTGCCATGTACGCTGTTCCTCAACCGATGTATAGATGACGACTTCCTCGGCATCTCGCAGAACCGCAGCCAAGTTGGTAAGATCCAAATTCGCCTCCGGTAATGCGCCACCTGCGATTTCCACAGCGTCGATAACACGCTTGCCCTTTTCCAATGTATACACACCGGGGCTGACCACTGCACCTTTCACATGGACGACAATCTGCTCTAAAGCAACAGGGGCACTGACAATGTCCCGATCATCATTACGCAAATTCTCATCACCATAGTTGCCATTCTCCGCTGTTTGTCGATTGTGTACGACGATTGGTGCATCATTGTCACCAGCTGCTTTATACCAAATAAAGCTCACAGACAGAAATACCATAACAAACAAAATGAATATAAGAATCTTCTGCTTATCTGAGATCGTTACCATTGTTTAGCGCCCCCTTATAAAGTAAGACGTAATTCAGATGGATTTTTCACTCCATCTGAATCTTGGTCTTTGGACAAATCGCACTGAAACTGGTTATCCGATTACGATATTGATTAATTTTTGTGGTACTACGATGACTTTTCGCACCTGTTTTTCTCCGATTGCTTCGACAATTCTGCGGTCAGCAAATGCGAGTTTTTCTAAATCTTCATTGGACAAATCAGCCGGAATGACGAGTTTTGCTCGGACTTTGCCGTTTACTTGAGCGACAATTTCCATTTGATCAAGTACCAATGCTTGCTCGTCAAATGTAGGCCATGCCTGCAAATGCACACTGCCATTTTCCCCGATATCTTGCCACAGTTCCTCAGAAATGTGCGGCGCAAATGGAGAGAGCAGCGTAATCAATGTGCGCATCGCTCCTTTTAGTACTCCTGAATTTGCCGTATCCGCGTGTTGATACATCTTATTGACGAGTTCCATAATCGAAGAAATTGCCGTATTGAACGTATAACGTGTTCCGACATCTTCGGTAACTTTTTTGATCGTCGCATGCAATGTTCTGTGCAGATCTTTGCTTTCGTCAGATGAAATATCCGATGGGCAATCTACTGAGAACAATCCGATATGCTCATGGACAAATCGCCAGACGCGATTTAAAAATCTATGGCAACCCTCTACTCCCTGATCGCTCCACTCTAAATCTCGGTCAGGCGGTGCGGCAAATAGAATAAACAATCTGCCAGTATCCGCGCCGTATCTACCAATCAGTTCATCAGGACTAACGACGTTGCCCTTAGATTTCGACATCTTCGATCCATCTTTAATGACCATTCCCTGCGTGAGCAAGCTCTTGAACGGTTCATTGAAGTTGATTAGCCCCGAATCGTACAATACTTTCGTAAAAAATCTCGAATACAACATATGCAATACAGCATGCTCAATCCCGCCGATGTACTCATCGACAGGCAACCAATAATTTGCTTTATCGGATGCAAACGGTAACCGTTCGTTGTGTGGGTCCGTATAGCGCATATAGTACCATGACGAGCAGATAAATGTATCCATCGTGTCTGTCTCTCTGACGGCGGCTGCACCACATTTCGGGCAAGTCGTATTCATGAACTCCGCCGAAGTTGATAACGGTGATTTATTACCGGAAGAGAAGTTAACATCCTCAGGCAGCAATACAGGAAGCTGTTCTTGTGGCACAGGCACGGTTCCACAATGCTCGCAATAGACCATTGGGATCGGTGCTCCCCAATAACGCTGTCTTGATACCAACCAATCGCGCAGACGATAGGATGTCGTCGCTTTTCCCAAATTGTTCTCTTGCAAATATTCAGCAATCACCCGCATAGACTCTGTGTTAGCCATGCCATTGAATTTATCACTGTTTATCAGTACTCCCGACTGTGTGTACACTTCCGCCAAATTGCCCTGCTCGTCATAAACGGCATCCGTTTCATCATTTGGCTTAATGACTTGGACTATAGGGAGATCGTATTTTTTCGCAAATAAAAAGTCGCGTTCATCATGCGCCGGAACGCCCATAACCGCCCCTGTTCCGTAATCCATCAGCACATAGTTGGCGATCCACACAGGAACCTTCTCTTGGGTGAGCGGGTGTGTGGCATACTGCCCGGTGAACATACCGATTTTCTCAGAATCGACGGAAGTTCTCTCAATTTCTGATTTTCTGCGAATCGATTCGACAAATGCACGCACCTGTGGTTCTACTTCCGTTCCTTGTACGAGTTGTTCCACAAAAGGGTGCTCCGGTGCCAATACCATATAGGTTACACCATATACCGTATCGGGGCGCGTCGTAAATACCGATACTTTTTCGTTGATGCTCGGCAGACCAAAGACAATTTCTGCCCCTTCGCTTTTGCCGATCCAGTTGCGCTGCATCATCTTGACTTTTTCAGGCCAGCCGTCAAGTGTATCTAAATCTTGCAGTAATTTTTCAGCATAATCGGTAATGCGGAAAAACCATTGTTCTAATTCCTTTTTCTCAACTTCTGTTCCGCAGCGCCAGCATACACCATTTTCTACTTGTTCATTGGCGAGCACAGTCACGCAGTCGGAGCACCAGTTGACAGCCGCTTTTTTGCGGTACGCCAGACCTTGTTCATAGAAATGCAGGAATAACCATTGTGTAAATTTATAATATTCAGGAGTGCATGTTGTGACTTCTCTGTTCCAATCGTAACTGACTCCCAATGTCTTTTGCTGCTTGCGCATATAATCTATATTGTCAAATGTCCATTTTGCCGGATGAACATTGTTTTTAATCGCAGCATTTTCGGCAGGCATTCCAAAGGAATCCCAACCCATCGGATGCAAAACATGATAACCGCTCATGCGTTTAAATCTCGCGATTACATCACCAATCGAATAGACGCGTATATGTCCCATATGCAATTTGCCCGATGGATACGGAAATTGTTCAAGACAATAAAATTTCGGTTTATCTTGTGCCTCATCTTGTATTACATCCTGTCCATTTTCTTGCCAGATCTTCTGCCACTTCGCTTCCACATCTGACGGACTATATTGTTTCATTACAATACCCCCTAATTCTCCACCAACCTTGATTTGTCGGCGGTGTTTGCCGACATCTGTATGTGGAGTATGGACTCGTTTTTGAACACCATGCTCCACCCTGTTTAATATTATGACTTTTCTGTTTTTCGCGCAACCCAGAAATAACGATCTTCGGCATCTCCGATCGGCTTGTCCCAATCAAAATCTGAAAACTCGCGGATGATCTCAAAGCCACTGTCAATCATTACTCTGCGTACCTCATCGATGGTAAAACCCTTTTGAAGATGATACTCGTCAAATCTGCGGTACAAATCTCCCGCTTCTCGCACAAAAAACGAAACATCATAATGTAATAGATGCTCGGCTTCATCCCAATCGTTCTGCCAAATACTTACGACATCGTCGGACACTTCGAAGTGCCGCTGATCGCCGATCAAATGCCTCATCTTTTGGAGCGAGAGCATATCAAAGGCGAAAATACCGCTATGCTTTAATACACGATGAAGTTTGTCAAATGTCACACGCAAGTCTTCGACACTCTCTAAATAATTCATACTGTCACAAAAAGATAAGACCACATCGACAGTCTCAGGCAAATGTAACTCACGCATATCCTGACACAAAAAACGCATATTATGCTGGAGCGGCAGCGCGCATTCCGCTCGCTTGCTCTCAGCCGTTGCCAGCATATCTTCCGAGACATCGATACCCCACACTTTATGACCGCGTTCCGCAAGCATCAAGCTCAATGTACCTGTCCCGCAGCCAATATCGGCAATTTTATATTTCGCCATGCCGCGACTCGGTGTCATGCGCGAAAGCTGTTGCGTCTCGGATAAATCTTCCTGCGGACAGATTATTCCCCGCTGCTCAAGCAACTTCCAGATATCCAACCACTGTTCATAGGGAGCTTCCCGCATCAGGAAATCGTATAAATATGCAAATTGCTGATATGATTTCATATTGTCCTCTACTCTTTGATAAATTGCTCAAGCGGTAACTGCTCGGCATCGCCCCATAATCTCTCCAGATTATAGAATTCGCGCTCCTCCTGACGGAAGACATGCAAAATGACTTGTCCGTAATCTACAAGCACCCATTTCCCTTCTTGCTGTCCTTCAATCCCTTTTGTCTCAATACCATGCTTTACTTTGAGCGTGTCTGTCACATGGTCGGCGATTGCCTTTACCTGTGGTACGGAACGCCCCGTACAAATGACAAAATAGTCGGCAATTACCGACAGCTTTCCAATATGCAATACAATAATATCTTCTGCTTTCTTCTCATCGATCAACGTAACTACTTTTTCTAATAATTCGATGTTCAAACACTCCTTTTAGTCAAAAAATAATTGCGTGCTCCTACTGTTATTTCGGCTATTACAAAATGGTTATTGAGTAATTTTTCAATTGTCGTATTTAACGCACTATACATAGCCTGATCGAGATTCGCCCAAGCAAGTTGACGGATATCGCCTAGCTTCGGGAAATTCCTTCTAGGTTCTATGTAGTCGGCAAGAAAAATAATCTTTTCTAAATCTGTCATATCTCTGCGCCCCGTTGTATGATAAAACACTGCGTCAAATATCGCCTCTCCAAAGGGATATCGC
>JAEWFW010000022.1 GCA_023388635.1 Bacillota bacterium
GCAAATTGGAATAAATCAGAACGTCGGCACAGGATTTAATGCGCTCGTTCTTGGGAGTAAAGGCCCTGAGAAAAAATCCCCATGCCGCCACCGCGCAGCCGCTAAAGTATCCGCTGACAATCAGTCCGCCCATCCATAGAGCGGGGAGAGGAAAAAAGAAGGGGACAGTGGCGGCTAAGCATAAGCCCATGCCGCCGAGCATCATGCTTTTGGCGACCGCCTGTGACTTGACAAACAGGCCGCAGGTAAAAAGCCCCACGAAATGCGCGATAATTGCAGTTAGTATGTAATGGCCGGCGTCTGTTCCACGCAGATCCAACAGGCTATACAGCACCTGTCCCTCAAACTGGAAGGACAGAATATAGGCAAAGAGAAATGAAAATCCGGCAACAGAAAGCCTGCGGGCATTGAAAGATTTAAGTCCGTTCATTTGATAACCTCCCGCTCATCGGAGGCTCCGCCTTTTTTAACCCATTCGTCAATGTCGGCAGTTTTGAAACGCCAGAGCTTTCCCACCTTGGATGCGGGCATACCGCGCTGCTCAATCCATCGCATAATGGTATGGCGCTTTACGCCAAGATAATCGCAGACCTCTTGCAAGGATATCCATCTGTCTTGAATGTTGTTTTCTGGCACGGCAGGCACCTCGCTTTCTTTCAAAGGCATATGACTAATCATGGGATAATGATACTCCATACAAGGCATAAAAGCAATCTATATTGTATCTTTATGTAGTATTTAGTTGTTTAGTGAATATGAATCCTAAATAATTTCCTTGCAAATTTTAATAAACTATTATTCTACCTTAATTTTCTCCAGCATTTCTTCGCCCGTAATTTTCCCGTCAAGATAATCGCTCCGAGCCTGCCGCGCCAGCTTTGCCCATCGGGCATACTCCTCCGAGGACATGTCCTTACCGCTAAACTCTTCCGGCGATTTACCGTCCGCACGGTAACGACGAGAGTACACCTTGTTGTACTCGGTCAGGAAAGCTAGCAAATAATCGTTTCCCTGTATGCCCTGATCATAAAACAGCTTTGCCCCAACCTGTTTGCAGGTGCGATTGCCGTTATAAGGCCGGTCGCAAAAATCCCGCTTACGTTTATCGGTCAATACAAAATAGCGACTGCACAGTTTGCATCGCTTAATGAACTATGCATTTTTAAGCATCTCGGTAAACTCAAAATAGAGAATCTCATCTAAATATTCAAACAGATAGTATGGCACCAGACTGACACCCTCGCCATCCTGGTGCATAATTTCCAAAAGTTCATCTGTCTCCCGTAGATTCCAATCATGGATATCCTTAAGCGTATCCATATCCACCTTGCCATTTTTCTTCGGCAGCAACTCGTATTTTATTTTCACAGCAACCTCGGCAAAGCCGGGGTACTCCGATACAAACTCACAAAGCCGCTGGGACATTTCCTTGTCCGAGTGGCTTTCTTTATCTAAACAGGTGGTAACCGCTTTCGTGCATACCTCCTGTAGCTCTAAAATGTGTTCCAATTCATCGATGCAGGTTGTAAGCGGTCTGAGCAAGGCGGCCTCAAATTCGTTTTTGGCATGAATGGGTTCTTTCAAAATGTTGTTCAGTAAGCCCACTAAAAAGAAATAAACATAGCGGTGCTTGTCTGCAATGGTTTCCGCAACATCAAATATTTTGTTTCTGATTGACTGGTAATTTTCCATAATGAGCGGAATGGCTTTCGTTTCGGTGAGCAATGTTGTGTATTTCTCGAAATCCATTTCCACAAATTCAATCAGTCCATTTCCAATAAACTTTTGCGCGTACTGAGTCACCTTGTCCGGATAGGCATAAGCCATGGAGTAAATCAGCTTATCATTTCCCTCGAAAACTTTGATCAGTGGGTACTGTTCCATGGGCACTCCCTCTCACAAATAATCGATTTTCCGCAAAATGGCATTTCTGCGATTCGCTGTGTATTTCTGTTTCTGGATATAGGACAATGGCATCACAAGGAATAGAAGTTTTCAACATTCGATTTATTGCACTTTTCAAATCAAATTGAATTAAGAGGAGGAACCACAAATGTCAAAAAAGTTAGAAACCATGGATGCGGAAACCTTGATGACCACACCCATGGAGCCGTTGAAATTTATTGTCAGCGGTTTGCTGCCCGAAGGGCTTCATGTGCTGGCTGGCTCACCGAAAATCGGCAAGAGCTGGCTGGCACTGTGGATCTGCTTACAGGTGGCAAAGTAAATGTGAATCCCTACGCCACCGACTATGATGACATCAACGCACTGAAGCAAATTTCGGACCGTCACCATCTTGCTATCCTGCTCGTACATCATCTTAGAAAAACAGGCGATGCTGATCCGCTCAATATGATTTCGGGCACCAGTGGTATTGCTGGTGGTGCTGATACAAACTTTGTATTGCAAAAAGATAAGCGAACTGGAAATACCGCAAAGCTCATCTGCACCGGCAGGGATATCGAGGGGCGGGAACTGTTCTTGGAGTTCAACAGGAACAATTTTGTATGGGAGCTGCTGGAACCGATTGAAATGGAGCAGCGGATTATACCGGATGAAATTTTTCTTCTTTGTGATTTTATAAAATCGACAGGCAGCTTCACCGGGACGGCAACCGAGCTGATAGAAAACTTGAATCTGGATTGCAGCCCCGCAATTCTGAAAAAGAGAATCATCAAGCACATGGAGCATCTTCATAAAAACGGTATTCGATACTCCGAAAACCGCACCTTTGAACGCAGGGAATTTACTCTCTGCTATGACGGTAATGACGATATGACGGCAGAATCAAGCCCCCAAAACTTGCTGTCTTTACCGTCAGCACCGTCACAGGGCAGTAATCTCGCCACCGTCACCCCCTGTTTGCCTCTGTGTGGCGAGATTGACGGCGGAGTGGGATAACTCCACCTAACCCGAATAAACCCGCAAATTGAGCCACTGTTGCGGACAACTTCGGATTCGTCCTTATTTCAGATAAAACGAGGGCGTTTCGGCTACATTTCTCACCCCTTGGGTGAGGCGAGCAGAGCGTCGGGCTATACGCCCGCCACAGCTCGCTCGGGGCAGAAGCCCCGGACCCCACTTTATAGAGCGCCGTTGGCGCAATCAAAATCGAAAGGAGAACCGGCAATGAAAAAGAAACCCTTTGCCTTTCGCATCAGCGAAAGCACCTATCAAACACTGAAACGAAAAGCCAAGCGTGGCCATATTACCATGACAGAATTTTTAGAACGAGCCATAACCGATAAAGATATTGTCGTAGTAGATGGAGTACAAGAGCTTATTAATGAGCTGAAAGCTATCGGCAGAAACCTCAATCAGCTTACCACTCTGGCTAATATGGATAGGATAAATATCGTCTATCTCTCCGAAACCAAGGCACAGCTAAGCGGTATCTATGAAAAGCTGTCCGCACTTTGCGAGGTGAACCGATAATGGCAACGGTCAACTTCATCCCCTGTAAAAAGCAAAACGCCTTCTCCATGCGAAATGAAATTGAATATATTTTGCAGGATTTTAAGGTCTGCATTGAACCGGAGAAATTCAATTGTGACCACACCGTCAACTACCAAACCTATTCCGGGGATGCGGATAAGACCGGCTGTATCCGCTTAATCTCTGGCAAAGACTGCTGTCCCGAAACAGCTTTTCAAGAATTTATGGCAACCAAGAACAGCTACAAAAAGGCTGACCAAACCATGTTCTATCACTACGACCAAGCCTTTAAGGACGGCGAAACCATATCACCCAAGACCGCACATGAGATTGCCATAAAATTTGCGGAGGATAATTATCCCGATTTTGAGGTTGTCATCGCCACCCATGTGGACAACGAGCATCTGCACTCCCACTTTATTATCAATTCGGTCAGCTTTAAAACAGGAAAGAAATTGCACCAAGGCCCCCAAACACTACTAAAGCTTCGGGCATATTCCGACCACATTTGTCAGCAATATGGGCTGACCACCCTTGAGCCATACAACGGCGGTAAATCGAAAAGCCTCGCCGCCCGGGAATACCGCGCCGCCGCCAAGGGACAGAGCTGGAAGTTTTCGTTGATGAATACGATTGATACGGCGATGAAAACCAGCAGCACAAAAGCAGAGTTCATTAAAAATATGGAACGACAAGGCTACTCAATTCGGTGGGAAAGCAGCAGAAAATACATCACCTACACCTGCCCAAACACCATGTCCTGCCGGGATATCAAGCTTCATGACAACCGCTATTTAAAGGAGATGATGGAGCGTGAATTTGAGCTTAGAAGAATTGAAGCAGCGGAACGCAGGCACGCAGCCAGTCGAACCGATTCCCCAGCAGCCATTACAGAACAGCCCGTCTTGTCCTCTGACACAGGAGAAGCTGGACAATCTACCTGCGGGGTCGGAGCTGGAGCAAATCAGCAAGAGCCTGCTGCAGATACAGCAGACACTGTCACAGGCTGGGAAACAGAAAGAGAAGCATTTTTCTTTGCCGAAGCTGCGGCTGCCGCACCTGACATGGACACCGCTGTGGATAGTAATTCCCTTGATCTTGCTGGCATTGGCGGCAGTGTGGTTCAGCTGGGGCGCGCTTTGGAACGGCTGGACAACCCTGTTCCCCTAGGGTACGTCTCACCGCACCTTTGCGGACAGCTTTGTTTACACGGATGAAACCTCCCATACCATTGAACGGGATATGGTGGTAGAGAACAGAGTGTGCCGGGTGCATTCTGTGTTTCCCGTAAAAAGTGCCTCTACCCCCGCAAAAAAGATGATTTCAGTGATTGAAAACGATCTTGAAAAAGCACTTTAAAACGCTTGATTTCAGTAGACTTGTGGAACCTGTTGCGGTATGCTTGGGTTACCGTATTCAGTTTGCCACAACAAGAAGGAGGATTTTAAACGATGGCAAACAACGAAAAATACACGATACTGTACGGCAGACTGAGCCAGGAGGAGGATCGGGAGGGTGAGAGCAACAGCATCCAGAATCAGCGGTTGATCCTCACCAGGTACGCAGAGGAAAAGGGCTTCGGCAATATTCACTTTCTGTTCGATGATGGTTTCAGCGGAACAAACTTTAACCGCCCTTCGTGGAACGAGATCATGGAGCTGATTGAAAGCGGACAGGTGGAAACCTGATTGTCAAAGACATGAGTCGTCTCGGTAGGGATTATCTGCAAACAGGATTTCTCATGGAGCACACCTTTCCCAAGGCGCAACTTTGGGTGAAGAATTAATAGTGTCAGCAAAATATTTTAAATCTACGTTTAAATGCATACTTGAGCTTGGCATTAAATTAGCATATGTACTTTGGAGGAAGATGCTTCTTCAGGAGACAAATGAAATAGAATGGCATCTAATTGGCACTATATATGATCTAATATGTCAAGAAAAATACGCCTTAGCAATTAATTTGACGGAATTTGCAACAGAAGTAATTAAGAAGTTTGATACTGACGAAATTAGACTTCATATAATGTTAAACAAAGCGCAGGCATATAAGTGGAGTGGAAATATGGAAGAATGTTTAAAGATACTTCATTCTGTTGATTAGAGTGTTTGTGGGGCTAAATATGATTTGTGTCGGTTAGATTCAAAGCATTTCTCAAAAAGGAGAAAACGCCCAGAAGCACCCCAAGCGGTCTTATAGACCGTATATAAAATGCATTTGGAGCTTGTAGGTGTGGAATCGGCAATACAAATTACTGACCGCATATATGGTGCGTTAGAGCATCTGCAAAAACATCCGAATATGGGAGTATCATGCAAAGATAAAATGTTACGCTTGGAAGGTTACCGAATGTTTATTTGTGATTATTATCTACGTATCTGCAGAGTTTATCATATTGTCGATGGCAGAACAAATTACACACGGATAGTCGAAGATTTGCCAAAGGTGGAAGACAAATAATAAGACTCACTGACATAACATCGGTGAGTCTTATTTTCTTGGTGCGACTGGTGAGGTTCGAGCTTGCTATTATCCCTTTTTTGCTTGCTTTTTAGTCGAAATACATAAGGCGTCTACATTTTCGTGAACGCCTACATAGAAACAAGGTTTGCTTATTCAGCTAAAACATATTTGTTGTCTTCTCTGCTTGAACTGTTTTTAATGAGTAAGCCCTCTTGTATCATCTCGCGGATAATCGCATAGCCTCTTGTCTGTTTCACGGATAAAAGCTCCTGCACAATCTCGTTTGTGATGAAAGGATGGCTTTGTAAATACTCCAATACGACTTTATGCTGCGACTTGGGCTGGCGTTTCATCGTGAGTGGGCGGGCATGGTTCATGTTTGGCAGGGTTAGCATAAACGCGCCATGAGTGGTTTCAATTTCCGGCTTGACATCAAAATTCTCATAATGCTGCATGATTCGCCGTATCCCTGTTCCATATGCCTCAATATGTTTCAGGCGATAGAACACATTGGCCAGCTTTTCATTTCGCGGCTGAGAAACGCCCAAAAACAAATCCTCTTTCCTCAATCCGGGCATTAAGCCACCCAAAGAGACAAACTCCATGCGGTCGTCATACAGGTTCACGATGATGCTGCCGGAAAAAGCATAATCCCGATGGATGATCGAATTGAGCATGGCTTCACGTACAGCTTCTTCTGGATAATCATATTGTTCAATCCGATCAAGCCCTGAAAAGGTAGCGGCAAGGTTGTTTGACAGGCTGAGAAAATCAAATGCGGAACGCATTTGTCGTAAAATAGAACCATCTATTTCCTTGCGCGTCTTAAACTCGCCCTTTTTTGTACCGTTGAATACGGCAAATTTGATGGTGTGGGCACATTGATCGGACAGTAGCAGCCCCAAATTCGTGTATAGTCCGTCTGCGCCAATGATTCCGAGTGTCCTCATTTGGCTCTCTCCGAACACTACTCTGCACCGGGAAAATTCCTCGGTCGCCGCGTTAAACGTAAGCTTCTGGGTCAAGGAACGTGCAGCTTCAAACTTGTCACCGTCTGCCAATTTAATCATTTCGCGGATTTGCTCGAAGCTGGCTGGCACACTGGACGCCCCCTGCCGCACATAGACGCCGGAGGGTTTCAGACCCTTTTCCGGCAGGAAGTAGGGCTTGTGCGTACCCTCTCGTATCGTGATAGTGATACCCGCTTCGTCGGCTTCATAAGCCAAAAACATCGTCACATCAGGCAAAATACTGTCGCGGATACTGTTTGTGATTTGTGTCAGAGTCCCATCTATATCGGACAAAGGATAATGCTTTCCACTATCATCACGTCCGACATAGATCACACCACCGCCAGAATTGGCGAAAGCAATCACTTCTTTTTTGATATCGGGGGTGTATTCCCGCTTATATTCCGTGTTGCTGTTTTCGCGCATGAGTTCACCTCTGGTTCGCTTTTTCACAATTATATCACCTAATTTCACATTTAACAAGTGAAATAGTGAAATGAAGTAATTTGTTTTTTGATTCATCGTTCATCCCAGAGCCATGCCACAGAGCGTATTCTTGCTCCGATTGGCATGGGAATATCCTGCAATTCTTGATCGGCGCTGTCGTGTTTGAGTACATAGCCCCCGATCATTCGTGTAATATGGAAGTGATAGGAGCAATAAATTTAATATTTTTAATACATATTTATGAGGAGAACGGAATTATTTCAAGAACGGAAAGTAAAGTTGTGCAAGTACCACCTGCATTTGAGCAAGCTACGATTGAAAAGATGCAACGGTTCTTTTGGAACTTACCATAA
Organism: Bacillota bacterium; assembly: GCA_023388635.1. GTDB lineage: Bacteria > Bacillota > Bacilli > Desulfuribacillales > Desulfuribacillaceae > JAEWFW01. The sequence goes on from JAEWFW010000022.1 coordinate 7,709, forward strand.
ATTTCATTTATTGCTATAGTATATTAATTGTCATATGATAAGAATTAATCATTATGAATAAAGCTATATGACACAAAAACCCCAGCTTTTATGTAGTAGTCTTTTGGGATAAGAAATCAGTCTGCTGTTTCGGAAGAAGGAGTCGTCCTTAAATAGCTATAAAGGAGAAGTAAAATATGTTAAAAGGTGACAAGAATGGGTTTTTAGAAATCATAAAAAAATTTAAATATACACTTAATATGTTTGAGGGTTATGAGGGGGAGAGAGATAGTAACCTGGCATTTGTGATTCGGCTACCCAATACTCCTTTAGAATTCTGGGTTAGAAATAGCGATAAATAAAAATTTAATTACGGGTTTTAAGCTCTTTTTTGATATTTTTTATAAAGATCGCATTGTTATAAAAATGACACCATTTAATGAAAACCCAGATTTTAGGCTAGATTGCAATTACTCCTATCGCTGTTTATAGACAATAATTTTATTAGTGGTGCACTCTGATAATTTATACTTATGTATTACAAAAAATCAATTTAAATATTTACGGAAATCAACAGACTGTGTTTGCCAAAGAGGAAGGAGACAAACAATAAGACCCACCGATATAACATCAGTGAGTCTTATTTTGGCGTGCCCTGAGGGATTCGAACCCCCGACCTTTTGATTCGTAGTCAAACGCTCTATCCAGCTGAGCTAAGGGCACAAAAAATGGCGGAGTGTGAGAGATTCGAACTCTCGATACGGTATAAGCCGTATACTCGCTTAGCAGGCGAGCGCCTTCAGCCGACTCGGCCAACACTCCATCATAAAAGATTACTTGAAATTGTAAAACCAACCCTTGGTGAGTTGGTTTTAGTTGGCGGAGAGGGTGGGATTCGAACCCACGCACGCTTTGACACGCCTGGCGGTTTTCAAGACCGCTCCCTTCAACCACTTGGGTACCTCTCCAGATTTAAATGTATTTGAATACTATTCTATATCGTTGCAACACTTATTTTACAGCAACGTAGACATCTTATCATGAATCATATGGTCAAGTCAAGATGTTGGTGAATATTTTTGATGATTATTTTGTAAAATATCCTATGTTACTCTTACGAAGTGTTAGAAGTCGTTGAATGGATTATTTTAGATTTAGTTTTCCGTTGATTTTTATTTTAAAATATAGTATTATAAAAGATGCACTTTGTTGGAGTGGTGTCCGAGTTGGCTGAAGGAGCACGATTGGAAATCGTGTAGGCGGTGTTGAACTGTCTCGAGGGTTCGAATCCCTCTCACTCCGCCATTATGTTTATAAGTTTGTCGTGCTAGATGGGGAGGTAGCGGTGCCCTGTAACCCGCAATCCGCTATAGCGGGATTGATGCCTGTTCCGAGGTGCTATTACGTGTGGTCTGCCCCGTAAAAGTGGTGTTGACGCCTGGGTCTTGTGCAACGGAAACTCATGAACCCCGTCAGGTCCGGAAGGAAGCAGCGGTAAGTGAATATTTTCGTGTGCCGCAGGGTTGCCTGGGCTGAGCTAACTATATGGGTAACGCACGGGTGATTGTCATCGAAGACAGGTGCACGACATATAATTTTATATATTTCTATAGAAGAGACCTGCATATATATGGCGGGTCTTTCTTATGTGCGTAAATACCTATTTTTAGAAAATTTAGAGGATTTGCCCTTGGGTTGTCGAAATCAAACGTTAGCATATATATCGGTAAAATGGCAAAAGAAAAGGCTATTGGTCAGGGGAGAAAAACTAATGGATGATAAACATTTTCTATTTCCAGACAATACTAGTGACGGTGAGAGTAAACTTTTGCGTAGATTGATGTATTCGCAAATTGTGGAGAATGCGCAGCAAGGGTTTATTATCATGAATTGCCAAGGGAAAATTGTAGACATTAGTGAATATGCGGCCGGTTGCTACGGGTCTACAAGAAAAGAGTTGCTACACAATTATAAACACAACACACTGCGTGGATTTACAAAAGACTATTTCCTAGGAATGCGAACGCTTGAGAGTGGTATCCCATTTCGTGATCATCTTGTATCATGGAGAGTCGATGATAAAAAGCGCAGTTTTGTTATTGATACGATGCTATTACGGAATGATCAGAAAGAAAAGGTCGGTGTCGGTGTACTGATCCGTGATATTACGAATATGCGATCGGTGGAATTGCAGATACAGCATAACGAACGTTTAGCGATGGTCGCACAAATTGCCGCCGGTGCTGCACATGAAATAAAAAATCCGCTTACCTCTGTTCGGGGATTTTTGCAGCATCTAAAGACTTCTTTAAAAAAACATGAGATGGATAAAGAATTGCAATTTACCGAAGTGATGATTACGGAAATCGACCGCGTTTCGGAATTGCTCGATGAGTTTCTACTGCTGTCAAAACCGACGGATTTGCAAATCGAAAAATCAAAGCCGCAGGAGTTGTTTGACGATATAGCTGAAATCATTGAAAAAGAGACGATGGCGGCTGGAATTTCTGTAAAATATCAAATTGAAGACACGCCGTATATAAAGATGGATAAGGAGCTAATCCAGCAGGTTTTCTTGAATATTATACATAATGCAATTGATTCCATGCCGGGTGGGGGAGAATTATCGATCAGCGCTGATCATGTTGCACCGGAACAGGTTGTGCGCTTTCAAATCAAAGATACAGGTCATGGAATACCTGCTTATATGATTGATAAGATTTTTGATCCGTTTTTTACGACAAAAGCAGGTACGGGTCTGGGCTTGGCAGTGTGTCAGAGAATTGTTTATGATCACGGCGGCAATATACGCGTCGTGTCCAAAGGGTACGGCACAACATTTATAGTAAATCTGCCTCTGATAATCAAAGAAGAACTTGACTGACTATACATTTGCCACAGATATCGGTATAATTGTAGCAAAATAAAAGTTCCTATGAGGTGAACCGTGTGAGTTATCTAGCATTGTATCGGGCATGGAGACCCCAGTCATTTAAGGATGTCACAGGACAGAAGCATATAACAAGAACATTGCAAAATGCATTAGTACAGAATAAATTTTCTCACGCCTATTTGTTTTCCGGTCCGCGCGGCGTCGGCAAAACGAGCATTGCAAAAATATTTGCAAAGGCAATTAATTGTCAAGAAGGTGAGCGCGCGGAACCCTGTAATCAATGCGCATCATGTATTGCCATTACCAATGGAGAATTGCTGGATGTCACGGAGATTGATGCTGCGTCAAATCGTGGTGTGGATGAAATTCGTGACCTGCGCAATCAGGTAAAATATGCGCCTACGGATGTCGAGTATAAAATATACATTATCGATGAAGTACATATGCTTACCAATGAAGCATTTAATGCATTGCTCAAGACATTGGAGGAACCTCCCAGCCATGTGATTTTTATTTTGGCGACGACGGAACCCCATAAGCTCCCCCTGACGATCATTTCTCGGTGTCAGAGATTTGATTTTCAGCGCATTAGCCAGTCCGATATTGTGGAACGGCTGTCTTTCATATGCAAAGAAATCGGTCAGCAATATGAGCAGCAAGCGCTGGAAATTATCGCTCAATTCTCCGAAGGTGGTTTGCGGGATGCCTTGAGTCTGTTAGATCAAGTGCTGGCATTTAGTGATCAAAAGGTTCTGGAAGAACACGTCAGAATGATTACTGGGGCTGTCGAGCGGACGGTGCTGGAGGATTTAATGGCAGCGATTGCCGATAAGGATATTGCTGCGGCGCTAAGTGTCTATGACAATGCCGTTGCTAACGGTAAGGAGCCGAAACAGCTTGTAAAAGATTTGATGTATTATTGCCGAGATTTATTGTTATTGCAGATGGCGCCCGATATTCCGGAAGTACAATATCGTAACATCCGTTCTGAGAAAACGGCATCGTTGCTATCAGCGTTTTCTGAACAGACTTTAATCGCCGCCATTGAACGGATTGCCAAAGCTGAATACGAAATGCGTTTTATGCACCAGGCGCGCGTCGCGGTGGAACTATTATTGATCCAATTATGCCGACACACCATGGAAAAAAACGGTTCTATGGCGGTGAGTACCGACAAAGCCGATCGCCAAATTGCCGAATTACAGCATCAAGTGAAGCTGCTGACAGAAAAAATTGCCCAAACCTCAATGTCACATACGGGCAGCCAGCATGCGGAGGAATCGAGCAGGCAACAGCGCAGGGGTAAACCGGTAAAGCTGAACACAGCCGGCGGCAGCGCGCGAATTTCCGCTGAAAAAATGCGTGAAATGTATCAGGAGAATAATTTAAAAGTTTATGATAAAATAAAAGGACATTGGCAGGAAATTCTCGAGAGTATCAAAAAAGAGAAGGTAACACTGCATGCTTGGCTGGTGAATGGGGAACCGGTCGGTGTGTACCAGCAGTATATTATCATCGCCTTCCAAAATGCCATTCATCGCGAGACGACAGATCAGCCGGATAACCGCCAAATCATTGAAAATGTGATTCAGCGCATGACGCAAAAGCCGTTTCAGATCATGGCAGTCTTGCTGACTGAGTGGAATCAGGCAAAAGACAGCGATGCAGGGACACAGAAACGTGACAATAGTGAAGAAGATTATGTCACACAGGCGATCGAGATTTTCGGAGAAGAATTTGTTGAAATCAAAGAATGATGTTACATGACATCATCTAAAATTTTAGGAGGATTTTACATGAGAAATATGAATCAAATGATGAAGCAAGCGCAAAAGTTACAGAAGGATATGGCAAAGGCACAGGAAGAGCTGGCAAACAAAACCGTAGAAGGCTCTGCGGGTGGAGGCGTCGTGACGTGCCAAGTGAATGGGCATAAGCAAGTGCTGAATATCACGATTAAGCCGGAAGCAGTCGATCCCGATGATATTGAAATGTTAGAGGATCTTGTCTTAGCCGCAGTCAATGAAGCGCTGAAAAATGCCGATGAAATGGCTGCTAAGGATATGGGGAAATTCACTAAAGGGTTGAATATGCCGGGATTATTTTAATGTGAGGTCAACTCCGGTACCGCATGTAGTATAAAAATTACAAGTTAGATTCGAAAGGTGATGGACAATGTATTTACCCGAACCAATGCTGCGTCTTGTCGAATCTTTCATGAGATTGCCAGGGATTGGGCCGAAAACGGCGCAGCGTCTGGCTTTTTTCGTGTTAAGGATGAATGACAAAGACGTTAAGGATTTTTCCGAGGCGTTGCAAAGAATTAAGACCGATATCGTCTTTTGCCAAGAATGCCAAAATATTAGTGATACGCCTGTATGCAGCATATGCAATGACCCGGAGCGCGATGTATCTATATTATGTGTCGTGGAGCAGCCGAAAGATGTGATTGCCATTGAGCGGATGAATGAATTTCACGGGAAGTATCATGTTCTTCAAGGGGCGATTTCGCCGATGGAGGATATCGGTCCTGATGACATCAAGATCAAGGAATTGCTGCTGCGCCTAAGTGACGAGCGCATTCAGGAAGTGATTTTGGCGACAGACCCCAATATCGAAGGGGAAGCGACGGCAATGTATTTGTCGCGCCTGATCAAGCCGACAGGCATCAAGGTGACACGCATTGCTCACGGACTTCCTGTAGGTGGAGACTTGGAATATGCCGATGAAATAACACTGGCAAAGGCGATTGAAGGAAGAAAACAATTGTAAACTGAAAGCAGTGACTATATAAACAAGCAAACAGTTACAAATAGATACATCGACCTATCATAAAAATTGCCGACGTAGCATGTATATAGTGTAAAACGCTACGGAGGTTTTGTGATGGAACAAAGTGCTCAAAATGAAATGGAACTCTATCGGGAATTGGAAGCAGCGCGTAAGGATTGGCAAATGGCACTACAGCAGTTCGAATATGCGGTGGAGCGCGAAGCAATTGACGCTGCCACATATAAACTCCTGGCAACGGAAAGAAGATATATGTATCTGCTGAAGAAGGTCGGCAAAGACCAGCCGCAGGATACGCTTCAGGAATACACGCAGGAATAATCGTCTTCTTGTCCTCATACTATAAATATATAGATCATGAGGGGGTGGGGGTGTGTACCAACTTGTAATATTATCTGCGGTTATCGTCGTCGCACTAATCGTAGTATATACCGGCAAAAATTTATACAAGCCAATGGAATTGGCGGCGAAAATTCTCGTACCGGTTGTCGTTGGCATTGTCTGTATCAGTATTTTTAATGTCGTATTCGCTCCTTTGGATTTCAAATTGGCGCTCAATCCTGTTACAGCAGCGACTGCCGGTTATTTAGGAATCCCAGGGTTTGTCGCACTAATTGTCATAAAATTGTTGATTGTGTAAATTATAAATGTATCAGGGCGAATAAAAATCAAGCATCATAAGATTAATGCTTGATTTTTATTTATTTTAACGGTATTGTATTATAACAAAGAAAGTAATCGTATGTGTACCATAACAATGTTTGTGTTATGAATGTGTAGAGCCGATATATTGCGAGTAAAAAAGTGGCATAGCCCCCTTTTATTATGTTAAAATGATATATCAGTACAGTTGCGGGTATAGCAAAGTGAAGAAGGTGAGTTATGTATGGGAAATATCGTGGAAGCGTATATTGGCGAATATGCCAGCGGAAAAAGTGAAGTTGCGATTAACCGCGCATTACAGTTAAAGGCGATGGGACGTGAGGTGACACTGGTAGATCTGGACACAGTAGAACCGTTCTATACATTGCGTCCCTTGAAGCAGCGGCTGGAGCAGGAAGGTCTACATATGGTAGCTTGGGACCCCAAAGAAGTCATGGGATTCGGAGAAACCGGGTTGCTTCTAAAACCGCAGATGCGCTGGGCATTACATAACAAAGGAGATATTATACTCGATATCGGTTACGGAGTCCAAGGGGCACGCATTCTCGATCTGCTGGAAGATGTCGCCGATCGGCGGCAGGAGCTAAAATTGTATTGTGTGATTAATGTGGGACGACCGATGACTAGTGGTGTGGAAGAGATTGTTGAGTATGTGAACAGTATTGCCGAGGTCGATGGTTTGATTAATAACAGTCACATTGGCGATCATACCGATGTGGAATTTATTCAAACAGGCAGTGATTTAGTGAAACAGGCGGCGGAGAATTTGGGCTTGCCCCTGATAGCGACCACCACTGATGAAAAATTTAAGCATGATTTAGGCTCGCATGACAAAAATGGAATCGAAGTGCGTTATTTACACCGATGGATGCCATCTGCTCTATGGTAATGGAGTATGGTGTACATATATAAATTGAATGAGAAAATGAGAAGTAGTAACAGGAGGTGTTTGTAGAATGGTAGTTAAGCCCATTCAAGGAGAAAAGCGCGTGTTTATGACCGGTAACGAAGTTATCGCATGGGCAGCATTGGCGGCTGAAGTGGATGTCATGTACGGGTATCCGATTACACCGCAAAACGAAATTATGCACTACTGGACTCGTTTAGCGCCAAAATACGACAAAGTATTTTTGCAGACGGAAGATGAACTATCAGCGGGATTTACAACGATTGGTGGTGTTTTAGCAGGGCGCAAGACATTTACCGCTACAGCAGGACCTGGAAATACTCTGATGCAAGAGCCGTTTTCGATGGCTGAGATGATGAGAATCCCTGTGGTCGCTGTGATCCAACAACGTGGAGGACCGTCTACGGCAACTGTCATTTATTCGCAACAGGAAGTGACTCTGACGACATTCGGAGGAAACGGGGAAGGTCATCGTATCGTATATTCACCTTGTAATCACCAAGAATTATTTGACTACACCATCAAATCCTTTAATACTGCATGGAAATATCGTTTCCCTACATTCCTGCTCGGTGACGGATACCAAGCAAAAATGCGTGAACCACTCGTGATGTATGATCCGGCGGAACGCGGTATCGAATTGGTCAAACCGGAAGTCTTCTTAGGCAACGGTATGGAAAAGGGTCAATATAGACACATGAGAAATACGTATAATACAGAAGAAGAGTTATATGATGTCATTATGAGTATGCAGGAGGAATACGATCGGGTATCACCTGAGATCATCGAGTATCAAGAGTACGATTGTGACGGAGATATGGACGTATTGATTCTTGCCCACGGGGTTGTCTCAAGAGCTGCACAGGCGGCTGTCGGTCATTTGCGTAGCGCAGGACATCGCGTGGGACATTTCCGTCCGGTGACATTGCGTCCGTTCCCTATAGAGCAATTGCGAGCGGCTGCACAGCGCGCGAAGAAAATATTGATTGTCGAAAGCGCATATGGACAGTTAGGTAAAATAGTGAAAGAGGCGTTATTCGGTCTTCCTGCGGAAGCGGAATACTTGTATCGCCCTGGTGTCGGTATCACTTCGGAAGAAGTCGTAGAAAAAGTACAAGAGATTGTGAAACAATAGGAGGGAGGGTACTGAAATGAGTGCAGAACAGATGAATTTGCAGCCTAAGCTGCCGAAATCGTATAATATAGAGTCGAAGCCTCATAAATTTTGTCCAGGGTGTGGACACGGTAGTGTACTGCGTGCGATTGCCGAATCGATTGATGAGTTAGGCGTACAAGACAGAGTTGTCTATGGATGCGATATTGGGTGTTCATTGCTGTCATGGGATTTCTTTTCCGTCGACAGCGTACAGACACATCATGGAAGAACGACTCCTGTTATCACGGGACTTAAAAGAGCGAATCCTGAGATTGTTGGGATTGCATATATGGGAGACGGCGGCGGTTATGCGATCGGATCGCAGCATTTAGTCAACGCCGCGAACCGCAACGAGAAGATTACGGCATTTCTTGTCAACAACTCGAACTACGGTATGACCGGAGGTCAGATGGCGCCGACGACATTGCCTGGACAGAAGACGGAAACATCTCCTTACGGACGCGATGTAGCGACGATGGGACAACCGTTTTTAGGTCCGGAAATGGTTGCTGCCGTTACCGGTGAAGGTGCGTATGTAGCGCGGGCAACGACATCGAACTATATACAGCTAAAGAAATTTATCAAGAAAGCTCTTGAAAATCAAATTGCCGGCAGAGGTTTTTCTTTCGTAGAAATTCTCGCCGGATGTCCTACAAACTGGCGGACTGATGCTAAGGATACATGGGGCAGATTGGAAAACGATATGGCGAATTATTTTAAAGTTGGCGAACTCAAGGTTCCGGCAAAGGAGGAATCGATGTGACGACGAAGATTGCACTGGCAGGAGAAGGCGGACAAGGCGTACAGTCAGTAGCGGAGATTTTGGCAGAAGCGGCGAATCAAGAGGGACGCGAAGCGATCTATATTCCCAATTTCGGCGTGGAACAACGCGGCGGAGTTTCGATTGCATTTGTGCAGATATCGGATCAAACGATTGGTTCACCGAAATTTAAAACAGCAGATATTGTCATCGCTCTGAGTGGACGTGCGATTATCCGCACACAGCAGTATGTTGATGCCAATACGGTGTTTGTTTATGATAGTGCGATTGAAATCGATCCGGAACATTTACCTAAAAATGCGAAACGGGTACTGAGTATTCCGGCACTTTCTGTCGCGCAAAATGAGCTGAATCCGCGTGTCTTTAATATCATTATCTTAGGAGCCGTCATCGAGGCGACAAAAGTGGTGACTATGGATCAAGCGAAGCAAGCGATTGAAGCAAAGCTAGGTCACAAGTTCGCTCAGAAACCGGAATTGCGTGATTTGAACTATCGGGCTATGGAACGAGGCGTAGAACTTGTTCAGCAGGCAGAGTAGGAGGGAAGTAGATGTCAAAGGATTTTAAAGGAATTACTTTCACAGGGCAAAAAGGGAACTTTACGATCTATCCGGAGCTATGTAAAGGATGTGGACTTTGCATCCAGAAATGTCCGACCAAAATCATTGAATGGTCTAAAGATAAACTTGGTATCTATGGAACGCCGATTGTTGAGACGAATGATCAGGATCGGTGCATTGCCTGCATGAAATGTGAAATGGCTTGTCCCGATATTGCCATTCGCATAGACAGAGTGGGGAAGAAATCCGCCGCGACATAGGATTCGGGATGGTATAAATAAGGTTACGAATAAAAAGTGACGAGACTGCGAAAAACAGTTCTTGTCACTTTTTCGTGTTATATTTTATATACGCTAAATCCATGTTTATCGGTTTGTATGACGACCTCGGGGTGCATTTTATTGAGTCGATATACCCAGTAAATATCAGATAGGCACAATGACGTATGAAAGGCTAAGACGGTTGCCGAGAGGACCCAAATACTCGGGAATATTGCCATGCTCAGTATCAGAAAGCCGCTACCCAGCATGATAGGAGTTAAAAGTATGAAAATTTTCTGCTTTTTTGATATTATATTTCCTGAGTGCCACGTGAGCAAAGGGATTCCGGTTCTAGTCGAGAGCTGCATTCGTGGGCGAATTCCCGCGCCGATGTATCCGATACCAAGCAGCAAATAGCGGTATATAGAGAAGCTCACCAAGCCGATAAGAAATTGTAATAAAATAACTTCTATTTTTTGTGGAGGAATTTGATAAAAAGTATATAATTGTATGAGGATAAAAGTACATGCAATTATAGACAAAACAGTTCCGGCAATTAGGATTCGTTTTGTCTTCGGATTTATTTTGCTGTTAAAAATTAATTTGTAATGATAATATGTAGAATTATCGAAGTGATTCATAATTTCCCCCCATAGAGAAATTATAGCAATCTTTAAATAAAATTCTATAAGACAAAAGATACAATATGGAGGTACAACGGAGGTACTGTATGAGAACATTTTATAAAGCGTGGAAAGTATATGAGATAGAAGATCCTGCTGATTGGCTGATGAAAAAAAATATCGTCCGTGGTTCCCAGGCGATTTGCTACGTAGATGGGTTGGACGCGAAAGTTGTAACGGTGTTTACAAGCGATGAAGATGATTTTCTAGAGACAAAAGCGGAAGAAATTCTTTGGGATATATTTGGTGAACCGTGCTTGTATTTGGCAAACGGAGATTTCCAAGACTTTATAGATTCTTGGGAGAAATTTCTCGATTTGCAGCAGGAGTTCTGGTTCCAGATCGCTAAAGACGGTCATCGCAAAAATAATATTTCACTGATGCGTAAATCGCTGATTACGATTGGTTCATATAAACTTCTGCAAATTAAGAAGCCAAGCAAAAAAGAGCACTGGGATGAGAACAAACTTAACGTGTTACTGGAGCTTTTCAGTGAAATCTATACCGATTTGCATAATATAAAAATCACTGTTTGGGGAAGCAATGAACTCGTCTTGACGAAATTACAGGCGTTTGGCATACAGGTCAATGCAGTTAATCTCGACGATCCCAATAATACGCGCAGTCAACTGGTAGAAAGTGCCGCTAATGCGGACGGGCTGATTATTTTGTATGATTGCGCAAAAGTTAGAGAGATATCATTGTTGCCAGTACTGGAAAAGATGAATCAGAAATTTATTTTTGATTCGTGCTATATTTTTGAGATATCAGAGATAGAGAAGCTCGGAGCGAGGCTATTGTATTGTTAAATCAGGCTAGTAGACCGCTGTATCAGCATCTATATGAACATAGCCGTATACAAGCGGAGCGTTACCATATTCCCGGTCATGGGGGAGGGGCGCTGTTTGAACAAGAATACTGGCAGCAAATCGGCAAATGGGATGTTACAGAGACATACGGCATGGATGATTTGCATGCGCCGTATTCGGTGATTGGACAAGCGCAAGCGTTAGCAGCTGAGGCGTTTGGTGCGGCTGAGACGTGGTTTCTGGTCAATGGGACGAGCAGCGGCATATTGGCGGGGATCAGCGGTGTATTTCAGCGGGGAGATACGGTGTTGGTACAGCGTAACGCCCATAAGTCTGTTTACAATGGGCTGATGCTGGCAGGTATCCATCCACAGTATATTTTTCCGGAAATGATCGGGGCTCACGCGATTGCCGGAGTGATTCATCCGCATGAACTGCGGAATGCATTGGAGCGTCATCCGGAGGCGAAGGGCGTGATCATTACCAGCCCGACGTATTACGGTCATATGGCGGATGTGAGGGAATTGGCGAATATTTGCCGTGCTCGTGGAGTCGTATTGTTTGTCGATGAAGCTCACGGAGCTCATTTATCGTTTCACCCTCTGCTGCGGCAGACATCGGCGCTTTTATGCGGTGCTGATGTGGTTGTGCAGAGTGCCCATAAAACATTACCGTCGTTGACGATGGCGGCAATGATACATATTGGCAATGGACGAGCACTACATATTGACAGAGAGCGTTTGGCATATTATATTGGCGCTTTTCAAACGACCAGCCCGTCGTACCTGATTATGGCGTCTCTGGATTATGCCAGACATTGGATGGTTGCCAATGGTGAGCAGTATTTGGATGCTGCCTTTAAAAGAAAACAAGTATTGACGGAAGCAATAGAAGCGATAGGGTTATCGGTTCTGGACCGTCTTTGGCAAGCAGCAGGGCGGCAATGCGATCCTTTGAAATTGACGATTGATCTAAGAAATACAGGGTATATGGGTCCACAGTGGGAAGAACAATTGGCGAAACGGCAAATTTTCGTTGAAATGGCGGGAATCGATCACATATTGTTGTTATTGGCGATGGACAAAGTCGCCGGCAGCGACGAAAGATTGCTGTGTGCAATAAAGGAAATTATCGAACAGAGGCGAATAGTGGGAGAAGGAAGTATGGCGGGTTCGTACATTTTTCCGGAACCGCAAATGGCGATTCCTTTGGGGGAATGTATTTCCCGGGGAATACACCAGGCAGATATGACGACTGACTTCCATTTGCATGATTGCCTGCATCGGACGATCGCGGAATATGTCATTCCATATCCACCGGGGATTCCATTGTTATGTCCCGGCGAGGTCATTGCAGCAGAACATCTGGAATATTTGCGAATGGCAAAAGCGGCGGGTATTCATTTTCATGGTGTGCATGACAGCCAGATGGACACGTTACGGTGTTTTAGAGGAGAGTGAACGTATGGGCAGAGGAATATTTATAACCTTTGAGGGACCGGAAGGGGGAGGCAAGTCTTCGCAGATTGCGCTGCTGGTCGAAAAGGCGAAAAATCAAGGATTGGATGTATTAGAAACACGGGAGCCGGGCGGCACATATATTGGCGAGCAGATCCGGCAAATTTTATTGAGTCACGGTTCATCGGCGATTGCCAATAAGACGGAAATGCTGCTATATGCGGCTTCGAGAGCGCAGCATGTTGAAGAAGTCATTCGTCCGGCTTTAGATGAAGGGAAAATTGTGATTTGTGATCGCTTTATCGATGCGAGTATTGCGTATCAGGGCTATGGGCTGGGGTTATCGATTGAAGAGATAACGGAAGTGAATAAACTGGCGACCGGTGGTATCATACCCGACCGGACATATATGCTCGATTTACCGGTGGAGTTGGGAATGCGGCGAATTTCTACTTGTCGCGGATGCAATGAAGATTTACAAGCGGTTGGGTTAGATCGCATTGAGAGCAAAGATGTGGAATATCATAGACAGGTGCGTGAAGGATTTTTGCGAATTGCCGAACAAGATGCCGAGCGCGTATTGATTGTCGATGCGGCAAAGGCAATCGAAGAAGTAGCGACTGTCGTCTGGGAGGATTTTCTCACGTTGCGGTTAGCCATTGGATAAAGGAAGTATGCTATGGAGATTCTTGAATACCATTTTCGAAACGATAAAATACATCACGCGTATTTATTCTGCGGAGCAGAGGGCTCGGAGCGCAGACAAACGGCTGTGCAATTTGCGCAGTCTTTGTTATGCAGTCAACACGTCTATCGAGGCTGTGGTACGTGCGCCGATTGCATGAAAGTCGCAAGTGGGAACCATCCGGCGCTGGCGATCATCGAGCCTGATGGTGCGACGGTTAAGATTCAGCAGATTAAAGAATTACAGCGAAGATTTTCTTATAAAAATACCCATGGAGATTTCCAGATTTATATTATAGATTACGCCGATACGATGTCGCTGGAAGCGGCTAACAGTTTGTTGAAATTCCTCGAGGAACCGGACGAGGGAACGGTGGCGATTTTACTGGCGGAACGTCCGGAGCAGTTAGTAGCAACGATTGTTTCACGTTGTCAGGTGATTCGCTTTTTCGGTATAAGTTCACAAAAGATAGAAACGATGTTGTTGGAACGGGGAGTCTTGGCAGAATGTGCGGCGCTCGCAAGTAAGATGTGGAGCCAGGTAGATGAGATTGTAGAGTTGGTTCAGTCGGAAAAGTTTGCAACGATCCAAAAGATAGTGGTACAATTGACAGAAGATATTATAGCGCAGAAACATCAATATATTATGCAGCTTGACAATGAGTGGTTCGGAAAGAAGCCGACACTCAAAGACAGCGAGTATCTGATGGACTATTTGCTGTATTGGTTCCGCGAGCTGATCATGCGTGAATTGGGTATTGAAGAGCGCTATCTATTTTCCGATACACTTATGGGACCGTATCGGCATCGATTTTCAATCGATATGACAGAACGATGGATTTCCGATATTATTAAGACGAGACAGAAATTAAATTATAATGTGAATCCGCAACTGGCAATAGAAGCGTTGCTATTAAGAATGCAGGAGGAATTTGTGTGTACCGGGTAGTCGGAGTACGGTTTAAAAAGGCGGGCAAAGTATATTATTTTGATCCGTTAGATTTCGTTGTTGAGGCAGGGCAGAGCGTAATTGTCGAGACGGCACGAGGAATTGAATATGGGGAAGTCGTCATAGGGAACAAGGAAATTGCCGAGGAAGATTTGGTGCTGCCGCTGAAACCGGTTCTGCGCATTGCAACGGATGAGGACAGAGAGGTTGTCGAAGAAAACCGCCGCAAAGCAGAAGAAGCACTGCAAGTCTGCCACGCACAGATTATTAATCACAACCTCGATATGAAATTAGTCGATGTAGAGTATACATTTGACCGCAATAAAGTAATTTTCTATTTTACGGCAGACGGCAGGGTCGATTTCCGCGAATTGGTTAAAGATTTGGCAGCCGTTTTCCGGACGCGGATTGAGTTGCGGCAAATCGGAGTACGGGATGAAGCGAAGATGCTCGGCGGTATGGGACCTTGCGGCAGACCGCTTTGTTGTGCTACCTTTCTAGGGGAATTTGATCCCGTGTCGATTCGGATGGCGAAAGATCAGAATTTATCATTAAATCCGGCAAAGATTTCCGGAATTTGCGGTCGTCTCATGTGCTGTCTGAAATATGAGACGGATTCCTATGAAGAGGCGAAGGATTCCTTGCCGGATATTGGCGGATATGTAGAAACCGTTTTTGGCATCGGGAAAGTGATCGGATTAAATATTTTGGAGAAGATTGTACAAGTGGAATTGGAAGATTCAAGAATAGAAGAATTACCACTATATGAGGTCAAAGAAATAGAAATCAGGTGATCATTTTTATGGATAAACAGGACATCTTCAAACAAGTTGCACAAATTGAAGAACAGATCGGTGAGCTTTATCAAGAGCTCGGTGTCTTGAAGCAGAAAATCGTCTCTTTAATAGAAGAAAACAATCATTTAGCCATAGAGAATCACCATTTGCGGGAACGAAATCTGCGTGAAACGAAGGGATCTTCTGAGCAAGAGGCTTCCAAAAAGGCAGATATGCTGCTGGGTGAGGGATACGATAATCTCGCGCGTCTGTATCAAGAGGGATTTCACATATGCAATGTTCGCTATGGGAGTTTGCGCACCGATGGAGATTGTCTGTTTTGCCTCTCTTTTCTGCGGCAGGTAGATTCCAAATAGTCGGCTGGTAATCAGCTAGTTAGCTTTTTAGCTGAGTGGTGAGTTGATAGTGCAAAAGGGGTGTTCTTTTGATTCCATTTCAAGAACGAATTGATCGCATCGCAGATAATATGGAAATTATTCAGTGCAAAGAAGTGTTTTCCTTTTCTGTGGATGCTGTTTTATTGGCGAGTTTTGTGAAGTTTGACAGTTCGGTAAAGAAGACCATAGATTTAGGTACGGGCACAGGCATCATTCCTTTGCTATTAAGTAGAAGATATCCCTATACTCATATAACGGGTTTGGAAATTCAGGAGCGTCTGGCAGACATGTCGAGACGCTCTGTTGAGTTAAATGTGCGTGCAGGACATCTAAAACCCGGCACGATAGAAATTGTGCAGGGAGATTTGCGGGAAGCCGTTCCGTTATTCGGTCACGGGGTTTTTGATGCCGTCGTCTCCAATCCGCCGTATATGGATAAGGGAATTGGCGAACAAAATCCCAATCCATTCAAAGCAATTGCGCGTCATGAGATTCATTGCAATTTGGAGGATGTTTGCCATGCGGCGAGCCGGTTGGTAAAGTCGGGAGGCAAGGTGTTTATTGTATATCGCGCACTTCGTCTGGCGGAGTTAATGGTGGCATTGAAGACGCATCATTTGGAACCAAAACGCATGCGCTTAGTCGCGCCGAAAGCAGGCAAAGAACCGAATATTGTTTTGATTGAAGCTGTCAAAGACCGCAAACCGGGGTTGAGAATTGAGCCGACGCTTGTCGTACATGACGATCAAGACGGTTATACGGCAGAATTATTGGCGATGAATCCGACGATGCCAAACAGTGTTGAATAACGGCAAATCAATAGGAAATCAACAAGAAATATCATAATATAGCAACGCATCGGTACTGGAGATGCGATAGAAAGCGGGTGAATTATGGACAAGCATCGAGAAGAAGGCTGGGGGTTTAACCAACACAGCTACCAAGGAAATACTAATCGCTATCAGGGGGATTCCAATCATGGTGATGGCAATTCCGGCGGAATTCTTTATTTGGTGGCGACACCAATCGGCAATTTGGGGGATATTACACAGCGGGCGATTGATATTTTAAAAGACGTCGATGTTATCGCGGCGGAAGATACGCGGCAAACAAACAAACTGTTACAGACCTTTGCCATATCGACGCCGATGGTCAGTTATCACGAACACAATAAATATAAAAAGGACGAATTTTTATTGCAAGAGCTGTTAAGTGGGAAACGGATAGCGCTTGTGTCCGATGCGGGACTTCCCGGGATATCTGATCCGGGTGCGGATATCGCTCAGTTGGCAATCTATAATCAGATACCGGTGGTACCGATTCCCGGAGCCAGTGCGGGCGTATCTTCGCTGATCGCGTCGGGATTGGATACGGAACGTTTCCTGTTTTATGGTTTCTTGTCTCGGCAATCGGCAAAGAGAAAACGGGAATTGGAAGAAATCAAAGGCTTGCCGTTTACGTTGATTTTTTATGAAGCGCCGCACCGCATAGAAGGCACGATGAAAGATATGTTGGCGGTGTTGGGTAATCGCCAAATCAGTGTGGGCAGAGAGTTGACGAAGAAATTTGAACAGTTCATACGCGGGGAGATCGCTTATTGCCTGGAAACTTTGCAACAGCAGAAAATCCAAGGGGAATTCACGATTGTCGTATCAGGCGCATCGGAGGAACAGCAATTGGCGATGCAATCGAGTCAATGGTGGATCGATATGACAATAGCCGAACATGTCGATTATTATATTGGACAGGGTAGGGACAACAAAGAAGCGATTAAATTAACCGCTAAAGATAGGGATTGTCCCAAGCGTGATGTCTATCAAGCATACCATCAAATCTAGTAGTTTGTGTAATCTAGTAAGCTGTGTGCGTGCTTATTAAAGAAAAGTGTGCTGTAACATGAAGAAATAATTGGGGCGATTCTTGACGGTGTATACTCGCTGTCGGAATCGCCCACGTATTTAAGCTTTCATTTCTTCGATGCAAGATTTACATATATTTTTGCCTTTGAAATGTGTAATATCGTTTGCGCTATCGCAAAATGTGCATGCAGGCTCGTACTTTTTGAAGATAATACGTTCCTCGTCGACGTAAATTTCAAGAGCGTCCTTTTCCCCAATTCCCAACGTGCGTCTAAGCTCAATTGGAATTACAACACGTCCAAGTTCATCAATTTTTCTGACAATACCAGTAGATTTCAAGATAGTTCCTCCTATTTTTCTACAAAATTCGACAAATTTCGTCACAAAGAGCGTACCATAAAGTTCCATATCAGTCAATACTTAACCCCCTATAATTGCAGAATTATTTGGCAGTGAGATGGACACTATTCAAATTTGAAAACTGTTATATAGTATATATACATGTGATAGTCACAGGAGTCTATGAATAGCATCTGGGGTGGTCAGAAGTGAATGCAAGAAAAGGGGCTAATAAGGTAGAGCCAATCAGGGATATCAAGAAAATAAAAGAGATTAAGGAACATCTGCTACAGCGCTCATACCGCAATTATTTTTTGTTTTCTTTTGGCATTAATTCGGGATTGCGCATCAGTGATCTTTTGCCTTTACGTGCAGGCAATGTCAGAAATCAGCAGTATTTTATTGTCCAGGAGAAAAAGACAGATAAGTTTCGCAAAGTGGTTATTACGAAAGTATTAAAAGAGGATATTGCAAAATATACATACCATATGGCGGACGACCAATTGCTATTTCCGTCGCAGAAGGGTAATGGTCCGATTACCCGTATACATGCTTGGAAGATTATTCATGATGCGGCAAAAGCGTGTGGCGTGGAAGGTGCCATCGGTACCCATACTTTGCGGAAGACGTTCGGATACCATTTTTATCAGCAGTATAAGGACATAGCGATGCTGCAGTATATTTTTGGACACTCAAGCCCGGCGATTACGTTTCGCTACATTGGTATCAATGATGATATGGTTAATCGTGCAATGGAGAAATTTTATTTGTAAAATATGGAATAAAAATTGGTGTTTTCTTGACAAAAATTTTATAATGTGATTATCTATATTACAACTCATTGAAGGAGCGATTCTTTGATATGGAAAATAAACCCACATATTATATAACGACGCCGATCTATTATCCTAGCAATAAGCTGCATATAGGAAATGCCTATACAACAATTGCTTGTGATACGATGGCGAGATACAAGAAATTACGCGGGTACGATGTGTATTTCTTAACGGGTACGGATGAACACGGTCAAAAGCTGCAAAAGAGGGCGGCGGAAGAGGGCAAGCAGCCGCTGGAATTCATTGATCCGATTGTCGAATGGATTCAAGATCTCTGGAAGCGTCTTGATGTGGAATATGATGACTTCCTGCGTACGACCGAGCCGCGTCATAAAGAAGCAGTAGCAAAGATTTTTCAAAAGTTGTTTGATCAAGGCGATATTTACTTATCTGAATATGAGGGTCTGTATTGTACGCCATGTGAAGCGTTTTGGACGGAAAGACAGGCAGAAGGGCATAAATGTCCGGATTGCGGCAGAGCGGTGGAACTCGTCAAGGAAGAGAGCTATTTCTTCAAGATGTCCAATTACCAAGGTCGGTTGCTGGAATATATAGAACAGAATCCTGATTTTATTCAACCGGAATCTCGGCGCAATGAGATGGTAAACAACTTTCTTAAGCCGGGGCTGGAAGATTTGTGCGTATCCAGGACGACATTTGATTGGGGGATAAAAGTCCCGAATGATCCTAAACATGTCATATATGTGTGGATTGATGCATTAGCTAATTATATAACGGATCTTGGATATATGTCCGAGGATGATGAGAAATATCGCAAATACTGGCCGGCGGATGTACATGTGATCGGCAAGGACATTCTGCGTTTCCACACCATTTATTGGCCGATTATTCTCATGGCTCTAGGTGAGCCGTTGCCGAAGCAGGTGTTTGGTCATGGGTGGCTGTTAATGCCGGATGGGAAAATGTCGAAATCGAAGGGCAATGTGATTGATCCCAAGTTTCTCATTGAGGAATACGGCTCCGATGCTATCCGTTATTTTTTGCTGCGTGAAGTTGCCTTTGGTGCAGACGGTATTTTTACACCGGAAGTTTTCATCCAGCGTCTAAATTTTGATTTGGCGAATGATTTAGGGAACCTCGTCAGCCGTACTGTGGCGATGATTGAGAAATATTTTGACGGCGTAATACCGCCGGCGCATCATGACGAGACGGAGAAATTTGATCAGGAGCTACGGAATTGTGCGTTGCAAACCAGCCAGGAAGTCGAGCGGCAAATGGATCGGATGCAGTTTAGCACATCATTGACAGCGATTTGGAATCTCGTCCGCAGGACGAATAAATACATCGATGAAACCAGCCCTTGGGTCTTGGCGAAAGACGAAGCAAATAGAACGCGTTTGGCAACGGTGCTGTATAATCTTGCAGAGGCGATCCGCCATATTTCGATTATGATCCAGCCGTTTTTGACGAAGACGCCTGTGAGTATTTGGCAGCAGATGGGCTTTGCGGATAGTGACGTAGTGCTGTCATGGGACAGCTTGCGAAGCTGGGGTGCGATTCCTGAGGGGGTTAATGTCCATAAGGGAGAAGCAATTTTCCCGCGTTTAGAATTAGAGAAAGAGATTCAGAAGATCGACGAATCGACACAAGCCGCGAGGTTACAAGCGGAGAAAAACAAAGCGTCCCAGAATGCACCGGCGTCGGTATCGGCTCCGGAAGGGATTGCGCAAATCGGCATTGAGGATTTTACAAAACTTGATTTACGTGTGGCGAAGGTTATCGATGTCGAACCGGTACCGAAAGCCGATAAACTTTTGAAAATTCAATTGGATATGGGGTATGAGCAGCGACAGGTCGTTTCGGGAATTGCTCAATATTATAGTCCACAGCAATTGATCGGTCAGATGGTCATTGTCGTAGCAAACTTGCAACCGGTGAAATTGCGGGGAGTAGAATCACAGGGGATGATTCTTGCGGCTAGCGCAGGTGAGCATTTGGTACTGGCTACGGTGTCAGGCGATATTGCATTGGGAGCCAAGGTGAAGTAGTATGCTGATTGATACCCATGCACATTTAGATGACAGCCGTTTTGCAGAAGATTTTACCGAAGTGTGTGAACGGATTCGTGAAGCACAGGTAACGAAAGTCATAAATATCGGATACGATTTACCGTCTTCCGCTAGATCTTTAGAGCTAGCGGAGAAATATCCATGGATTCAGTGTGCGGTAGGATTCCATCCGCACAATGCCAAGGATGCCGATGAAGCTGGATATGAACAGCTGAGGCAATGGGCGGTTCGTCCGGAAGTTGTCGCCATCGGTGAGATCGGTCTAGATTATTATTATGATCATTCACCGAAAGAAGTGCAAAAAGAAGTGTTCCGCAGGCAAATCCGTTTGGCACTGGAGTTGGATTTGCCGATCAGTATCCACAATCGTGACGCCCATCAGGATGTGTATGACATTCTCGTAGAAGAGGATGCTCAGCAAGTTGGAGGAATATTGCATTGCTACTCTGGTAGCTATGAAATGGCGGAACGGTTCATCAAATTAAACTTTTTTATATCTTTGGCAGGTCCAGTGACGTTTAAAAATTCTAAATCTGTCAAAGATATAGCTAGGAACATTCCTTTAGAGTATTTGTTAATAGAGACAGATAGCCCATATTTGACACCTGAGCCCTACCGCGGAAAAAGAAACGAACCGTCTTATGTCCGCTATGTGGCTCAAATGATAGCAGAATTACGAGAAATAGATTTGGCAGTATTAGCAAAGGCTACTTCCGATAATGCTTTGAAAGCCCTTCCGAAGTTACGCTTATAGGAATGTTTCGAGTAGAAGAATATTGGAGGTAAATATGAACTCGAGAACTTGGGATTTTCTCAGAGGACATCATCAATGGATTACACTGTTTATAAGTGGATGTTTGTTTATTAGTAGTTTACTGATGTATACAGCAGAAGGCGCATATCAGCCTGAAGAAACAGAAATAATACAAGAGCAAGAAGTAGAGAAAACAGTGGAGCTCGATATTGATGGTGTTGCGTTGACAGTTAAGACGTATGGAGAGACTGTAGGAGATGTAATCAGCGAATTAGGGATTAGCATGGCAGAAGACAGTGTCGTGACACCTGCCGCTGATACGCTTCTAGTCAATACGGAGATTGTTGAAATTCTGGGAGTTACCAAAGAAAGTAAATTAGAAGTGGATGAAATGGTTGAAGGTACAGAGAAAGTAGAAAAGCCGGCAGATAATACTCGTGTAACAGCAATGGGCGGTGACAGAATTGTCACGAAGGATGGAATATCATTCAGTTACACTAAAGTGTTAGACAATGCAGAATTAACTGCGTATTCGGCAGGCATAGAACATACAGGCAAGAACCCCGGCGATCCATGGTATGGTATGACGTATACAGGGACACAAGTTCATGAAGGTCGTACGATAGCGGTTGATCCGAAGGTGATACCACTGGGATGGTGGGTGTATATTGACGGGTATGGATTCCGGCGTGCAGAGGATACGGGTAGTGCTGTAAAAAACAATCGGCTCGACATATACTTTGATAACAATGATTTTGTCCATTCATTTGGCTTGAAACGCGGGGTTAAAGTATGGGTCATCGGACCGAACGACCCGCGTCAGTAGAAATTCAGTAAAAACGCAGAAAATGCAATCATCTATGTAATTAATGCAGGGTTAATAATATCCTGCATTTTTCTTTTTTTTTGATATTATATGGGCAAGTATGGTATATTTTTCGAAGCAGAAACTGTACCTGACTAACTTGGCGTAAGTCTCCCACCTCCTTAGGAGGGAGTCCAACGCCAATTAAGTCATGCATTAGCAATTCTACAATTCAGATGGAGTAAAAGAATCTCCACCTGAATTAAGAACTTGCTTCAAAAATTAAAGTGGGAGTTTTAGAATATGACGAATATGGAGCGGAATGACAGTTTAAAGACCGCGGATAACAAAGACAACAAAAAACATAGTGTTACGAAGAGTATAATCAAGGAAATGGTTGTTGTCGAGGGATTCCATGATAAACAGGCAGTGGACCGTGCTGTTGTAGCGGATTGCATTATGACACAGGGGTCGGCACTCAGCGAGCAGACACTGAAGATGATTGCCCGGGCACAGAAAAATCGCGGAGTGATTGTGTTTACGGATCCGGATTATGTCGGTGAGCGTTTGCGTAAGATCATTGATCAAAAAATTCCCGGCTGTAAGCATGCGTTTTTGACACAGGCGCAGGCGAATAAAGGCGGAGATATCGGCATCGAGAATGCGCAGCCCGATGTGATTCGCATTGCTTTATCTAAGGCACGGAGCACATCTGACGATATGGCGGATGAAGAACATTGTACAGAGTATCAGGAACTACCTTGGAATTTTATGTTGGCAGCGGGACTTGTAGGGCGTATGGATTCGAAAGAGCGAAGAGTAGCATTGGCTGACTCTTTGGAAATAGGGTATGCTAACGGCAAACAATTCTGGCAGCGTTTAAATGCGCTTCGCGTCACGGAGGAAGAAGTGATTGCGGCGATGAAGCGGGCAAATTTGATCAATTAGGAAGGCGAGTGAGGGGATTTGGCGGAAAGGCAATTATACTCAAAAAAAGTGATCAGAGAGATTATGGAGCAGCATGAGCTGCATTTCAAGAAGAGCTTGGGGCAGAATTTTCTCACGGATCACAATATATTATTGAGTATCGTATCGGCGGCGGAATTGGATGATCGTTCTGTCGTGCTTGAGATTGGACCGGGAATTGGTACATTGACGCAGCAATTGGCAAAGGCGGCGAGTCAGGTCATAGCGATTGAGTTGGATCAACGATTTATTGCGGTGCTGCAGGAGAATTTCCGTGACAATCCACAGGTCAAGGTTTTACACGGGGACGCTTTGGAAATTGATTTTTTGCAGATTCTCGGCGATTTGCACTGTGATCTTGATCATCAAAAACTCCATGTAGTCGCTAATTTACCGTATTATGTGACGACTCCGATTATTATGCGATTGTTGGAATTAGAGCTGCCGCTTAAAAATATCGTAGTCATGATCCAAAAGGAGGTTGCGCAGCGCATTCAGGCGAAGCCGGGGACGAAAGAATACGGCGCCTTGAGTATCGCGGCACAATATTATGCGGAACCGGAGATTGTGACGATTGTACCGAAAACGGCTTTCGTACCGGAGCCAAATGTAGATTCTGCGGTAATTAAGCTCACATTGCACGAGCAACCAATTGTCAATGTGCGTGATCGCGCGTTGTTTTTTCAAACGGTCAAGGCAGGTTTTGCAAACCGCCGCAAGACGTTATGGAACAATTTCAAGAATTTCCACCCACAAATAAGTGCAGATGAATGGCGTGATATTTTTCAAGAAATTGGCATTGACCCCGTGCGGCGGGGAGAAACACTGTCAATTGAAGAATATGCGAATTTAAGCGACAAAATTGCCGATTTTTTGTCTGACAAATAAATAATTCGATAGTTGACAATAATATAGATAAGTTGCTATAATTATTGACCCAAGTTGACAGGCTCCGGTGGACGTGATATACTATTCATTGTGAGGTGGTTAAATGGTGGCGAAAAATGCATTGCGCGATATCAAACGCAATCTGGAAGGTTATATTGGAGAAAAGATCAAACTTCGGGCAAACGGTGGTCGTAGAAAGACGATCGAGCGAAGTGGAATTTTGGAAGAGGTATATCCTTCTGTGTTTATAGTAAAGCTTGACCAGGAACAGCACGCCTTTAAACGAGTATCGTACAGTTATGCCGATATTCTCACTGAATCAGTTGAACTAACAGTATGTCGCAACGAAGATCAAATAAAAATTACTTATCAGGAATAGCTTGTTATAATACAAGCTATTTTTTTATATGTATTTAACAGTTGTTAGTGTACAATAGTGAATGCCATACATAAATATTGTGCTACTTTTTAACATAGAGAGGGGTTTCTTCTATGAAAGTTACGGAATTGGCAAAAGCCAAAATAAATTTGACTTTAGATGTTTTAGAGAAAAGACCCGATGGATTCCATGAAGTCGAGATGATCATGCAGACAATTGATTTGACGGATCAGATGATTTTCTCGTCACGTGACGATACTCAAATTACGATCGAATGTGACGTAAGCTATGTGCCTACCGATGAGAGAAATTTAGCATATAAAGCCGCAGCATTGCTGCAACGGAAGTTTTCTGTCGATCAAGGTGTCAATATCGTCTTGCACAAAAAAATACCGGTGTCGGCAGGCTTAGCGGGTGGCAGCAGTAATGCTGCAGCTACGTTGAGAGGGCTCAATCAGTTGTGGGGGTTGCATTTATCGACGGAGACATTAATGGAACTGGCTGCGGAAATCGGCTCCGATGTCCCTTTTTGCGTACTTGGCGGCGGTACGGCCATTGCCAGGGGGCGTGGAGAAAAGATTGAGCCGATCCAGAAAGCGCCGCCGATGACGATTCTCCTGGCGAAACCCCAGCTCAGTGTATCGACAGCGGTGATCTATCAAAACTTCTCGCCGGAGCAAGTGAAGAGGCGACCGGACACGCAGATGATGGTGCAAGCGATTCGCGAACAAGATCCGCGAAAAATCTGTGACGGGTTAGGAAATGTTTTGGAGACGGTGACGCTGGGAATTCATCCGGAAGTCGATAAATTGAAAGAGCAAATGAAGAATTTCGGCGCTGACGGTGTGTTGATGTCGGGCAGCGGACCGACTGTCTTTGGGATTGTGCTCAAGGAGAAGCGGGCAGGAAGCATCTTCAATGCGCTGCGTGGATTTTGTAATGAAGTATTTTTAGTGAGAACTTGCTAAAATCCGTACTTAATGATATATTTTGCTAAATATTATTCGGTTTTATCGATAAAGAGGTGCGATTGATGGCAAAACACAAACGAAGTAATAGAATTGCTGAGCTTACGAGAATGTTTCTGGAGAATCCGCGCACAGGATTTCAGCTCTCTTATTTTGCGGATCAGTTCCAAGTCGCGAAATCGTCTGTCAGCGAGGATATTGCCATTTTGGAAGAGTACTTTGCGGAGCAAGGGCTGGGAGAGATTATCACCAGTGCAGGGGCTTCTGGAGGAGTTCGTTACATTCCGAGGATGGAGTTAGATTCGGCTCGGCATTGGATGTTACAAGCGATTGAGACACTGGCAAAGCCGGATAGAATCTTACCGGGCGGATTCTTGTATATGTCTGATTTGCTAGGTAATCCGTCGTTTATTCGTGGGGTAGGCAAAATTTTTGCGGAGGCGTTCGCCGACACTCCGGCAGATATGATTTTGACGATGGAGACGAAAGGTATCCCGATTGCACTGGCGACATCGCTGTACTTGCAGTTGCCGGTCGTCGTCATCCGACGCGACAGCAAGGTAACGGAAGGGACGACGGTCAGTGTCAATTATCTATCGGGCAGCAGCGGACGCATTCAGACGATGTCTTTAGCACGCCGTTCGATCGGTCAAGACCGTAAAGCAATTATTCTCGATGATTTTATGAAAGCAGGGGGTACAACGAGGGGCATGATCAACTTGTTGAAGGAGTTCCAATCGGAATGCGTGGGGATTGGCGTGCTGATGGAAGCGGCGGAACCATTCGATAAATTGGTATCCGGATATACTTCGTTGGCGAAGTTGACCGATGTCGATGAATTTGGTCGGACTGTCTCGGTACAATTAGGAAATTTTTTTGAAAAAAATTAAAAAAATTTCAAATATATAGCAGGAATTATTCTGTGAATGTTGAAAGATAGCATATTAGCTATTATTCAAAGGTGGTGAAGACATGGAGATTACAGACGTTAGATTGAAGCGTGTCAATACCGAAGGAAGAATGAAAGCAATTGCATCGATTACCATTGACAGCGAATTTGTAGTTCATGACATTCGTGTGATTGACGGGAACAACGGTATGTTTGTCGCAATGCCTAGTAAACGCACGCCTGACGGGGAGTTTCGTGATATTGCACATCCGATTTCCGCGACGACTAGGGAGAAAATACAAGAGGCTGTTCTTACGGTGTTTCATGAACAGGATTTGGAACAAACTTTGGAGCCATTGGCTGAAACGGTATCATAATATATTTAAACATAAAGGGAGCAGTTGCTCCTTTTTTATTTTGTGTATAATTAGAAAAATGTGTTTGTGGGATTAGGTATTATCCGATACAATGGCTATAGAAGGATATGTATCTAGCGGGAGGGATTAACATGAAGCTGTTAATAGTGGATGATTCGACGCTCATGCAGAAATCTATCACTAAATTTCTGGGGCAGTATCTGAGTGATGTAGAATTTCATGTAGCGTCAGATGGCATAAAGGGTTGGGAAATGTTTCAGGAAATCCGTCCTGATGTTATGACGATTGATTTGCTTATGCCGAAACGTAACGGGCTTGAATTGCTGCATTTGCTTGCGCAGGAAGAACACTCGACGAGACTGTTTGTGCTTTCAGCCGATGTGCAGCGGTCTGTGCATCAGGAAGTGGAAAATTTGGGAGCGATTTTTATCAGTAAGCCTTTTACACTTGAGAAGGCAGAAGAACTAGCCCAGTTAATAAAGGAGTATGGTGTATGCTAGATGATCTGCAAAAAGATGCTCTGAAAGAGTACATGAATCAGTTTATGGGACAGGCGGCGAGCCTGTTATCGGATATGGTTAATAAGCGCGTCAACCTGACAATACCGAATGTTCAAATCATTGATTATAAAAAAGGCACCCGAGGATTTGACATTATCCCTAATTTTTTGCATAGTTATGTCGTTTCGTCGTCCATATCATTTGGGCAAAAGTTTTCTGGAGAAGCAAAACTGATTTTTTCCCGCGATAAGATCAAGACGCTTGTCATGCTATGTCTTGGGGAAGAACATCCGAATGAGCTTCATGAACTGACAGATGCCGATTTTGATGCGATCCGCGAAATTGGTAATATCATTCTCAATGCAATCGTCGGTTCGATTGGCAATCTAGTGGAAGTTCGCCTCGACTATTCATTACCGGAAGTCAATGTTTTCTTTTTCCCGGAGGATATGGAACGGATTATTGTCAAAAATGACGTGTATTTGCTCGTGATTCGTAACATGTTTACGGTGGAGCAGACCGACATCGAAGGCGCGATTGTCGTCATTCTCAGTATGGAAGCTATCAATGAGTTGATTGAAAAAATTGATGAAGTACTGGTGGATATCTATGGATAAAATCACGAGATGCGTACTTGATAAAGCCAATATCGGCATGATTGTCGTCGATAAGCAAGGGATGATTGTCCTTTGGAATAAATGGCTAGAGAATTATTCGGGAATATGTATGCAATATGCAGTCGGACAGGCATTGACCGATATTGTTCCTGTTTTTAAGGAATCATATTTTCAGCAAATATTTGCCAACGCTTTGCAAAAAGGTCAAAGTATGTTTTGCTCTGGGGCGATCCACTCTGTATTCGTAGAGCACAGGGATCGGCTAAATAAGGCAGTTGTCAAACAAAACATGCAGATTGAGCCGATTATCCTACAGAATGCATCGTACCTTTTGTTGCAAATTAACGATATTACCAATCAATACAAACAGATACAAGCATTGAAAAGGGAGATAGCAGAGCGGAAACGAGTGGAGGATATTGTCCGTCAATCGGAAAAGGAAATGACAGGTCTAAGGGACCAAGCGCTTGCGCTATCGCAAGCGAAGAGCGAGTTTCTGGCGATTATGAGTCATGAGATACGTACGCCGATGAATGCGATCATTGGGATTGCCGAATTGCTTTCCAGTACGGATTTGAATGAAGAGCAGCGCGAATACGTCGAACTGTTTAGACATGCAGGTGAGAATTTAATGCTCGTCCTGAATGATATCCTCGATGCGTCCAAGATGGAAGCCGGTAAATTGCAGATATATAATAAAGAATTTAATCTGGATGAAGTATTAAAAGGAATTGCGGCGATCTATTCTTTTCAATCGGACAAGAAAGGAATTGCGTTCCGTTTTTCTCAACATGGAGAAATGCCTGATAGGGTCATAGGTGACCCAATTCGTTTGCAGCAGATTATCGGTAATTTGCTGTCGAATGCAGTCAAGTTCACCGAGCATGGTTATGTGGCATTTGAGGTCGTGATTGCTGCCTGTGATCAGGATCAAGTCACGATTGACTTTATCGTACAGGATTCGGGAATCGGCATTGAGGAGAATAAGATTGAGCATATTTTTGAGCCGTTTACGCAAGCAGATAGCTCGATTACGAGAAGAATCGGCGGAACCGGCTTGGGTCTTTCGATCGTCAAGCAGTTGATCGCGTTGTTTGGCGGCGATATATCTGTAGAGAGCAAAGAGGGAGAGGGCTCGCGTTTCGTCGTGACGCTCACTATGCCGTGCAGTTATGGCTCTACGACAAGTGATGAACAACAGCCTGAGCAGCCGGTTGACATGCCGCCTGTGACAAAGGGCGGCACTCCGCGTATTTTAATTGCCGAGGATTCTGTAGATAATGTTAAGTTAATGCTCGCATATCTGAAAAATAGCAATTTAGATATTGATGTTGTGCATAATGGATGGAGCGCTTTGGAATCGTATCGTCGTCAGGCATATGATTTAGTGATTATGGATATCGAAATGCCGGAATTAAACGGATTGGAGGCAGTTCGCCATATACGGGAATGGGAGCAGAAAACTTCCAAGAACCCTACGCCGATTATTACGCTGACGGCACATGCCTTAGATGAGTTTGAGCAAAGAAGCAGGGAAGCGGGATGTGATTCTCATCTGGTAAAGCCGATTAAAAGAAGTGAGCTGTTGCGAGTGATTAGGGAATACCTGTAAACGTTATCCCCTTGAATCTCTTGCCGATATGATATATATTTTGTATGGGACTGGTTTTGCTTCAAAGCATGGAGGTGAATTTATGGAAAGTGGAGTTTGTGCATTGATTTTGGCTGCAGGCAAAGGAACACGGATGAAAAGTGCAAAGAATAAAGTGCTCCATGAAGTGGGAGGACTTTCTATGCTTGAACAGGTTATTTTGCAACTTCATGAGCTACCTGTTCATGATATTGCGGTTGTGGTCGGTTACCAGAAAGAGCAAATTACGGAATCACTGCAAAGCAATGTCCATTTTGTTGAGCAGACAGAGCAGTTAGGAACAGGTCATGCTGTAAAATCTGCATGGCAATGGCTTGAGGGCAAACCGGGCAGTACGCTCGTCTTGTGTGGTGATACGCCGCTTTTAACGGCAAACACACTTCGGAAATTGATCGACACGCATCAAAAGGGTCAAGCGGCATGTACTGTGCTTACGGCAATCGCTCCCGATCCGACCGGTTATGGCAGAATTATTCGTGATCATACGGACGGCATATGTAAGATCGTCGAGCAAAAGGATGCGACAGAGGAACAAAGAAGTGTCAGGGAAATTAACTCCGGTGTCTATTGCTTTGACAATCGCTATTTATTTGCTGCGCTTGATCAATTGGCGAATGACAATGTGCAGGGAGAGTATTATTTGACAGATGTTGTGGAGATTTTCAAGCGAGCGGGACGAGTTGTTTTACCGTGCTTGATCGATGAATTTGAAGAAATTGTCGGAGTCAATGACAGGATTGCCTTAGCGAGCGCCAATCAGATTTTTCGCAACCGCGTATTGGAACATTGGATGCACGAAGGGGTGACAGTCCTTGATCCACAGACGACATATATAGACGCACAAGTCACCATCGGAGAGGATGTTATTCTTTATCCAGGCACACATTTACGCGGTCAGACATCGATCGGAGCGCGGAGCATTCTTGGACCGAACGTGGAGATCGACAATTGCCGTATCGGTGAAGATACGAGAGTGCGCCAAAGCGTACTAGATTCTTCGACGATTGGCGACTATGTAAATGTAGGACCGTTTGCGTATATCCGCCCCGGCAGTGAGTTGGGTGACCATGTAAAGATCGGTGATTTTGTTGAGATAAAGAACTCAAAGATTGATCAAGGTTCGAAAGTAGCACATTTAAGTTATATCGGTGACAGCGATGTCGGTCAATCGGTAAACATTGGTTGCGGAACGATTACTGTGAACTATGATGGGAAGAAAAAGTATCGCACGACAATTAAAGATCATGTATTTGTCGGTTGTAATGCAAATCTTGTGGCTCCCGTAACTCTTGAGGAACATTCTTTTATCGCCGCGGGCTCGACAATTACTCAGGATGTTCCTGATCATGCGCTGGCAGTTGCCCGAAGCAGACAAGTGAATAAAGAAAACTATGTAAAAAAATAATCGCGTTACTATTGAATGTGAATAATACAATATCTGGAGGGTCATATGATGTGGGAGAATTGTGATACAACCAAAATGAAACTTTTTTCGTGTAATTCAAATCCGGGATTGGCAAAGGCGATCAGCGAATGTACGGGAATTCCTCTCGGTCGTTCGGAAGTAGTGCGCTTTAGCGACGGTGAAATTAACATCAACATCGAAGAGAGTGTCAGAGGAGCCGATACCTTTGTCGTTCAATCGACAAGCAGTCCGGCAAATGAGCATATTATGGAAATGCTGATTATGGTTGACGCACTAAAACGCGCTTCCGCTAAAAGTATCAATCTGGTTATTCCTTATTACGGATATGCGAGACAAGATCGTAAAGCACGTGCACGTGACCCGATTACAGCAAAATTGATTGCTAATTTAATTGAGAAGTCAGGAGCAGACCGCATCGTATGTATGGATTTACATGCCGGACAGATTCAAGGATTTTTCGATATTCCGCTTGACCACCTATTGAGCATGCCGATCATGGCGGATTACTTTATCAAAAAGGGTCTTGAAGATGTCGTCGTCGTATCTCCCGATCATGGCGGAGTTGTACGCACGCGGAATCTTGCCCAGAAGCTCAATGCACCGATTGCAATTATCGATAAACGCAGACCACGGGCGAACGTAGCGGAAGTTATGAACATTATTGGCGATGTGAAGGGTAAAACCTGTGTAATGATTGACGATATTATTGACACTGCAGGTACGATTACGCTGGCTGCGAGCGCTCTGAAAGAATGTGGGGCAAAAGAGGTCTATGCGGCTTGTACACATCCTGTACTTTCCGGACCAGCGATTCAAAGGCTTGAGAATTCACCGATTAAGGAGCTGATCGTAACAGATACGATCGCACTTCCTGAGGAAAAGAAAATTTCGAAAATTACAGTGTTATCGGTAGCACCTCTGATAGGCGAAGCAATTATTCGCATTCATGAACGATTATCGATCAGTAAATTATTTGATTAAACGGATATAATAGAAGGTGACAGCCTTCTATTTTTTTCGATACGAGATTGTGGTTATAGGAGTTGGAAGTATGAAGATGATTGTTGGATTGGGAAATCCGGGAGCTCAGTATCATCGTACCCGTCATAATGCGGGATTTATGCTGATTGATGCCTTGGCGGAAGACCTCGACATTGCGGTTACGCAATCAAAATTTAAAAGTTTAGTCGGAGAAGGCAGGTATCAAGGGGAGAAGGTAGTCCTGCTGAAACCATTGACATATATGAATCTCAGTGGCGAAGCAGTGCGCGCGGCGATTGACTGGCATAAAATTGATGTGCAAGACATAGTAGTAGCGTATGATGATATGGATATGGATGTCGGAAGGCTGCGCTTTAGAGCGAAGGGCGGTTCTGGTGGGCATAATGGGATAAAGTCGCTGATCGCACATCTGGGTACAGAAACCTTTGCGCGCTGCAAAATCGGCGTGGGACGTCCGGTCGTCGGTGATGTTGTGTCGCATGTGCTGACGAAATTTTCTGCGGAAGAGCAACAAATTATCGATCAGGGAATGGAGAAAGCAGTTGCGGCAATGAAAGTGTTCATCAAAGCGGAAGATATTATCGATGTCATGAATCAATTTAATGGATAAAGTCGTCCTTGGGGGTCATACTATTAAATATTGCGGTTATGTGTAAGCGATATGACTCTAGCGTAAGGGATGAGACGGATGAAATATATTTATCATTGTAAGCATTGCCATACGGTGATTGATGTCATCGAAGGTAACGAAGATATTGGCAGACAATTGGGGCTGGCGGATTTGACTATGGAAGAAAAGGAAGATTTTCTGACATTTGATAAGCAAGAGCAAAAAGTATACGTCAAGACAGTGTGCGATTATTGTTATCAGGCGATCGTCAATAACCCGGAGCTCGCCATTATCGGAAATCCGCTACAGTAAATACGTGAGGTGCAATTATGCAGTTATTATTAGAGCAGATGCGAAAGGATGCTGATTATCAATCGCTCTGTCAAGGTCTTGGCAAACAGCTTGAATCTCAAGTAGCGACGGGGATGACAGGTTCTTTAAAGGCAATATGCGTAGCGGCGTTGCGGCAGGATGCTGGGCGTCCGATTTGTCTGCTTACCCATACAATGGCACAAGCACAGAAATTGTATGATGATTTGCAGGAGATTCATCAAGGCGGAGTCTATTTATACTCCGGTAATGACTTCTTCATGATGGAGTATATTCACAGAAGTATTGATGAAATTGCACAGCGTTTGGAAACGATTCAAGCGATATATGAAAAAGATGCGCAAATTATTATTGCGCCTATTTATGCTGCGGTAAAACCGATTTCGCCTCCTTCGATTATGTACGCGTGCTATCAGAAAATTACCGTAGAGCATGAGTATGATATCAATCAGTTGACGCGCCGTTTCGTTGAACTGGGATATTCACATGAAGCGAAGACAGAAGAAGCCGGTCAATTTAGTGTACGAGGGGGCATCATCGATTTTTTCCCGATTATGGAACGCGCTCCTTATCGCATTGAATTTTTTGATAATTCAGTAGAATCGATTCGTCAATACGATCCGTTGACCCAGAGATCGATGCAATCGATAGATTCGGTCGTAATTACGCCATGTACAGAATGGCCGTTGACGGAACGACAATTGATAGATTTGGGAACGATACTTGAGGAGCGATATAAAGAATTTGCGACGGGCAAAGACAAAAAGTTGCTTGAACCATTTACAGAACAACTGCTTCCCGACATAGAAAAATTAAACAATGCACTATTACCTGACCATATTATTCGTTATGGCAAATTATTATATGGAAAGACATGTAATTTACTAGATTATATAGCGGATCATGCGATTGTCGTTATCGACGAACCGGGCAGGATTGTAGAGAAGAATAAAGAGACGGAAAAAGAATTTGCCGAATGGATTACATCTCTGTTGGAGAATGGCGGTACACTGCCGGGGGTGATTGACCCATACAATGGAAATTGCGTATTTCAGACCGCCCATCAGAAGATTCTTTTCCCGATGATGCTGCGTAAGCTACCATTGGTTTCTCCCGGAAATATTGTCAGTTTTGTCGCGAAGTCGGCGCAAGAATTTCACGGGCAAATGAATGTTTTGCAGCAGGAAATGAAGCGTTGGCAGGCGAGTAAATATCAGATTGTCGTGTTAGTTGCCAACGAGGAGCGTAAAGACCGCGTCTACAGAATCTTTGAGGATTACCAAATCACCGGTGCGGAAGTGAAAATTGGACAACTGCATTCGGGATTTGAGCTACCGGCAAATCGGCTGGTCGTATTGACTGAAACCGAGATATTCGGCAGTAAGCAAAGAAAAAGTAAACGCATTAGTAAACAGTCCAATGCCGAACGCATCAGAAATTATCAAGATTTACAACCGGGCGATTATGTTGTGCATGTACATCATGGAATCGGAAGATATATTGGAATTGAGACGTTATGCGTCAATGAAATATCGCGTGATTATTTACGGTTGCAGTATGCCAAGAATGACGCGCTGTTCGTACCGATCGATCAGATGGATTTAATTCAGAAGTATGTCGGCAACGATGACAGTGCTCCTAAGATCCATTCCTTGGGAGGATCAGAATGGAAACGCGCCAAAGGAAAGGTCAAGAAAGCGGTTCGTGATATAGCAGATGAACTGATCAAGCTCTATGCCGAGCGCAGAATGAGTCAAGGATTTGCTTTTAGCAAAGATTCGGAATGGCAAGCGGAATTTGACGCGATGTTTCCCTATCAGGAGACGGTGGACCAACTACGCTCTATTCAGGAAATCAAAGAAGACATGGAAAAGAGTTATCCGATGGATCGTCTGCTTTGCGGAGATGTCGGTTATGGGAAAACAGAAGTGGCAATTCGTGCGGCATTTAAAGCAGCTCTCGACGGGAAACAAGTAGGTGTATTAGTTCCGACGACAATCCTTGCGCAACAGCATTACGAAAATTTCAAAGAGCGGTTCGCCGGTTATCCAATTCGGATTGCAGTTTTAAGCCGTTTCCGTTCCAAGAAGGAAATGGCTGAAAGTCTCAAAGCCTTAAAGCGTGGCGAGCTCGATATTATTATCGGCACTCATCGCTTACTTTCTAAAGATGTCGCATTTCATGATTTGGGGATGTTGATTATCGATGAGGAGCAGCGCTTTGGTGTAAGTCACAAGGAGAAAATCAAGCAATTGAAGAAAAATGTCGATGTTCTGACATTAACGGCGACACCGATTCCGCGGACATTGCATATGTCCTTGTTGGGAGTACGCGATCTCAGCTTGATCGAGACACCGCCGGAAAATCGTTTTCCCGTTGAGACGACAGTCATTGAATACAATCCGATTTTTATTCGTGAGGTCATTGAACGGGAGATCAGTCGTGGTGGACAGGTATACTTTGTATACAACAAAATCGAAGGCATTGATCGCATGGCGGAGCAATTGCGTAGTTTAATACCCGACCTGCGTGTGACGGTCGGACATGGGCAGATGGGTGAACAACAACTGGAGAAGGTCATGCTCGACTTTATGGATCGTCAGTATGATGTACTTGTCAGTACGACAATTATTGAAACAGGTCTCGATATACCGAATGTCAATACTTTGATTGTCTACAACGCGGATCGAATGGGCTTATCACAGCTGTATCAATTGCGCGGTCGCGTAGGACGTTCCAACCGCGTCGCCTTTGCTTACTTCACATACCAGAAAGATAAAGTGCTCACGGAAGTGGCGGAAAAGCGTCTGCAAGCTATCTGTGAATTTACGGAATTAGGGTCAGGCTTTAAAATTGCGATGCGCGATTTGGCGATCCGCGGTGCCGGCAATCTTCTAGGGGCAGAGCAGCACGGACACATTGCATCTGTGGGCTTTGAAATGTATAATTACTTGTTGTCAGAGGCAATTGAGGAATTGAAACAGCAAGGAAGTCCTACACAAGAGGAGAAGGTAGAGCCGGTGATCGATATTAATGTCAATGCCTATCTGCCGGAGAGCTATGTAGGGGATTCTATGCAGAAGGTAGAGCTCTATAAAAAAATGGCGCGTATTAAGGAGCTTGAGTACGCGCTGGAGTTAGAGGATGAATTACTTGACCGCTTTGGAGAATTGCCGGAACAAGTCGAGCTGTTACTGGCAATTACGCGGATTAAATCCTATTGCTATCAATACCGAATGACACATATTGAGCAACATGGCGATGAAATCCATATAAAACTTCATCCAAGTGAGAATCGTAAAATAAATGGACAGTATTTGTTCGAAAGAGCGAGTAGATTTGATAATCGGATTCGTTTAAAGGCTGGACAATGTATAGAGATTATTGTTACTATTAATAAATTAAGTCAAAAACAAGTCGTTGAATTATTGGAAAAGTGGATGTATAGTTATCAGGGGGTCTGTCAAACAGAAGAAGCAGGGGCAGGTTCTGAAAGAAAAGAAGGAGTGAGTTAAATGAGAAAATGCATGAAACGCAAATGGGTGCTCAGCATATTGGTTTGTTTGGCGGTTGTCATGGTTTTTACAGGATGTAAGAGCAAAACGAATGATGCGCAAACCCTTGAAGAATTGAGAAATAGTGTCGATTTGAATCAGGTTGTAGCCGAGTATGAAAATACGACTCTTTCTTACGAAGAATTTATTGTACAATTGGAATTGCAAGAGATTTTCCGACCGGGAATTGCTGCGGTGATTTTAAAGGATAAAGAAAATATTATGCCTGAATATGCGAAGCAAGCGGTTATCATGAAGCACTTGCACGATAAAGCCGTGGCAGAGGGTGTCAAGGTGGATGAAGAACAAGTAGAAATGGATCTCAGTTACTTTACTATGCAAAATGCCGATATGTCTCAGGAAGATTTAGATAAGATTAAAGAATTTATTGCATTTGACAGTGTGCTTACACAGTCATTGATGAGTCAAATCAATGATGAAGAGGTTAAAGAGTATTACGATGAAAATCAATCATTTTTTACACGCGCTTCTGTAAGGCATATTCTCGTTGTTATTGATGAAGAGCGTACAGATGAAGAAGCCAAGACGCTGGCAGACGATTTAGCAGCTCGCATTCGCCAAGGAGAGGATATGGCGGAGTTAGCGACAGAATTCACCGATGATGAGGGCAGCCAAGCTAGCGGTGGTCTTTACGAAGACCAATTGGTCATGGGATGGGTAGACGAATTCAGAGATGCGGCACTCACTTCTGAATTGAATGTAGTGACAGATCCGGTAAAGACGGAGTATGGTTATCATGTTATGCGGGTAGAAGACCGCAATGTGGCACCTTTGGATGATGAGAGCAAAGAAATGATCAAAGGGGCATTGGTTCAGGACGTATATGGCGAGTATATGACGACTGCCATGGAGAAAGTCACAGTAAGCTTGTAATCGTACGCTGTTGTCATTAGTGTATGTAAATAATTATTTGCGCAATTGCAATGGGTTC
Source organism: Bacillota bacterium (assembly GCA_023388635.1). GTDB lineage: Bacteria > Bacillota > Bacilli > Desulfuribacillales > Desulfuribacillaceae > JAEWFW01. Next base: position 45,186 of record JAEWFW010000022.1, read on the forward strand.
GTTGCAAATGATCGATTGTAGTTAGGAAGTTGTGTGAAAGACGAGCGTCTTAAGCACAACTTTTTTTATTTTGGGCAGCATGATTAATCATGAATAAAACATTTTTGGTGAAGTATACTAAACCTGACAAAACTTCATAAAGTTATAAGTTATGTGGAAGTTGCAGTGGAAGCATTTAAACATTCAAGAAAGAGAGGCAATATGCATGAAAGCAACAGGTATCGTACGTAGAATTGATGATTTAGGACGGGTAGTCATTCCTAAAGAAATCCGAAGAACGCTGCGCATACGAGAAGGGGACCCATTAGAGATTTTCGTTGACCGCGATGGCGGTGTGATTCTGAAAAAATATTCACCGATCGGTGAACTCGGTGATTTTGCCAAAGAATATGTAGATGCACTTTTTGAAAGTACAGGTCATATTGCGTTAATTAGTGATCGAGATCATATTATCGCCGTAGCTGGCGCCGCCAAAAAGGATTATTTGGATAAAGAAGTCGGTGACATCATCGAGCAGACAATGGATCAGCGCAAATTGAACAAAGAAACAGTGCAAAAGGAAGTTGAGTTGTTGAAGAATTTCCCAGAGACGTATACTTCATATGTAATTGCTCCGATTATTTCCGGAGGCGACCCGATTGGCAGCCTGTCAATCGTCAGTCAGAAGGAAGCCACCAAAATGGGCGATCTGGAAGTAAAGCTCGCCGAGACGGGAGCCGCTTTCTTAGCTAAGCAAATGGAGAATTAGGGATGACCTAGAGGTCGTCCTTATTTTTTTTTGTTCGCAGCGATTTAGGATTTACTATCATTTATGCTATAATGGGTTCTGTAATTGTAAAATAGGGGGCGTAGGATATCTTGAGCCAGAAATCATTTATCAAAGGGGCTATGATTCTCGGGATCGCAGCACTGGTGTCGAAATTATTAGGAGGAATTTATCGGATTCCTTATCAAAATATTGTAGGGAATGAAGGGCTGGCACTTTATAATCTGGTCTATCCTATGTACACGACGCTTCTGACCGTCAGCACGGCGGGATTTCCGATTGCTGTCTCCAAATTTGTTTCCGAGCGCCTGGCGCTAAATGATACATATGGCGCCCAGAGGATTTTTCGCATAGCGTTTATGGTGATGCTTGTCACAGGGCTGGTAAGCTTCTCGGGATTGTATTTTGGCAGTGATTTTTTAGCAAAGCTGGTGGGCGACCCGGGTGCATCATTGCCGATCAAGAGTGTCTCGTTTGCGTTACTGATTGTGCCAATTATTGCAGTCATACGTGGATACTTTCAGGGTTGGCAGGAAATGATGCCAACGGCTGTTTCTCAAGTATTTGAGCAATTGCTCAGAGTGATTACAATTTTAGTCTTATCGTATATTCTGATTCAGCAGTCTGTGGAATTAGCGGCTGCCGGGGCAGTATTTGGTGCATTTACAGGTGCCGTGCTATCGTTAATGATATTATCGTATTATTATATCAGGCATCGTAGAGCTGTTACTGTCAAACAAAGACAATCCCACGTAAGGTATATACCGAGTCAGGGAATCAAGCAAGAACCGTCATTGACTTTATTAAAACGGATGATCTTCTATGCGTTGCCGATCTGTTTCGGTTCTTTAGTGCTGCCGCTGTTCAATCTTGCCGATAGTTACACTGTCATGAATGTCTTGCAGTGGTTGGGCATGGAAAATTTGGATGCTCGTTACGCTTTCGGCGTGTATTCTAAGGGGCTGCCGCTTGTGCAATTGTCGGCGATTTTTGCGACTGCGTTGTCATTGGCATTGGTTCCTTCGATATCAGAAGCGAAATCATTGCGCCAGCATGCGACGATTCAGCGCCGTACGGTATTCGCCCTGCGCTTGACATTGATTATCGGTTTACCGGCGGCTATGGGGCTGGTGATGCTGGCTGAGCCGCTGAATATGACGCTTTTTAATGAGCGGATAGGAACCGATATCATTATGGTGCTGGCAGTAGCAACGATATTCAGCACTATGGAGATCACGACATCGGGTATTTTGCAAGGTGTTGGCGATGCCATGTCACCGGCGAGGAATTTGTTCATTGGGCTGTTGGTAAAGATTACATTAAATATTGTACTGATTTTGTTTATTGGCGTTAAAGGGGCAGCGGTGGCGACGATTTTTGCCTATATGATCGCTTTAGCGCTCAATATGCGCGATCTGCAACGAAATATACATATTCGCTACGAATGGTCGAAAATGCTCATAAGACCGCTGATTGCCACATTAATCATGGCAGGTGCAGTCTATGTGACGATGATCGGGTCAGGAGCGATGGTTGCTAATATGACGCATGTGCGCCTAGAGCAAGCAATTATCACGATGGCGGGAGTATCCGTAGGCGTGATTGTCTATGGAATTGCGCTGTTATTGACAAAGTCATTGACAGTAGATGAATTGGATATGATACCGAAAGTAGGCAGCAAGATACGGAAATTTGTCATGCGCTTAGGAATTTATAGATAAGATAGGTGAATGGAATATGGACAAAAAAATTTATATAGTCGGTTTAGGAGCCGGTTCGGTGGATGCCTTGACGTTACAGGCGTACCGCATATTGAAAGCGGGATACCCGCTGTATTTGCGAACAGAGCGCCATCCGGCAGTGGAATTATTGCGTGAGGAGAATATTGTTTATCAGAGCTTTGATTCAGTATATGATCAGGCGGATAATTTTGATGAAGTATACGAGGGTATTGTCAATCAATTGCTCATGCATGCAGAGAAACATGAGCAACCGATTATTTATGCCGTGCCGGGCCATCCGATGGTAGCCGAGCGCAGTGTCAAACAGTTACGGGAGAAAGCAGTGGAGCGGCATATTGCCATCGAGATGATTAGCAGTAGCAGTTTTCTTGATGATATGTTCAGCGTACTGAATATCGATCCCAATGAAGGATTCATTTTATTGGACGGGCTTAGTTTCAATGAGACAATGTTGGACAGCCGTATGCACGTTTTTATAACACAGGTGTACAGCACGGAAGTGGCATCAGAAGTGAAATTGACGCTGAGTGGATATTATCCCGAGGAGACAGTCGTTAAAGTAATTCGTGCGGCGGGTGTCAAAGACCAGCAATGTATCTGGGAGGTTCCGCTATATGAAATTGATCGTCTGTCGGAAATTGATCATCTGACAGCGATTTATATCCCGTGCTCCGCAGAGTCTACTCAGAGACGCAGTTTTGGACGTTTAGTGGAAATTGTCAAGCAACTGCGCGGTCCGGAAGGATGTCCATGGGATATTGCACAAACGCACGAGTCATTGCGCGAGTATCTGATTGAAGAGACATATGAAGTCATAGATGCTATCGATAACGATGATATCGACAATTTGCTGGAAGAGCTAGGGGACATTCTCTTACAGGTCGTATTACATGCACAGATCGGCAGCGATCAAGGTGAATTTTCTATTTATGAGATTGTACAAGCGATTTCCGATAAAATGGTGCGACGTCATCCCCATGTATTTCAGAAGGCATCTGCTAGCAATGCAGAGCAGGTCGTCGAGTTGTGGGATGAGATTAAGAAACAGGAGAAAGGGCACCATGATACTGAGGGTGACCACAGTGTGATAGCAGGCATACCCCAGAGCTTACCGGCGCTGATGTATGCTTACAAGCAGCAAAAGAAACTGGCATCCGTGGGATTTGACTGGGACTCCACGGCGCCGATATGGGATAAGCTCCATGAAGAGATCCACGAACTGCAAAATGCGGAAGATCAGCAAGGAATGGATGAGGAACTAGGAGATGTACTGTATGCAATCGTCAATTTAGCGAGAAAGATCCATGTACAACCAGAAATCGCTTTACGTCAGACTTGCCAAAAAGTCGAACAGCGCTTTCACTATATAGAGCAAAGGCTGCGTGAAGAAGGTCTCACATTTGCCGATGTTGACCTGCCATGGATGGATGAACAATGGAATTTAGCAAAAAAGTGTAAAAAATAAGCGTTTTTATTGGAAATACAGGATTTTTTTGTTTAAAAAGCAGGAAAATTAGTTATAATAACGAATATGAAAAATGGATATATTAAAAGGAGGCTTACTTTTATGAATAAAGTTGAACTAGTAAATCAAATGGTAGAAGGTACTGGTCTTAAGAAGAAAGATGTTGAGGCGGTATTAGGCAGTTTTATAGAAACTGTTACAGATGCATTGGCTAAAGGCGATAAAGTACAATTAATCGGTTTTGGAACGTTTGAAACTCGTGAGCGTGCAGCTCGTTCTGGAAGAAACCCACAGACTGGTGCAACAATTACGATTCCAGAAGCGAAAGTTCCAGCATTCAAAGCGGGAGCGAAACTTAAAGAAGCTGTAAAGTAATATGCGTCTCGATAAATATTTAAAGGTTTCGCGTCTGATTAAACGGCGGACGTTGGCGAAGGAAGTATCCGATCAAGGAAGAATTTCCATCAATCAGCGCCCGGCGAAGGCGAGCAGTGAAGTAAAAGTAGGCGATATCCTAGATATTGAGTTTGCCAAGACTTCTCTGCAAGTTAAGGTACTCGCGCTCAAAGAAGCTGCGCGAATATCAGAGGCAGCCGAGATGTTTGAAGTGATCAGTGAACAGAAGAAGCAAGATCAAACGCAAGAATTTTGGAATTAAGGATGCCAAACAGAGAGTGTCGCAAACTACTGAAAAGTAGTCATGCGCCACTCTTTTTAGTTCTAATATAGACAAACTCTCATACAATAAAGTAAGACATAAACATTTTTCAGATCCGAGATTTGTATGAGGAGGAGCAAGTAATGGAAACGTATCAAAAGAATCAACCGAAGAAACTGGATAAGCACGAAATTAGAATCGTCAACCGCAAAATGCTGGAAGTCACAGGTGTGCTGAATATAGAAAGTTTCGATAGTCAAGAATTTTTGTTGCAGACAAGTTGTGGATATTTGGCAGTTCGCGGAGAAAACTTGCACATTCGCAATTTGAATTTGGAAGATGGAATGGTTGCGATCGAGGGAACAGTTTTTGATATGGGATATATAGAGGAATCATTTGCGCCGGGAGATAAAGCGAAGGGCTTTTTCAATAAGTTATTTAAATAAAGTGTTTAAATAAATTTTCAGACAATCAGGGGTGCCGCTGTGGACTTTCAAACCCAATATCAGATCGTATGGTTGATGTTACTCGTAGGCATTTTTTTAGGTGCTGTGTTTGAAGTATATAGACATTTCCACAAACAGTACAAATTTAGAAAACTTATTTTGCATTTTCTTGACAGTTGCTTTTGGATCATGGCTGCTTTGCTGGTATTTTATGTTCTTTATACACGAGCGGCGGGGGAACTGCGTATCTATTATTTTCTATTTGTGATTGTTGGTGTCACCACTCATCACCTATTGCTGCGTCAAATTACTATGCGGGTAACAAACTTTTTGATTTATATTATTTCTACAATTACACGCACGGTAAAATGGGTGATCAAGGTCTTACTGATCAATCCCGTCATGTTTTTTTGGAAAATTGGCAAAAAATTATGGAATTTAGTATTTTTGGCGATAACAGCTCTTGTAGGAGTGATACTGGGTGTGCTACACTGGGTTGTAAGTAGATGTAAAAATTTGTTTAGAAAAAAATAGATGCAAACAGGTGAGCATAATGTATCGACCAGTGGATGAATCCTATAGAGCGAATACGCAGACGCACCGCAAGAAAACGTCGGTGAAACAGCCCAAGGAGCGGCAATGGAAACTTGCCAAGTGGAAGAAGATGGCGATTAGTGTTTTTGTCGTATATGCGCTATTTGTCGGTCAAATCATATACAGCCAAGAAAAGGCGATTCAGGAGAAGCAGCAAGAGGTGGACGCGCTGTTGTTGGAATCGAAAGCCATACAGTCGGAAAATGAGAAATTGCAGCAAAGGGTTGAGCGTTTGGATGATGAGGACTATATCGCAGAAATTGCGAGACAGAATTACTATCTTTCAAAGCCGGGAGAAGTATTGTTTATCGTTCCTCAAAATCGATAGATGTTGACACGGATTTTATCCTTCCAGTATAATAGAAATGATGGATTTGTGAAGATTTTAAGGAGGAACGCAATACTTATGACAATCGAAGTGGGCAGCAAAGTTGAAGGGAAAGTAACGGGTATTACAAATTTTGGGGCATTTGTTGAATTGCCGGGTGGTATTACAGGACTGATTCATATTTCCGAAATTGCGGAAGATTATGTTAAGGATGTCAACGAGCACCTAAAATTGAATGACACGGTCTTGGTAAAAGTGATTAATGTCGATGCAAAAGGGAAAATTGGTCTATCTATCAAACAGGCTATAAACAAGCCCAAACCCCAACAACGAAGAGTTCCTCAAATTTCTATGGATGATAAGATCAATCAGTTTTTTAAAGATAGTGAAGAAAAAATGGCTGCACTAAAAAGAAGCTACGATTCGAAGCGCGGCAGCAGAGGACCGAGAAAAGGTTAATACTTTGTGCACCAGTAACCATAAATATTAGCAAAGCGCTCAATTCCAGAGTTAGATGGAATTGAGCGCTTTTTAGTTTGCCGATAATTCGTGGATTAGAACTACTTCAACTTTGTTGGCTGCGTTCATCGATAATGTCGCTGTATGGGGAATGGACTTTCCCCAATTTGACACCGGATTTTTCAAATAATTCAATGGCGTAGGGGGAATTTTTGTAATCGGTTTCCCAATACACGGCTTTCACACCTGCCTGGATCAACGCTTTCGCACAGTGGATGCAGGGAAAGTGCGTGATGTATGCTTCGGAGTTTTCTGTAGAAACACCGAATTTCGCACATTGCAGCAACGCGTTGATTTCTGCATGAATTGTACGCACGCAATGGTTGTCGACTACTTTACAGCCGACATCAATGCAATGTTCGTCTCCTGTGACAGAGCCATTATAGCCTCCGGCGATCGTGCGCCGATCTTTGACAAGTACGGCACCGACAGACAGCCGCTCGCAAGAGCTGCGCAACGAGAGAATTTTCGCTTGTGTCATAAAATATTCGTCCCATGAAATGCGGTTTTTCATTAAATATGCCCCCAATATTAATCTGTTTTTCGACGAATTTAAACAGGTTGTCCGATGTTTAATATGGATATACACAATATTTAACCATACTCGCAATTAAAAATCATGTTTTTTAAAAAACTTTTATAGATATTGTCGCAAAAAATTGTTGAGTGGATTCCGCATTGTGACAAATTTCTAGAATGACAGCTTTTATAATAGGGGTACCAAATAGCTGAGGGGTGTTTTTATGCTTACGAAAATCATTGATGGGAAATCCTTGCGAGGGACGTTGGACTCGATGAGCGGAAAAATGCGGGACATGCTCATATATAGTATCAATCATGGCATATTGATATATATTACAGGATTTCTATTGGGTAAGGCGCTGATACTAAATGATTTGGCTCCTTTTTCAATCGCCTTTTTCGCTGTCATGCTCATCCGTAGACCGGAGATCGCCAAGGTTCTGGCAATTATGATCGGTATCGGTTCACTGACGATTGGGCTACAGCATGCAATCTATACCAGCATGTCCGTGGTATTACTGCTAAGTTGCTATAATTACTTTGAGAAACGGGAAAAGATAGATATCTCGATGATTCCCTATCAAGTGTTGCTTGTCACATTTATCAGTAAAATAGGCATTCTATATTGGATCAACGAAATATCAAGTTATTCACTGGTATTGGCGGGATTGGAGAGCAGCTTGGCATTGTTACTAACGTTAATCTTTACGCAAGCAGTGCCGATTATTTTCGGCAGGTTGGCACCGCGGATTTTGCGCAATGAGGAGATTATCTGTGCGTTTATTCTAGTGGCTTCTATCTTGATCGGGACAGGAAATTGGGTTTGGTACGGCGTTCATGTCGATCAGATTTTAGGCGGTTTAGTCATCATCTTACTTGCACACGCTGGCGGAGCCGGTATTGGTGCGGCAGTCGGCGTCGTCATAGGGTTGATCATGAGTTTGGCGAATCCGATCCTGATTACACAAATGGCGACATTAGCGTTTACCGGATTGCTTGCCGGATTGCTGCGTGAGGGCAAAAAAGTTTTTGTCATGGTGGGCTTCTTTATTGGCTATATTGCTTTGACAATTTATATGAGACCGGATATCGAATTATTACCTGTGTTCGTAGAAGTCTTCTCTATATTTTTCTTATTTTCGATTACACCTAAAAGTGTGACCAATTATATTATGGGCTTGATTCCGGGAACCGCCATCAATATGTGGAATCAAATCGAATATAAAAACAAAGTAAAGGAGTTGGTAGCAGGGAAAGTCAATCGGTACGGACGGATGCTGGACGAACTGGCAAGTACTTTTACGCTGCGCAAGACAAAAAGGGAGCAAGAAAGCGATTTTCACCGTTTTGTTCAACATGCGGCAGATACAGGCTGTCGCGCGTGTCACCGTCATCAAAAGTGCTGGGGTGATGAATCGTATCGGACGTATCAAGGGTTCTCCGATATGTTTATCAGTTTCGAATTAGGGAATATGATCAGTCCACAGACGATGCCGCAGGAGATAGGCAGTAAATGTATTGATAAAAAGCGTTTGATTGATGTGCTTCATCAGGAGTTCCAAGTGTTTCGGAAAGAATATTATTGGAAGGGGCAAGTGGAGGAGTGTAGAGGTCTGCTGTCCGAGCAATTACGGGGGATTTCCAATGTCATGGAACAATTGTCTTCGGAGATTGTCAAAGACGGATTGGGGTTTTCTAAGCAGGAAGTTGAAATCAGCAGGGCGATGGAAAGTTTAGGCTTGGCAATCCAGAGCACACAAATTATTAATTTGGATAAGGGACAAATCGAAATCCATGTGACGAAAAACGGATGTCGTCAACGGGATGAATGTGTGAAAGTATTGGCACCGATGATCGCCGACATCGTCGGAGAAAATATATCGATTCGGGACAAAAAGGGGTGTAATTGTGAAAACGGGGACTGCTCGATTGTGTTAGCGTCGGCGCCTGTATATGATGTAGAATACGGATTCGTATCAATTGGTAAAGGAGGCACGTTTATTTCCGGAGACAGCTATGAGGGTGTTGATCTGGGGAATGGTAAATATGTGTTGGCAATTAGCGATGGCATGGGAAATGGACAGCGAGCGCGGGAAGAAAGCCAGGCGGCGATTAAGTTGCTGAAAACGCTATTACAGGCAGGTCTTTCAGAGGACACGGCAATTAAGACAGTGAATGCGGCTTTAATGTTGCGCTCGACGGAAGAGATGTTCGCCACACTCGATTTGGCATTTATCAATCTGTTCACTGGTGAGACGAAATTTATGAAAGTCGGGTCTTCACCGAGCTTCGTCAAATCGCAAGCGACTGTCGATATGATTACCAGTCGAAGTTTGCCTGTGGGAATTCTGCAGGAGATACAATATTCGTTGGAAAAGAAGGTGTTAAAGCAGGGAGATATTATTGTCATGTTATCTGATGGGATTCTCGACTCTATTAAACACGTAAATAATAGAGAAGAATGGTTGCAAAGAATTATCGGACAAATCAGTTGCGATGATCCACAGGAAATCGCAGATGTGATCGTCGAAAAAGTGCTGCGTTTTAATAACCATGAGGTAACTGATGATACGACGATTCTCGTCGCTAAGGTCATGCCTTACCAAGCACAATGGGCGGCAATTCCTGTACCGGGAATTAAGAAATTGGCGACGGCATAGAACGGTATCAAAAGGAATCTTGTTTTTAGATGTAAGGGAATTTTGCGAGATCAGGTTTATTTTGATAGATTCGGGGCATAATGAGATGCTAAAGAGTTTAATTTGGAGGTATCTTATTATGGCAGAAATGAAGCAAGTATTACTCATTACTGACGGATGTTCGAATATTGGTCCTGATCCTGTAGAAGTGGCGCGGCAACTGGCACAAGAAAATATTGTCGTCAATGTCGTAGGGATTGTCGACCACGGTATGATCGGGCAAAAAGGTATCGCAGAGGTACAGGCAATTGCCAAGGCAGGTAATGGATTATGTGAAGTCGTCAAAAGCCAGGATTTGAGTTATACGGTACAAGCGGTGACACAACAAGCACTCAATCTTACGATCGAGCATGTCGTCAATCGGCAGTTGACGCAAATGCTTGGTGACAGTAGGGGGATCCAAGCGTTGGCACCGGTGAATCGCGGAGAAGTTGTGGAATTTATGGAAGATTTAAGCGAGCGTTCCCCATTAAAGGTTGTGTTGCTCATAGATGTCAGTGCCAGTATGAAGCAGAAGATGAAATCCGTTGAAGAGGCGATCTATAATCTATCATTGAGTTTGCAGGCACGCACAGGCGATAGCGAAATTGCCGTGCTAGCGTTCCCGGGGAATATGCAGGAGCATACGCAAGTATTATCGAAGTTCACGACAGAGCCGGGGCTGGTCATTGAACTGTGCTCTAGCTTACAGACGCGTGGCGCAACCCCGACGGGACCGGCATTGATGGCAGCACAAAACGTACTGGATGCCAACTATGTTATATGACGGTATGATTATTAAGGGACTCTGGTATGGTAATACTTACAGAGTTCATAAGGAATTAGGCAGGGGAGCCATCGGCATCGTCTATCTTGTGGAAAATTTACAGACATTACAACTGTGTGCGATGAAAATCTCTCAATCTTTGCAGATGACATCAGGAGAATATGTTCGTTTGAAGACGATTCAACAAGAGGTTCAAAGTGGGCACTTTGGGCCTCTTTTGTATGAGATGGATGATCTGCAAATACATGGTCAGCAGTATCATTATTACACGATGGAATATATTCATGGACAGACATTGGAACGTGTGCTGCGGATATCACGTGGCGGTAAGCGTGCGCGCAGGCGCCAATTGCGATACATAGGGCAAATTTTATCGTATCTGCAAGCCATACATCAGAAAGGCTATGTATTCGCAGACGTCAAAGCGGAAAACATCATGCTTGAATATTCGCAGGATCGCATTCGTTTTATTGATTTCGGAGGTGTCGTAGCTGTAGGGAAGATGGTAAAACAGTATTCCGCACTATACGACCGAGGCTGTTGGAAGATGGGAGGCAGGAAAGCGGACTATCGGTATGACTTGTTTGCGGTGGGAATTTTATTGGTACAGATATTTGTACCACACGGCGTTCTGTTAAAGGCGCAAAAAAGTGCTAACCCGATGGATGTACTGTATGATATAATACACAGGGAATTACCGCTGTATTTACGACCGATCTGTATTAAAGCTTTTTGCGGGCAATACCGGACAACAGGCGAGATGTGTCGGGAAGTGCAGAACGCGGAAAGGCACGGCGGCAGAAGATTTTGGCGCCTGTCGAAAATTGACTGTGCTTTTTGGGGCTCGCTTGTCTTTATGCTCAGCACAGTGATTTACATTATGGTAATGACGAAATAACGTATATTATATTGAGATTGGCAGGATGGGTGTATGCAGAACATGTGCTGTGATCATGATAAAACGATGGAGCTTTGTCAGTTGGCAGGTCGGATTATGTTATCGGCAGGCGGTGAGACATATCGCGTAGAGGATACAATCAGTCGCATAGCCATAGCATGTGGTACCAAAGCGGAGAGCTATGTTACGCCCACAGGTATTTTTATTACGCTGTATGACGGGGATAATAAAGCGAGTACGGCGGTGACGCGCGTCACGCATCGGACGATCAATCTTGATCAGGTGACGGCGGTCAATGGTATTTCCCGGGATCTCTTTATGGGAAGTATTGGATCGGAAGAAGCGTATCGGATGCTGCATAATATTGCCAATGCACCACCGGGATACTCATCACTGTTTATCAATGTGTGCGCGGGGATTGCCAGTGGAAGTTTCGCTTATTTATTTGGCGGCACATTGATCGATGTAGTGCTTGCCGGAATTACGGGCACATTCGTCAATATCATCTTTAATTTTTTCTTAAACCGTCAAGCGACGGTATTTCTATCGACATTTATCGCAGCGCTGTTTGCCGGGATTGTCGCATTGGTTGCAGCGATACCAGGCCTGGCTATTCAGCCTGATAAAATTATTATCGGCGGTATCATGCCGTTATTGCCGGGAGTTGCGTTAACAAACGGCGTCAGGGATATGATAGCCGGCGATTTGGTTTCCGGAGTCGCCAGAACGGTAGAAGCGATTTTGATTGCGGCGGCGATTGCTGTCGGTGTCATTATTGTTCTGGCATTCGTCATATAGATTCGCTTGTCAGAGCGAAGGATGCCATAAAATAGAGCAGAAAGAATATACTTTATCCGATGACTAACACTTTATTGATGAGAGGATGACCTTGATATGGAACTGGTATTTGAGGTTCCTTTTGCTTTTTTAGCGGCGGCGGGGTTCGCAGTGCTGTTTTACGCGCCGAAGAAATGCCTAATGGCAAGTGGTTGTATCGGGGCATTTGGGTGGATCGTCAATCGTCTTCTGGGGATGCTGGATATACCGATGATTGTGACCGTTTTCATAGCGGCTATTGTCGTGGCGGCAGCCAGCGAATGGATGGCGCGCTATTACAAAACGCCGGTGACGGTGTTTGCCATATCGGCAATTGTTCCGCTTGTTCCCGGAAGTTTGGCGTATTCGACGATGTACAGTTTGGCTGAGGGGAACTACTATGACGGAGTAACCCTTGGGAGCAAGACATTTCTGGTGGCAGGTTCGATTGCTGCGGGTCTCGTATTTGTCGGGGCGATTGCACGTACAATAAAATATCGGAGTGGGCAACATGTCGCAGAATCTATTGTCGACTATAAAAAATAATATTATAAGTTTACAGGGGCAACGCGTGATTGTCGGCGTTTCAGGCGGTGCCGACTCTATGGCGCTACTCGGTTGTTTGCGGCAATTGGCGGATGAATTGGCACTCAGTGTTGTAGTCGCTCATCTTGAACACGGATTCAGAGGGCAAGCGAGTATAGAGGATGCCAAATACGTCGAACAATACTGTGCGGCACATGACATTGCATTTGAGATGAAGTCGGTGAATATGCCGGAAATTATAGCCGGTGCCAAAGGCTCTTCCCAGGAGTTATCGCGGGAAGTGCGGTATTCTTGGTATCGGGAGCTGACAATCAAATATCAGACTCCGTACGTGCTGCTTGGGCATCACCGCGACGATCAGGTAGAAACGATTATTATGCGCATGATACAGGGAACTTCGATATCAGGGCTTGCAGGAATGAATATGTATCAACAACGTATGGGGATGACGATTGTCCGTCCGTTGCTGGAAGTTACAAAGGAGCAGCTCATACGGCACTGTCGCGAGATGGGAATTGTCCCCAGAGAAGATAGTTCCAACTACGATAATAAATATTTGCGCAATCGTGTGCGCAATCAGCTTTTGCCGTTATTAGAGGAGCAGTACAATCCGAATGTGGCACAAGCGTTGCTGAATTTGGCAAATTTGGCGCGGGAGGACAGCGACTTCATCGAACAGCATGTCGGAGAAGTGTTTGCCGATATTGTGACGGAGGTTACAGCCAATCAACAATACAAAATCGAAAGAAAACAAATAAGAAACTTGCATCCTGCTTTACAAAGTAGAGTTATTTTATTAATATTATATTATCTTAAAAGCGATACACGATTTGAAAAAAAACACATACATATAGTGATAGACTGGATTAACGAACCTTTTTCCGGAGGAATTCTGCAACTTGCGAAGGATATCGTAGTCGTTCGCGAGGCAGAGTACGTTCTCATCACATATCGGGAATTTTTGGATAGTCGGGCTTTGGAAGAACCTTTATTGTTGCCTTTAGGCGAAAGGATTGAGTTGCCTGACGGCGGTTATTTGTTTGCGGATGTAGTGGCAGTGGATGATGTACAAGAATTGCCTGTATCTGACATGCTGGTAAAGTTTGATGCCGATCAACTGCACAATCAGCAGATATATTGCCGGGGCAGGCAAGATGGTGATCGTATGAGCATTTGGGGTATGAAAGGCAGTAAAAAGGTGAAAAATATCTTTATTGATGCCAAAATCCCCGCTCATGAGCGTAACCGGATCCCTGTCATTGTCGCCGGTGAAGAGATTATTTGGCTGGCTGGCATTCAGCGAAGCAGTTGCGCACCTGTGACAGAAGCGACAAAAAGGGTATTCTATTTGGAGTATAAGAAGAAGCAGTAGCTATGGAGGAGAAAACATGGAAAAAGATATTTTGGAAATCGTCATCACAGAACAGCAGATTCAAGAAAAGATAGCAGAATTAGGGAAGCAGCTCAGCGAAGAATATCGGGATAAAAATCCGCTATTTATTTGTGTTTTAAAAGGAGCCGTCATGTTTATGGGCGACTTGTTGAAACGTGTCACTGTGCCTGCTGAAATTGATTTTATGGCAGTTTCTTCTTATGGAACTTCAACGGAATCATCGGGAGTCGTTCGTATCGTCAAGGATCTTGACACCGAAGTCGCCGGAAGACACGTCGTTATTGTAGAAGATATTATTGATAGTGGGCTGACGCTTTCATATTTATGTGATTTATTGCGCAGAAGAAATTGTGCGTCTTTGAAGGTCGTCGCACTCTTGGATAAGCCGCTCAGAAGAAAAGCAGACATTGAGATTGGCTATAAGGGATTTGAAGTTCCTGACGCATTCCTCGTAGGATACGGTTTGGACTATGCTGAGAAATACCGTAATATTCCTTATATTTTTATACCGAAACCAGAGGTGTATTCCTCCGACAACTAACCGTCACTAAGATGCCTTCGTGGGAGATATATCCGACGGGCGCGCGAGTGGCGCTAAGTTTCTAGATAAGTGCACATTAAAGTTGCTCTTGTGGTTCGTGCTGTGGTAACATAGTATTTGTATATTTTTTTGTATTTTGCGCAAATGGGAGGGGAGGCACGTTATGAACCGTTTTGTTCGCAGTACAGCGTTTTATTTGCTAATAATCGTGGTGACGGTGGGAATCTTCAACGTAATTGCATCTGATCGCCCTACTCTTGAAGAGTTAAAATATTCGGACTTTCGCCAGCATTTATCAAAAGGCGAAGTTTTAGAAGTGACGATTATTCCTGAGGGCTTGGCATATCGAGCAGAAGGGAAATTGGTAAGTGGGACGAATTATGTAGTATATTTACCTTGGACAGAAAAAATCACCGAGGAACTATTGCAGATCGGCGATTTCACTATGAAGCCGCAAGCGAGGGATTCCATATGGCTGAGTCTATTATCAGGGCTAATTCCGTTTATCATTATAGTCGTACTGTTTTTCTTCATCATGAATCAGTCCCAAGGCGGCGGAAATAAAGTGATGAATTTCGGCAAAAGCAAAGCGAAGCTGTATGCCGAAGACAAGAAGAAAGTTACGTTTAAAGATGTAGCCGGTGCTGATGAAGAGAAGGCAGAATTGGAGGAAATTGTCGATTACTTGAAAGATTCCTCTAAATTTGTTGCTGTGGGTGCGCGAATTCCTAAAGGGGTACTTTTATACGGACCTCCGGGAACAGGGAAAACTTTGATTGCTCGCGCCGTTGCCGGTGAGGCTGGGGTGCCGTTCTACAGCATCAGTGGATCTGATTTTGTGGAAATGTTTGTCGGGGTTGGAGCGTCGCGCGTTCGTGATTTATTTGAAACGGCGAAGAAAAATGCTCCTTGCATCATTTTCATCGATGAAATTGATGCAGTCGGTCGTCAGCGTGGAGCAGGACTTGGCGGCGGTCATGATGAACGCGAGCAGACATTAAACCAACTGTTGGTAGAGATGGATGGATTCGCAGAAAATAGTGGTATTATCATCATGGCAGCGACAAACAGACCGGATATTCTTGACCCGGCATTGTTGCGTCCGGGACGATTTGACAGACAGATTACGATTGGCAGACCTGATGTAAAAGGTCGTGAAGAAATTCTTAAGGTACACGCAAAGAATAAACCTTTGGGTAAAGACATTGATTTGGGTGTTGTGGCAAGGCGTACGCCAGGATTTACTGGTGCCGATCTTGAGAACTTATTGAATGAAGCTGCGTTGTTGGCAGCAAGAAGATCAGTCACTAAAATTACCAGTTCAGAAATTGAGGAAGCGATTGACCGAGTGATTGCCGGACCTTCTAAGAAAAGCCGTGTTATTAGTGATTTTGAAAAGAAAATTGTCGCATACCATGAGGGTGGACATACGATTGTCGGTTTCCATCTGAAGCATGCGGATGCAGTGCATAAAGTATCTGTCGTACCGCGCGGCGGTGCCGGTGGATATACGGTGATGCTTCCGAAGGAAGACCGTTATTTCATGACGCGCTCAGAGCTGCTTGACCGGATTACCGGTTTGCTTGCCGGACGTGTGGCGGAAGAAGTTGTTTTAGGTGAGATTTCTACAGGAGCGCATAATGACTTCCAACGAGCCACAGAATTAGCTCGCAGAATGGTCACCGAATTTGGTATGAGCAAATTGGGACCAATGCAGTATGGCCGCCATCAAGAGCAAGTTTTCTTAGGACGCGATATCAATACAGAGAAAAATTACAGTGATACAGTCGCCCATGAAATCGATTGCGAAATGCGTGGCATCATAGCGGAATGCTATGAACGTGCTAAGGAAATTCTGCAGACGAATTATGCACAATTAGAATTGATTGCGCAAGCATTGATGGAAAGAGAAACGCTGGAAGCGAAGGAAATTGAAATGCTGATCGAAAAAGGACACCTTGAAGATGAAAACGGCGTGAAAATTCATATCAATCAAGATCCTTCAAAGAAAGTAGACAATGACTTGCAAGATACGGTATCGGGGACAGAAGACACGACCGAAAAACAGTAATTCCATCGACGGATTACGGGAAAATGTGTGAGCAAGTGACCCATTAGTGGGTCACTTTTTTTATAGAAAGCGCAAGGACATTATGAAAGGAAGTGCACCGTGTTGAAGAGTGACATAGAAATTGCCCAGGAAGCGGTCATGGAGCCGATAGGTAATATCGCTAAGCAATTAGGGATGATAGAAGATGATATTGAGCTATATGGGAAATATAAAGCGAAATTGCCGTTAGAGTTATATGATAAGCTACAAGAAAAACCGGATGGTAAGCTCATATTAGTCACAGCCATTAATCCGACTCCAGCGGGGGAAGGGAAATCGACGACGACGGTAGGTTTGGGACAAGCGTTGCATCAGGTAGGCAAGAAAGCAATTATTGCACTGCGCGAACCATCCTTGGGTCCGAGCTTCGGTATTAAAGGCGGAGCTGCCGGCGGCGGATATGCACAAGTGATACCGATGGAGGATATCAACTTGCATTTTACTGGTGATTTCCATGCGATTACATCAGCTCACAATTTGCTTTCTGCACTGATTGATAATCACATCCATCAAGGGAACTCATTGCAGATCGATCCCAGACGGATTTTATGGAAACGTGTAGTCGATTTAAATGACCGCGCATTGCGCAATGTCGTTGTCGGACTCGGCGGTACGGCGAACGGCGTACCTCGGGAAGATGGATTCGATATTACAGTCGCTTCGGAGATTATGGCGATTTTATGTCTCGCCCGTGACTTGCCAGATTTAAAAGAGCGGATCCGACGGATTGTCATTGGATATACATATGCTAATACACCGGTAACGGCAGACGATGTCAAGGCGGCGGGAGCGATGACGCTGTTGCTGAAAGACGCGATTAAACCAAATTTAGTACAGACGTTAGAAGGGACACCGGCGATCATCCACGGCGGACCGTTTGCCAATATCGCCCATGGATGCAATAGTGTGATTGCGACGAAGATGGCGCTGAAATTGGCAGACTATACAGTGACAGAAGCGGGATTCGGGGCTGACCTAGGTGCCGAGAAGTTTTTTGATATCAAATGCAGATTAGGCAATTTGCAGCCGGATGCGGTTGTGATTGTCGCTACTGTCCGCGCATTGAAAATGCATGGTGGCATTGCCAAAGCAGACCTGGGAACAGAAAATGTCGAAGCGATTCAAGCAGGCTTTGCCAACTTGGCAAAACATATAGAGAACATTAAGCAATACCAATTGCCATTGGTCGTAGCGATTAATCAATTCCCGACTGATACCGATGCAGAACTGCAGAAGATTTTTGATTTGTGCCGCCGACATGAAGTGGATGCTGTACTGTCGGAAGTTTGGAGCAGAGGCGGTGCAGGAGGGCTGGAGCTCGCTAAGAAAGTCATCGATTTGACGGAAGGTCAAAAGAGTCAATTCCGTTTGCTGTACGAAGATAGTGCGTCGATCAAAGAAAAGATTGAGACGATCGCTAAAACGATCTATGGAGCCGATTGCGTTGACTATACGCTGACTGCATTGAAACAGATTGAGCAGTTGGAAAATGCCGGATATGGAACGATGCCTATTTGTATGGCGAAAACACAGTATTCTTTAAGTGACGATCCGAGTAAACTGGGAAGACCGACCGGCTTTCACATCGCTGTCCGGGAAATTAGAGCGTCGATTGGCGCCGGATTTATTGTCGCCTTGACAGGTGAAATGCTGACGATGCCAGGGTTGCCAAGAGTACCGTCGGCGGATCGCATGGACATTGACGAAAATGGAGTCATTAAGGGTCTATTTTAAAAAATCAATTAATAGAAAAAACTGCACTTGGAAACACATTTTCAAGGCAGTTTTTTTGTTTTTAAAATATCAGGATCTGCGGCAGAATAATCAGCAGTGTTGCCAGCAACGAGGACGCAAAGATATTGCGTGTGCGGGCATACAGCATACTGAATACGACGGAGCCGAACGGCGCGATCAAGAATGACTGTATCATCACTTCAATTAATGCCATTTCGTGAATGTAGAGATTGACGAAACAGTTGGTTAACGCGACGACACCGGCGGTGGCACATATAGCGACAAACGTATTGCTTAGGCGCTCAATATAGTTTTGGATCAGTCCACGGAAAATAATTTCACTAATCAGCGCATGGAAGAAAAATGCCCCAGCAAAGGCTTTGAGAAAATCTCCCCATGAACCAATATTGAATTGACTAGGGATTTGAAAACTTCCGAGCATTTGGAAGAAGAAACCGAGTATCAGTGCAGAGATGATTGCGTGTCCCCAGTGATAGAAATTTAGCCCGATATATTGTCGCTCCGCATGATTTTTACAGAAAGCGAATAGCAGCAATGTATATAGTGCAATCGTAATGACGATTGTCCAGTGATCGGAATTGCTGTAAGGAGCCAGTAGCAATTGACTTAAAAAGTACAATAAGACAGTCAACCAGACAAGCCAATGGGGATATTCAATTTGTTCCACCAGCTTGAGAATCTGCTTTTTCACATCGAGATCAATCGTCAGCAGCCAGACGACAATAATCGAAGCAATTAACAACAGAGACAGTGTAATCGAGGCATAGATCAATAAGTTTTTCGGTGGATAGTCGTGAGTTACCGATGGATGTTCGGTGCGAAACAGATCTTTATGAGTGTAATAGTCGTGCATGGAAATCGTTTGATTTTCGTAATACACAAAATGCTCGTCTGCATTTGTCACTAATAAGCCGATCAATGTATCGGAATCGGCTGTATAGACGCGTTTGTAACCAAACAAGCGGATCGATATGTAGATATCCGATTCTTTTTCGAATAAAGCTTGTGCGTCAGAACGCATTTGGTCAAAAAACTCGGTGCTTTCCGCTTGAATTTGTATCTGTTCATTGGTGCTGATTACCTGATTGCGGTTGGTTATTTCGATAAACTCTGCCTCCAAAAGCAATAAAGCCAGTTGTTCTTCCTGAATCGGGCGGTAAAAATTCGTCACTACACCCTGCTGGCGAAATGAACTGTCGGGAGGAGTCAAAGTGTATGTGCCATTACCGATGACAGCAATTCCTTTGAGAGAGCCAATGTGATTGTATGCAGGGATAATGAAGCCGCCGTTGGGATATTCTATTTCAAGATATTCATAGCCCGGTAAATTTAATGACGGGAAATAGTACATTTCATCAACATATAAAGTTTGCGGCTGTTCCCCAATGCTGATTGGCAGATAGAGCACACCGAAAATAGCAATCAGCAGTGTCAATATAAGCACCACCGACAGAATCATCGCGCTGAAAAAGGAGTTTTGTAAGACTGCATGAATTCGTTGCAACATAAAGTGCCTCCATGTATGTAAAAAAGTAGTAGGATGATCTAATGAAATAATATGTAGTGAAATAAACGATCAATTGTTGTATTATGGATATGAATCTTTTGACTCATATCAACAAGATTCGACAATTTTTTTGCAAAATCCTGCTTTATATCGAGTAAAAGTAAAACTTGGAGGTTCTGATGTCATGAATGCAACGAATGAATACCATGTAGAGCTGCAAAACAAAATTCTTGCGTTAAAGAAGCAGCGAAACGCAGTGATTCTAGCTCACTACTATCAAAGGGCAGAAATTCAGGAAATTGCTGATTTTATAGGAGATTCTTTTGGACTGGCAAAGCAGGCATCTGAAACACAGGCGGATGTCATTTTATTTTGTGGTGTGCATTTTATGGGTGAGAGTGCGAAGATCCTGTCACCGGATAAGATTGTGTTAATTCCTGACGAGCGGGCGGGGTGCCCGATGGCAGATATGGTAGACGCACCGGGGCTGCGCCGTTTAAAAGAGCTGCATCCTGATGCGCAAGTCGTAGCCTATGTAAATACGTCGGCAGCTGTAAAAGCGGAAACAGATATCTGCTGCACCTCTTCGAATGCGGTGAAAGTCATCCAATCGATCGATGCTGAGAAGATCATCTGGGTACCTGACAAGAACCTAGGTCATTATGTCAGTCAATATACGGACAAGCAGATGATCATTTGGGACGGATATTGCAATACCCACGACCGCGTAATGGCGGAAGATGTAATAAAATCGAAGCAACTGCATCCGCAGGCACCTGTCGTTGTACATCCGGAATGCCGACCGGAAGTTGTTAAATTGGCGGATTATGTGGCGAGTACAGCCGGGATTATCCAATACTGCACAGCGTCATCGGAGAAAGAGTTTATCATCGGTACGGAAATGGGCATCGAATATATTTTACAAAGGGACAACCCGGATAAGACATTCCATTTTGTTTCACAGCAACTGGTATGTCCCAATATGAAAGTCAATAATCTCAAAAAAGTACTCAATGCCTTGGAAACGATGGAACCGCAAATCCATGTGGATCCGGAGATTGCCGAGAAAGCAAGAATATCATTGGAAAGAATGTTAGAGGTACAATAATCATGCAGGGACGCTATTTGATCAATCTGGTACAGGATATTCCTACAGTAGACATCGATGCCGTTGTCGTAGGATCGGGAATTGCCGGGCTATATACGGCGCATCGCCTCAGCGAGCATCATCGTGTGGTGCTTTTTACAAAGGACGCGTTGACGGAAAGCAACACCAACTATGCCCAAGGGGGCATCGCCGCCGCAATATCAGACAACGATTCACCGGAGCTCCATCTTCAGGATACTTTATATGCTGGAGCCGGGCTGTGTGATTACGATGCTGTGAAAATTCTCGTCAGTGAAGGACCGGAGCGTATCCGTGAACTGATTGACCTGGGAGTGGAATTTGATACAGAAGACGGGCAATTGGCATTGGCGAAGGAAGGGGCACATAGTTGCCGGAGAATCCTGCGATCCAGAGGTGACGCGACCGGTGCGGAAATTGTCCGCGCTTTGACGAAAATCGTCATCGGCAACGCTAAAATTGAGAGATGTGAACATCATTTTGTGATTGATGTTGTCACTGAAAATGACGAATGCAAAGGCGTCATTGTCCAGAATCCCGTAGGGGAAATTATATTTTACCGGGCGAATGTTGTCGTATTGGCGACCGGAGGTATGGGGCAGATTTTCCGTTATACGACGAACCCAGAGATTGCCACCGGTGATGGTGTGGCTATGGCATATCGGGCGGGCGCTTCGATTGCTAACCTGGAATTCTATCAATTTCATCCTACGGTGTTAAGCTACCCGGGGGCGCCGCGTTTTCTCATCTCCGAAGCGGTCCGAGGAGAAGGGGCGATTCTGCGCAATATCCACGGTGAGCGTTTTATGCAGGAGAAACACGAAATGGCGGAATTGGCACCGAGAGATGTCGTAGCGCGCAGTATTGTCGAAGAGATGGAAAAGACGAAAACGACCTATGTCTTTTTGGATATTACCCATGAGAAGCAGGATGTGCTGTATGAGCGTTTTCCGACGATATATAGCGAATGTCTGCGTTATGGGCTAGATATGAGTACTGATTGGATTCCTGTCGCTCCGGCAGCCCATTATGCTATGGGCGGAGTGCAAACAAATGAATGGGGCGAGACGGAAATTCGCGGATTGTTCGCCTGTGGTGAGGTCGCTTGTACAGGAGGACATGGGGCAAACCGTTTGGCGAGCAACTCTCTGGCGGAAGCACTCGTCTATGGCAAGCGGATTGCCGATCAAGCGGCTCAATATATCGGAGAGCGCGAAAAGGTAGAACTGGATTATCAACTGCCGTTTCTGATCTACAAACCGGATAGCCGGACGCATCATATTCACGCCCGTCGCCTCCGGTTACAAAAAATTATGTTGCGTCATGCGGGATTACGGCGCAGCAAAGACAGTTTGACACAGGCTTTGGAGGAATTGCGCAAATTCACGCCGATGACAGCATATGCATATCGGCATGTGGAGGAATATGAATTTATGAATATGCTCACATGTGCGACACTCATGTGTCTGACGGCGATGTCGCGCAAAGAGAGCAGAGGAGCCCATTACCGCATTGACTATCCGGTTACATCGGAAGAATGGCGCAAGGTCGTCACAATTCATCGGGAAAGGGGAGTGGTCATCGATGCTGACAATATCTGAAATTGTAAAAATGGCGATTAAAGAAGACGTATTGTCCGGGGATATTACCTCTTTGACGACAGTCTCTGATCAGGCAAAAGGCAATGCCATCATGCATATGAAAGAAGATGGCGTCGTTTCCGGCATTGAAGTGGCTAAAGAAGTGTTTTTTCAAGTCGATCCACAGTTACATGTGCGGATACTGGCATCTGACGGACAACAGGTGTGCGAAGGGCATACATTAATCGAAGTAGAAGGGAAGCTGCGTTCCATATTGACGGCGGAACGAGTGGCACTGAATTTTATGCAAAGGATGTCCGGTATTGCCACTAAGACCCATCGATTTGTCAAACTCATAGAAGAGTATCATGCGCAAATTGTCGACACGAGAAAGACGACGCCGTTATTGAGAATTCTCGAAAAGCAGGCTGTGCGAGACGGCGGTGGACGCAATCACCGGCAGGGGTTGTATGATGCGGTGATGATCAAAGACAATCATATTAAGGCGGCGGGAGGAATCACGCAAGCGGTCAATGCCGCCCGCAATCAGGTGCCGCATACGATGAAAATCGAAGTAGAAGTAGAGAATTTTGCGCAATTGCATGAGGCATTGACAGTTGGTTGCGATATTATCATGCTCGATAATATGCAGCCGTCCTTGATGGCAGAGGCGGTCAAGCTGATTGACGGCAGAGCCGTCGTCGAAGCGTCGGGTGGAATCAGCGAGGTGAATATCGTGGAGATTGCCCGCACAGGTGTTGATTATATTTCGCTCGGTGCACTGACACATTCTGCCGTAAGTCTCGATATCGGTCTTGACTTGTTTGAGAAGAAGGTTATTTTGTAAGCAACATGGTATACATGAAATAAGCCGGAGGTGCCGTATGCTGTTAGTTATGGATGTAGGGAATACGAACATTGTTTTAGGTGTATATGATCAAGATGTATTACTTCATCATTGGCGTATCGCAACTTCCCGCGAGAAAACCGAAGATGAATACGGCATTATGGTCAAGCACTTGCTGAATGATCGAGGATTGCAACTGCAGGATATTGGAGCGATTATTATCTCATCTGTCGTCCCGCCAATTATGTTTGCCCTCGAACGCATGGCTGAGAAGTATTTCCGAGTGCAGCCGTTAGTTGTCGGGGCGGGAGTTAAGACGGGATTGAATATCAATACAGATAACCCGCGCGAAGTCGGAGCGGACAGAATCGTCAACGCGGTGGCAGGAATTGCTGAATATGGAGCGCCGCTGATTATTGTCGATTTTGGAACTGCCACGACATTTTGTGTTGTCAACCACAAAGAACAATATATCGGGGGAGCGATTGCCCCTGGCATACGCATATCGACAGAAGCACTGTTTAACAAAGCGGCGAAATTGCCGCGAATTGAATTGATTCGACCGGAAAAAGTTATCGGCAGGAATACCGTCGCTTCTATGCAAGCGGGTATTATTTATGGATATATCGGTCAATTGGATGGGATCATTCGCCGCATGAAAGAGGAGTTACAAACAGACAGTGTCAAGGTCATAGCTACCGGTGGTTTAGCAGAGCTGATTGCCTCTGAGAGCGTCCATGTAGATATCATCGATGAATTTTTGACATTGAAGGGCTTGCGTATTCTTTACGAAAAAAATAAGATACTACATATAGATAAATAGGCAGCAGGGAAGAGTAATTGTAACAGTGGTTTAGTAGACTATAAATCGCAGAAAGGTGGAATTTTCGTGAAAAAAGTTGAAATTTACATTAAGAAATATTGCCCTTATTGCAGACGTGCCCTTGATCTTTTAGACAGCAAAGGTATTCCTTTTACGAAGATTGAGGTCGCTGAGAATGAGGAGCTTTTTGCACAAATTAAACAGCAGACAGGCAGCAATACAGTACCGCAAATTTTGATTGATGGGGAATTTATCGGCGGTTGCGATGACATCCATGAATTGAATTACAGAGGAGAATTGGATAGCAAGCTCGGGCTAAGCTAATTCTTTTAACGTAAAATACTTTTAAAACTACCTTTGAAGATGGAAATACTCAAAAGGTAGTTTTTTTATATAACAGAGCAAGATTGCCGCAAGGAAGCCGCAAATGACCCCTCCGATCTCTCCGCCGTAGCATGGCTCAAAAAATTTACGCCAGAGCATTGACTTCTGCAGGGACAAATGTTATTGTACTGCAACAGCTTTCAGGGAAATTGAAAGCTGTTATCGAGAAATATGCAATCAAAAAATAAGAAGTGTAGATAGGATATGTACAATTTGGTACATCTAGATATTAAAAAACTACCTTTGAAAGTGCCGGTGGGCACTTCCAAAAGGTAGTTTTTATTCATTAGACTATTCAATTCGGTATTCAACATCCTTAATGCTCACCTTGTTCGGCTCCGTAGAGTGGAACGATTGTACCCAGGAAGGTTGTGGTATGGGATTATCCAAGATTTTATCGGGATTGATTTGCTCGTATTGCCAGCCTTCTTGTTCGATTGTCTCTACGCCGATCATTTCGTGCCACTCGCGGTCTGTCAACGGAGTGCCGTTCAGGAATTCGTAATAGCTGTAGACGGTACCTCTGCTTAAATAGACCTTTCCTTCGTAAGGTAGCGCCACATAGATTTCATGGGGTAGCCCGGTGGCGACTTCCAAAAATTCGCCGGTGTCGGCAATGCCGGCGACATCGGATACAATGGCGGAGGAAATTTGTTTTCTGTCAAGATCGGAAAGCAGGATATCGATATTTTCTAATCTGCCGCCGATGTATTTTAAGGCTTCGTTTTCTTGTTCCGTCAGTGGAATGTTTTCCAATTGTTTTACGGAGCAAACGATTAGCAGGTTGTACAGATCCTCCAAGTGCCCGAGCACTCTTTCAGCATTTTCCGTCAATAAATCACGTTTTTCTAGGTTGGCACGCGAATATTTTACCAACCATAATAAACGGTCATAGACTTCGACATTCGGTTCGACGAAATTAGGCAGAAATTCTTGCAGTTCTTCGCCGCCGCCTTTTTCTGCCGCCGGTTGTTTGCTGTAGAGAATCGTGTCATGTTTTAATTCCGCATAACTTCCGAGCCCCGTTTGCAGTTGCTTGTCTTGCCATGCCTGGTTTTGCATGTAGAACGGAACGTCCTGAGGATTGCCTTTTTTGTCTTGCCAGACAGCTTCCAATGCCCATAACCAGCCATTGTACAGATTTTGCTGCCAATCAGCGATTGTCAGCGCGGCGACTTTATCTTTTAGCGGTTGCACAAGTTGTTTGTATTTGTCCGGTGTTATTTTTTGCAGATAATCTTCCTGCAAGTTATGTCCATTGGTGCCACTTTGCAGAATGATAGATTCGGCACGCTCATTGCCAAAAGCGGTGGCTACATCCAGCCCTGTAGGAACAGGGCGAAAAATCGGCACCATCAAATCTTGCATCACATTGGCATCGAGCGTGTAACGTTGCCCCATAAAGCGGAACTGCTTTCCCGTGGGGGTGTCTACGGCTCCAGTGATTAATTTATGCTGAATTTGTGGTTCCGGTAGCGCTTGCAACGCGGCAATCAATTTCTTGTGGTAGGCAGAATCGGCGAACGCGCTGGGGTGTACATCAGTGCCGTAAATATCCTGTATTACTTTTTGAATGTCAAATAGGGTGATGTCATCTGCTTGACCGACGAAAAAGTTGGTCGGGCTGTATATTTTGTCCCAGAGCTCAATATCGTTGACGCCATCGGCTTCCAGAAATGCCGTATATGTCATTAACAGAGATTGGGTGATTGCTTGGTAATTAGGATCGGCAGACTCCTCGTCAAATGGAAAGCCGATAAGACCGTACCACATCATCGTTTTGAAGTATGATTCCAGCAAATCATCGCCGGCATAATGCCCCCGGGGTTTGAATTGTGCATAATTGATATCCCAGCCCAATAAAGGAGATGAGGCGTAACTACTGGCATCGCTAATCAGAGCCAATTCTTGTTCGGCAACGCTTAACAATTCGTTCGGTATATCGCCGTAGGAGTCATTGATCAATTGATTGGCTACGGAAAAATAAATGATGTTCTTCCGCAGATATTCGTTGATTGGCTGATTGGCGTCTAAGGCGTACAATTTTAAAGATTTATTTAGCATATTCGTTGTCAATTGTTGTAGTGCTGCGTGTAGTTGTTCTTTTTCCAATTGTTTGAGTGTCTCATCGAAGAATTTGTGGTACATATGCAGCGCCACATCGGTCGTCACGAAACTGGGAATTCGCTTGTAATCGTTCTCCTCATAGACAGGATACATCTTCATATAGAAATATGCCCTGTCGGAATTTGGTTCTAGGACGACAAACCCATTCTCTGATAGCTTTTGCTGTTGTTCCTCGCTAAAACCGCTGAACTTATCGATATTGACTAGGTTACTCAAATCGGCAGAGATTTGATAGGCGGGAATCTCAGGTTGGTATTTGCTTGGTTGATATGGAATGGGTTGATCAATGTATTGTGCCGCTTCTTTCCAAACTAAGGACATGCCGCCAAGGTCTGTCGGCGGAGTCATCTCGGCAGGTTTAGTGAAGAGTCTGCCGCAACCGCTCAATAGGAGAAGCATACATAAACCGATCAGTACGAATTTTAACTGCATGTGCTTGCTGGTCATTTGGAAAACCTCCACTATCATCATAAATTTTCTAGCTAACAGCTTTCTTGTAAAATATGTGTTTCTAGCTAACGTTCTTCCAAGCGATAGATATTGTCGACTGTTTTTTGGGCAGAGGGAACTAGCTTTAATAGCCTTTGGGTTTTATTGGTTACTACTTCTGCTTCGATATGCCATTTCCCTGCATTGATGACTACTTTAGCAGAATTGATTTGCTCGTATCCTGAGCTTTCCGCCAGTAAAGTGAAGCCAAATCCAAACCAATAGTAGATGGAAATTACGCTAGTACGTTCGTCGATTTGTTCAATGACGATCAACTCATCACTGCCGTTACCGTTAATATCGGCGAAAGATATCTGTGTAAATGGATGGCGGAGTTTGGAGCCGGTCCATTTCTTGACGAGCATGTTATCGTGAAAATTAAAAAAGAACGGTCTATTTGCTTGTTCAGGGTAATATTCGGTTCCTTTTTTAACTCCGATAAATATTTCCGGTTCGCCGTCTCCGTCAATGTCGCATGTATCGACCATCCAAGGGTTTATTGGTGTAAGCGTATTGCGATAGATTTCTTTTAATGAGAATCGGGGCTCACCTAGTGGGAACTCACCTGATAGGAATTCGTCTGATCGCAACCCGTTCACTTCGTTTTGTAGGGTGTAGATGACAAAATCATCAGCATACTCTTTAGAAGGATCACCGAGTAATACGAGCATTTCTTCATTGTCGTCTTGGTCGAGGTCGCAGACCGCGATATCCACCAGCACTTGACGGTTGCCAAATGAGAGAGTGTACTGCTTGTGCTCGGTTATGATGCTGATACTATCCGGTGTGGGTATAAGTTCGTATGTAGCTTGAGTAGTTTTCAAAGATAGTGTATCGGGTGCCGGAACAGGAATGTCCACGGTGCGGCGTGGGAAATATAGCAGTAATGCGCAGAGCGCGGTGAGGAACAGGAGTGCCGGAATAAAAAATTTCTTCATAACGCCGAGCCACATCCTTTCATAGCATACGATGACATTGTAGCATTGGCAGCGGTTTGCTACAATAGAGAGGAAGTGTAAATTATATGAGGGGGATGTACTATTTTAACGGTTAAAAGTTTTTTGGAGCTAGCGGAAATACGCACCAAGGCAGCGAGCATGATTCCTTTGACCCTTGGCAGCTTGTATGCTTGGTATCGTTTTGAGACATTTCATGTGGAGAATTTTCTGCTGATGCTAGTTTCTCTCTTGTGTGTCGATATGGCGACAACGGTGATCAATAATTATCAGGACTATAAAAGAGCGACTAAGAAGCAAGGATATGGGTATGAAATTCACAACTCGATTGTGAAAAATAAATTGACGGCGGCAACAGTGCGGACGGTTATTTTTGTTCTTTTGGCAATCGCTGTCACGTCTGGTGTGCTTTTATATCTGAACACAGATGTAATCGTCCTCTTGCTGGGTCTTCTGTCGTTTTTGATTGGTGTAGGATACTCGTTTGGTCCGCTGCCGATTTACCGGACCCCTTTGGGAGAGATTATGTCCGGTTTGACGTTAGGACTCGGCGCTCCGTTCCTTGCCATATATATTCACGTATTTGAGCAGGGGATAATCACACTCCATCTGGAGAACGCACAGTTGCTGTTTGGGGTCGATATCGTAGAAATTGGCATGATTATTTTACTCGCGCTTCCTGCGGTGATGGCGATTACGAACATCATGTTGGCAAATAACATTTGCGATATGGAAGAGGACTTTGAAAACAAGCGATACACGCTGCCGATATCGATCGGCAAAGAAAAGGCATTGCGGCTGTTTCGTCGGTTGTACGATATAGGATTTGTGGCGATTGCCATTGCCGTCGCATTACAAATATTGCCGCTCATCAGTGTAGCGGTGCTAGGCACGTACGGAAAGGTTAGGCAGAACGTAGCGAAATTTACGGCATTACAGACCAAAAAAGATACATTTGTCGTCGCTGTTAAGAATTTCGTGCTGATTAATGGGGTATACGTTCTGACGTTGGCGTTAGCTGTCATTTTGCGCTTTTT
Organism: Bacillota bacterium; assembly: GCA_023388635.1. Taxonomy (GTDB): domain Bacteria; phylum Bacillota; class Bacilli; order Desulfuribacillales; family Desulfuribacillaceae; genus JAEWFW01. The sequence goes on from JAEWFW010000022.1 coordinate 74,626, forward strand.
TTTCGGATAGGTTAAGTCCAAGCAGGAGTGCAACCGTATGGAGAAAAGTTAGCAATTAAAGTGAGGATTTGTTATACTTAAGGCAATATATTTAGGGGGGCTCACTGTGTCAGATTACATTAAAATGAATCGCCGAGATTGGTTGAAAAGAGCATTTTCTAAGACAAAAGAAGTTTCTTTAAAAGCGACAAGCAATGCACTAGGGAATTTTTCCGGTGTTTCCAACACGTTATCAGAATATCAATGGGAGACATTAATTTCTTTTCTGGATCTGGGAAGTTCAACAAAGCAGTTGATGTATAGAGGGAAATCGGTGTTCGTCGTCAGACACCAGGGAAGCATCCATGTATACCAAGGGGTATGTGCCGTTGATAAGCAACTGATCAATTGGCAGAATCACACACAGCAATTTTATTGTCCGTATTGTGAGACGCGGTATAAAACATCGGGGCAAGCACTGCACGATGAGACAATTACGCTATATAAATATCCTGTACGTATAAAAGATGGAAAAATTCAGGTGCGCGTAGAATAAGGGAGGCATGACATGCACGAGTTATCAGTGATGGCAGGAATAATTGAGATGGTCGAAAAAAGTGCGCAGGAGCATAATATTGATAAGGTTCGCAAAGTGCGGCTGATTGTCGGGCAAATGTCAAACGCGATTCCCGATGCACTGATGATGGGATTCGACATGCTCAAGGATGACAACCTGTTTACCGAAGATGCAGTTCTGGAAATTGAATATGTAAAAGCGAAAGTCAAGTGTAATGAATGTGGATTCGAATTTCAGCCCAGTGGGGGCTATAAATTTACGTGCAGTCAATGCAACAGTTTGCGTACAGAATTTGTCGAAGGTGATCAATTATACATTGATTATTTTGAAGGAGATGGGGACGATGACAGTGAAAGTGGAAATGAAGAAAAGCCCGATGGAGAAGAATAACGAACAGGCGCAACGCAACCGAGATTTATTTAATGAAAAAGGCATTTTTGTACTGAATTTGATGAGTTCGCCAGGGTCTGGGAAAACGACACTACTGGAAAAACTTTCTGAGGTCATGGATAGAGATATTCGCATAGGTATCATTGAAGGCGATTTGGCGACGGAGCGGGATGCTGACCGTATACGCGCGAAAGGTATTCAATGTGTACAGATCAATACCAACGGGGGATGCCATATGGATGCCCATATGATTCATAAAGTGCTCGAAGGGTTTGATTTGGACAAGTTGGATTTATTGATTATTGAGAACGTCGGGAA